>NZ_NADT01000042.1:0-51396 GCF_003264205.1 Bacillus sp. SRB_8 | reverse complement strand
TAAAAAACCTAACTTAATCATACGAGGTGGTGATATGTCTTTTAACGTAAACAAATTAAGTAAGTGTTAAAGGAATGGCGTTTTGAGTAGTTTACTTTAGATGTTTTAAACCGATGGGGAAAATCATTGTAAGGGGGAGATTTTATGATGGAAATATCAAAAGAAGTAAATAGTGAAAGGAATTACACAATAATGACAGCGGTGTTATGTTGGGCGGGCATGGTGGTTATGTCCAGCTTATATGTGACGATTCCTTTAACCGTTCTATTTTCAGACCTTTTTAAGGTTTCATTAGCACAATCTGCGGCTACAGGCAGTATATTTTCTGTTGGCTTTGCTATAGGTTGTTTGTTATTTGGGGCAATCTCTGATAAATATGGGAGAAAAAAAGTGATCTTTATTGGACTGCTTGCACTGTCGATTGTTTCTTTTTTCTTAGGGATTGTGGATAGTTTATTTTGGCTTGTTATTCTTCGAGGGTTACAGGGGATAGCAGCAGCTACATTTTCTCCAGTAGCGTTAGCTTACGTTGTAGAAATGTTTCCAGTAGAAAAAAAGGTTACAACAATAGGATTTGTTAGTACCGGTTTTTTAGTAGCTGGAATTGCAGGGCAAGTAATAAGTACAGCTGTTAGTCAGCATTTTGGATGGCATATGGTGTTCTTTCTTCTTAGTATTGTCTATATCATTACTGCTGTATGGATTCATTATTCTCTTCCGAAAGGGGAAATGTCTCAATCCAATACTGATATTTTGGGACCAATTAAACAGATGGGTAAAGTTTTTACACATAAAAGCTTAGTATTGAGCTATATGATTGCATTTGTTTTATTAATGGCTTTTGTTAACATGTATACTGTTTTAGGGGATTATTTGAGCTCTCCTACTTACAATTTAATTCCAGAACAAATTCTTTATTTTCGCTTAGCGGGGCTATTTGGTATGTTGCTGTCACCACTTGCGGGTCGTTTAACAAAGAGGTTCGGAGTAAGGCAAGTTCTTCAGGGCGGATTGTTGGTTGCTATTTTTAGTTTAAGTTCAATGGGCTTTATTTCCAACCTGCCGCTACTTGTAATGATGAGTATCTGTTTTGTAATAGGTATTGCTATATCCGTTCCGTCTTTAGTTTCTCTTGTCGGCCAATTAGGAGGAAAATCAAGGGGAATAGCAGTTTCTATTTATACTTTCGTTTTATTTTTAGGAACTAGTATAGGACCTATTATTTCTATTTATCTTATGAAAATAGGGGACTATGCTCAGACGTTTATTTTATTAGGATTGATACTCTTTATTGGTTTTGTTTCCACTCTTTTTATTCAAATAAAGGAATGCAAGGATCTTTAATATGCTCAACTAATAAAATATGAATTTGCCCGCGATGATGATAAAAATGTGCAACGATTTCAAGCAACCATTCGAATCGAGAGTAAGAAATACCCCAATAAGCAGTCATAATTTCCGCTAATTCTTCATTGGAATAGGATAAAAAAGTTTTAGAAAGTAAATCGTACCCTTGTATCATCGTTTGCTGTATTTGAGTAATTGTTTCTGGTGTTTGTTCTATATAAAAGGTATGTAAGTATTTTTCCGTAATACCATTTAATATGAGTAAATCAGCATGGAAAATAAGGGAAAGATGTGTGCACATTTCAAATAATGACCGCTTTGATTAAATAGGCTTTATTTTCAAATCACTTTCAGTATATTGGTTCAGTATTTGAATGGAAGTATCGATAGCAATTTTAACTTGATTCAATGCAGATGGAACAAACATTGTAATTATTCTCACCTCCGTATATAATAGTTTCTTAAGGGTATTATATCATACTCAAAATTCCGAAAATTCTAGTAGTTTGACTAGCATAGTGAAAAGTATTATATTGTAAAAGGTCATATGAAACGTGAAATAGAATGGAATGTAATTATTGAGTTAGGAGTTAGACCAATGAGCTTGAAATATGGAAGAGATACAATTGTTGAAGTTGACTTAAATGCGGTAAAACATAATGTAAAAGAATTTAAAAAACGTGTGAATGATGAAAATATTGCAATGATGGCTGCTGTAAAAGCGAATGGGTATGGTCATGGGGCAGTTGAAGTTGCGAAATCGGCTATTGAAGCAGGAATAAACCAACTTGCAGTTGCATTTGTAGATGAAGCAATTGAATTAAGAGAAGCTGGAATCACTGTACCTATTTTAATTTTAGGATATACACCAGTAGCAGCTGTAGAAGATGTAATTCAATATGACGTTATGATGACTGTTTATAGAGTAGAAGATTTACAAGGTATAGATGAAGTTGCAAACCATCTTCAAAAGAAAGTGCGAATTCATGTGAAAATTGATACAGGAATGAGCCGTATTGGTTTACAGGAAGAAGAAGTTAAACCGTTTTTTGAAGAGTTAAAACGTATGCGATATGTAGAAGTAGTAGGGATGTTTACACATTACTCTACCGCTGATGAAATAGATAAAACTTATACAAATATGCAAACAAGTTTGTTTGAGAAAGCTGTAAATACAGCGGAAGAATTAGGAATTCATTTTCCATATATTCATAGTTCAAACAGTGCAGGATCAATGGAACTTAGTAACACATTTCAAAATATGGTTCGTGTCGGTATTGGAATTTACGGTATGTATCCTTCAAGAGAAGTGGATCATACAGTTGCTTCCTTACAGCCAGCGTTGTCTTTAAAATCAAAAGTAGCTCATGTTAAACATGCGAAGAAAAATCGTGGTGTTAGCTATGGGAATACTTATGTAACAACGGGCGAAGAATGGATTGCAACTGTACCGATTGGTTATGCTGATGGTTATAATCGTCAGCTATCTAATAAAGGGCATGCACTAATAAACGGAGTACGAGTACCTGTAATTGGCCGTGTTTGTATGGATCAGCTTATGCTAGATGTTACAAATGCAATGCCAGTACAAGTAGGAGACGAAGTTGTATTCTACGGCAAACAAGATGAAGAAGAGATTGCGGTGGAAGAAATAGCAGATATGTTAGGTACAATTAATTATGAAGTTACATGCATGTTGGATAGAAGAATTCCACGTGTTTATAAAAAAAATGATGAAACGACTGCGGTTGTAAATATATTAAGAAAAAAATAAGAAAAAACTGAATCGATATGATTCAGTTTTTTTATTTTTGACAAATGAAAAATGTTCTATTTGCACCATGTAGTTGAATGTTTTTAAATCCTACAGATTCCAACGAAGAAATTATTTCTTCATTGGAGTAACAGGCTTCCTCAAAAGAAAAGTCACTTCTTTTCCAACTATCATCTATGTCATGTTTAAATAGTATGAAGTTCATTTCTGCTCTGTTACTTTCACTATCATACGTGGAATCAATGGTACAAACATATTCTCGTTCTGAAATATGAAACGAAGCACTCCAGTTTTCAAGAAATCCTTTTTCTGTATTTATATCAAATGCGAATGTACCTCCATCATATAATGCCGAATAAACATGATGAAAAGCGTCTTTTAGCTCGTTTAATTTCATAATGTGATTTAAGCTATCACCGGCTGAGATGACGTAGTGGAATTGCTTATTTATATTGAAATAGCGAGCATCATCGACGATGAAGGTTGCATCTGGCGCATTTTGACGTGCGTGTTCGATCATTTGAGCAGAACCATCTATACCAGTTACTATAAAATTATTATCAATTAGTTTCCTAGTAAGATGACCAGTCCCGCAGCAAAGGTCTAATATACGGGAGTGGGAAGCGGCATCTTGTAAAACAAATTTATGATAGGCTGGATAGGAGTGTTCTGCAAAATGTCCCCAATGTTTATTATAAATGTCTGCAAAAATATCATAATCAGAATAAATTAGTTTTTTAGACATATGTATTCTGCTCAAAATTCATTAAATTATAATAGTCATGCTTCTTTTTAATTTCAAAACCACATTGTGTATATAGTTTTAAAGCATTGTTATTTTTCGTTTCGACGTCTAGTTCAATTGTTGAAACTCCTTCTGTAATAAGTGTATGTACCATATAACTAAGAATATCTTTACCATATCCTTTACCTTGATAAGAAGGATGAACTGCAAATCCTGATAGTGTAGTAGATTGCTCTTGCTCAGTAACTGTAATCGTTCCTATCACTTTTTCATCGATAAGAGCACTGTAAACTTGATGGGAAGATGAATTCATCATCTTTTGTAACCATGTGGATGTATTTGCTGCCGAATCTCCAAAAGCTTCACTAGCGATTTCTATAAGATCAGGAAGTAATTCAGAAGATGCAACGGTAAGATTAATATTATTTTTCATTGTTTTTTGTGCTTCGTTTGTTTTGAACTCCATACCGTATTCACTGTATAAATAAGGAAAGTTCATTTGTTTTGCAAATGATTTCCCTGAAATAGAGTCACCATTAATTATAAGAAGGGCTTCATCAGCCTCTCTTTTTTGTATTTCTTTCATTGCGGTTTGTAAAAGAGTAGTGCCTATATGTTGTTTCCTATAGTTCGGATGAACAAACCCTATTAACTCCAGTTTTGTTGGTCTCTCAAAGTCATATATACTTAATGCACCGATTAATTGAGTATCATCATAAAATAGAAAATCATTTACCACTTCTATATTACGGGCAGTTAAAAAGTTTATATGTAAATCTGACGAGTAATCAATTTGATCGTGTTGTCCGCAAATATGAGATAAATCTTTCATTTGCTGAATTTCGTTTGCTGTTAAAGATTTCTTTTGTTCAATATTCATTTCATAATCCCTCTCATTCGTATTTAAAAATAGGATGGATGACGCAACCACTTGTCTAACTCCACACTGCCCTGAACAGATAATAACCGGTACAAATATCGATAGGGATGTCTACATTCTTCAAGACGAGGAATGGGCATAATGGTTTCGTAACCTTGTTTAAAAGCATGAGCCTCTTTTTCTGTAAGTACATATTCTAATCCAATAAAATCAAACTCTCGTGGAGAAATTGCATAAGCCTCTGTATCTACTAAACCAGTAATAGATTCTCCATCTGATAAAAACTGAGTAGGATCCATATCAATTAAAACAAGTGTAGATTCCTTCGGTGACGGCAAGGAAGAGAGCTGTGACTCAAAAGTATGAAATGCGTTTTGGATGCTCGCGTTATCGGAATAGAACTTATTTACAAGATCTTTACTGATTTTTAATATGTGAGACTTAAATTCTTCTAGTGGAATGTGGAAAGTATTTGATGGGTTTCCTATAAACTCTGCTTGAAACGAATGAATTTCTGCTAGTCCTTTTCCAAGACTGAATAAAATAGAATCAGGTTGTCCGATAAATGATTGCAGCGTATTTCCGGTTAGTTTTTCGACGATTACATACTCTCGCTCATTTAAAACATGTTTTTGCAAAATAGTCGGGATGGGTAAGGTAGTATGCTTTTTCAATAATGCGTGTATTGTTTCTAAATGATGTACATGCCTTGGATCAATTCCAAAAAGATTTTTACATCCCCACCAAAAATCATTGTTGGGCTCTTCAGTCATTTTTGAAGAGCGAACAATAACTTCTTCAGCTTCTGTTTTAACAAGAAACACGTCGCTTGCATGGTCTTCATAGCCTGGATGCAAAGCTTGAGCGGATAAAATAGGTGAAGTAAACAATTGTTGTAGCATGAAAGAGCTTCTTTTTCTGTAAATTCTATAAATTCATTATATAACAGAATATGTACCAAGTGGATAATGATGGGGACAACATAGAACTTAAATAAATTTATGGTGAGAAATCAGTGTGAAAATTATATTTTTCTAGTTTTGTATGAATTATCAAAATAATGTTTCTGATGATAAATCTGTAAAAATGCCTGAATGTAAATCCCGTATTTTTCAATAAATGAAAGGTTAAGCCTACTTTTATAAGAGTTATAATGTAGGTTATAAAAAATATTTCTCAATAATAAAATGAAGAGAAAAATATGAAGAAGTAGAATAGATTACTTAATAGTTTTAAATTAATTAATATGATTAACTATTAATTATATTAGATAGGAGAGAATATTATGGCAAATGTACTCGTAATAAATTTCCCTGGAGAAGGTCATATAAATCCGACTTTAGCTATTGTAAGTGAGTTAATTCGGCGAGGGGAAACAGTTGTTTCGTATTGTATTGAAGATTATAGAAAGAAGATTGAAGCAACAGGTGCAGAATTCCGAGTGTTTGAGAATTTTCTCTCTCAAATTAATATTATGGAACGAGTAAATGAAGGTGGGAGTCCTTTGACGATGCTATCTCATATGATTGAAGCATCAGAGCGTATTGTTACTCAAATTGTAGAAGAAACAAAAGGGGAAAAGTACGATTACTTGATATACGATAATCATTTTCCAGTAGGACGTATTATAGCGAATGTTTTAAAATTACCTAGCGTTTCTTCTTGTACAACGTTTGCTTTTAATCAGTACATTACTTTTAATGATGAACAAGAATCGAGACAAGTAGATGAAACTAATCCATTATATCAATCTTGTTTAGCGGGAATGGAAAAATGGAATAGGCAGTATGGAATGAAATGTATTAATATGTATGATATTATGAATCATCCTGGTGATATTACTATTGTATATACTTCAAAGGAATATCAGCCGCGTTCAGATGTATTCGATGAATCGTATAAGTTTGTCGGTCCATCAATTGCTACTCGAAAAGAAGTAGATAGCTTTCCTATGGAAGATTTAAAAGATAAACAATTGATTTTCATTTCTATGGGAACAGTTTTTAATGAACAACCTGAGTTATATGAAAAATGTTTTGAAGCGTTTAAAGATGTAGAAGCGACAGTCGTATTAGTTGTTGGTAAGAAGATAAATATAAGTCAATTTGAAAACATTCCGAATAACTTTAAGTTGTATAATTATGTGCCGCAATTAGAAGTATTACAGTACGCTGATGTATTCGTGACACACGGTGGTATGAATAGTTCGAGTGAAGCACTATATTACGGTGTCCCGTTAGTTGTAATTCCGGTAACAGGAGATCAGCCTTTAGTTGCGAAACGAGTGAGTGAAGTAGGAGCTGGAATAAGGCTTAATTGTAAAGAATTAACTTCTGAATTGTTAGGTGAGACTGTAAAGAAAGTAATGTATGATGTAACGTTTAAGGAAAATAGTCGTAAAGTTGGAGAGTCACTTCGAAATGCTGGTGGGTATAATAGAGCAGTTGATGAAATATTTAAAATGAAAGTGAATTCATACTTAAAACTTAAATAAATGTTTGGAGCACACTTACTGAAATACGTAAGTGTGTTTTTATAAATAAATTACATAAAAAATCACTATAAAGGTGAAACTTTTGTGTATATAAACTGATATCTTTGAATTAGTAGTAAAATTACGTTAAAATAATACTAAGAAAATATATAAGTTTTGGGGGTAATGAATGAAAAAATTATTCGAATACGTATTATTAACAATTGGATCCATTATTGTAGCGGGCTCACTAGAACTTATTTTAGCGCCTAATGGCCTAGTAGACGGTGGGGTAACTGCGATTGCTATTATGGCAAATAAAGTTGCAGGATTACCGCTTTACGGAGTGTTTTTAGGACTTAATATTCCTATTTTGTTATTTACTGCAAAAGTAATGGGTAAGAAGTTCTTTATCCGTACGTCTTATGCAAATGTTGTTACAACACTTGGATTGATTTATTTAAAGCCATTTCCAGCAATTACAACTTCGGAATTATTAATTGTACTTTATGGAGGAGTTCTATTTGGAGTTGGTGTTGGGATTGTTGTAAAAATGGGTGGAGCAATTGATGGGTCAGAAATGTTAGCTGTTTGGATGAACAAGCATTTTAAAGTACCAATTAGTACATTTTTACTTGCTGTAAATGCGGTTATTTTCATTTTTGTTGCCATTTTATTTTCAATCGAACAAGCGATGTTCTCATTAGCTATTTTCTATATTGTTACGAAAATGATTGATTTCATATTAGATGGTATTAATCAAGGAAAGAGCGTTATGATTATTTCTGGGAAAAATAAAGAAATAGGCGATTTGCTTATGAAAGAATTGCAATTATCCGTTACGTATCTACATGGAGAAGGTGGTTTTTTAGGAGAGCACAAGAAAATCATTTATTGTATTACAAACCGTTTCATTTATCCAAAAATGAAAGATCTCGTTCTCTCTGTAGATCCAACCGCTATAATTGAAGCTTCCTATTCAACAGAAACAACTGGTGTTAAGCGTCCAGGAAGGACTGCTCGATCAGGAGACGTATCAGAAAAATAGTGTGTAAAATAACTCCACATAAGTTATACTTATGTGGAGTTATTTTACTTAGGGAACCAGGATTCCTTTAGTAATTTGACTACAATTTCGATACTATCTTCGGGAATGCTGCCGAAACCGAGTAGTACATATGACGCCTCGCTTAAATTATGTACAGAATCATATGTAGAGAGTGGGTATAATTTGATTTGTTGTTTTGCAGCAGTATGAATCAGTTCTTGTTCGTTCATACCATTATGAACATGAAGTACGATATGCAGTCCAGACTGTTCGCCAAGTATTTGAACACGAGATCCCATTTCATTTTTGATAGATTTAACTAGTAATGTGTGCTTTCTTTTATATAACGTACGACTACGGTTCAAATGGCGCTCCCAATCACCATTGTGAATAAAGGTTGCAAAAGCGAGTTGCTGTATTGTGGAAACAGTTTGTTTAAACTTACCTTCAAGCTCTGTATAGATTTTTAATAGATGAGTTGGTAAAACGATATACCCCATTCGCAAAGAAGGTAAGAAGGATTTCGAGAAAGTTCCCATATAAATAACGCGTTCATTTGAATCTAGTCCTTGTAAAGAGGGAATAGGTTTTCCTACATAACGAAATTCTCCGTCATAATCATCTTCAATAATATATCCTCCGCAATCATTGGCCCATCTTAATAATTCGAGCCTTCTAGATAATGGCATAATCATTCCAAGAGGAAATTGGTGTGATGGAGTGACGTATGCTACATTGGAACGTGATTCACGTAAAGCTGAAATACGAATCCCTTTATCGTCTAATGAAATAGGGTGAACAGGAAGACCAGAACTTTGAATCATGGCAGTTATACGGTGAAATCCAGGGTTTTCGATTCCATATTCTTTTTTTGAACCAAGCAGTTGAAGTAGTAGCCAAAGAAGAGGCTGCGTACCGGCTCCGATAATAATTTGATCAGGTGAAGAATGTACCCCGCGGGCATGGTATAAATATTTTGAAATATGCTCTCGTAAAACGAACTCACCTTGAGGATCTTCTCTAGCAAATAATTCATTTTCATACTGGAATAAAGTTTCTTGTAATGCTCTTTTCCAGTTTGTAATTGGAAAAGCTTTTTGATCAATCAGCCCTTGGCTACAATCATAGTCATATTGTTCTTTTTTTATATTGTTAGCGCTGTTTGACACAACTTGTTGTTTATTTTTAATGACATCAATATCAACTTCTGCAACAAAAATCCCACGTTTCGGTTTACTTTCTACATAACCTTCAGCTAGTAATTGTTGATAAGCAGATTCAACAGTAATACGGCTAACATTAAGTTGTATCGCTAAATTTCTGTGAGAAGGAAGGCGTGTACCGGCAGGCAGTGATCCCTGAGAGATTTCTCGTTTCATATATTCGTAAATTTGTAAATAAATTGGTGTTTTACTTTCTAATTGCAATGAGATAGTAAGATCCATTTTATGAATTCTCCTTTAAAAACTGGCCATATAAAAAATAATCGAACTGTCACTTAAGTGAGGGGCAGTTGCTTTTTATAATAATGATATAACATTTAGAAAATTTTATAAATAGTAAGGAGAGAATCATAATGAATATTAGAGAAGTAGTAACAGAAGCTGATTTACATGATGTATTCCCCGTATTACAGCAATTACGAACGAAACTTTCAAGAGAAGAAGCAAGTTCTTTATTTCAAAAAATGAAAGAAGAAAATTATAAACTACTTTCGTTACAGAATGAAGATGATGAAGTTGTTTGTCTTGCTGGTGTAGCAATTTGTACGAACTTTTATAATGAGAAACATGTTTTCGTATATGACCTTGTAACTGCGGAAGCTCACAGATCGAAAGGATATGGTAAAGTTCTTCTGTCATATGTAGAAAAATGGGGGAGAGAAAAAGGGTGCAGTTCTATCGTTCTTACATCAGCGTTTCCAAGAGTTGATGCCCATCGTTTTTATGAAAGAGAAGGCTATGATAAGGTAAGTTATTCTTTTTATAAAGAGTTATAATATTAAGTAGGTTCTATGTGAGGTAACATATAGAACCTACTTTTATTTAGAAGTTTAAGATGAAGAGGGTTAATTGCTTATTTTGTCGAATAGTTTCTTTATAATTGAGACGATAATATTGAATGTAAAGAAGGTTAGGGGAGTTCATACTTGGAAAAAATTCAGAAACTATTAATCCCAAAAGGTGTAAGAGTTATCGTAATCTCTGATATTCATGGCGAATTAAATCTTTTAAAGGAATTATTACATAAAGTTAATTTTAAAGATGAAGATTATTTAATTATTAATGGTGATCTTTGTGAGAAAGGAAGAAATAGCATTGGCGTCGTAAACTATGTGATGGATCTAGTAGTTAGCAAGCCAAATGTTTATGTAATTGAAGGGAATTGTGAAGCTGTAGTTGAAGCGCTTGTAAATGAAAATCCTGCGCTAATAAATTATTTATGTACGAGAAAGAATACAATTTTTAATGAATGGTTAGCGAAATTGAACGTTACCGTTAATGAAGAAAGTGATATTTGTGAAGTGAAAAAAATATTGATGAGCCATTTTTCAAAAGAAATAAAGTGGCTAACAGAATTGCCAACTGCTATTGAAACTGATGATTATATCTTTGTACATGCTGGCCTTGAAGATAGAGAGAATTGGAGACAAACAGACAGGAAAAATGCAATTGCAATACCAGAGTTTTTTAATAAGTCACATAGTGCGGATAAGTACGTAATTGTTGGACATTGGCCTGTTGTGAACTATTCCGAGGAGGCGCCGTCTAACAATCCAGTTATTGATAAGGAGAAAAAAATTATTGCGATTGATGGTGGTAATGCGATTAAAGAAGCAGGGCAATTAAATGCATTTATTATTCAGAGGACAACTTCAGGTGATACGTTTTCTTATACATATGTAGATCATTTTCCACAGTATGAAGTATTGGCTGATTTTAATGCGAATTCAGTAATGCAGGGCGGGGTTACATATCCACATTATTACATAGAACCTGTGGAGAGAATGAAAGGTTTTACCGTATGTAAACAACTAGGAACAAATGAATTACTTCATGTGAAAAACGAGTATATAAAGCAACTTGAATCAGGTGAGTATACAGTGAAAACGGATATTTCTTGTGCGCAAATCAGTATTAGAAAAGGGGATACAGTTTCTTTAATTGATGGTAGCTGCAGGGGATATGATTTAATTAAAAAAGATGGAGTAGAGGGCTGGATAGAGAAAGGGATTCTACTTGAGGTAGAAAAGAAGGGAAATACAATATTTAGCTAAAATGGGAGGGATATAACCTCCTGTTTTTTATTAACTATGCTACGAGTTCGTACTTCATCTAATTTTTTCCGAAATTCCGTTTCTAGATAAAACTCGAAAAAATTGGCTAATTTACATAAATAATTCGTATCTTATAACAAAATTATACAATATAGAGTAGAGTTTTGTTTTGATTTTTCTGAAAAAACATTATAATTGTATATGAAATAAAGAGGAATGTAGGAGGAAATTATGCAAAACGTTATATTAAAGGGGATCAAAGTTACAATTCGTACAATAGAAGAATCAGATATCAAAACATTATGGAGCTTCATATATAAAGAAGAAAATCCAGAGTGGAAAAAATGGGATGCACCATACTTTCCAATAACAATGCAAGAATACACGCGATATAAAGAAAACTCACAAAAACGTTTAATAGAAGAGCCGCTATCGAATTTAATTGTCGAAAATGACGGTCAAATTATAGGGACAGTCGGATTTTATTGGGAGCATAAACCGACGCGTTGGTTAGAAATGGGAATCGTAATTTATGACCCAGCATACTGGAACGGTGGATATGGTACAGAAGCATTAACATTATATAGGGACTTACTATTTGAAAATATGGAGATTGGTAGAGTAGGGCTTACAACTTGGTCTGGCAATGAAAGAATGATGAAAGTAGCAGAGAAAATAGGAATGAGCTTAGAAGGAAGAATGCGAAAATGCCGATATTATAACGGGACATACTATGATTCTATTCGAATGGGAATGATTCGTGAAGAATGGGAAGTGCTATGTGTAACGAAGGGGTGAGGAAGCATGTACGCTATCATTGCTACATTTGATTGTGTGTCTACTAATAAAGTTAGAGAATTGCAAAATGAATTAACGAATATAATTGAAACAAATGAACTAGCCGGAGTAGAACCACATATAACATTGGCTGATTATAAGGAGTTAGATATTAATTTATATACGAAGAGATTAGAGGAGTTTGTAGCTTTTCAAGAGAACATCTCCACTGTAACTTTTCCTTCTGTTGGAACTTTTCCTACTAACGGAACGATCTTTCTAGCACCAACCATTACTGATGAGTTATTAAGACTTCATCATTCTTATCATGATTATTTCAAAGTTTTTCATGATAATCTACAGTCATATTACGTACCAGGAAAATGGGTGCCGCATTGCACGATTGCAAATGGGTTAAATTTAAATCAATTTTTAAGTGTAATGGAATATATATATGAAAAGTTTGATGTTACAATAGCTTCGATTGAGAAGTTAAAATTAATTAAGGTAAATTATGAAGATGGTTTTGCCATTTCTTCTAGTATATTAGCAGAATATAATTTAAAGAGAATGGAGACATCGAGATGACATATGTAATTAGAGAAATGAAGCAAGAAGATATTCATGCTGTACAAAACGTAGCGAAAATAGCTTGGCATGATACTTACGAAGGAATTATTCCGAGAGAGATGCAAGATAGTTTTTTAGATGAGGCATATTCCGATGAAAAAATGAAATATCGTCTTAAAAATACACATTTATTCGTTGCAGAAGAAGAGGGAGAAGTAATTGGGTTTGCGAATTTTTCACCTGTTAGACTGCAAAATGAAGCAGAATTAGGTGCGATTTATTTGTTGCCAGATCAGCAAGGAAAAGGGATAGGAAGTGCTTTGTTAAAAAGAGGGATTAAGGGGTTAAAAGGGATTCGGAAACTGTACATACATGTAGAAGCAGCAAATGAAAAAGGAAAGCGCTTTTATGAAGCGAAAGGTTTTGCCGAATTAGAGCAATTTGAAGAAGATTTCGAAGGACATATGATGCAGACAGTAAGGATGGTTTTATACGTATAGGGAGGAGCAGAAATGAAAATATTTGATTTTAGTGAAAAAGTGGGAAAGCACATATCATTATTTCAATCTAATTTCATAATGTCGAAAATATTAAACCATCAAGGGAATATACATATCGGCGCTATGCATTTACAAGAGAATGGAATCATCGGATATCATGAAGCAGTTGTATCTCAACTGCTTCTTATTGTGGACGGAGAAGGATATGCGTGTGGAGCAAATAAAGAAAAAGTGAAGGTGGAAGCTGGACAAGCTGTATTTTGGGAGAAGGGTGAGTTACATGAGACGAGTACGGAAAAGGGCTTGATGGCAATTGTAATTGAGTCGGAGGGACTTGAGAAAGGAGTTTTAATGAAAGAAGTGGGAAAGTTTGATGATTAAGGTGTGTAAGGAGGAGATTACTATGCACAAAGTTACGCAAATAGTAATCTGTGCAGCAGTACTATTAATCACACTCGCTATGATAAATGGAGAAACGTGGAAAGATAAAGTGAAATTTTAATCCGTGGGGGATGTTCATCCCCCACGGATTATTAGTTGAACCAATCGGGCGCTTACGGGCAGTTGATCTCCCCCTAACTTCTTTGTTCCATCCGATCTTTGAGGTGGGAGTCTTACTGCCCGTTAATGCGGGATAAAATTGTTATTTCGCTAGCTGTTCTTATATTTACTGGATTTTCTCTAGTATGGAACACATTAATTATAAATTTTATGGAGAAATTCAATGGAAAAAGGAGTAAATAAATGCTACCTTTCAAGCGAATGAGAACTATATATTTAATAACAGTACCTATTATTGCACTACTCTCATTATTTTTTCCGCAGTCATTAGGAGATCGTATACTTACTTTCTTTTTTGTACTTGTTTTTGGCGGATTAGCAATTGGATTTACCTATTTAATGGACTTTATTGGAAAAACAAAAGATAAAAGGGAATGAAAATGAAGCTTTTACAAGTGGGAACAGTAGTAAAGTCCAAAGTTGTAGATTTGTAAAATTTGAGAAGACAGATAAGGAGTAGTAAGGTGATGAAGATTCCGAAAATTATAATGGTAATACTAGTTGTAATTTCAGTCGCTGTCGGGCTGATGGGGCCATATTCAATAAAAGAAAAGATTATATATACATTTGGTGTGATCTTTTGGGGAGCAATGGCGATAGGAGCAATTAATTTAATGGAGTATATTAAAAGGAGGATGAGTAAATGAAACTTAGATTGAAGGAGGAATAATAATTAGGATAAGAAACGGGATTATATGTTAGAGATAGTTATGGACTAGGTGGTACCATTAAGTTTGAGGATTAAGAGAGGAGCATATTATTATGCAGCCATTTAAGGTTGGAAAATATATTACATATGTCGCGATTGCTATATTTCTTGTAGTTGCTATTATGTCTCCGTATGAATTACCTAAAAAGGTTGGCTTTATTATAGGTGTTCTTATTTTAGGAGCATGTGCACTTGGTACTAATAAACTTTACGAACGGATGTATAGTAAACTTAATAATAAATAAGACTAATAAAATAGGAAAAAATTATCACGATAATTTTTTCCATGAAGAGCGATTTCAGGAAGAGTAGCCCACACAGGTTGCTCTTTTCTTTATGTACAAATAATCTAGGAAAAGAATACTAGGAATTGCTTCCGTCTCGTTATCAGCTATCTGTGCATTTAATAGTATTGATTAAAATTGCTTCTCTTGAGGAGAGCGAGCTTTCGGATTTTTAAGAGTATAAAAAATATTATTCTGTAAAATTAATTTTCTATGGTAAAATATCCTATATAAATATTTAAAAGGGGAATGACTATGGGAGATATAAAAGTTACTCCTGAACAGTTGCGAAAAGTGGCAGGGACTATTAGATCAACTATCACGAATGCAACTGCAACACAGGAGCGACTAAAACGAGATATTGATATGATTTCTAGTAATTGGTTGGGCTCAACTTATATGAAATTTAATATGGATTTTCGCGATTCATCTTTTAAGATGGCGCAATTTATAACCATATTAGAGCCACTTGAGAAGTTTCTTCTTGATTCTGCTAATAAATTTGAGCAGGTAGATAATATGGATGTTGCTATTGCGATGGCTTCCACCATTTTAACGGGGAAACCTTTTAAAGGGGATTATAAAACACTTACAGGTTCAACAAAAGTAAATACAGAGGATCGCTATCGTATTAAAACAGAAGGGTCATTACTAGAGGGAGAATATGAACTTTCTGAGAATAGTAAGCTAGGGTTCAAAGCTGGGCATGCAGAGCTAGAGGTGGGACTTCCTTATAAATTTGATACGATAAAAGAAGATGTATTGACAGGAAAGATTCTTGGAGTGAAGGGCGGAGTTACAGGATTCGAGGATAGTCTTTCGTTTAAAAACCCTTATGTTTCAGAAATATCAGTAACACAAAAATTCATAGATGCTTCAGTTGTATACGGGGTTGAGGATTATACGTTTAAAGATGATGCAGAAGTGACAATACAAAAATATGAAGCAAAGCTAGATAGAATTGATATTCCAAATATTATTCCATTTTTTAAAGATCACGATCTCGAAGTGCGAGCTGAATTTGGTTTGGGGACGTTTGGTTATAAGTTTCATGTAGGTCAAGAAACTGGTGCGTATGTTGGTGGTGGAAAAGTTGGTGGTGGTCTATTTGCAAAATTCAAAAATCGTGGGGAAGAGGAATAAGAGAATGTTTAAATCGTCAAAAATTATTAAAATTGTTGGGTTTATAGCAATGGCTATTGCTAGTTTGTTTTTTCCTTTAGATTTAAAAGGGAAAATTATTATTTTCACTTTTATACTTGTATTAGGTGTAATGTCTCTTGGGACTACAAATTTATTAGAATACATCACTAATAAATTTAAAAAGAATAGAGATAATTAATGTACTTAAATAAGAAAGTATAATTGAGTAATTGCAAGTTTTATGGTAACTGCAGACATTAATATAAAAATTATAAATGTATTTGTAATACTTTTATTTGGTGTAATAGCTATGTGGTCTTAATTGCTTATTGAACACTTTTATCAAAAAATATATAAAGGGGAATGAATAAATGAAACTTTTACCAATCGGAACAGTAGTAAAACTAGAAGAGGTAGAACCGATTATTATGATCATTGGAAGAATGGTTGTATCAGCAGATAAACGTGATTTTGATTATGTGGGCGTTCCTTATCCAGTGGGCTATCTAGGTGATGAAAAAGTACTTTGTTTTAATCATGATAAGATTGTAGAGGAAATGCATAGAGGGTATATGACTGAGAGTGAATTAGTTCTACGTGAGAAATTATTAGAATTGTAGATTAGTTGAAAAATACATATAGATTTAAAAAATAAGATAGGGGAAATAAAATGGGGAAAATAATGAGAACCCTTGTAATCATTGGCATACTTATCCCTCCAGTACTGCTGTGGAGTGTACCTACAATGCCTCTAAATGATAAATTGCTGTTTACAGTTTTACAACTAACTGTAGGATTCAGTACGGTAATTGTATTAGAGATTATATTTAGAAATCGAAAAAAGAAAAGGGTAAAATAGAGATAGATTGCATGGAATATCAGTTGAAAATATATAACATGTATGACTAATAGCTTTACTTGGGTGGTGGCCTACTGGTCGCCTCTTTTAACGTTATCTCCCTGGTAATGGAGGGCTGATTTTTTATTTAACAAAGAAAAAAGGAGCAATCAAGCATGTTTAAACAAGGGCGCATTTTAATGTGTATTTTTACCGCAGTGTTATTTTTTTCTTCCTTCTTCTTTCCGCAGCCAATGGGAAAAAGGGTTTTAACAGCTATTGTTGCTCTAATTATTGGTGGAGTAGGTATTGGAATTTCCTATTTATTAGAAAATTTCAGTAGCAAGTCGAAAAATATATCTAAATAAGAACAGAGAATAACGATAAAGCGTTCCTAATTGGTTCAGTTGTAAAGATAAAAGATTTAAATTGTTTTTTTATGTTATAGAAATTAACAAGAGTTAACAAGCATAGTATATCATATAGTAACGACAAGCGGAGTACATGTGAATAGATATTAGTTATACGCAGAAGAGGCTACTTATAATAGGCAGCCTCTTCTGCGTGTATTATGCATTATTATCGATACATCGTCCACATCCCAATATCTTTAAATCCTAATCGTTTATAAATCCGTCCAGCAGCTGGGTTGTTATAAAATAAGCAAAGCGTTCGGCCTTCTTTCGTAAAGTCTTGGATCATTTTCTGTAATATGAGCGAAGCATATCCATTCCCGCGATAATTTGGGTGTGTACATACACCAACTATCATAGCGGATAGTGAATTTTCAGCGGAAGTAGAAGCAGATGCGATAATAGCACCGTCTTTTTCAATATAATATGTACGTCCTGTATTTGTTTCGAGAGCTTGTCTTAATATTTTCTCTGATTCATTAGCAGTCGGGAATTCAGCGATGTTACTTCGTAATTTCATAATTCGCTCTACATCATCTAGTGTGGCATGTTTAATTGTTTCTTGAACAGGCGTGCTAGGTAAGTTGTTGTCATCTAGACATTCGCAAAAATACATTTCATTTTTGGCACCTAGTTGTATACTTGGAGCGGTTTCAAATCGTTCCACAATAGTTGACTTGCCAGAGAGTTTAAGCGGCTTATATACGGAAAGAAGTGCTTCATAGTCAGAGGTAACAAAATCTTCTTTACTGTACGGTATAAATGCATCATGGAAGCGGAGTAAAATTGATTTTAATGTTCCGTTCTCTTTGAATGTTCCCCATAATTCTTGAAAAGCTGTATCATAACCGAAAGCCTCAATATCTCCAATAATAAATAAATTCATTGCTGCTTCTTCTTTTAGAAAAGAAAGTACTTGTTCATGATCATTTTGAGTTAATTTTTTGAGCATAGTAAATTGACCTCTTTTTTTTATTTTTCTAAATATTACAACTTTTTATTTTTGAAATCAATATAAAATTTTATGTTTAGTTCACAAACTTTCGGAAAAACTAGGAAAGATATGACAAAGGAGGTTATGAACGGTGGATCATCCAATTCAAGGATTAATGAAAGCAGCAATGGAAAATTTGAAGGAAATGGTCGATGTAAATACGATTGTTGGAGAGCCTGTTCAAACGGCTGACGGTGGTGTAGTGTTAACGGTTTCTAAAGTAGCGTTCGGTTTTGGAGCAGGAGGTTCTGATTTCCAGACGAATGATGGACAAAGAGCGAACGGTAACCCTGCATTTGGTGGCGGTAGCGCAGGTGGTGTTTCCATTACACCAGTAGCATTTCTAGTCGTGAATAAAGACGGGGTAAATATTCTTCATTTACAAAATGCGACACATTTAGCAGAAAAAATAATTGAATTAGCTCCACAAACAATTGATAAAATTCAATCGATGTTCCAAACAGATGAAAAGAAAGAGGGAAATCATCACCCTCAAAACCCAGATGAAATCCTTTAAAAACGCCTGCTCATAAGCAGGCGTTTTTTCTTGTAATCAGTATGTAATAAAACACATGAAATTGTAAATAGTTTTTGAAGTTTTTTCTATGTTTCTAAAATTTTTCATGTTAAAATATGCTATAGAATTGAAACATATAAAACGAAGGTGGCTAGGTGCTTTGTCTGGAGGATCTGACCAAGTAAACAATATGATATATATTAATGGTAATCGTCGGGGTCATTGTTTTATTACATCTGGAATTACGTTTAAAGAGTTTGCAAGTAACATCCCTTCACCGCTTCATCAAGTATTGCTTTTAAAGCATAATTTTGAGTGGACAGATTTTCATTATCATACTTTATTTGAATATGTTGAGGAAGAAAACATACATAAACTCATTCAAGCAGAGATTGATGAATTTGATGAATTTTGTTGGGTAGATTTCGATGATGCAAGCGATTTAGATGAGTTAGAGCCAAAAGAAATTGCAGAATTATTATATTTGGCTCACAAAAAAGAACCACTTGGAAGAACGTTCTTCCCATTGTTGAAGAATAGATTCGTTTATTTTTCACATGATGACGGTTGGTACAACAAAGTGTATTACCGTAGAATCGGTGATTTTGTAGGAATGCTAAGTAAAGTGATTCCATATAAACTCGGTTCGTTTGGAAAGAAACGTTTTACTTTCTTCCAAAAATCAAAAATTTTCCCAGCAATTTCAAAGGAAGTTATCCTTGGGCTTATGCCGTTAATGGAAGATGGGTTATACATTGATTTAGCGGGGAAAATTGAGTCGAGAAGAGGTCTTGAAATTCCGGTATATGTAGTAGGATCATTCGAAAGTACGGATGAGGTACTAGATAATATCGATGAATTGAAAGCGGAAGTAACAGAAACGGGTTGGCTCATTTTTGATAAGAAAGAACAAGAGTGGCAATGGGTTGTAGACTAAGAAAACTTGGCGCATGAAGTCAAGTTTTCTTGTCTTTTGAAAGGAGAACAAATGAAGAAATATTATACAATTGTGGGTATTGTAAGTATTATTCTCGTGGCAATATTACTTATAACTTGTCCGAAAGAATCAGATTTTAAATTGTATTTAGAGGATAAGTATGCATTGAAATGTGACGAGAGTAGCTTTGAATGCACGCAAAATGTAGATGAAAAAAAAGAGAAATTACAGTTTGAAAGTATTGATGCACGAAATGGTGTTTTCTTTATGACTGTAAAGCAAACGTATAAAACAGAAGCTGGTGTTACGAAAGAATATAGCGGAGTAGGTATATTCGGTACATTTCTTTTTGTTTCAGAGAAGACTTTCTAGTAATAGAAGGTCTTTTTTTTATGCTTATGTTCATATAGATGAAGTAAGACAAGCATAGGAGGGGTATTGATGAAGAAGGGATGTATCGTTTGTGGTGGTGAGGAGTTTTTTTCTTCAACATTATATGCACGTACGAAGCAAGATTGGGCATATGCGCCAAACATGTACCGATTTGAAAAGGTGTTTATTGAGCATAGAGATGAAGAAAATTATCCAGTTTTTCAAGAAATTACAGCGAAGCATTGTTGTGGATGCGGTCATATCATGTTGTATCATGAATGAACACACCAAGTATAACTTGGTGTGTTTTTTTTAAAACGCTGACAAAGCAAGCGGATAGAGTAAAGTAAATAAAACAGAAAAACTACCAAAACCAATTGCGGTATATCCAAGTGTTCTCGCTCCAAAATTGACAGCTAATAAGCCAACTAAAATAGCAAGGGAGCCGAGTGTAACAGGATAAAAAGCAATGGAGAATAACGAAAGAAATAATGCGACATAGCCGATCATTGCACCGGTATTTGTACCTTCTATTTCATTTGCAATTTCTTTGCGCTCATGTCTAATCGGAATACCAGCCGGAGATATTTCAGCTGCATACTCTTCGTTTTTTTCACCACTTTTAAAATGATGATTTCTCTTTCTTCGCATGTACATCCCTCTCTTTCAATTGGGTGTATCTATAGTATCTTTCATAAGGAGCAGAACATGAGTATGAGTTAAACCCAAGTAAAGCAAAAATTGGAGAAAATAGATTCCGTTGTTATCCTGTTTATCCCGCTATTTGCCGTGCAGTAAGACCCCCACCTCAAAATTCGGCTGGAGCAAAGAAGTTAGATGGGAGTCGGGCTGCCAGTAAAAGCCCGATTGGTTCAAATAATAATCAGTGGGGGACGAACAAACACCCCCACTGATTAAAGTTTCACTTTATCTCCTTATGAAGATAAACAGGGATTTTGGAACATGATGTAGAATGAAATGAATGATAATACGTGAAGGTAGGGGAATGTATGGCGAAGTTTAATTGGCATGAATCGGCAGAGAAAAAATGGGATAACAATGCAGAGTTTTGGAATCAAAATAGTCAAGAAATGTGGGATAGCGGGAGCAGGAGTACAATCATTCCATTTTTTGAGCAGTACGTGGAAAAGGAAGTACAAGTGTTAGATGTTGGCTGTGGTGATGGGTATGGTACATATAAATTAAGTCTTACTGGCTACAAAGCGGTTGGGGTGGACTTATCGGAAGTTATGATTCAAAAGGGTAAGGAGCGCGGAGAAGACCCAAACTTATCTTTTATAAAAGGTGATCTTTCTTCATTACCATTTGAAAATGAGAAATTTGAAGCAATTATGGCAATTAATTCTTTAGAATGGACCGAGGAGCCGTTGCGAGCATTAAATGAAATAAAGCGTGTTTTAAAGAAAGATGGATACGCATGTATTGCAATTTTAGGACCGACAGCAAAACCGAGAGAGAACAGTTATCCGCGCCTATATGGCAAAGACGTTGTTTGCAATACGATGATGCCTTGGGAATTTGAAGAGTTAGCAAAAGAACAAGGATTTGAAGTTGTAGATGGTACCGGCGTATATAAGCGCGGAGTAAATGAGAAGATGTTAGGTCAGCTACCTACAGAGTTACAACAAGCGTTAACATTTTTATGGGTATTTATGTTAAAAAACGTATAACAAAATTGAAGGGTTTTAGGAGGTAAATAAGTGCAGAAAATACAAAAAACTGATACAATATCATCAGAATCAATTAAAGGGGGACTAGGGTATATGACAACTACTACAACAGTTAAATCTGATATTGAAATCGCACAAGAAGCAAGTATGAAGAAGATTCAAGAAATTGCAGCTAATTTAAATATTTTAGAAGAAGAACTAGAGCCATACGGACATTATAAAGGCAAGTTATCTCTTGATATTTTTAAGCGTTTACAAGATGAGAAAGACGGTAAAGTTGTTTTAGTAACAGCGATTAACCCAACTCCAGCAGGAGAAGGTAAATCAACAGTAACAGTTGGTTTAGGTCAAGCTTTTAATAAAATTGGTAAGAAAACAGTAATTGCACTTCGCGAACCATCTCTTGGACCAACAATGGGATTAAAAGGCGGAGCAGCAGGTGGTGGTTATTCTCAAGTAGTACCAATGGAAGATATTAACCTTCACTTTACTGGAGATATTCATGCGATTACAACTGCCAATAACGCATTAGCGGCGTTCATTGATAATCATATCCAACAAGGAAACACACTTGGAATTGATACGCGTAAAATCGTTTGGAAACGCTGTGTTGACTTAAATGATCGTGCCCTTCGTAATGTAGTAATTGGCCTTGGTGGACCGGTTCAAGGTGTACCACGTGAAGATGGGTTTGATATTACAGTAGCATCTGAAATTATGGCCGTATTCTGCCTTGCAACAGATATTCAAGATTTAAAATCACGTCTATCTCGCATTGTTGTCGCTTATAATTTTTCAAATCAACCTGTAACAGTTAAAGATTTAGGAGTAGAAGGAGCGTTAACACTTCTATTAAAAGATGCATTAAAACCGAACTTAGTACAAACATTAGAAAATACACCAGCTATCATTCATGGCGGACCATTTGCGAATATCGCTCACGGTTGTAACAGTGTTATCGCTACGACAATGGCAGCAAAATTAGGTGATTATGTTATTACAGAAGCTGGATTCGGTGCAGATTTAGGTGCCGAGAAGTTTTTAGATATTAAAGCACGTGCAGCTGGTATTAAACCAGAAGCGGTAGTTATTGTTGCGACTATTCGTGCGCTTAAAATGCACGGTGGTGTGGCGAGAGATCAATTAAAAGAAGAAAATGTAGATGCGTTAGCAAAAGGTATGGAGAACTTACAGAAGCATGTTGAAACAATTCAAAGCTTCGGTGTTCCTTTCGTAATTGCCATTAACAAATTCATTACTGATACAGATGCAGAAGTTGCATACTTACAAGAATGGTGCAATGAGCGTGGCTATGCAGTATCCTTAACAGAAGTTTGGGAGAAAGGTGGCCAAGGCGGAGTTGACCTTGCTGAGAAAGTGTTAAAAGAAATTGAAAAAGGTGAAAACAACTACGCACCACTTTATGAATTAGAATTACCATTAGAAGAAAAAATTCGTACAATTGCTCAAAAAGTGTACGGCGCAAAAGATATTGAATTTGCTCCGAAAGCACGTAAGCAATTAGCTCAATATGAGGGAGAAGGTTGGAGTAACCTACCGATTTGTATGGCGAAAACACAATACTCTCTTTCAGATGATGCAACAAAATTAGGTCGCCCATCTGACTTTATCGTTACAATTCGTGAATTAAAACCATCTATCGGTGCAGGGTTTATCGTTGCGTTAACAGGAACAATGTTAACAATGCCAGGCCTTCCAAAACAGCCAGCTGCGCTGCAAATGGATGTAAATGATGATGGAAAAGCAGTAGGTTTATTCTAAAAGGTTGTAATTCATCTCGTTTATCTGTAAACTATATATACATCAAGTGGCGCCTTTCCATCGAAAGGCG
This sequence comes from Bacillus sp. SRB_8, assembly GCF_003264205.1. Taxonomy (NCBI): domain Bacteria; kingdom Bacillati; phylum Bacillota; class Bacilli; order Caryophanales; family Bacillaceae; genus Bacillus; species Bacillus sp. SRB_8. The sequence continues at coordinate 27,694 of NZ_NADT01000042.1, read as the reverse complement.
CCTGTTTTTTGGAGGAAATTATGTTTGATCCAACTGCTTTTGAAAATTTAAAGGTAATTGTGGAAGGAGCTGTCTATGATTTCGATTTACACGGTGATATTCTCGTAACGGATCGAAAAGATGTGATGGACCTTGCTTCATTAAGTCGTATGTATAGTATTTCATTTCAACTAACAGAAACATTTAAAACGATGGTAGAGGCGACATTTTCACTATCTGTTGATGCAAAGAATTTATCAGGTGAAATATTAGAAGTACCTCAGTTTATACCAGGTTGTGAAATGAAGCTGGAATTCTCGTTCGAAATGGAGCAACCAGAGATAGGATGCGAAGAAATTGAAACTTTATTGCATTCTATATGGGGAAAAGAGCGAATGATTACGCAAAAAATTTCATACGAATATAATAAGCAAGCGATTTCATATCATAATAAGGTAGAGGTTCTATTTCAAAAATCGATTACAGAAGACCATGTTGATGATTTAATAGCTGTTATTTCACACATGATAGAAACGGTGCGAACAATACAACATTTTCTTCAAAAATAGAGATAAAGGAGAAAAACAAATGATAAAAGATATGCAACCATTTTTACAACAAGCTTGGGAAAAGGCTGGTTTTAAAGAATTTACTGAAATTCAAAAACAAGCGATTCCAACTATTTTAGAAGGACAAGACGTTATTGCTGAATCTCCAACTGGAACAGGAAAAACATTAGCGTACTTATTACCACTTTTACATAAAATTAATCCTGAAGTTAAACAACCTCAAGTTGTAATTTTAGCGCCAACTCGTGAACTTGTTATGCAAATTCATGAAGAGGTTCAAAAGTTTACAGCAGGAACGGATATTTCAGGTGCGTCTTTAATTGGTGGTGCGGATATTAAGCGCCAAGTTGAAAAATTAAAGAAACATCCGAGAGTTATTGTCGGTTCACCAGGACGTATTTTAGAGTTGATTCGCATGAAAAAATTAAAGATGCATGAAGTGAAAACGATTGTATTTGATGAGTTTGATCAAATTGTAAAACAAAAGATGATGGGTGCTGTACTTGATGTAATTAAATCAACGATGCGCGATCGTCAATTAGTGTTCTGCTCGGCGACAATAACAAAAGCTGCAGAAGATGCGGCACGTGATTTGACAGTTGAACCACAATTAGTACGTGTAACACGTTCAGAGGCACAGAGCCTAGTTGAACATACGTATATCGTTTGTGAGCGTCGTGAAAAAAATGATTATATTAGAAGAGTTATGCATATGGGAAATGTAAAAGCAGTTGCCTTCTTAAATGATCCATTCCGTTTAGATGAAATTACTCAAAAACTGAAGTTCCGTAAAATGAAAGCAGCAGCACTTCATGCAGAGGCAAGCAAACAAGAGCGTGAAGTAACGATGCGCGCGTTCCGTAGCGGGAAATTAGAAATATTACTTGCTACTGATATTGCAGCACGTGGATTAGATATCGATGATTTAACACACGTAATCCACTTAGAGTTACCAGACACAGTAGACCAATATATTCACCGCTCAGGACGTACTGGACGTATGGGCAAAGAAGGAACAGTTGTTTCTCTTGTAACAGAACAAGAAGAGCGTAAATTACTTCAATTTGCGAAAAAATTAGGTATCGTGTTTACGAAACAAGAAATGTTCAAAGGAACATTTGTAGAATCGAAACCACCAGCACCAAAGAAAAAGAAACCAGCTTTTACTGGTAAGAAAAAACCTAGATAAATGAATGGAAAGACGTAACTATGCGTAGTTACGTCTTTTTTTGTGGAATAATAGATGAAATTTTATTAACGACTATTAAAATTTCATCTATCGTAACTTTAAAAATATTAACGATTCTACAGGGAATATTGATAAAGGTGTAGCATTTCTAGTTTAGTTTGTACAAGGAAGTAACATAAAAAAAGTCGAATATTAACATGATGCGAAATAATAAAAAGAAGGTACATGTATGGCTAGGAAATTAGGAATGTTTTTAAATACGAAACATATTGAAGTAAACGAAGGAATAAGAAAGGCGAGAGAATGGGATTTAGAATATATTCAACTATATGCTATGAATGAGAATTTCAATTTAGCTAATATTTCAAAGTTAGAATGGATTACTTTAAAGGATAGCTTATCTTTTAATGGGATTAAAGTCCCATCATTAGCAATTAGTTTTGGAGAAAGTGGAATTGTAGGGGCGGAAGATGAAAGTGTAATAGAGCAGTTGAAACGTGTTGCTGATAAGGGATTAGAATTAGGAGCAAACATAATAACGGCTCACATTGGAAAGATTCCAGATGTTGAAAAGAGCGAGCGATATGAAAAGATGCAAAGGGCTTGTTATGAGATAGGGGATTTATCATTAAAATTAGGGGGAGTCTTTGCTATTGAGACGGGATCTGAAAAAGCAATAGTGTTAAAAATATTTTTAGAAAATATAAACTCAAAAGGACTAGCAGTTAACTTTGACCCAGCGAATTTAATAAGTGATGTAAATGAAAATCCGATAGAAAGTTTATTCCTATTAAAAGATTATATAGTACAAACGCATATTAAAGATTGTAAAGAATTGAAAAGCGATAGTTCAAGTAAGTATATAGAAGTCGCAGCAGGAAACGGTGAAGTAGATTTCAATATATTCTTCAAGGCATTAGATGAAATCGGATTCGACGGTTATTACATGATTGAAAGAAATGATTATTTTAACGAACTTGACGGGATGAATCAGTCGATAAATTTTGTGAAGAGGTACATATAAACTCAAAAGGAATAACAATAGCACTTGTAGAAACCTACATAGAATATAAAAACCATTAGGGGGAAAACAAATGATCCATAAAGTTGGACAAATTATGTTATACGTAAATAATCAAGATGAGGCAGTAAATTTTTGGACGGAAAAAGTAGGATTTCATGTAGTTGCAGAGGAAGATAACAAGCAAGGAATGAGATGGATTGAAATCGCTCCGACTAAGGGTGCAGAAACGAGTATTATACTACATAATAAAGAAGTTATTTCGAACATGAGCCCAGAATTAAATCTTGGTACACCGTCCTTAATGTTCTTCTCAGAAAATCTTGATCAATTATATAAAGAGCTAAAAAATAAAAATGTTACTGTTGGAGAAATGGTAACTATGCCTTCTGGTAAAGTGTTTAACTTTGCTGATAGTGAAGGGAATTACTTTGCAGTAATGGGAAAAAATAAATAATTATATAGTTATGTGAAAATCCCCCTCGTAAATAATGAGGGGGATTAAATATTTGAAGTCAATTTTTTATTAACGAGTTGTTCTATAAAAAATGTTCCTTTTTCAATTGCAGTCTCAATATAACCAACGATTTGATCAAATGAAAACACTTGTAAGTTTTCGTGCAAGTGTTGCTCAGGATATAGCATATCTTCAAAAAGGTATTTTCGAAAAGCTAAAACGTTTTCTTTAGAAACTTCTTCGATATCCACAATGTGAGCCTCTTGATTGAGAAGAGAGAAGAGTTGTTGTTCTTTATCGTAATGATGAAGCAACTTTGCGTTCAATAATTTAAAATCGTTATAGTACATAGGAGCGATAGTTTCGTCATTTTCTATTCTATTTTTTAGCCAAGGTAGAAAAAATCCACTTAGCCAATTATCATCGGCAATGAGGTGGGTATAATAACCTAAAATATAAGAGGAATCCATATGATCTTCATATTTATGAATAAATGAATCATAATCTATTCTTCTCGTATAGTTCTTCGTTGTACCAGCGTAAAAATGTGAAGTTCCTTTTTCTTTTTTTGAATGAACAGCATCAGGAGCTACACCACCAAGTAAGAAAGAAGTTTTATCTTGAATAGAAAGTTTCTCAGCAATACCGTTAGCGATAATGATATGCATAATTCGTGATCCCATGAATAACACCTCTATTTCATGTATTCATTTTAGGGAGCTGTCTGAACGTGTAGTATTACTTTCCCTGTACTTTGTCTACTTTCGACCCATTCATGTGCTTTCCCTGCATCTTGAAGGGGAAAAGATTTCGTAGCCTTAATTTGTAAACTTCCATCGCGTAAATAACGGAAAACTTCATTCGCAGTTTCTTGAAGCAATTCAGGACGTTTTTTCCGTGTAGTGCCAAAGCTGAAACCGAGTATAGAACGGCAACTTGCGTGTAAATCTTTCGTTTGAAAACTACCAACTTCTCCGCTAGCATTGCCGAAATGGACGAGGCGACCGTAATAAGCAAGGCAGTTTAAACTTCTTTCAGAAACAGTTCCAGAAATAGAATCTAAAACAATATTAACGCCTTCTCCGTGTGTAAGCTGATTTACCCTCTCTACAAAATCTTCATCTTGATGACAAATAACATAATCAGCGCCAGCATCTAAAGCAATTTTTCTTTTTGCTTCACTTCCGACAGTCCCGATTACTTTTTTAGCCCCTAATAATTTTGCGAGTTGAATCGCGGTAGTACCAATTCCTCCAGCAGCTGCATGAATTAGAACAGATTCACCTTGTTGAATCCTTGCAACATTTGCGAGTAAATTATAGCTTGTAAAAGATACGATAGGGCAAGCGGCTGCAGTTTGGAAATTAACTTCATCAGGTAATACAAAAGTAAGATTTTCGTTCGCGACAACATATTCAGCGTAAGAGCCATTTTGAGGAAAAGTAATGACACGCTGGCCAGGATGAATGTTTTTTACATGAGAGCCTACGTGTTCTACAATACCAGCTGCATCTATCCCTGGAATAAAAGGTAAGGATTTGTTTCCTTTTTTGCCATAACGTGATTTAATATCGGCGAAATTAACACTAGTAGCAACAACGCGAATTAAAACTTGATTATCTGAAATTGTAGGAATATCCATGTCCGTATATTTCAACACTTCAGGACCACCGAATGAAGTTACAACGATAGCTTTCATATACATCCTCCTAAATTTGACTATATATATTATTTTAAATCTTCATTAGGAATTGGAAAATTATATAATTGTTATGCAGGGTTATAAGTGAAGCTTATGAAGTTATTGCATCATTATATTAATTTATTTGAAAAATCTTTGAAAGAAATCGAACGAAATATCGTTTGCTTGCCAATATATAGTGTAAGACAAAGGAGGGATGGTACATGAAAGATGAAACAGTGTATACAGATTTAATCCAATTAACTTTATCAGGCAATAAAGAAGCGTATAGCGAATTGTATGATAAAACGATTCAAGAAGTATATAAGACAGCACATTTTTTAATAGAGGATAAAGCAGATATAGATGATGTCGTTCAGGAAATATACATACAGCTATATGAATCGCTTCGTAAATATGATAGTGAGAAGCCATTTCGTCCATGGTTAATTGGACTTGCGATTAAACAAATCCATTCTTATAGAAGAAAGAGGTGGATGCGACTGCGAATTGTAAAAAAAGCAGAAGAGCAAAGAAAACCAGTACAAATTGATTTTTCTAGCGATGTTGTAAGTAAAATATCAAATCAAAAATTAATCGAACTCATTCATAAGTTACCGTATAAATTGAAACAAGTTATTATCTTAAGATACTTACACGATTACTCTCAAGAAGAAGTAGCACAAATATTACATATTCCAATCGGTACAGTGAAGTCTAGAATTCATGCGGCATTAAAGAAACTACGTCAAAAAGAGCAAGTAGAAGAAATCTTTTTAGGAGAGGTAGGGAATGTAAAATGAGTTTAGATTGTAGAGTTAGAGAATCTATACAAGAAGAAGCGAAGGGGATTATTGCCCCGCCGGAGTTAAAAGAAAAAGTAATTGTTCAAATAAAAATGAAGAGCGGGGGAAGTAAAAGGAAGAAGCGCCTTATCGCAGGAGTGCTTGCAGCCGCATTTTTAATCCCAACGACTGGTTTTGCTTACCAATCTATTATGGCGGATGGTATATACGGATCTTTTGAGAACTTAAAAAAACATGCCGGAGCTATAACATTAGAAGGATACATGCGTTTTAATGCAAAGTTATCACAAGCGAAAGACGAAATGGGTGCGAAGGAATATGAAGAGTTTACAAAAGAACTAAAGAAATTAACGAATGCAAAGCTTGAGTACGGGGATTCGAACGGTAATATTGATTATGATCAATTATCACCAGCTAAAAAAGAGGAAATGAAAAAGGTAGAAATGGAACTTCAGCCGTATTTTGATAAATTAAATGGCCATAAATCTAGTAAAGAAGTATTAACTTCAGAAGAGTATGAACAATATATGGAAGCGTTAATGTCATATCAAACTGTATTAGTAAAAGCGAAATCGAGTGGTGGGATAACAGTAGAAGAAGTACCTGAAGCTTATAAAGAAAGATTTATAAAAGCAGAACAGTTTATGGAGTATGTAGATGAAAAGGTGAGATAAGTAAAAAAGCTCATAGCTTAAGCTGTGAGCTTTTCTTATTGAAACGTAAATATATTAACCACCTATTCCTTTTGCTAGCAATAAGAAATATACAAATATTAGTATGACTCCATTTAATGTCGTACCAACTATTTTAAATAGCCAATTCTTTGATGCGATCGCAAAAATAATACCGAGTAATGAAAGAATACTTAGAAGCACAATAATTAATGTTAAATTTGAATTAGGTCCTCTTAAAATAAAGAAAGAACATATACTTGTGATAAACGTTAGAAACGAGAAAGTCCCTAATTTCATAATAAGTCTCCCTTGTTTGAAATGTATTTTGATTTAGTGCGCGACTTTCTTTAGTTTAACATAAATTTCCTATTACCAATTAAATATATGAACAATAAAAAACGAGTATAAAATCTATGCGATTTCATACTCGTTTTGTTATTACTTAAATTTCCTTACCACATGTATAGCAACTCTTACAAGGACTATTGCACTTATAAATAACCCACCATAACCAACGGCACTTAAAAATTGAACATTAGGTTCTTTTGCATACAAGTCAGGGGCAGAATTACCTTGACTTGCTTAATAAAGTGAAAATGAGAAATCACTTAGTTATATTCCTTACTATTCTCCTTGTCTTTTTGTATAAAACAATCTAAAAGCGAGTAACCAGCTATTAAACTAATAATGGTAATGAAAGTTGTATTCACAAGAATAATATTAGTTAAATAAGGTAGGTATTTACCAACTGGTGAAAAGAGTAGAGCTGGAGAAAAGGCAATGAATAGTGTTGGCAACGTAATAGCGATAAACTTATCCGGCTGAAAGTTCCAGTTTTGTTTACTCGTTTCGCGATTAATTGATTGTAGGAATCGTAATAAAATGCCGACCAAAAGAGGGAAGAGTGTAAAGTAGAATAATCTTGGATAGACGTTAAAGTTCACTTGCGCGTCTGTATCTAAATAAAATTGAATTTTAACACCTACAACTAATAATAAGATGATAAATAATGTAAAGCAGAGGTATAGTATCACTTTTTGCATTCCATTCCACCATCCTTTATTAAAAAATATATTCAAGGAGCGAAGATATATACGATAATGGCGTTGTATATATCTTCGTTTTCTATTAGTTAATTGTGGATTTTGTTTGCTTCGTTAAGTAATCAATAATTCCCATCGCGCTAATTTCTAAATCAAGATGTAAAATGTTATAAACAGAATGATTGGATGGAACATTTAGCTTTGTAAGATGAGTGGAGACTTTCTCCAGTAGTAAAGATTGTAATGCCTTAGTAGCCTCATCAAAATCAGTATGTTTTTGAAAAATTTCATTTCCAGTATTAACGAAAATAGGTAACCAATGTTCAAGTTGGTTATATACTTCTGTAACATTGGATGATGCGCCGTAATGACCGAAATAAATAGTATCTACATTCATACTTTGAATATGATTTTTAGAAGCAATCATCGCATCTGGCTGGAATTGTGAAGGAGACGTTGATGGTAGATATAGTTCTACATCAAGGTCTGCGAGTTCTCTATAATAAATTCCTATTGTATCACCAGTAAAAATGCCGTTTGTTAATGAATCGTGAATGCTAATATGGTGCTTCGCATGTCCCGGTGTATCATAAAATGTGAGTGTACGGTCTTCTGCAATTTTTAATGTATCACCATTTTGTACAATATGAACACGTTCTTCTTCAATTGGAAGAATTGGATCAAAAAGTTTATCAAAATCTTCTTTGTACACAGCTTTTGCGCCAAGAATTAGTTTTGTTGGATCAATCATATGACGAGCCCCACGCGGATGCACAAATAGAGTAGCATTTGGGCACTTTTCCATCATTAACCCTGCTGCGCCTGCGTGATCTAAATGAACATGTGTAACGATAATGTTTTTTACATCATTTAAATTAATATGTAATTGCTGTAAGCCGTCTAAAATATAGGGAAGAGAAGGGGCCGCACAAGTTTCAATTAAAGTAATATCGTCACCTAATAAAACGTATGTACCTGTGCGTTCATCATGTTGTAAGTCATAATCATCAATAAGATATAGATGAGAAGATAGTTGTTCTACTTTTTTCATACTTACCACTCCTTATATACGGTATGTATCTATTATACGCTAAAAATAGAAAAAGACAGAAAACGAAAGCTCGTCTTCTGCCCTTTTGTAATGTAGTTATTTCGTTTGTTCTTTATTGATAGACATAACGAACAGTCCAACAATGCCACCAACGATCGGAAGCATAATTTCTCCTGCTAAATTAAAGTAGGAGCTTAAAAATAAACCATTTACATCGATTACCCAGCCAATAACATACAATAACATCATATATAGTACGAAATAAAACTCGCGATTTGAAATCGTTTCATGTTGTGCAGTTTTCATAATGAACACCATCCTTTTCTATTATAATGGAAATATAAACTGTCACATTTTGTTCACAAATTAATTGTAAAACTTTCCATCATAAAAGTCTAGTATATTGTGTCGAATTTTCGAACGAAAATAAAGCGCTATCATTACGGTATGTGAATACGTAATAAGAGCTGTATATTCACGAATGTAGTATAGTATAAACATAGAATGATAGTGAAGAGAGGGGTATGAACAATGACAGTTTATGATTTTTCAGCTAAAACAATAACAGGAGAAGAAAAATCGTTAAAAGATTACGAAGGAAAAGCACTTCTTATTGTAAATGTAGCTAGTAAATGTGGATTTACACCACAATATAAAGGGTTACAGGAAGTATATGATAAATATAAAGACCAAGGACTAGAAATACTCGGTTTCCCTTGTAATCAATTTGGGGGACAAGAACCAGGCACAGAAGCTGATATTACTAGTTTTTGTGAATTGAACTACGGTGTGAACTTCCCAATGTTTGCAAAGATTGATGTAAAAGGTGACAAGGCTCATCCTCTCTATACATACATGACAGAACAAGCGCCAGGTTTACTCGGTATGAAAGCAGTGAAATGGAACTTTACTAAGTTTTTAATTGGAAAAGACGGGAAAGTAGTAGGACGTTTTGCACCGCAGACGAAGCCGATGGATTTAGAGGTTGAGATTGAGAAGGTACTTGGGGAATAATTAGGAGTTTCACTTTATTAACAAACGCCTCAAAGAACAATGTAGCTCTTTGAGGTGTTTTCTTTAAACTCACATTATCAAGATTAAATCACTCTATCGTAGTCGTTTGATTTAGGCAGAGAAGCTGCTTTTTTCATAAGCACTTCCCATAAGTGTACGGATGTCTTCCATTCGGCTGCGGCCTGTTCCTTTTGATACATAGCGTTCTCATAACTGAAAGTAAGTTGTTGCATATCGGCCGAGTTATAAAGTGTATCGATGTGGAGAGCGTATTCTCGGAATGTTTGACTTTCACCCCGTGGTATGCCGATTCTCGCAAATTGGTTTAAAAGTGTACCGTAAGCTTTTTGATAAACAGCATCATCTTTTCGGTATTTATAGAAAAGAATAATAAAAAATGTAATCCATTTCATTTTAGTGGTGAAGAGAATGTATCCGATGATACTAATCGGTATCGTAGAGAGGAATACGTACCACCAAGAAAAATCATTTTTGGAATTTGTGATCTTTTTAGTAGAGGCTTCTTCTGTATTTTCTATTAAACTTTTGAGCTTTGCTTCATTGTTCCGTTGGTGTATTGGCTCGTTATTAGAATTATTTACTTCGTTATTTTGTGAAGTAGAAGCAGGAGTATTATTTGTAAAATTATAGGGATTGGTAAATCCTTTTGTTGGTTCGAATGGAATCCATCCGTATCCTGGGAAATATACTTCGACCCAAGAGTGTGCGTTATTGTTCGCGATTGTATAAACATTCTCACTTTCTGTACTAGCAAGTGTATTCTCCAGAGTTCCTTCTGTAAATCCTTTTACCCAGCGAGCAGGAATCCGAGCAGAACGAAGTAACACAATCATAGATGTCGAAAAATTATTGCAGTAACCGCTTTTTGTATCGAAAAGGAATTGATCTACATAGTCTTGGTTTTTGGCAGGGTATAAGACATTCATTGTTTCGTATACAAAAGAATTGTCTGTAAAGTAATTTTCAATAGCTAATACTTTATCATATCGGTTGTCTTTATCATTTGTAAGATTGACAGCCAAGTCTTTTACTCGCTGCGGTAATGATTCGGGAAGTTGTGTGTACTTTGTCATGAAATAAGGACTTGTTTCATGACCTTCATTCGTTTTTACAGATTTCAAATTTTCTATGGAAAACTCCGGAACCTCATATGTTACTTTATACGAATTTAAAGTAGTAGAAGAGTCTCCGTGCATCGTATAGATTTTTTCTGAAAATGGGTCAACGCTGTATGATACATCAGAAGAAGCCTCAACTGATACTAATCCTGCTGGATAGGTAAGGTGAGGATAACTTTTTTGCATGGTGATTGTTGCCTCAGTTATCTCCGTTTTTGTATTTGGTTCGTACCAGCTCACGACGTCGTTTTTATTTTTAAAAGAAACTTTTTTTCGATTTTCAGAAACATCCCAACCTTTTCCTGTATAAAAATCTTTTGTTTCTACTCTCCAATATTGTTTGTTTTGCGTTTGTGCTGTAAAAATAATTGTATTATCCGGCTTAAAAGGACCGCCTAATTGCGAGTCATCTAGACCATATCCAATTTTAGAAACTTCTTGTTCTTTACTTGCTTCAGATGTGTTGAATTTTAAAAAATCCATTGGGTTTGGCCATTGAGGGCCAAATTTTGGAGCAAAGTATGCGATAGTTGCTGACAATACAATAAATATTGTAAGAGGTCTAAGTAATTTTGAGATTTCTCTAGCAAAATTTTGTAAGTGTTCCATCTCTCTTATTCGTTCTATGCGAAGAAGACTAAGCATAAAAAAGCCGATGACAACAGTACGAATAATAGCGTAGTTTGCATTGTATAAATGTAAGTTATGAAAAATGGTGATATAAATAATAGTCAATATAAGAAATAACAACCCACGTTTTTTATGAATCATCCAAAAAGAGATGAAAGCACTCAAAAACCAAAAGGATAAAAAAAATAAAAGTGTTGGAAAAACGGGAGAAATATCTAGCAAATTCCCCTGGAAAAACAGAGAGGAATTTCGAGAAATATCAGCAGAAAATTTCGTTAGCCAAGATGGATTTATAAAAGCATTTTTATAATACAGGAAATGAATGATGAATAAGATCGTGACGATCTTTATTGGAATCTGCCACCTTGTTTGAAAAAAAGAGAGAGTGAAGCAAATTCCTATAAATATTACAAAAATATCTAATCTACCTACGTTTGTAATACCTATAAGGGGTCTTAGCCATTCTAGTAAAAGTAGAAATGCACATACATGCATGAAGAATCTGCTCATATCCCATTTGTATTTTGTTCGTAATGTTATCATTTGCTCACCTCAAAAAACACGTTTGTATACCGGTTCCCATAAACCACATTTACAAATATTTTTCGTTTTTGTAGAGTTTCTAGAATACTTAGTTCTCGATGTGAGAGTTGATTTGCTTTTTCTTTCACGACAAACACCATTAATTTTCTATTTTTAATAGCGGCATAGTCAGCCGCCTTTTGAATATCGGGAGAAAGATCGCTTGTCACGAGTATAATCGTTACGGGCTCATAAATTTTTCTTAATTCCATTTCTACACTCCGGGAGAGCGGGAATACACTGTCTGCTTGTACTTTCGCTAAATGACAAAAGATTTGTTGTAACTGACTATCTCCATTGTCTAAAGGGAAAAAAGTTCGTTCTTTTCCGACAGACACGAATGACGCTGGTGAATTTTGCTTCAAGACAGCCCTTACAATAGAGGCGGAAAATGTTACGACTGATTCGAATAGAGGGGACTCAGTTCTGTCCATGAATATCATGATATTATGGCTGCGCTGTTGTTCAAACTCTTTCGTCATAATATTGTTTGTTCGGGCAGTTGCTTTCCAATCAATCCATGAAAAGCGGTCACCAGGTTTATAGTCTCTGACACCGACAGAGATTGTAGAGTCTTTTGCTAAATTTATATTTGCTGAAAGCGCTCCTTGTTCGAAATGATTTTCCAATTGTCGATACGTTATATCTACGTACTGGGGATAGATTAAAAATGTATCTGGAACTGAAAAAGTTACTTCTTTCTCCATCATACCGAATAGATCACCAGTTTTGACACGTACGCTTGAAAAAGTGTGCTCTCCTCTAGGGATTGTGTCAATTGCATATTGAAACGAAATATTTCGTTTCAATCCTGGAAAGAGTATTACCTTATTCACCTTCGTTTGTCTACAATTTGTAAATTGTGATGGCAGTTCATCTTCTATAATTAAATAAAGTAAGGGGAAAGGAAATCTTCTTTTTATTGTAATAGTGCTTAAAAATTGTTCTCCTGCTGCATATTCGTTTTGGTTTGTTATTCGTTTTACTTCAGCGTCTCGTAAAGCGTAGAAGGGAAGTAGTAGTGAATAAAGGCCAATAGGAATCGTACTGTAAAACAAAAACCAACTTACAAATCCTCCTTGAAGCATAGCGTATACAAATGTTAAGACTAGGCATAAAGGTATTAGCAATAACTTCGTAACGTGATATAGCGCCCGTAGTAGTCGTTTCATCAAAGGTTCTTCGTCCTTTGAGTCGGCACGGTAGTTCGTGCAACGATTTTGGCGATAACTTGTTCTCCTGTTATTCCTTCAAATCTTGCTTCCATTTTTAGAATGAGTCTGTGAGCTAAAACGTAAGGCGCTAAAAATTTAACATCGTCTGGAATAACATAATTTCTGCCATGGATGAATGCATAAGCTTGTGAAGCTTTCATTAAAGCGATTGAGCCGCGTGGACTTGCACCTAGCTGTATAGAACTATAAGAACGAGTCTGACTAACAAGCTTTACAATGTAATGCTTGATTGCTTTGTCCATGCTTACTTCCCGTACGCTTTGTTGTAAATAAAGTAATTCTTTTATTGTAGTAATAGCTTGTAAATGAGAGAGTGGATTTGTTTTTTCCATCCGGTTTAAAATTTCAAATTCTTCTTCTGGTGTAGGATATCCCATTTTTAGCTTCAACAAGAAACGATCGAGCTGAGCTTCTGGTAAAGGATATGTTCCCTCATATTCGACCGGATTTTGTGTAGCCATTACAAAGAAAGGTTTTGGTAACGATCTTGTAATGCCATCTATTGTGATAGTGCCTTCTTCCATACTTTCAAGTAAGGCAGATTGTGTCTTTGGAGATGTACGATTAATTTCATCAGCAAGTACAAAATTCCCCATAATCGGTCCAGGCCTGAACTCAAATTGGAGTTCTTTTGGATTATAAATAGAAACACCTGTTACATCTGACGGCAGTAAATCAGGTGTGAATTGAATACGCTTGTAATCAGCATCAATTGATTTAGAAAGAGCACGTACTAGCATTGTTTTCCCAACGCCAGGAACATCTTCTAATAGTACGTGACCTTCAGCTAAGAGAGCTGTCAAAGCTAAGATCGTTTCTTTTCGTTTTCCGACCATTAATTTTTCAATATTGGTGATTATTTTTTCTACTATGGGATGTAATGAATCAAGCTGGGGCATCGTAATCCTCCTAATTTTATTATCGTTTCTAATTCATTTTTATGTTAAAGAAAAGGAGTTCCTTCATTTTAATGCAGTATAATAGTAATCTAAGAGGTAAGTAGGAATGGTTTATATAAGTTCATATTGAGAACTTATATAAATAGGAAAAACTTAAATGTTAAAAAATCATGGTGATATACTTTATAATTTCTATGTCCCCAAAGGAAATCCTACTCATAATTTTATGAATATTCAGATTATAAATGTAGATAACATCTAGTATAATTGTTTCCGTAATTAAGGGCAATACAGTAAATAATGATTTGTAGTTTTATCCCTCTATTTGCGGGCTGATTAAAGTTTCACTTTATATAAAATATGTCTTGATAATAGTATCGTTGCAGAAAAGTAAATTCCTTATAGCGTTATTGAAGTAGTATCAAAACTCTTTTTAATATATTTATATAAAAACGTAGGAATTTCTCCTGCGTTTTTTCTTATGCAAAAAAAGGTGAATCCTCCAAATACTATTCTCCTAATAAGCCCACCGCTGACCGAAATCTTCACAACAAAACAAAGTAATCTTTACTTATAAATGTTTCCCCTTAAACCGATTTCCAAATGAATTTATGACAATCTCTTGAACTGTGCGAAATGTCACATCTGTATTTTACAACCTCTCTTATAGTAAGGGTATGTAAGAGAGACGTATTAAAGGAGTGAACAGTATGAAGAAGAAACCTTCAGCACTAATGAGACGTTTAAAATATTTTTCACCAATAGATCGTTATAACGATAATCATACACAAGAAACATATGAAGATCGTGAATGGGAAAATGTGTACAGAAAGCGTTGGCAGCATGATAAAGTAATCCGTTCTACACACGGTGTGAACTGTACTGGTTCTTGTAGCTGGAACATTTATGTGAAAGATGGAATTGTAACATGGGAGGGTCAAGAGCTTAACTATCCAACAACAGGTCCTGATATGCCTGATTTTGAACCACGAGGATGTCCGCGTGGAGCGAGCTTTTCTTGGTACATTTATAGTCCGCTTCGTGTGAAATATCCGTATGTACGTGGTGTTCTATGGAGTATGTGGCAAGAGGAACTACAAAATAACGAGTCACCACTAGACGCTTGGAAAAGCATTGTGGAAAACCCTGAAAAAGCACGTACGTATAAGCAGGCACGTGGTAAAGGGGGATTCATTCGTGCGAATTGGGATGAAGTATTACAACTCGTTTCTGCTTCATTACTATACACAGTAATTAAATACGGTCCAGACCGAAATGTTGGTTTTTCACCAATTCCAGCAATGTCGATGTTAAGTCATGCAGCTGGTAGCCGCTTTATGCAACTTATGGGTGGACCAATGCTTAGTTTCTATGATTGGTACGCAGATTTACCACCAGCTTCTCCGCAAATTTGGGGTGATCAAACTGATGTACCAGAAAGTAGTGACTGGTATAACTCTGGTTACATTATGACATGGGGTTCAAACGTACCGATGACGAGAACACCAGATGCTCACTTTTTAGCAGAGGTTCGATATAAAGGAACGAAAGTCGTTTCTGTAAGTCCTGACTTTGCCGAGTCTACAAAGTTTGCAGATGATTGGATTAGTGTGAAACAAGGTACAGATGGTGCACTTGCAATGGCAATGGGGCATGTGATCTTACAAGAATTTTACGTAGATAATCAAGTGGAATACTTCACAAAGTATGCGAAGCAATATACTGATTTTCCTTTCTTTGTCACATTGAAAGAAAAAGGAGATCAATTCGTTGCTGATCGTTTCTTAAATGCTTCTGATATTGGACGCGAAACGAAGTTAGGGGAATGGAAACCTGTAATTTGGAACGAGAATACGAATGATTTTGCAACACCTCACGGCACAATGGGATCACGTTGGGATAACGAAAAGAAATGGAACTTACGTTTAGAAGATGAACAGACAGGTGAAACGATTGATCCACGTCTTTCTTTACTTGGAATGGAAGATAGTGTTGAAACAGTGCAAATTCCGTACTTCTCTGATGATGGAAATACAATATTAGAACGTAGAATTCCAGTGAAAAAAGTTATGACAGAAGAAGGCGAAGTGTGCGTTACAACTGTATATGACTTAACGTTAGCAAATTACGGTGTGAACCGAGGGCTCGGCGGGCAAGAACCGAAAGATTTCAATGATGATGTACCGTTTACACCTGCATGGCAAGAGAAAATGACCGGAGTAAAGCGAGAGCTTATTATTCAAATTGCTCGTGAGTTCGCGCAAAATGCAGTTGATACGAATGGCCGCTCGATGATTATTATGGGAGCTGGTATTAACCATTGGTTTAACTCTGATACGATTTATCGCGCAGTTTTAAATCTTGTACTTCTCGTTGGAGCACAAGGTGTAAACGGCGGCGGTTGGGCACATTATGTTGGTCAAGAAAAATTACGACCAGCAGAAGGATGGCAAACAATCGCGATGGCGAAAGATTGGCAAGGGCCACCGAAATTACAAAACGGTACATCTTTCTTCTATTTCGTAACAGATCAATGGCGTTATGAAGATACACCTGTTGGACATTTAGCATCACCAGTTGAGGGCAACTCTCGTTATCAACATCACGGTGATTACAACGTATTAGCAGCACGACTTGGCTGGTTACCTTCTTATCCAACATTCGAGAAGAATGGAATTGAATTATATAAAGAAGCTGTTGCTGCTGGTGCAACAACACAAGAAGAAATCGGAAAATACGTTGCACAAAAACTAAAAGAAAAAGAACTGAAATTTGCGATTGAAGACCCAGATAATAAAAACAACTTCCCGCGTAACTTATTCGTATGGCGTGCAAACTTAATTTCAAGTTCCGGTAAAGGACACGAATATTTCTTAAAACATTTATTAGGTACAACAAACGGATTAATGAATGACGATAGTGACTCATTACGACCAGAAGAAATTAAGTGGCATGAAGATGCACCTGAAGGGAAGCTTGATTTACTCATTAATTTAGATTTCCGTATGGCTGGAACGGCGCTTTATTCTGATATCGTCTTACCTGCTTCAACTTGGTATGAAAAGCATGATTTAAGCAGTACGGATATGCATCCATTTGTGCATCCATTTAATCCAGCAATCGGTTCACCGTGGGAAGCACGCTCTGACTGGGATATTTTCACCTCTCTTTCTAAAGCTGTGTCAGATTTAGCGAAGAAAATCGATCTTGAACCAATGAAAGAAGTCGTTGCAACACCACTTCTTCACGATACACCGCAAGAATTAGCGCAACCACTTGGCAAGATTAAAGACTGGAGCAAAGGTGAGTGTGAACCGATCCCAGGTAAAACAATGCCGCAAATTCATGTTGTCGAAAGGGATTATAAAACGATTTATGACAAGATGACAGCGCTTGGACCAAATACTGGAAAACAACCGATTGGTACGAAAGGGATTTCTTGGTCGGCAGAAAAAGAATATGAGCAATTAAAGAGTCGATTAGGAGTTGTTCGAACGGATTCTATTGCGAAGGGGTGCCCAGACATAAAAGAAGCAATTAATGCTGCTGAGGCGGTATTAACACTTTCTTCTACAACAAACGGTCATATGGCGGTAAAAGCATGGGAAGCGCTTGAAAAACAAACCGATTTAAAACTACGTGACTTAGCAGAAGAACGTGAAGAAGAATGCTTCACATTTGAACAAATTACAGCGCAGCCGAAAACAGTAATTACTTCTCCAGCCTTTACGGGTTCTGAAAAAGGTGGACGCCGTTACTCACCATTTACAACAAATGTTGAACGTCTTATCCCGTGGAGAACGATAACTGGTCGACAATCTTTCTACTTAGATCACGACATGATGAAAGAGTTTGGTGAAACGATGGCAACATTTAAACCAATTTTGCAACATAAACCGTTCCGTAAATCACGACCTGAAGTAGAAGGGAAAGAAATTACACTAAACTATTTAACACCGCATAATAAGTGGTCGATTCATAGTATGTACTTCGATTCATTACCGATGTTAACGCTGTTTAGAGGTGGTCCAACTGTTTGGATGAACAAAGATGATGCGAATGAAGCTGGTGTTGCTGATAATGATTGGATTGAATGCTTTAACCGTAACGGAGTTGTCGTAGCGCGTGCTGTCGTAACGCACCGTATACCGAGAGGAATGGCATTTATGCACCATGCGCAAGATCGTCACATTAACGTGCCTGGTACGAAATTAACAAGCACCCGCGGGGGAACGCATAATAGTCCAACCCGTATTCATGTTAAACCAACACATATGATTGGTGGATATGGCCAATTAAGCTATGGATTTAACTACTATGGTCCGACGGGGAACCAGCGTGACTTAAATGTCGTAATCCGTAAACTGAAGGAGGTAGATTGGCTTGAAGATTAAAGCGCAAGTAGGAATGGTAATGAACCTAGATAAATGCATCGGCTGCCACACTTGTAGCGTAACATGCAAAAACACCTGGACAAATCGTCCAGGTGCTGAATATATGTACTTCAATAACGTAGAAACGAAACCTGGAATTGGTTATCCGAAACAATGGGAAAATCAGGAGAAATACAAAGGCGGCTGGGAATTGAAAAATGGTGAAATTCAGCTGAAATCTGGTTCGAAAATGAAGCGTCTTATGAATATTTTTCACAATCCAGATCAACCAACAATTGATGATTACTTTGAACCTTGGAATTATGATTATGAAACATTAACAAATAGCCCGCAGCGTAAGCATCAACCAGTTGCTCGTCCGAAATCAGCAATTACGGGTGAATTTATCGACAAAATTGAATGGGGTCCAAACTGGGAAGATGATTTAGCAGGCGGACATATAACAGGGTTACAAGATCCGAACGTCAAGAAAATGGAAGAAGGAATTAAAACGGATTTTGAAAATGTCTTTATGATGTATTTACCACGTATTTGCGAACATTGTATGAATCCATCTTGCGTTTCTTCTTGTCCATCGGGTGCGATGTATAAACGTGAAGAAGATGGGATTGTTCTTGTGGATCAAAATGCATGTCGTGCATGGAGATTTTGTGTATCGTCTTGTCCGTATAAAAAAGTATATTTTAACTGGCAAACAAATAAAGCTGAAAAATGTACAATGTGTTTCCCTCGTATTGAAGCTGGTATGCCAACAATTTGTTCTGAAACATGTGTAGGACGTATTCGATATATTGGGGTAATGCTATATGACGCTGACAAAGTAAAAGAAGCAGCTTCTGTTGAAGATGAAAAAGATTTATATGAATCTCAGCTTACTGTTTTCCTAGATCCAAATGATCCAGAAGTAGCAGCTGAAGCGAAAAAACAAGGGATTCCTGAAGAATGGATTAAAGCGGCACAACAGTCACCAATCTATAAAATGATTATCGATTGGAAAATCGCTCTTCCTCTTCATCCAGAGTACCGTACAATGCCAATGGTTTGGTATATCCCGCCGCTTAGCCCAATTATGAACATGGTGGAGGGGAAAGGTAGTAACTGGCAAGCAGAAGAGATTTTCCCTGCTATTGATAATATGCGTATTCCAATTCAATATTTAGCGAATTTACTCACTGCAGGAGATGAATCACATATTCGTCTTACATTGAAAAAATTGGCTGTCATGCGAACACATATGAGAGCATTGCAAATTAATAAAGAACCAAATAAAGCTGTATTAAAAGAACTCGGTTTAACGAAAGAAGATGTAGAAGATATGTATCGTCTTCTTGCTATTGCGAAATATAAAGATCGCTTTGTTATCCCGACGTCTCACCGCGAACAAGTTGCAGATTTATATAGCGAGCAAGGAAGTTGTGGTTTATCTTTCGCAGGTGGGCCAGGCTCTTGTACGACAATTTCTTAAAAAAAAGGGGGCAGAAAACTATGAAACAAAGTTTACAAACAGCTTTTTCTTGTTCTTCTTTTCTTCTCTCCTATCCTGAACTAGGTTGGAGGGAAGCTTTACTAGAATTACAGGAAGAGATTCAAGAAATTGAACAGGAAGAAATCAGAGCATCACTTACAACATTTATAAAAGAAGCGCTAAATAAAACAGACAATCAACTTATTGATTCTTACGTCTATACATTCGACTTTGGAAAGAAGACAAATATGTATCTTACCTACATGAAAACAGGTGAACAAAGAGAGCGTGGAATTGAATTATTAGAGTTAAAACAGCATTATCAAAAATCTGGTTTTAACGTAACAGATAAAGAACTACCTGATTATTTACCGCTTCTACTTGAGTTTCTTGCAAACGCGAATGAAAAAGATAGCGAGCCAATTATGAGTAAATACACGGAAAATATACAAGCGTTGCACGGGCAATTAAAAGAAGCAAACTGTATGTATGAACCAATTCTCGCCGCTGTTCTACTCGCTATCAATACATGGGGTGTACAGGCAAATTAGAAAGGAGAGTTGTCAAAATGATGGATCAATTTCTATGGGTATTGTTTCCCTATATCATTTTTGCAATCTTTATCGGTGGACATATTTTCAGATACAACTATGATCAATTTGGATGGACGTCAAAATCTAGTGAACTATTAGAAAAGAAAATGCTCCGAATCGGAAGTCTATTATTCCACTTTGGGATCATGTTCGTCATTGGTGGTCATGTTATGGGGATTTTAATTCCAGAGTCTGTATACCGTTCAATAGGTATTTCTGAGCATATGTATCATGTAGTAGCAATTAGTTTCGGGCTTCCGGCAGGTGTTGCTTCTATCATCGGTTTAATTATATTAACGTACCGCCGTGTAACAGTAAAACGCATCATTGCAACGAGTACAAGGGGAGATTATATCGCGCTTATTTTATTATTAATCGTAATGCTAGCGGGACTTTCTTCAACCTTTTTAAATATCGACTCAAAAGGGTTTGATTATCGTACAACAATCAGTCCGTGGTTCCGAAGTCTCTTTATTTTCCAACCGAAAGTTGAATATATGATGGAAGTACCAGTATGGTTTAAAATTCATATAATTGCAGGTATGGGTCTATTCGCAGTATGGCCATTTACTAGACTTGTCCATGTATTTAGTGCCCCAATTAAATACTTAAGCCGTAGTTATGTGATTTACAGAAGACGTATTCCTAATGAATTGAAAAAATAATGCCACAGTAAACGAATAGAAGTTAGCAACTAACATGAAACGAGGTCTAATGGAAGGCCTCGTCTTTTTTAGGAAATAACTGTATGCAAGAAAAAAAGAGTAGCATCTAAATAAGATGCTACTCTATGCTACAAACAGAGGCAGAGCAATCTTCACAAGCAATTTCACATTTTAAAAATTGTAAATCATGGATTGTAATCTTTCCTTTATGAATAGAAATCGTACCTTTTTTTTTCAAATCATTTAACATTCGATTTACGCTTTCACGCGAAGTTGCACAGAAGTTTGCAAGTTCTTGATTCGTTAATGGTAAATCGATGAGAATCCCATTTTCTTTTAACACACCATAACTATTTGTCATTCGAATGAGAGTAGAATATAGGGCACCTTTTTTGCCGTGTAATACTAGATCTCGGAACTTCGTTTGCATTCTTCTTAAATGTTCACTAATCCATTTCATAAATTCAAATACAAGAGCGGGTTTTTGGAGTAATGCTTTTTCTAAGGCTTCACGCTTTATAACGCCTACTTCAACATCTTCAAGGCATTTTGAATTTAATAAATACCTTGCATTTTCCGTGAACAATGTTAATTCCCCAATAATATCATTTTGTGAACAAATGCGAAGTGTTAATTCTTGTCCGTCAGCACTAAGTTTACTGATTTGCACTTTTCCAGAGTGAATGATATAAATTTCTGTTGCTTCCATACCTTCTTGAAAAATAAAACTCCCCTTATTGATTTGCATTTTATATTCAACAGATGAAAGTAACTCCTTTAAATCTTTGGATAATGTCGTACTGTTTGCCACAGCAATCACCTTTCTTCTTATAAGCAGTATATTTCTTATTTTGGATGTAATCATGATGAAATTGCAAGAGATATTTTTGAAAATAAAGTAAAATTTCAATGACCGTAAGGAAAAACGACCCTAAATGTCTAAAAAGCTACTTATAGTAAGGGTTTATATTATACGAATATAAGTTTTTTAGTTTAAGAAATTTTAGTATGTAAAGAGAATGGGACTAGAGATGTGAACAAAATTCGAACGGATTTGTGAAGAATTTTTGAATGGGGAAAGTAATGTGAGAAAAGTCACATTGAATATGTAGCTTCTTTTTTATAATGAAGGCAAATAAAAAATTTGAAAGCTTACTAATGATTGCAGTAGAAAAGAAGGGATATAGATGCACGAGAAGATGAAAGATTCTTTAGAGCGGCCACTTCAAGATTTACGTATTTCAGTTATTGACCGTTGTAATTTTAGGTGCACGTACTGTATGCCAGCTGAAGTGTTCGGACCTGATTATGCTTTTTTACAGGAAGAGTTTTTACTAACATTCGATGAAATAGAAAGGTTAGCGAGATTATTTATAAGTATGGGTGTTAATAAAATTAGACTTACTGGCGGTGAACCTTTATTGCGTAAAGATTTACCGAAGTTAATTGCAAGGCTTGCAAAGCTAGAAGGCTTAAAGGATATTGGACTCACAACAAACGGTATTCATTTAGCAAAACAGGCAAGGGCATTAAAAGAAGCGGGATTAAAACGGGTAAACATTAGTTTAGATGCGATAGAAGATCATGTCTTCCGAAAAATTAATGGACGAAATGTAAGTACAAAACCTGTATTGAAAGGAATTGAAGCAGCAAAAGCAGCTGGATTAGAAGTAAAAGTAAATATGGTCGTAAAAAAGGGGATGAATGATAGTCAAATTCTTCTAATGGCTCGTTATTTTAAAGAACAAGAAATTCAGCTTCGTTTTATCGAATTTATGGATGTGGGCAGTACGAACGGATGGAACTTTGAACAAGTTATTACGAAGGAACAATTAATAGAGAAAATTAATCGTGTATATCCGATTGAGCCTGTTAAACCTCGTTACTTTGGAGAAGTTGCGAAATTGTATCGATATGTAGGGAGCGATGCAGAAGTTGGATTTATTACTTCTGTTTCTGAATCTTTTTGTTCCTCTTGTACGAGAGCTCGTATTTCGGCAGACGGTAAGTTTTTTACGTGCTTATTTGGAACGAAAGGAACGGATTTGCGAACGCTTCTTCGAGAAAATATTTCTGATGCTTCATTATTAAAAATTCTCCAACATACATGGGAGTGCAGAACAGATCGGTATTCGGATGAAAGAACGGCTGAAAGTACAAATAAACGTCCAAAAGTTGAAATGTCTTATATTGGTGGATAGCGAAAGGCGGATTCCCTATGCAAGAGCGATATTCAAGGCAAGTATTGTTTTCTGGAATTGGTGAAATGGGACAAAGAAAAATAAGAAAAAAACATGTGCTCCTAATCGGTGCGGGTGCACTAGGAGCTGCAAATGCGGAAGCGCTCGTTAGGATGGGGATTGGGAAATTGACAATTGCTGACCGTGACTACGTCGAATGGAGTAATTTACAGCGACAACAGTTATATACAGAAGAAGATGCACAGCAGTGTAAACCAAAAGCAATTGCAGCGGCAGAACATTTAAGAAAGATTAATTCTGAAGTAGAAATTGTACCAATTGTAACGGATGTCACAATGCAAGAAATAGAAGAGTTAACAAAAGAAGTGGATCTTATATTAGATGCGACTGACAATTTCGATACGCGCCTACTTATAAATGACATTTCGCAAAAAGAAAATATACCTTGGATATACGGTGGATGCATTGGAAGTTACGGTGTAACGTATACAATTCTTCCGGGGGAAACACCATGCTTTCGCTGCCTAATGGATCATCCTATGGGCGGTGCAACATGTGATACAGCAGGAATTATTCAGCCAGCTGTACAAATGGTAGTTGCTCACCAAGTAACAGAAGCGATGAAAATATTGGTGGACGATTATAAGGCGTTGCGAGGAACAATGTTATCATTTGATATTTGGAACAATCAATGTATCTCATTAAAAGTAAACAGGCAGAAAAAAAGTACATGTCCATCTTGTGGGAATGTACGCACGTACCCAAGTTTAACATTTGGATCACAGATGAAAACTGAAGTGCTATGCGGGCGGAATACAGTTCAAATCCGTCCAGGAATAAAGAGAATTCTTAATTTAGAAGAAGTTCAAAAGCGCTTACAAAAAAGCGTGAGTGTCAAAAAAACTCCATATTTACTATCGTTTCTAGTAGATGAATATCGTTTTGTTTTATTTACAGACGGTAGGGCATTTATTCATGGGACAAATGATGTAAAAATGGCAAAACGATTATACGCAAAATATATAGGATGAACAGAAAGAGAGTTTATCCTTATCAAAACGAGGTGAAAAAAGAATGCTAGAAAAACGTAAACCAATTCCAGTAGCAGAAGCAGTTGCACGCATAATGGAGTATGCTCATCAAGGTGAAATAGAAAAGGTTTCTCTTATAGACAGCTACGGTAGAATGCTTGGAGAAGATGTTATTGCAGATCATGATGTCCCGCATTTCGATCGCTCTCCGTACGACGGATTTGCGATTCGAGCGGAAGATACAAAAGAAGCAAATAGCAGTAACTCGATTCAGTTTGAAGTGATTGGTGAGATCGGGGCAGGTTCTGTTTTTAGAGAAGAGGTGAAAGCATTTCAAGCTGTACGTATTATGACAGGAGCTGCAATTCCAGCAGGATGTAATGCGGTTGTTATGTTAGAGCTAACGGAAGGATTTGAAGAAAAAGAAAAGACTTATATGAAATTAAAACGCTCTTTCGCTGCTGGTGATAACATTTCTTTTAAAGGAGAAGATGTAAAACAAAATGCCATACTTGTGAAAAAAGGGATTTCTATTAACCCTGGAGTAGCGGCGCTTCTTGCTACGTTTGGTTATAGTTCCGTACATGTTGTAAAACAGCCGGTTATTGGAATTGTAGCGACAGGAAGTGAACTTTTAGAAGTACATGAACAGCTTAAACCGGGGAAGATTCGAAATAGTAATTCCTATATGATTGCTGCTCAAATTGAGCGAGCAGGTGGAATTGTACGCTATTATGGACAATTTGCTGACGATTTAGAGACGTGTTATGAGACCGTAAAAAGAGCAATAAAAGAAGTCGATATTTTAATTACAACTGGTGGCGTTTCAGTAGGAGACTATGACTATTTACCTGCTATTTATGAGAGATTACGAGCTAATGTACTTTTCAACAAAATAGCGATGCGACCAGGAAGTGTGACAACTGTAGCTGAGCTAGAAGGAAAACTATTATTTGGTCTATCTGGTAATCCTTCAGCTTGTTATGTCGGATGTGAATTATATGTTCGGCCAGTCATTGGAACATATTTGCATAGAAAAGATCCGCATGTATATCGTGCAGAAGCGATTTTACAGAAAGATTTTCCGAAAGCAAACCCATTTACTCGTTTTGTAAGAGGGAGAGTAGAAATTGTAGATGGCCAATTGCAAGCTACACCAGTTGGTTTAGATAAATCTAGTGCAATTTCTTCACTTGCAGAGGCGAATGCATTTATCGTCCTGCCGGGAGGAACGAGAGGATTTGAAGCAGGAATAATTGTTTCGGTATTATTATTGGAATCGAACATAGGAAGTGAGTGGCCGTGGAAAGAACCACTTCGATCATACAAGTAATAGAAAAATAGATTGCTAACTTATACAAAGGTAAGAGGTGCAAAATGACACATACGTATTATGAAGTAATTGATACACCTATTTCAATTGAAGAAGTTACAAACAAAGTAATTCGGTGTGAGTGTGGTGCGGTTACTACTTTCATTGGTACCGTCAGAGAATTTACGAAAGGACGTCGTACGCTATATTTAGAGTATGTAGCATATAAAACAATGGCGGAAAAACAGCTTGAGAAAATTGGTAATGAAGTAGAAGAGAAGTGGCCTGGGACATATGTAGCAATTACACATCGCATTGGTACATTGCAAATTTCTGATTTTGCTGTTGTTGTCGCCGTTTCAACACCACACCGGAAAGCAGCCTATGAGGCGAACGAATATATTATGGAGCGTATAAAACAAATTGTTCCGATTTGGAAGAAAGAGTTTTGGGAAGATGGTGAGTCATGGATAGGTGATCAGTTAGAGAAAATAGCATATGCAAATGGTGAGCCTGAAAGGGAGATGAGAACATGATTGAAGTACTATTATTTGCACATTTGCAAGAAGAAGCAAGTAAGCCGGCCTTGTACATAGATTGTGAAAATATTACGGTTGCTGAACTAAAGGAAGTTCTCATTAAGAAATACAGCGTAGCGATTTCAAACGAGATAATGGTCGCCGTAAATGAAGAGTATGCAAATGAGGATGACATTATTCAAACTGGCGATGTAGTAGCAATGATTCCGCCAGTAAGTGGTGGTTGATTCTTTTCAGCCTAATCATGTTAGGACGTGATTAGGCTGGAGAGAATGAATATAACTATGCATACATAGGAGGGAACAGGATGAAAAGTCCTAATTTTCAATTAAGTTTACAAACTTCTAATCTAGTTATCGGTTTTATGGTATGGGTTATCTTATCATCATTAATGCCATATATTAAAGCGGATATTCCATTAACTGCGGGACAAATTTCTATGGTCACAGCAGTACCGGTTATTTTAGGTTCTATTCTTCGCATTCCAATTGGTTATTGGACAAATCGTTACGGAGCAAGAAAATTGTTCTTTATTAGTTTTATACTTTTATTATTCCCTGTCTTTTACATTAGTGTTGCCAATTCTATGATGGATTTAATTATTGGTGGATTATTTGTAGGGATTGGTGGTGCTGTATTCTCTGTAGGAGTAACTTCTCTACCGAAATACTTCCCGAAAGAGAGTCACGGTTTTGTAAATGGTATTTACGGTGTGGGTAACGCTGGAACAGCAATTACTTCATTTTTAGCACCTGTAATTGCGACATCAGTTGGCTGGAGAACAACAGTACAGTGTTATTTAGTTTTACTTGCAGCATTTGCACTTATGAACTTTTTATTAGGCGATCGTAAGGAAAAAAAGGTGAATACACCATTAATGGAACAAATAAAAGGTGTATATAAAAATGAAAAACTTTGGTTTCTATGTATCTTTTACTTTTTAACATTTGGATCATTTGTTGCATTTACAGTATATTTACCAAACTTTTTAGTATCTCACTTCGGATTAGAGAAAGTAGATGCAGGCATGCGGACAGCTGGATTCATCGTATTAGCAACAATGATGCGCCCGATTGGTGGTTGGCTCGGTGATAAATTTAATCCATTTAAAATATTAATCTTCGTATTTATCGGCTTAACACTATCTGGTATTGTTTTATCATTCATGCCTAGTATGAACGTGTATACATTTGGTTGCTTACTAGTTGCATTCTGTGCAGGTATTGGAAATGGAACAATCTTTAAGCTTGTTCCAATGTACTTCTCTGAGCAAGCAGGGATTGTAAATGGGGTTGTGTCAGCTTTAGGTGGATTAGGAGGGTTCTTCCCACCATTAATTTTAACGTTACTATTCCAACTAACAGGTCATTATGCAATTGGATTTATGGCGTTATCAGAAGTCGCTCTTGCTTGTTTAATCATTACAGTATGGATGTATAGCCAAGAGAAGCTGTTAGTGATGTTAAAGAATCATTAATAAAGAAAAAGAACCCTCCTAAAGTAATTGAACTGTACCCCGAATCAT
>NZ_NADT01000041.1:0-1065 GCF_003264205.1 Bacillus sp. SRB_8 | reverse complement strand
TTGCAAATAAAGCTTTTGCAGATAATCAACCTAGTTTGTTAGTAGCTAAGAGAAAACCTTTGAATATTAGTATAGACTTACCTGGCATGAGAAAAGACAATACAATTACTGTTCAAAATCCTACATATGGTAATGTGTCTGGAGCAGTAGATGAATTAGTATCTACTTGGAATGAAAAGTATTCAACAACACATACGTTACCTGCAAGAATGCAGTATACAGAATCTATGGTTTATAGTAAATCACAAATAGCAAGTGCTCTTAATGTTAACGCTAAATATCTTGACAATTCACTGAACATTGATTTTAAAGCGATTGCAGATGGAGAGAAAAAAGTGATGGTTGCGGCATATAAGCAAATCTTTTATACCGTAAGTGCAGAACTACCTAACAATCCATCAGATCTTTTTGATAATAGTGTTACTTTTGATGAGTTAACTCGTAAAGGGGTAAGTAATGCGGCTCCGCCTGTTATGGTGTCAAATGTAGCTTATGGTAGAACAGTTTATGTGAAATTAGAAACATCATCTAAGAGCAAAGATGTACAAGCTGCCTTTAAAGCCTTAATTAAGGGGCAAGGCGTTGAAGCGAGTGGACAGTACAAAGATATTTTTGAAGACAGTACCTTTACCGCTGTAGTATTAGGCGGAGATGCAAAAGAGCATAACAAGGTTGTTACAAAAGATTTTAATGAAATCCGAAATATTATTAAAGATAATGCAGAATTAAGTTCTAAAAATCCAGCATACCCAATTTCATATACAAGCACTTTCTTAAAAGATAACGCAACTGCTGCTGTTCATAACAATACAGATTATATTGAGACTACAACTACAGAATATTCTAGTGCTAAAATGACGCTTGATCATACTGGTGGATATGTTGCTCAATTTGATGTATCTTGGGATGAATTCTCATATGATCAAAATGGCAAAGAAGTACTAACCCATAAAACTTGGGAAGGAAACGGCAGAGACAGAACTGCTCATTTCAATACAGTCATACCACTTCCATCGAATGCAAAAAATGTAAAAGTTGTAGCAAGAGAATGTACAGGTCTTGCAT
>NZ_NADT01000040.1:0-2234 GCF_003264205.1 Bacillus sp. SRB_8 | reverse complement strand
ATGCAAGACCTGTACATTCTCTCGCTACGACTTTTACATTTTTTGAATTCGGTGGAAGCGGTATAACTGTAGAGTAATGAGCCGTTTTGTCTTGGCCATTCCCTTCCCAAGTTTTATGGGTTAATACTTCTTTTCCATTTTCATCATATGAGAATTCATCCCAAGATACATCAAATTGAGCAACATATGCACCGTAATGATCAAGCGTCATTTTAGCACTTGAATATTCTGTAGTTGTAGTCTCAATATAGTCTGTATTGTTATGAACAGCCGCAGTTGCATTATCTTTTAAGAAAGTGCTTGTATATGAAATTGGGTATGCTGGATTTTTAGGACTTAATTCTGCATTATCTTTAATGATATTTCGGATTTCATTAAAATCTTTTGAAACAACCTTGTTATGCTCTTTTGCATCTCCGCCTAACACTACAGCGGTAAAGGTACTGTCTTCAAAAATATCTTTGTACTGTCCACTCGCTTCAACGCCTTGCCCCTTAATTAAGGCTTTAAAGGCAGCTTGTACATCTTTGCTTTTAGATGATGTTTCTAATTTTACATAAACTGTTCTGCCATAAGCTACATTTGACACCATAACAGGCGGAGCCGTATTACTTACCCCTTTACGAGTTAACTCATCAAACGTAACACTATTATCAAAAAGGTCTGATGGATTGTTAGGTAGTTCTGCACTTACGGTATAAAAGATTTGCTTATATGCCGCAACCATCACTTTTTTCTCTCCATCTGCAATCGCTTTAAAATCAATGTTCAGTGAATTGTCAAGATATTTAGCGTTAACATTAAGAGCACTTGCTATTTGAGATTTACTATAAACCATAGATTCTGTATACTGCATTCTTGCGGGTAACGTATGTGTTTTAGAATACTTTTCATTCCAAGTAGATACTAAATCATCTACTGCTCCAGACACATTACCATATGTAGGATTTTGAACAGTAATTGTATTGTCTTTTCTCATGCCAGGTAAGTCTATACTAATATTCAAAGGCTTTCTCTTAGCCACTAATAAACTAGGTTGATTGTCTGCAAAAGCTTTATTTGCAAGTTGTACTGCTCCTGGATAAGTACGATTAGCCACAGAATCAATAATTGAAATATCCACCGGTGAAGTTGTAAGTGATTTTTTCTCGCGTTCCACTACTACAAATTTACCATTTGAATTTGTACTTTCTTTCGGAACAAAACTCTCTACTTTGTCACCATTTACTGCTAAAACCTCTTGATTATTATACTTAAGATTTCCTATGCCAGTATCAATGTTAATAGCTTTTTTTGTTGCATCAGCTGAATTACTTGTTTTTGTTTCAGCGAAGGAAATAGACGAATAATTAATAGTGCATAAGCCAATTGATAAACATGCTAATAATTTGATTCCTTTAACACTTTTTATAACTTTCAAAAAATTCAACCCCTTCCTTTTTTCGTATTAAGGTATGATAATTATTTATAAATAATTGCTAAATAGTGAACTTACATAAATGCTTTTAAAAGTTCTTGAACTAATGGAAGTGCTCCACCTATAAATTTTAAAATTGTCATTGCGATTGTCATATTATTTCCTCCTCTTTTGTTGTTGCTAAGATGTGATTTATCTTTATACTCTCATTATAGTAAGTGCTTATATATATATCAACACATTCTGATATGCAATATTACATCTTAAAACCATGTTTTATACTGTTATAATAGAATAGGTACATTCTACAGCATTTTTCGATGAACTAAACAGCTAATGAACATGAAATTTCTCGTAAATAAAAAAGGAAGAGAATTATAAAAATTCTCTTCCTTTTTTATGTTTTGTGATGTGTTCATAAACATAATGCATCTATATTTATAGAAAATACATAAAAGCTATAGAAAAATCCACATTCTATCTATTTACACACGTACTGCTGTACCGCTTACCGCAACCATTAACATTCCGTCACGAACCACTTCGTAGTCTACATCGATACCAACAATTGCATTTGCTCCTTTTTGCGTTGCAAGTTGTTTCATTTCTTCCATCGCAATGTCACGAGCTTCTTTTAATTTACTTTCATAAGCACCAGAACGGCCACCTACAACGTCACGAACAGAAGCGAAGATATCGCGTACGATATTTGCACCCATAATTGCTTCACCGTTTACGATGTCTACATACTCAATAATTTCTTTACCCTGAATAGTATTAGTTGTTGTTACGATCATTATTAACACACTCCTATAAT
>NZ_NADT01000004.1:142100-451693 GCF_003264205.1 Bacillus sp. SRB_8 | reverse complement strand
CCATTTTATAGGGTACAGTTCAGAGCTACAGGATTTTTCTTATTAAGCAAGAGGACGAAAAGAAAACAGATATACCAGACACAGAAATTAAATCTTATGAAGAAGTACAGAAAGACTGATTTACCTGCAAAAACAAAAGAAAATTTAGGTGTAAAATAAATTTCTAAAAGTAAAAGGATCATCAATTAATTGATGATCCTTTTACTTTCCTTACTGATAAAGTGTTAAATCATACTTCCTCCCTTTACTCTCACCGGTATATAGAACTTCCAATACTTGAAGTAACCTTTTCACGATTGAGCTTGATTGCACATTCAGAAGCTCTTCCAACTCACTATTATTAATCGCCTTTTCAATAAGACGTGTTTAATCTTGTAAAATACACTTATGTGCATAGTTAGAAACACTATTACAACTCGAACACTGCCATCCTTTTTTCACCTTAACAGATGAATATTTTTTCCGTACATAATAAAAAAATAAAAATTTTTGTCACAAAACTCGTTATTCCGGGTCCTCTATAATACAGGCATCAAATGAGAGTGAGGTTTTAACTGACATGTTAAAAATAAAAAAGGAAGACCGGCCTTTTTCGGATGTGACATTTGAAGATTTGTTTAAACAAAACTATGTTTACGTTGTGAAACAGATCGTATGGATTGTCAAAAATCAGACTATCGCTGAAGAATTAGCCCAAGAAGTCTTTTTACAGCTATATCGCAACGATTGGAAGAGAATTGAACACTTACCTGGATGGCTAATAAAATCTTCTACTTATGTAGCGTATAAATATCTGCGATCTGAAAAACGACATCAGGCGAGAGTAGATAAAACCATACAATATCATGAAGTACAACATATTTCATCATTAGATGATGACTGGATTAGACAAGAAGAAATTACAAAGGTACAAATGGTACTCAGTAACATGGATGAACGAGATCGAACCATTTTATTGATGAAATTTTCTGGTTTTCAGTATAAGGAAATTGCCGAAGTGCTTCAAATCGACATATCTTCTATTGGAACATTATTGGTCCGAGCCAAACAAAAGTTTCGTAAGATTTATAAACAATTAGAGGAGGCTTAATAAATGAATTGTTATGATGTGGGATTTATTCAAGCATATATGGATGGGGAATTACCTTATGAGACAAGAAAAGAATTCACAAAACATTTAGATACGTGTAACGCATGCCAAGACTTACTACTAGAAATTAGTAAATTAAATCAATGGGAAAATGTCATGTTAGAGGAAGAAATAGTACATTCATCAAAGGAAATCAAAATTGATGTAGACAAAGCGTGGAAAGCATTTGAAAGTCGCGCAAAATTAGAAGATGTTTCTTATATCAATCAAAAACCTGAACAGAAGAAGGGATTATTTACAAATATGAATAAAAAACCAAAACGTTTCATGTATATAGCAGTAGCGGTATCAGGGCTTTTTTCAACAGCTATGATTCCACAAGTTCGAGTGGCAGCTACAGATGTTGCCTCTTATTTTTCCAATGCAATTTCAAATGATAGGATTATTGATGAAGGAAGAGACGTTACAAAAGAGCAATTTATTCCTCTTGATGAAAAGATTACAGATCAAGGTGTTACAGTACATCTGAAAGAATTATATGTAGCAGATGCACGTATATCCGTTCATTACAAAATTGAAAAAGAAAATGGAAATGTAGTACCGTTTGAATTTGATACAACGGGGTTACAGCTTCAAGATGACGGCAAAGTAAATGGTCACCAAGAAAACAACCCAGAGTATAAGAAAAATGGGTACTTCGGACAATTAGCATTTATTCAAGGAGCAAATGATGGGCCCTTCGAGCTAAAAGCATCAGGTGAAGAATTAAAGCATATAGGTATTCGTTTTAAGGATAGACCAGAAGGTGTCATTACATTTATCGAAGGTCCTGAAGGGAAAAATCCTTTCAAACAACCACTTACATTAGATGTCAATATAAGCAGAATTGGAAAAGTAGCTGGTTCTTGGAAAGGTCAACTTCAAATTGATCCTACCAAATTGAAAAAATAAAGTAAATTTAAATGAAAAAAAGAATAGAACGATGTGTATCCAATACCATGCTTATATTCTTCCTTGTGTTACTTACATTTATTTCATACATGATTTCTACTCTATCATTTTTAATTTCATAATTATAAAAAGGTAGTATAGAAAGTAGCCGGTTCCTTAACATACAGGGAATCGGCTACTTTTTGTTCAAACGCACAATTTTCTTTTTTCGTATGGTGCCCCTCATGCAAAACTTACATAAAATCTAGATGAACTCCAAATAAACTCCAGATGCTTGTTTTATGCTAAATGTAATCTTAAACAAGGAGGTAATAAAAAATGTTTAAAACATTATTAGCAGGAACACTTTTAAGTACAGGATTATTAGCGGGTGGTGCAGTAGATACAGAAGATATGAAAACGAACAAACTAGAATCGAATGAAAAAATAGAATGGAAACAAACAAATAAAAGTGAAAAAGAATCCGCAAAAAAGATGGACAAAGGTACAAAAATTGATCAAAATCAACCAATGTCAGTTACAACAAGTGTAAATGGAACAACAACTTCTTCGCCAATCCATAATTCACCTGAAGACGCAGTACCAGCAATTCCTAACGAAGATGTGAAATCTAACCATAATCAAACCTTTGAAATGCCTGAGGACACTAAATCAAAACCTGCACATGATTCTTCTAAATAAGCTATAAAATGAAATAGGATCATACCGTCAGATAAGTAATAATAGAATCCCTGTTGCATACAGCGCAGGGGTTTTGATGTTAAAAAAGTTCCCTTCACTAGTCAAAAGCAAATAATGAAAAAAGAAAAATCAGATGTGAAATAATCAATAATTATTAAAAACAAATAACAGGATTATCTCTTACTTAATAAGAGATAATCCTGTTATTTTTGGAAACATGTCTTAGCCCCAAGCAAAAAGAACCATAAACTTGCAGAAAGTTTATTTTAACTTTCCTATTGATAAGTTAACACGATAATTCCCATACTTTAATAGTCGCCCCAGAAAGTTATCCAATTCTTCATTAGAAGCAAAATGTGTTTTTAATAAATAACATCCCTCACCACTTATACGGTCTACTTCAGAAATCCCTTCTTCTTTTTGAAAGAAATTCATAAACTCTTGATGATTAGCTGTTGTTACGAATAAAGTAACAAATGCAGTCACTACTTGTCCTAATTTGATTCGGTTTATTGCGATTGTATATTGTTCAATAATCCCTAAATCCTCTAATCTTCGAATTCGATTTCCTACAGCCTGCCCTGTCATATGTATTTTTTGACCAAGTTCTTTCCATTGTATTCTTGAGTTTTCTCCTAATAATTTCAGTATCTCAAAATCTGTTTGATCAATGATATAAACCAATCCTTTCATCGTGAAAGTAGAAAGCCAGAAAGTGTTTCGCCAACTTATTCTGCTTGTCGATACAATTCACTATACTTAGTTTATCCTCTTACATCACATTGTTTATCAGTTATATTTACTTATAACACAGAGGACGCAACAAAAAAATACATCTAGATTTAAAGGAGGTTACAAATATGTTATTACAAGAGATTTTATCGTTCAATGAACAATTTGTAGAAAATAAAGAATACGCTCCTCGTGAAGCGACAAAACTGCCTAAAAAACGTATGGTTGTTGTTTCTTGCATGGACGCTCGTTTAATTGAGCTACTTCCAAAAGCTTTAGATATACACGATGGTGATGCAAAAGTTATCAGAAATGCAGGTGGTAAAATTGCTTCTGCTTTCGATAGTGTTATGCAAAGTGTTGTCGCATCAGTATATGATCTAAATGCAGATGAAATCTTCCTTATCGGACACCAAAGATGTGGTGCGAGCCAAACTAATCCAAAAGGAACACTTCAAAAAATATTAGATCGTGGAGTAGCTTCACCAGAAATTTTATCAGCGATTGAATATGCTGGTGTTGACCTTGAAAAATGGTTATTTGGATTCGATGATGTCAACGGTTCAACTCAAGCTAATGTTGATTTAGTAAGAAATCATCCACTTATTCCAAAAGATGTTCCTGTACATGGTTTAGTTATTGATCCTCACACAGGTAAATTAGATTTAATAGTTGATGGATATAAAGCATTAAATGGTATGAAAAATTAATTATTACTTAAATGAAGGGAAGTTATTAGATATGAATAGACAAGAAGCTACGCAAAAAATTATGGAAGCAAAAATCGCAAAAGGTCTAACATGGGAAGAAATTTCAAAAGTAAGCGAAAACTCTGAGACTTGGGTTGTAACAGCATTATTAGGACAAGCTACAATGACACGTCCAGAAGCAGAAAAAATCGGTAAACTATTAGAATTAGATGAAGAAGTAGTTCAAGCATTAACAGTAGTTCCACTTAGAGGTCAAGTAATGCAAATGCCTCCTACTGACCCAATCTTATATCGATTATATGAAATGATGTTACAATACGCACCAACTCTTAGAGAATTAATCCTAGAAAAAGCTGGCGAAGGTGTAATGAGTGCAATTAACTTCAATCTAGGTGTGGACACACAAGAAGATCCAAAAGGTGGCGACCCTCGTATCGTGATTACACTTAACGGGAAATTCTTACCGTTCCGTACATGGTAATTAATTAAAAATCTATCTATATAATTAAAGTGATTTTATAGATTTACAAAATCCATCCTTTTTAATCTAGCTGTGTAGAAAGGATGGATTTTTACTATGAGATTCTTTTTATACAAGGGAGAATAATATGAATAAAAAATACGTCGATACGAGCTTTAGTATTCTACAGTGGTTTGTGTTTTTATTAGCAAATGCAATTGCATTGCCTATCATTATTGGTAGCATATTCCATTTATCAATAGAAGATATCTCAACATTAATGCAACGAACTTTTTTAGTTGTAGGAGTAAGTTCATTTATACAAGCATGGTTTGGGCATCGCTATCCCATAGCGGATGGGCCAGCCGGTTCATGGGTAAGTATATTTGTCATATTGGGACAAGTCGCTATGCATCAGGGACAAAGTGCAAAGGATGTATTGCAACTTCTAGAAGGCGGATTAATTATTGCAGGTATATTACTCTTCCTCCTTGGTATAACAGGGCTTGTTCATCGAATTCTACGTTTATTTACACCCTTGGTTACAGGAACTTTTCTTTTAATATTATCTCTTCAGCTTAGTGGTGTGTTACTAAAAGGAATGATGGGATTACAAGGAGCTGTAACTCATCCTGATTATACAACGGCTGCTATTGCGCTCTTTGTTTTTGCCCTTATTACTTTCTTATCAATTAAAGGGAACGGATGGATGAAAAGTTACGCTGTGTTACTTGGAATTTCATGTGGTTGGCTTTTGTATGCTGTATTAGGAAAATCATCTCATATGCCTTCACATACAACGCTAGTTAAGTTACCAGAGCTATTTTCTTGGGGCACACCTAGATTAGATATTGGAATGGCTCTAACTGCAACTTTATTTACATTTCTTTTAGTTGCAAATACAATCGCTGCTATTTCGGCTGTAAAACAAGTGGCTCCGTTATCTAAAGAAAATGAAAAGCAAATACTGAACCGCGGCGTGTGGGCCGGAGGCATATCGCATATTATCTCGTCGTTGTTTTCTACAATTGGAATTGTACCATTACCTGCATCAGCAGGATTTATTCAACTAACAGGACAAAGAAAAGTGAAGTCGTTCCTTATAGCAAGTCTTATATTAGCAGGAATTTCTTTTATTCCTTCAATTGTAAACTTTATATCCTTGCTACCAGGTCCTATTGCTAATGCCGCACTTTTAGCAACCTTTGTCCAAGTAATAGGCATTTCATTTCAATCCATTTTACGTGAAGAATTAAATCAACGCCGATTAACTATATTAGGAATTTCATTATTAATCAGTTTGGGAATAATGTTTCTTCCAGAAAGTGCATTTAGCGGAATTCCTTCCTCCTTACAATATGTTTTAAGTAATGGATTACTTGTGGGTACCATGCTTGTCATTCTATTGGAACAGTTTTGGAAAGAGTAAAATTTGTGACTAAGTAAAAAAGGCGCCCTGCTTACAGGGCACCTTTTTATACCTAATGACTAATACTAGCAGTTGGGTATAATGTTGTTCCTCCAATTGAAACTTTTATTTCATTTGTTAATGGAACATTTTGTTCATTAATAATTGTTCTCCACCATTCCCATGCAAGACCAGTACATTCTCTTGCTACGATTTTTATATTTTTTGAATTTGGTGGAAGAGGGATAACTGTAGAGTAATGAGCCGTTTTGTCTTTGCCGCTACCATCCCATGTTTTATGTGTTAGTACTTCTTTACCATTTTGATCAAATGTGAATTCATCCCAAGATACATCAAATTGCGCAACGTAAGCACCGTAATGATCCAGTGTCATTTTAGCACTTGAATATTCTGTAGTTGTCGTCTCGATATAATCTGTATTGTTATGAACAGCAGCAGTTGCATTATCTTTTAAAAAAGTACTTGTATATGAAATTGGGTATGCTGGATTTTTAAGACTTAATTCAGCATTATCTTTAATGATATTTCGGATTTCATTGAAATCTTTAGTAACAACCTTGTTATGCTCTTTCGCATCTCCGCCTAATACTACAGCAGTAAAGGTACTTTCTTCAAAAATATCTTTGTACTGTCCATTCGTTTCGACGCTGTTATTCTTAAGTAAGGCTTTAAAAGCAGCTTGTACATCTTTACTCTTAGATGTTGTTTCTAATTTTACATAAACAGTTCTACCATAAGCTACATTTGAAACCATAACAGGTGGAGCCGAATTACTTACACCTTTACGAGTTAACTCACCAAAAGTAACACTATTATCAAAAAGATCGGATGGATTGTTAGGTAGTTCAGCACTTACGGTATAAAATATTTGCTTATATGCCGCTACCATCACTTTCTTCTCTCCATTTGCAACCGCATTAAAATCGATGTTTAGACTGTTATCGAGATATTTAGCGTTAACGTTAAGGGCACTTGCGATTTGTGATTTACTATAAACCATAGATTCTGTATACTGCATTCTTGCAGGTAACGTATGTGTTTTAGAATACTTTCCATTCCAAGTAGATACTAAATCATCTACTGCTCCAGCCACATTACCATATGTCGGATTTTGGACAGTAATTGTATTTTCTTTTCTCATGCCAGGTAAGTCTATACTAATATTTAAAGGCTTTCTCTTAGCCACTAATAAACTCGGTTGATTGTCTGCAAAAGCTTTATTTGCAAGTTGTACCGCTCCTGGATACGTACGATTCACCACAGAATCAATAATCGAAATATCGACTGGTGAAGTTGTAAGTGATTTTTTCTCGCGTTCCACTACTACAAATTTACCATTTGAATTGATACTTTCTTTCGGAACAAAACTCTCTACCTTATCACCATTTACAGCTAAAACCTCTTGATTATTATATTTAAGGCTTGCTATACCAGTATCAATGCCACTAGCATTTTTGGTTACATCAGTTGCATTACCTACTTGTGTTTCTGCGAAGGAAATAGATGAATAATTAATAGTGCATAGACTAACTAATAAACACGCAAGGAACTTTCTTCTTTTAGTGTTTTTCTTAATATTCAGAAAAATCACCCCGTTCTTTTTTTAGTAAGATATGATAATGATTGATAAATGATAGCTAACTAATAAACCTACATAAATGCTTTCAAAAGTTCTTGAATTAACGGGATTACGCCACCTACAAATTTCAAAACTGCCATTGCGATTTCCATATTATTTCCTCCTTTTTTATTGCTACGAAAATGTGATTTATCTTTATGCCCTCATTATAGTGACCCCTTACACTTTTATCAATACACTCTTATATGCAATATTACATACAAAAAAAACAAGCTGAATTCTTATAAAAAGTTATACAGAGATAAATTTTTCGTTTGGTAAATACTTGAAAACACAAAGCGTGCCTTTGCATTTCATGAGTAATTTACAAGTTTATTGTTGGAAGCATCGCAGGACCGGAAGTAATGAAATACATGCAGGACTGTTACGAGCAGCCAGAAATATTAAGAGTTATCATGGGCAACCGCATAAAAAAAGCTGCTGCCTATAAAATACAGACAGCAACTTCAACTAGAGTAGCTGGCATGATTTACGCAAGCTACAGTATTTTTTTGACATACTCATTTTTACACTTTGTAACTAATAAACAGCAATTGGCCCATAAGGACCATTGATAATTTCTATTTTTGTTTCAAAAATATCTGTCAAAATTTCCGGGTCCATAACCTCTTCTACTGTTCCAAAAGCAGCAATTTGTCCATCTTTCATAGCACAAATTTTATCCGAATATTTGGCTGCAAAATTTATGTCATGCATAACAGTCAAAATTGTTCTTCCAAATTCATTAGCTGCACGTCTCAAATGCTCCATCATTTGAACAGAACGAGCAACATCAAGGTTGTTCAGAGGCTCGTCCAAAAGTACATATTCAGTCTCTTGGCACAATACCATCGCTACATATGCCCTTTGTCTTTGACCACCAGAAAGCTCATCTAAATATCTATTCTCTAAATTAGTTAAATCTAGAAAATCGATATATTTAGAAATAATAACTTCATCCTCTTTAGTTAATCTTCCCTTTGAATAAGGAAAGCGCCCAAATCCAACTAATTGTCTAACAGTAAGCCTAGTTACAAAATGATTTTCTTGTCGCAATATAGTCAAAACTTTTGCTAAGTCTTTTGATTTGGATTCAGAAACATCCATATTTGCTACCTGAATTTGGCCTTCATCCATATCTAAAAGTCTTCCAATCATCAATAGTGTCGTTGACTTTCCAGCGCCATTTGGTCCAATTAAAGAAGTAAAGCCCGCTTTTGGTATTTCAATATCCAAAGGTCCTATTTTCACCTTATCAGTATAGAACTTTTTAACATTATCAATTTTTATCATAAAGCCCTCTTCCTTAAAACTATAGTTAAGAATATTATTCCACCAAATAATTCAATAATAACTGAAACTACACCTTGAGCATTGAATACATGATACATTAAAAAGTATGCACTCGTCATTATCAAAAATCCTATTGCAAAAGCCATTGGAAAAATATATCTATGATCATAAGTTGACGCCGCCTGATAACTCAAAGTTGCTACTAAAAAGCCGTAGAAAGTAAGTGGCCCAATTAGAGCTGTTGAAATGGACATCAAAATAGCAACTAATACAAGCGTATAAATTACACTAGGTTGATATTTAACTCCAAAAGAAGTAGCAACATCCTTTCCTAGTGACAAAACATTCAAATTCTTAGAATGAGCAAAAATTAATACTGCTACAATTATGATCATAGGAATTACAATAGGAAAATATGCAGGATCTGCATGATTAACAGAACCAAATAATTTCGCTTGTAAAATATCAAACTCTGAAGGCGCAAGTAGCTTTCTCATGAAAGTTGACACAGAATTTAGTCCGGTACCAATAATAATTCCAACTAAAAGCATAAGTTGTAAATTCCCGTATTTACCGGAAAGTAACCATCCATAAAGTATCAAACTCATGAAGACCATAACAACAACTTGGAATAAAAACGATCCGATTCCATTAAAGTTTATTAATGCACTAGCACCAAAGAAGAATATTGTACTCGTATGAATTGCTGAATAAAGTGATTCGAAACCTAAAAGCGAAGGAGTAATAATCTTATTGTTCGTAATAGATTGGAAAGCAACTGTCGACAAGCTATGGCAAACTGCAGCAATAATCATCGCAACAATAGCTACTATCCTTCTCTTAACAACTGGGATAAAAGAAGGTGAATCTATCGGAACTGGATTGTTATAAACTAAAAGTCCATATGAGGAAAGGAGACCTAAAGCGATCAATGTTATCAGTACAATCCAATAACGTCTTGCTTCCTTCTTAGAACGAAAAGCGCTAGCTGATCTACTTTCATTATGAAGGCTAGAATCGATTTCGACATTTTCTTTATTTCTATAGTCTAATGTGATCATCGCAGCCTCCTTGGTTTTCTTTGTCTCAATAAAATAGTAATAAATACGACTGCTCCCACTGTTGCAAGTATTAAAGAAACAGGTACTTCAAAAGGCTTTATAATTGTTCGAGAAATGATGTCACAGGCAGTTATTGTCCCCATTCCGATCACACATACCCAAGGTAAATTACTCCTAAGATCATCTCCCCTAAACATTGAAACAATGTTTGGAACAATTAATCCCAAGAAAGGTAAGTTTCCAATAACAGCTGCAACAATTCCAACTGCAACAGAGATAAGGCCAGTCCCAAAAAGAACAATTCTATTGTAATTAACTCCAAGGCTTGTTGCGACATCTTCTCCTAGTCCAGCTAGAGTCAATCTATTAGCATACATAAAAATAAGCAAAGTAATGATAACAATCAGCCATAAATATTCATATCTTCCCACCTGAACGGTAGCAAATGAACCTACGAACCAAGTTTCAATACTTTGCGTCATTTGAAAAAGGAGTCCCAAAAAAGTAGACACTGCAGAAATAACTGCTCCAAGCATCAATCCAATAATCGGAACAATTAAAGACGAACGAAGTTTAACTCTTCTTAAAAATAGAAAGAAAATCATAGTTCCTATAAAAGAAAAAATGATTGCACCAGTCATTCTTTGAACTAACGTCGGGGCAGGAAATAATAAATATACAAAAAGCAGGCCTAAGCCTGACCATTCAATAGTCCCCGTTGTAGTAGGTTCAACAAAACGATTCTGTGTAATTAATTGCATTACGAGCCCTGCCATCGCCATTGCAGCTCCAGTAAGCATTAATGCAACTGTTCTCGGAACACGAGTGATGAAAAACATCTCCATTCCGTCCTCTTGTCCACGTATATCATAAACTCCAGTAAACAGTGATATAATCCCTAAAATTATAACAACTATAATCGCTATTATAAAAGGTTTTGTCCATATTTTATTGTGATTATAAAACTGGGGTTGAGAAATATTCTCAACCCTAGAAATCATATTTTTTGACACTGTTTCGTACTCCTTTACACTACTTAGCTAAAGTTTTTGCGATATTTCCAAATAACTCTATATAAGTCTCAATTGATTCATTTGTGTAAGTATCTGCTGGTGCATAAATAACTTGTTTTTTAGAAACAGCAGTTGTGTTTTGAAGAGCAGGTGATTTAGAAATAACATCTTGAGCAGGAGCTGAAGTAGCAGCATCAGATGTTGCAGCATCACGATCTAATACGAAAAGCCAATCAGGATTTGTTTGTGCAATAGCTTCAACAGAAACGTCATCACCTTTATGACCTGCAGTAGAATTAGACACTTCTAGTGCTGGAGTCCAACCGAAAATTTCATACATTGGTCCCCAAACGCGACCAGAGTGAGGCGCAGCAAAACCAATATTCCCACCAGTAACGATAACACTCATAACTTTATCTTTTCCGTTATAAGCAGATTTTGCATTTTCAATAGATTTATCAAAATCAGCTACTAATTTTTTAGCCTCTTTATCTTTATCAAAGATTTTCCCTAAAGAAATTGTAGAATCTTTAAGTCCTTTTACTAAGTTTTCTCCAGGCTTAGTAGCTTTCTCAGAAACATCAACATTAAGATCAATAACAGCTGCATTTGGCACTAATTTTTTGATTTCTTCGTAATGGCCAGCAAATCTTTGACCAACGATTACAAGGTCAGGGTTTGCAGCTGCTATAATTTCAAGATTTGGTTCGCGGTGATTCCCAATATTTTTAACTGAATCATCTTTTTTATATGCTGAATCTGCAGGCATTACATCCTTTGGAGCAGCCGCTAATTTAATTCCCCAATCAGCTAAAGTTTCAAAAGTTCTATTATCTAAAGCAACTACATTTTTTGGATTTACAGGGACTTTAACAGTTCCATGTGCATCAGTGATTTCAACCGTTTTTGGCTTATCACTACTATCACCTTTATTAGCTTTCGAAGTTTCCTTACTTGAATCTGAGCAAGCTACTAACATTAAAGTGAAAACTGCTAGAATACTTACTAATTTTAAAAGCATAGTTTTTTTCATACGTATACTCCTTATAATGTAATTTAGTTTGAAAATGATAACGTCCATAGATTAAATTAGATAGTAACTTTTATGCATCTAAATTGCTATTGATAATCATTTTCATTTGAACATCCTGTTAATAAGTATAGTCATTAATTATGTGAAAATCTTGTGAATGGTGTGAGTTAATAAAATTAAACATACATTAGATACAGTCTCATCTAATGCGCACCAGAGTCATCCCCCACACGTACTAATCAATAGATCGGGCACCTTATAAACCATGATTTCTACTGCAAAAAAAATGCCCATGAATAGCTAATTTTTCATAATCCATTGCCTGGTAGCAATCTTCTTTTTATAGTTTCCGTCTTTTAATATTTCACAGAAACTATTTGATTATCAGGTTTAATAGAAAAAACGAGTAAAACTGTATGAAATAGTTTTACTCGTTTTTTCTATTATGACAAACTGTACTTTACCTATTATCTTATTTTATCATTCAATCATTGAATAGCCCCTGCCATGTATCGTTTGAATATATCTATCTCTCTTCTCGCACTTTAATTTTTTTCTTACATACCCAATATATAAATCCACTACATTGGGATTGACTACTACGTTATATCCCCAAACCTGGTTCAAAAGCATTTCACGGCTCAATATTGTATTTTTATTCTTGATTAAAAATACAAGTAAATCGTACTCGCGCTTAGTAAGCGTGAGATTTTTACCACCTTTTTTCACAATATTGCTAGATGCATCAACAAAGAGATCTTTAAACTGAAAAAAGTTTGTCTCATTTTGCTGGATACAGTCACTTCTCCTTAAAATAGCTTGAACCCTCGCTACTAATTCTTCTTTCACAAACGGTTTTCTAATATAATCATCTGCTCCTGCTTGTAGCCCTGCTATGCAATCCTTGCTAGAAATATTGTCGGTCACAATAATTATCGGTGTCGTTTT
This sequence comes from Bacillus sp. SRB_8, assembly GCF_003264205.1. Classification (NCBI taxonomy): domain Bacteria; kingdom Bacillati; phylum Bacillota; class Bacilli; order Caryophanales; family Bacillaceae; genus Bacillus; species Bacillus sp. SRB_8. Next base: position 438,674 of record NZ_NADT01000004.1, on the reverse strand, counting down.
AACAAGTCGTATTTGTCTACAAATTTCTGGCCCCGATATACTTAACGAATCCCAATCCAATATGATAATATCCCAATCTTGTTCATATACTATATTTAAACCTTGGTTTTCATTGTGAAGTTTTAAAATGAAATAGCCCTCTTGCGTTAGACCGCTTACGATTTTCTTTGCAAAAGACCGTTCATTCTTAATTACTAACACCTGCTTCACCGATGGTTCACCTCTACTTCAATATAACTTAGTTGGATAAAAAGTTATCCAGAAAAAATAATTTAAGATCTATAAATATTAAATCCCTAAAAAAGCCGTTATAACAGCTTATTAGGAGAACTCTATATAATCTTACAATAGATATAGATTAAAACACAAAATATATGAAAATTTAAATACATATTATTTAATCATTAAGAGCAACTATATTATCTAGTTGCTTATTATCAATAACTATTCATTCAGTTTCTGTTTCAAGGGTACCGTCCTCAACTTAAGCATTTTATAAAACCACAAAACAAAAAGAACCATCCCCCCGCCACTCTGGCAAAGTTATGGTTCATATCATACAAAATAAAAAACCACCAAACAGTTATGTATTGGTGGAGACGGTGGGAGTCGAACCCACGTCCAAAAATATCGGCACTTAAGCTTCTACGAGTGTAGTCGATATTTTAGCATTTCGCGAACTCTTCGGCCTATCGACAGGCTTCCAAGTTGCTAGTCTGATTGTTCTCTTCCTTCGCCCTCAGACGGCGAACTCCGGCGTAGTCCACTTAGTTTGAGTCCCTTACCCTACCACATGGACGATGGAGGGAGGAACCTTTAGTGCAATTAAGCAGCTAAAGAAAGATTGTTTTGTTTGCCAATTATAGGCTTTGACGTTTTAACGAGGCCGATCCCCTCGACTCGCAACCTAAGCTCGAACTATCCCTGTCGAATCCGTAACGTCCCCATGATAAAAATGGAGCATACGAAGAAATATCGTGATAGCTACTAAGAGCTGTTTTTCAATGTGCAACAATCTTACATAAGTTATTATATCATACGCGCGCCGTTTTACAAATGTAAATATCTGTATTACATCTTTTGACGATCACGGAACACGCGTGCAATTTCACGTTTAGCTTCTTTCTCTTTTAAATCGTGACGCTTATCATATTGCTTCTTACCTTTTGCTAAACCAAGTGCCATTTTCGCAAATCCATTTTTCAAATAGATTCTAACTGGAACTAATGCATATCCTGTTTCTTTTGCGTAACCTGCTAGCTTATCAATTTCTTTTTTATGAAGAAGTAACTTCCTTGTACGTAGCGGATCGTGATTGAAACGATTCCCTTGTTCATATGTATTAATATGCATATTATGAACCCATACTTCACCGTTATGTATACGTGCAAACGCATCTTTCAAGTTCACGCGTCCAGCGCGAATCGACTTAATTTCCGTTCCTTGAAGGACAAGCCCTACTTCGTATGTTTCTTCGATGAAATAATCATGAAATGCTTTTTTATTTTGCGCAATAACCTTACCTGTACCTTTTGGCATATAACGTCCCTCCTCTATTTTTACCATTGTAACAAATGTAAACCAAAAGCGAAAGTGGCTCGCTCAGAATGTGAGGCGAAGCCACTCTTTTCTTACTTGCGCTTTTTCTTTTTCTTCTTGAATCCTGGTACATTTTCAAAGAATCCTTTTTTCTTCTTACCATTACTATTACTATTACCATCTTTTTTCCCTGGCTGACTAGCGGATGTGGATGCTGATGCTTTTCCTTTTCCTTGTCCACCACGATCAAACTTTCTTCCTGTGCCGCGTTCACCACCGCGCTCATTACTACGTTCGCTACGTCCACCGCGTTTCTTTCTGCCTGTTCTTGGCTGTTCAATCACAACTGGACGATCTTTGAACTTACGACGAGGTGTGCCTTTCATGCCAACGATTTCAAAGTCGATTGCGCGCTCGTCTTTATTTACGTTAATAACACGAATTGTAATTTCGTCACCGATGCGGAATACGTTACCTGTACGTTCTCCAATCATCGCAAAATGTTTTTCATCATAACGGTAGTAATCATCTGTTAAATAGCTAACGTGTACAAGACCTTCAATTGTATTTGGAAGCTCTACGAATAAACCGAAGTTTGTTACAGAGCTAATCATACCGTCATACTCTTCACCGATCTTATCGACCATATACTCTGCTTTTTTCATTTCGTCTGTTTCACGCTCTGCTTCAACAGCACGGCGTTCCATATTAGAAGAGTGCTCTGCAATCTCAGGTAAGTTTTCACGCCATTTCGCTTGCGTTTCGTTGTCTACTTTACCATTAATGATGTATTCACGAATCAATCTATGAACAATCGTATCTGGGTAACGACGAATTGGCGATGTGAAATGCGTGTAGAACTCAGTTGATAAACCAAAATGTCCTAAGCTGTTCGAATCGTAACGTGCTTGCTTCATAGAACGAAGCATAACTGTTGAAATGACTATTTCTTCCGGCTGACCTTGAACCATTTCAAGAATTTGCTGCAATGCACGAGGGTGTATTTCATTCGCACGTCCCTTTACTGCATATCCGAAGTTTGTTACAAACTCGAAGAAACGCTCAAGCTTATCTTCTTTCGGATCTTCATGGACACGGTACATAAACGGTACGTTCATCCAGTGGAAATGCTCCGCTACTGTTTCGTTCGCAACAAGCATAAACTCTTCAATTAACTTCTCTGATACAGAACGATCACGCATTACAACATCAGTCGGTTTTCCTTCTTCATCTACTAGTACTTTCGCTTCTTTAAAGTCAAAGTCAATCGCACCACGGCGCATACGTTTTTCACGTAAAATTTGTGCTAACTGCCCCATTTCTTTAAACATTGGTACTAGCGGCTCGTAACGTTCAATTAGTGCTTCGTCTTCATCTTCTAAAATGCTTCTTACATCAGCATACGTCATACGCTCTGTCGTTTTAATTACACTTTGGAAAATCTCGTGTTTTACAACATCACCTAGATTGTTGATTTCCATTTCACAAGATAGTGTCAGACGGTCTACTTTCGGATTTAATGAACAAATACCGTTTGATAAACGATGCGGAATCATCGGAATTACACGGTCTACAAGATATACACTCGTTGCTCTCTCTGCTGCTTCAACATCAATTGGAGAACCTTCTTGAACGTAATGACTTACATCCGCAATATGAACGCCAAGCTTATAGTTACCGTTCTCAAGCTTCGTTACTGTAACAGCGTCATCTAAGTCTTTCGCATCCGCACCATCAATTGTAACAATCATTTGATCACGTAAATCACGACGATCTTTTATATCTTCTTCTGAAATCGTTTCTGGTACACTGTTTGCATGCTCCATCACTTCTTCAGGGAATGCTAAAGGTAAATGATGTTTATGAATGACAGATAAAATATCTACTCCTGGGTCATTTTTATGACCTAGAATTTGAATAACTTCACCTTCTGCGCTTAAACGGTTCTCTGGGTAGCCCGTAATTTTCACAACTACTTTATGGCCTTCTACAGCGCCCATAGATGCACTTTTCAAGATAAAAATATCACTTGTCCAGCGTTTATTATCAGGTATAACAAATCCAAAGTTCTTTGACTCTGTATATGTACCAACTAGTTCCTTCGTTCCACGCTCTAAAATACGAACAATCGCGCCTTCTTGGCGTGATCCACTTGATTGTGCGCTAACACGTGCTAATACTGTATCACCATGAAGTGCACCATTTAATTCTGTCGGCGGGATGAAAAGATCATCATCTCCTGTTTTCTTCTCTTCTGGAACGACGAACGCAAAACCACGTGCGTGCCCAATTAATTTACCGCGTACTAAATTCATTTTTTCTGGAAGACCGTAGCGGTTACTACGTGTGCGGATAACAAGCCCCTTCTCTTCCATCATTACAAGTGCCTTTACGAAATCTTTAAAGCCCTCAGAGCCTTCGATTCCAAATGCAGATTCTAATTCTTGTATCGTTAACGGTTTATACGCTTCTTCCCTCATAAATAATAACAACTTATCAATATGTTCTTGCATGATTTCTTCCAAGCAGAAATACCTCCTTTAAACCCTTATATTATTTAGTGTATCCGAAAGATGGGGGATGTATAAAGTGAAACTTTAATCATCTCCCAATGATTTTTTACAGCTTTCATAAAGTGTAACTTTAACCAGTGGTTTTTTGTCCGTCCCCACTGATTATTAGCCCACAAATAGCGGGATAAAAATTCCCTTATGAAAAAAAGAGGCAACTAGACCTTACCAATCTAGTTGCTCCAAGAAGTTATATACATCCTCATGTAGCACATCACGTTCTTTATCAAGTGTAATGACATGCGTAGAGTCTTCATACCATTTAATGTCTTTTAACGTAGATTCTACACCGTTATAAATAATGTTAGCACTATCTGTATTAATCATCTCATCATGACGTGCTTGTACAACGAATGTTGGAGCATAAATCATATCAACATTATTGCGCACGTCACGAATCAACTCCTGTAATGCTTTTAATGTATTCATTGGTGTCTGTTTAAATTCAAACATTTCCTGCTCAATTCGTTCTGGTGATTTTTGCTCACGCTTTTTATATTCGCGGGCATATGCCAATATACCTTGGTACATAATTTCTTCACTTTTAATGTACATCGGTGCACACATTGGTACAACACCTAAAATCGGTAATGTATAAGCAAGTTTTAATGAGAATACTCCGCCTAATGATAATCCAACCGCAGCTATTTTCTCGTAACCTTGATCTTTTAAATGCTGGTAGGCATTCATTACATCTTTCCACCAGTCTTCAGGGCCTGTATGAACAAGCTCTTCTGGTGGTACACCGTGTCCTTTATAAATTGGCGCATGACAAGTATAGCCTTTCTTCTCTAAGAAACGCCCTAGCATGCGTACGTCAGCTGAGTTCCCTGTGAATCCATGTAATAATAAAACAGCGCGGTCTCCACCTTCAAATGTAAATGGTTTCGGAGATGCTAATTTCATCATGTACTTCTCCTCTTTCTCTTCTGTAATCTAGTCGTATTCTTTCTATTCTTAGTGTACCATATTTATAATTCTATAATCTAATTAGAAACTTTTTTTGAATAACAAATCAAAAAAAGAAGAACCATTAGCATAATCCGCTAACGCTTCTTCTTTTAATTTTATAAATTTAAGTACGTAACACCAATTGTTAGTACGAAGAATAGTACAGCTAAGACAACTGTAACACGGTTTAATACCGCTTCAATTCCACGTGCTTTTTGCTTACCAAACAATTGCTCTGCACCACCTGAAATAGCGCCTGAAAGGCCTGAGCTATTACTAGACTGCATAAGTACCATAACAATCATTAAAATCGATACAATAATAAGTAAAACTGATAATAACGTATGCACTTGGCGTACCTCCTACAAAGATTCAGTTATTTTAAATGTAGCATAAATCCTATAGAAAAGCGAGAGCTATAGAATCGCTCTCGCTTTTCTTCTATTACATGAACATCATTGCGAATAACGGTCCAAGCAAACATGTCAAAATTGCTGTTAATGTCATTGTTACCGATCCAATAACACCTTCATGCTCATTATTTTTCATCGCTCTCATAACACCCATAATATGAGACGCACATCCAAAGCCAATCCCTTTACCAACTGAGTTTGTAACACGGCTCCATTTTAATAAAATTGGTCCTGAAATCGTTCCAGTAATCCCTGCGATAACGACGAATGCTGCTGTTAAGGACGGGACACCACCAACTTGTTCAGATACACTCATCGCAACTGGCATTGTCACTGATTTTGGTAAAGAAGATAAAATTAAGCTTTTATCTGTTCCCATAAGTGTGGCGATAGCAAAATCACTTGCAATAGCAACTGTTGTACCTACTAATACACCACCAGCAATTGGTACAACATATTTTTGCAGAACATGACGTTGTTTATAAAGCGGGATTGCAAATGCTACAACACCTGGTCCTAATAGCTTCGCAATCCAGCCACCACCACTTTCCATATAATTTTGATATGGTATATCAAGCATTATAAATAAGAAAGCCATTAATCCTGTTGCAACAAGCATTGGAATGGTAAATGGTGTTGGAAATAATTTGTAGATTTTTTTAGATAATTGATATAATAGCACCGTAAAAAGAACCCAACCGATTCCGATTAATATTTGGCTCATTGTGTCTCTTTTTCCTTTCTATTCGCAAGATATTGTCCTGTATGTCCTGCGACAATAATAATTAAAAACGTACTCGCTACAACTGTAATGAAAAGGGAAATTCCTTTACTCATAAAAAAAGCACCGTAATTCATTAAGCCAAGCGTTGGCGGAATTAATAAAAACGGCATAATAGCAACGAGTGTTTCTGCTCCTAAATCAAACCATTTCACTGGAAGTACTTTTAGGCTAAGCAAAACAAGTAGGAGGAACATCCCAATCAAACTTCCTGGAATCGGAAGATTCAACATTTCTTGCACCCAATTTCCAACGATATAAAATACATAAAGAGCAGCAATTTGGACAAGAATCTTTGTAAGTTTCATGTTCATCATCCCTCATGTTTATACGATCTTCTGTTAATATCCTTATCATAGTATAAATTGTAAAAACCTGCAATTTATCAAATCGACAACGAAAACCCACTATATTATACGCTTACACCCTTGATATGACTGCGTTTCCTAATGTGATTTACGTCAAAAACCTTGACCTAATATGTAAAGTTTATATTTTCTGAATTTTGATGGTTATTATTTTAATAAAACAAAATCCTTCACTCCATTTTTATTCTGCCTTCTCTCTAGCACACATATATATATAAAGATAGGTGGTGAACGTATGTCTAAAAAAATTCTCATTTTTTGTGATCCTGGAATCGACGATGCGATAGCCCTCCTCCTCGCATTCTTTATCGATGAAATTGAAATTGTTGGGATTGTCGCTGATTACGGCAATGTTCCAAAAGAAATGGCCGTACAAAATGCTCATTTTCTTAAACAAAAATCAAGAAATAGAGATATGAAAATATTTGGTGGTTCAGACCGTCCTCTCAATGGAGGTCCACCCGCTTTTTTTACTAATATTCACGGTAAAGAAGGGTTAGGGCCAATCATCCCAAATGAAAAGTTACAAAACGGAGAAATGGAGAATTTTTTTGAAGTTATCCCTCTTATCGAGCAGTATAAAGACGAACTAATCATTGTAAGTTTAGGGCGACTCACTTCCCTAGCTGCTTTATTTATTTTATGTAAAAACTTAATGCAGCAAATTAAATCTTATTATGTAATGGGTGGTTCCTTTCTGCACCCAGGTAATGTAACTCCCGTATCAGAAGCGAATTTTTATGGCGATCCAATCGCGGCTAACATTGTATTACAATCTGCATCCAACATGTACATATACCCGTTAAATGTAACTCAGTATTCCATCGTTACACCTGATATGGCTGAATATATTGAGGCGAAAGGAAAGGCTTCTCTCGTCAAACCTCTATTCGATCATTACTACTATGGATATTACGAAAAAATTTTACCACGATTAAAAGGCTACCCTTTTCATGACACGATACCGATATTAGCTTTACTTGATAATTCTATGTTTACCTACTACAAATCACCAATTACCGTCATGACCGAGTCTTACGCTCAAGGAGCAAGCATCGGTGATTTCCGCTCTTTAGTAGGATCAAACCCATTCACCAATCGGCCCTCGCAGCAAATTGCTATCGATTTTGATTATAATCTCTTCTTTAAATACTTCATGTCACTTATGACAGACGAACAATTTTAGCAAAAAAAAACAGACCGTGATTTCTCACGGTCTGTCGTTATTTTCTACAATTATCGTTTGATATTGTAGAAAGATTGTAAACCAGCGTAAACAGCGATTTCGCCTAGCTCGTCTTCGATACGTAATAATTGGTTGTACTTAGCAATACGGTCAGTACGGCTCATAGAACCAGTTTTGATTTGGCCAGCGTTAGTTGCAACTGCGATGTCAGCGATTGTAGCATCTTCAGTTTCACCAGAACGGTGAGATACAACTGCTGTGTAACCAGCACGTTTAGCCATTTCGATTGCTTCGAAAGTCTCAGTTAAAGTACCGATTTGGTTAACTTTAATTAAGATTGAGTTAGAGATACCTTTTTCGATACCTTCAGCAAGTTTTTGAGTGTTAGTTACGAATAAATCGTCACCAACTAATTGTACTTTATCACCGATACGCTCAGTTAATAATTTGTGACCATCCCAGTCGTTTTCGTCTAAACCATCTTCAATAGAGATGATTGGGAAGTCTTTGCAAAGCTCTTCGTAGAAATCAACCATTTCTGCAGAAGTTAAGCCAGTACGGCCTTCGCCTGCAAGGTCATATTTACCAGTTTCTTTGTTGTAGAACTCAGAAGAAGCAACGTCCATTCCTAAGAATACGTTCTCGCCAGCTTTGTAACCAGCTTTTTCGATAGCTTCGATGATTACTTCTAATGCTTCACGGTTAGAACCAAGGTTTGGAGCGAATCCACCTTCGTCACCTACTGCAGTGTTAAGACCTTTGTCATGTAATACAGCTTTAAGTGCATGGAATACTTCCGCACCCATACGGATTGATTCTTTGAATGTTGGAGCACCAACTGGTAAGATCATGAACTCTTGGAAGTCAACGTTGTTATCAGCGTGAGAACCACCGTTGATGATGTTCATCATTGGAGTTGGTAATTGTTTTGCATTGAATCCACCAAGGTAACGGTATAATGGAAGACCTACGAAGTCAGCTGCTGCGTGAGCTACTGCCATAGATACACCAAGGATAGCGTTAGCACCTAGTTTACCTTTGTTTGGAGTGCCATCTAATTCGATCATAGCACGGTCGATACCAGCTTGGTCAGTTACGTCGAAACCAACGATTTCTGGAGCGATTGCTTCGTTAACGTTGTTTACTGCGTTAAGAACACCTTTACCAAGGTAACGAGATTTGTCACCGTCACGTAATTCTACTGCTTCGTGCTCACCAGTAGATGCACCACTTGGTACGATAGCGCGTCCGAATGCGCCGCTTTCTGTGTAAACTTCTACTTCTACAGTTGGGTTACCACGAGAGTCAAGGACTTCGCGAGCATAAACATCAATAATTGTTGACATAATAAATTCTCTCCTTTTTATATAAGCAAATTATTTAATAATTGTTTTACCTGTCATTTCTTTCGGTTGTTCCACATTTAAAAGTGTAAGCATTGTTGGGGCGATATCTCCTAAAATACCACCTTCACGAAGCTCTACATCATTTTTTGTAACGATGAAAGGAACCGGGTTAGTTGTATGAGCTGTCATTGGTCCACCTTCAGCAGTTAACTCCTGATCGGCATTACCATGGTCAGCAGTAATAAGTGCTACACCATCTTTTGCAAGAATCGCTTCTACAACTTTTCCTAAACATTCGTCAGTTGCTTCTACTGCTTTAATTGTTGGTTCCATCATCCCAGAATGGCCAACCATATCACAGTTTGCAAAGTTAAGAATGATAACATCATGTTTATCATTTTCGATGTCATTTACTAAAGCGTCCGTTACTTCATAAATGCTCATTTCAGGTTTCAAGTCATATGTTGCAACCTTCGGTGAGTTAATTAAAATACGCTCTTCTCCTGGGAATTCAGCCTCACGACCACCGCTAAAGAAGAATGTAACGTGCGGATACTTTTCAGTTTCCGCGATGCGAAGTTGCTTTAATCCCGCTTGCGCAACAACTTCACCTAATGTGTTATCAAGGTTCATTGGCTTGAATGCCACGTAACCATCTACAGTTTCACTGAAATGTGTCATACAAACGAACTCAGGAATGTGAGGTACTTTTTCACCACGATCGAACTCACGGAAGTCTTCGTTTGTAAATACACGAGCAATTTGAATTGCACGGTCTGGACGGAAGTTATAGAAGATAACTGCATCATCATTATTGATTGTTGCAACTGGCGTGTCATCTTCGTTAACAATTACAGACGGCAATACGAATTCATCATGAATACCATTTGCATAAGAGTCTTCTACACACTCTTCTGCTGATTTATAAGTAGGGCCTTCACCATTCACCATAGCACGGTAACATTTTTCTACGCGATCCCAGCGCTTGTCACGGTCCATGGAGTAATAACGACCAGAGATAGTCGCGAATTGTCCTACTCCTGTTTCTTTAATTACTTCATTTGTTGCATCGATATAACCTTTTGCTGTTTGTGGTCCAACATCGCGGCCATCTAAGAATGCATGGATATATACTTTCTCCACGCCTTCTTTTGCTGCTAAGCGAAGAAGAGCAAACATATGGTTCATGTGACTGTGCACACCACCATCAGAAAGTAAACCGAATAAATGAAGAGCAGTACCTTTTTCTTTCACGCTTTTAATTGCATTTTGGAAAGTTTCGTTCTGATCGAACTCACCTTCACGAATTGCAACGTTTACGCGTGTTAAGCTTTGATATACGATGCGGCCAGCACCGATATTTAAGTGACCAACCTCTGAGTTACCCATTTGACCTGCTGGAAGACCTACTTCCTCACCAGAAGCTGTAAGCGTTGTGTGAGGGAATTTGTTCCAGTAACCATCAAAATTAGGTTTCTTAGCTTGTGCTACAGCATTCCCGTAAGTTTCTTCACGTAGTCCGAAACCATCAAGAATGATTAAAGCTGTTGGCTTTCTCATTTTACCGCCCCCAGAAGACCTAAGAACGAAGCAGGCTCTAAGCTAGCACCGCCAACTAAAGCGCCGTCGATGTCAGATTGTGCCATATACTCTTTAATGTTTTCTGGTTTTACGCTACCGCCGTATTGAATACGAACAGCTTCTGCAGCTTCTGGAGAAACAGCTTCTGCAACAACTTTACGGATGTGCGCACATACTTCATTTGCATCTGCAGAAGAAGAAGATTTACCTGTACCGATAGCCCAGATTGGCTCATAAGCGATAACAGTTACTTTAACTTGCTCTTCTGTTAAACCTGCAAGTGCTTTTGTTACTTGACCTGCTACTAGATCAAATGTTTTTCCGCTTTCGCGCTCTTCTAAAGTCTCACCACAACAAACGATTGGTGTTAAACCATGTTCAAATGCTGCAAGAGTCTTTTTATTTACTGACTCGTCTGTTTCAGCAAACATTTCACGACGCTCAGAGTGGCCAAGTACTACGTAGCCTACTTTTAAGTCGCTAAGTGCTACTGGGCTAATTTCGCCAGTGAATGCACCATTTTTTTCGAAGTGCATGTTTTGTGCACCTACTTGTAAGTCAGTTCCTTCAGCCTTTGCTACTAAGCGCTCTAAGAATAGAGCTGGCGAACAAACTACTGCATCAACAGCTGAAGCTGCTGGGATTTGACCTTTAACTTCCTCTACGAAGCTAACTGCTTCAGATAGAGTTTTATTCATTTTCCAGTTACCTGCGATAATTGGTTTACGCATGCTTTGCACCGTCCTTTTTCTTTGGCTGCTACTTATTTGTCGTTAAGACAAACTACACCTGGAAGTTCTTTACCTTCCATGAATTCTAATGACGCACCGCCGCCAGTAGAAATGTGGCTCATTTTATCAGCCATACCGAATTTTTCAACAGCTGCTGCAGAGTCACCACCGCCGATAACAGAGTATGTATCTTCTGCATCTGCTAATGCTTGCCCTACTGCTTTTGTACCTTCTGCGAATGGAGTCATTTCGAATACACCCATTGGTCCATTCCATACAACAAGCTTAGAGTTTTTAATTACATCTGCATAAATTTCACGTGTTTTAGGACCGATGTCCACGCCTTCCCATGTAGAAGGGATAGAGTCGATACCAACGATTTGAGTTGTTGCAGTTTCAGAGAATTCCTCTGTGATTACAACATCAACTGGCATATAGAAGTTTACGCCTTTTTCTTTTGCAAGTTGCATAAATTCTTTAGCTAGTTCAATTTTGTCGTTTTCACATAGAGATAGACCAATTTCATGACCTAATGCTTTAACGAATGTGTAAGCAAGTCCGCCACCGATGATTAAGTTATCTACTTTGTCTAATAGATGACGAATTACACCGATTTTATCTTTTACTTTCGCACCACCGATGATAGCTGTGAATGGACGTTCTGGGTTAGAAAGTGCTTTACCTAATACATCTAACTCTTTTTCCATTAATAAACCAGATACTGCTGGTAGGTAGTCTGCGATTCCTGCTGTAGAAGCGTGAGCACGGTGAGCTGCACCGAATGCATCGTTTACGAAGATATCAGCAAGAGCTGCAAATTCTTTCGCAAGTTCTGCATCGTTCTTTTCTTCGCCCGCATAGAAACGTACGTTTTCAAGAACTAATACGTCGCCTTCGTTCATTGCTGCAACCATTTCTTGTGCAACTGGTCCGAATGCTTCGTCCGCTTTTTTAACATCTTTACCAAGAAGCTCGCCTAAACGTGCTGCTACTGGAGTAAGACGTAATTCTTCTACTGCTTGACCTTTTGGACGGCCTAAATGACTTGCTAAAATTACTTTCGCACCTTGCTCTATTAAATATTGAATTGTAGGAAGAGCTGCACGGATACGAGTTTCATCTGTAATTTTGCCTTCTTTCATAGGTACGTTGAAATCAACGCGGCAAAATACACGCTTACCTTTTAAATCTACGTCACGAATTGATTTTTTGTTCATTGGATTTCCCTCCGACTACTAGTTAGGATTGACAAAACCCATTCAAAAGCTTAACACATTTGCTTCTAAAACGAAAGAAGAGAGAGAGGGAACAAACCCTCTCCCTCGTTTTGTCATTGATTGCTTATATACTTAAGAATTAAAGACCTTTAGAAGTCATGTATGCAGCTAGGTCTACTACGCGGTTAGAGTAACCAGTTTCGTTATCGTACCAAGAAAGTACTTTAACCATGTTACCTTCCATTACCATTGTAGATAATGCATCGATTGTAGAAGAAGCTGTACATCCGTTATAGTCGATAGATACTAATGGCTCTTCGCTGTATCCAAGGATACCTTTTAATTCGCCTTCAGAAGCTGCTTTGAATGCTGCGTTTACATCTTCAACTGTTACTTCTTTGTCAAGTTCAACAACTAAGTCAACAAGAGAAACGTTAGCAGTTGGAACACGTACAGCGCCGCCGTTTAATTTACCTTTAAGTTCTGGTAATACTAATGCTACAGCTTTAGCAGCACCAGTAGATGTTGGGATCATGTTTTCAGCTGCTGCACGAGCACGACGTAAATCTTTGTGTGGTAAGTCTAAGATTTGTTGGTCGTTAGTGTAAGAGTGAATTGTTGTCATCATTCCGCGTTTTACGCCGAATTTTTCGTTTAATACTTTAGCGAATGGAGCTAGACAGTTTGTAGTACAAGAAGCATTAGATACTACGTTGTGGTTAGCTGCATCGTATTGTTCATGGTTAACACCCATAACTACAGTGATATCTTCGTCAGAAGCTGGAGCTGAGATGATAACTTTCTTAACTGATCCACCTAAGTGTTTCTCAGCGTCTGATTTTTTAGTGAAACGGCCAGTAGATTCTACTACTACTTCTACTCCGTAGTCGCTCCATGGTAATTGAGCTGGGTCACGCTCAGCGATAACTTTAATTTCTTTACCGTTAACAACGATGCTGTTTTCGTTAGCAGATACTTCTGCATTTAAAGTTCCGTGAACTGTATCATATTTTAAAAGGTGAGCTAATGTTTTAGCATCTGTTAAGTCGTTGATTGCTACTACTTCTACCTCAGAGTTGTTAAGAGCTGCGCGGAATACGTTACGTCCGATACGTCCAAATCCATTAATACCAATTTTAGTCATTTAAATTTCCTCCTTGGGGGATTATATTAAAGGGTAATACCCTTTGTTAATTGTTTTGCTGCACCTTCATCTGTAATTAGAATTGAAGTGTGCCCTTGCTTTATTACAGCCTGTATTGCTTTTGCTTTTGAAGAACCTCCAGCGACTGCGACAACGTGAGATACATGTTGTAAATCTTCAAGTTGCATACCAACTGTTCTTACTTTATGAACAACATTTCCTTGTTCATTAAAGTAGTAACCGAAAGCTTCGCCAACTGCTTCGCTTGCCTGAATCTTTAACCAATCTGCTTCTGAAGTATTTCTGCGACGTGCCATTGTTAACGCATCACCAATTCCATGAATGACGATATTGGAAGATCGAATCAACTCAAGAACTTCTTTCACGGAGGGCTCGGTTACAATAGACGCATATGCTTCGCTACTAACGTGATCTGGAACATACAATAAGCGATAATTACTCATCGTATTTTGTGCCATTTTGGCGCAAATGGTATTGGCTTCTAACTCGACACCTTCTCCAATTCCACCACGTGCTGGGACAAATAGCATATGTAAATCTTTGCAATCAAGTTGCATCATGTCCGCAGCAGCAGCTAGCGTAGTTCCTCCAGCCACAGCAACGATATTATTCACTGTCAGACGGTCTTTTATACAAGTCACACAAGCACGGCCCATCTCCAGTTTGACCCAAGGTGATTCATCACTATCACCAGGGACAACGAAAACTTCATCCAAGTCTAATGTTTCCTTAAGTTGTTTTTCTAAAACCTTTAACCCGGAAATTTCTTTCATAAAGTCTTCCAAAGCAAGAACTAAAGCTGTTCCTTCTTCTGTCAAAGTCATTCCAGAAGAAGCGACGTGAACTAAGTTTTGTTCTTTCAAAACTTGAACTTCACTTCGCAATACTCGTTCTGTCATACCGAGACTTGCAGATAAGTTTCTTCTTCCAATCGGCTGCATAAGCCTAATGTACTGAAGCACTTGCATTCTCGTTTGCATAACAGGTAGCAGATCAGGTAATAATTTTTTTGTGTTCTGAATCCATGAGCGCATATCTTTTCTCCTCACTACATCGGTTCATTTCCCTTCGTGGTCACTTTATGTCCCGTAGTGACATTTTGCGTCCCACTTAGGTTAAAAAAATAATCCCTGCTACGTGTATTATTGTAACAGGAGACAGAAACTTATTCAACTCTTAACTGCATTGTTTATATAGTTTATTATGACACCTTTGTGAATGTTACCATATTCTACTTGTCTTCCGCCTATTTCTAAAACAGGAATCATTAGATGGTATTTCTCTAAAAGGTCATTATCTTCATATATATCTATTTCCTCAATTTGAAAAGAATATTCATATTGTACTTCTTTTAAAACTTGTTTCGCCTTCACGCAAAGACCACAATCTTTTTTTGTATATAGTACAACCTTCATCTTCTTCACCTATCCAATTGTTTTTCTTAGAGACGAAGCAGGAATATGCATTTGTTCTCTATACTTCGCAACCGTTCTTCGAGAAATAACGATTTCATGCTCTTCTTCTAATAATTTTGAAATCTTTTGATCCGAAAGTGGCTTTTTCTTATTTTCTGCTCCAACAAGCGTTTGAATGAATTGTTTCACACGCTTTGTAGAAACCGCCTCATCTTCCGTCGTAGAAATAGAATTACTAAAGAACGATTTCATCTCAAATAAACCGTACGGCGTTTGCACATATTTATTACGCGTTGCACGACTAATTGTAGACTCATGCACACCTAACTCTTCCGCCACCTCTTTTAAAGCAAGTGGTTTTAAATACTCTGGACCTCCCCAGAAGAAATCATGCTGTTTTTCCATAATAATATTCATCACTTGTAAGAGTGTTTGTTTTCTCTGTTTCAAACTGCGCATAATCCATTGCACATGCTGATACTTCTCCGATACGTAAGAAGCCACTTCACTTTCACTATTATTTAGTAACGCACTATACTCAGAGTGAATTTCAATTCTTGGCATATTTCTCTCATTCATCTGTAAAACGAGATGATCGCCATCTTTTTTTACCGCCATATCAGGCACAATATAAAGTGGTTTATCAGAAGAAAATGCAAGACCTGGTTTCGGCTGCAATGATGTAATACAGTTCACCGCATCCTGTAATTCCTCGTTGGTACACTTCAACACTTGAACGAGCTTTCGCCAATCTTTCTTAACGAAATAATTAAAATGATCATCTATAATTTCTTCCGCTAACCCATTTCTTCTTTGTAAGCGCTTCAATTGGATTGATAGACATTCCTGAATATTACGCGCACCTACCCCTGCTGGCTCTAACGATTGAACAAGCTCCACGGAACAGTCCACTACATCAATTGGCGCAGAAAGAAGCTCTGATAACTCTTCATTTGTTTCTTGTAAATAACCATTTCCATCCATGTTCATAATAATGAAAGAAGCTGCTTTTCGCTCTTCTTCATCTATTTTATAATACTGTAGTTGATTTAATAAATGTTGCTGAATCGTTGTAGAATCCACACTGTAGATTTCCATTTGATTCTCGACTTGTTTGCGGGTACTTTTACTTGTGTTAGAGCTCTTTTTCTTCTCCCTCTCAAAACCACCTAACTCAATAAGGGGATTCTCTAACGATTGCTCATACAAAAACTCCGATAATTCTTGTACATTATACTGGAGCATTGTAATCGCTTGCCTTAACTCTTGTGTCATTGCCAAACGTAAGCTTTGTTCTTGTAAAAGACTTGCCTTCAAACTAATCTCCCCCTTGTTTCTATTGTACAATAAGTTTGGTAAAAGGAGAATCCTATCGCAGACACCCATTCCAAAATATTATTAATTTATATGTATTAATGAGATTTACATCTTACAACCTAAATTTGAATAATATTGAAAGAAAATAATAACGCACAAAAATTATTACCACATACTAATAGTAAATCTTATTATCAGATATAACAAGTGATAATAAAAAAAGGTCTGAACTTATACTTGTAAGTTCAGACCTTTTTTACAATGGCGAGTACATATCGAATATTACACGTTTCTTTACCATTGTCGCATTTTCATTTGATAGATTAATTCCGTTCGTATCCTCTACGAGTACCACACGCACCAAATTCACAGCGTTGCGATTTGCTATAAAGATACTTTCTTGTTTATCTGCTTTGTGTAATTTTCGAATTGTGACTTGGATTACCTCTGAGTTATTTTTCCAGGGTCTATTCTTACAAGTGAACAACATTTATGACATGTACTTTTTACTTAACTGCAATAAATACCTAGCGATGCCGTTATCTTATAAACTTCATTGAAATTTTCATCTTCCATGAAGACCTCCATGATTTCAGGTATTCCTTTTGCATACGCAACTAACATTTCGAATGCATCATCTTTCGTTATCTTGTGACGAGTCACACTACTGTTGTGATGTTCCATCGCTACATAATAGACCTTTTCTCCGCACTCCTCTTCTTCAATACATGTAAGAAACGATTTTATTTCAAATAGCTTGCGAGAACCTTTTTTCATTCTTCTTCTCCTTCATAACGGTCAAGAAAGTCCGATAATGCCAACGAAAGATGATCACTTTTATTAAACTTCAGCTTACTGGCAAAGACGGCTAGCCTGTCCCTATTGCTTTGTGAATCACTACTATCTTACGTGTCATATCTTCGTTCAGCAACTTAACAATACGCTTGTGCAATATATCTCGTTACAATTTCTTTTAGTGCTAAAATCTGTTCTGATTTGAATTGCATTTCACTCTTTAATTCTTTTCATAACGAAAAACCCCCTATACACGATTATTTCTAATCACATACAAGGGGTTTCTTTAGATTTACTATTAATTTTCAACACGTTCTTCACGCTATTATGTGCTATTTACTCAATACTTTTAAATAGAACACATCACAACAACAATACATAACGCGCCCAGAGGGATTCGAACCCCCGGCAGACGTGGTACCGGAAACCACCGCTCTATCCGACTGAGCTATGGGCGCATGATTATTACGATAATATCAACGGTTTGCCTCCGTCTTCTTCCGACTTGTTCTTACCGAAAGTTAAACGTAGGATACGAACACCAACACGTAGACGTTCGCTTCTTTACATATGGATATTATATCCTGACGCTAACCTAATACGCAAGCATAAAAACCTCTTCTACACTAGCTTTAGCGCGCAGTTTTCCTTCTTTCGTTCCCCCTTAATCTACTTAAATCGAAATAGAACGCATATAGTCTATAAAAAAAAGACAGGCGAAGTGATGCCCGCCCATCTCCGCACTATTTTATATATTTTGATCGCAGGCTAAATATATCTTCCCCTTCACGAATGCCTGCCGATCCCTTCCTCACATTTTTTACGACAGTCCAATTCGGGTTAGTTTCATCACCGATGTTCTGTACTGTAAAGTTGCCGTCACCATATTCTCGGTGACCTTCTGCCAATTTCTCCGTTAAATCATTCTCTTTTGATCTCACCATCTTTGCGCCATCTCCCTTTTTATACAACCCTCTTAAACTGTCCAACCGATTACACGTCCAGTCAATTGGAGATCCTCGTTTTCCGCTTCGATTAATTTTAACACACTGTCGGGGGTAAGTTCCGATAACGGCTGCCCAATCGCATTAGAAACGTTATTTTCTTTGATAGTAGAAACTCGGCGAGGATTGGGTAAAAGACAATTCGCTGGGCTACGTCAGGACTTCGCGAGAGATCAACCCCCTGATTTAAAAATCACAAATACTATCTCTAAGGGACTCCTGCGACGGCTCAGCGGGGTGGCTTGGAGGGTTCGGAAAATTTTCGTTTGGGTTGGCTTGTGGTGAATAGCGTATTCATTTTGATGAATGACGAATACAACATAAATGACTTTTGTTACTTTCGACTTTCTCTTCTAAACGTTGATTTAAAAGAATTCGCAAGACTTTCGATGAACAAAACAATTCGTAAATGTTTTATGCATTAAAAGAAACGTTGATTTAATAACGTTCTTCTTTCGTGAATGACTTCGATTGAATGAATAAGATAATGAAGATATTATTTTTTTAAAACTGGACACATCCTTTTTTTACTATACAAGAAAATTTTATTTTAAATTGAAAATAACTACAAGAATAGAAATATATATATTTTATTGATGTGTTTTTTGTGAATAATTAGAAATTTAACCTCATGTAATTTTCAGTTACTTTTTAATCTTCAACAGGTAACATACCTACATCATGAATTACATATCATCCTCTTCCATCTTATAAAGCGCCACTATAACAAAGAATTCATTGACGCTTGAATCAAAGCTTCAACTTCAAAAACCTAAATTTTCCAATCATAAATTCACCCAAACCCACAAATTATAATCTTTGAATTGATATTCCAAAGGGGGCTTCATTCAATGACTGTAATTACAAAACTAAAGCAAACTGTTTCTGGATTAAAAAGTGCACAAGCTAGCTTAGAGGGATTCGCTCTTGATACGGATAACCAACAAGCAAAGCAACTTTTCCAAACAGCTGCGCAGCAAACACAAACAATTATTGATTCTTTAAACCCACGTGTTGAAGAAGTCCAGCAAGAAGAACCACAATACACACAGCAATAACCAAAGGTGCCATTGTATCTAATGGTACACAATTTGAGAAAAAGGGTGATATGCAATCATCCTTTTTTCTCAAATTACATAATGCAATAGAAATGGAATGATTATAATGCGAAAACTCGGAATCATAACCGCGTTATTTATGCTCCTATTCGGTTCACTTACCGGATGTGATAATAGCCCGTTAGATAAAAAAGTAAAGAAAGAAGAAGCTAAGCGAACAGATGAGAAAAAGGGCCCTAAATTAACAAAAATGAGTACAGAATCCTTTAATCAATCTATATCGCAAGAAGCTAAGAAAAAAGCTCTCACTATAGAGGGAATTACAGAAGCCACCGCAGTTAATACAAATTTAGATCTTTACATAGCCGTTAAACCTGAACATCACGAAAGATTTGGTTTAAAGCCTTTAAGAAGTAAATTAAAAAAGAAGCTAAGTGATGAAAACCCTACTTTCGATATTCGTGTAAGTACAGACAAAAAGATCTTTATGCTCATAGAAGAACTTGAAAACAAAATTAAGAAAAAGAAAGTGAGTAAGGATGGCATTAAAGAACAGTTAAAACTCATTCAATCAGAAATGGGATCTAATATTTAAGCTTTCTAAAAGAGAAGGAAGGATTCAAATGTCTAGTAAAGATAAAAATTTAACACCTGTACAACAAGAATATAAAAAATTCGAACAACAGCGCGAACCGAAGCGCCCCGTTTTAAAAAATTGTATAAAAGCTTTTTTCGTCGGGGGATTAATTTGTCTAATAGGCCAACTGATTTCCACCTTTTATATTACGTACTTTGATTTCACTGAAAGATCTGCCGGGAACCCTACCGTTGCAACTCTTATTTTTATCTCCATGCTACTGACGGGATTTGGCGTCTACGATCGCCTCGGACAATTTGCTGGTGCTGGTACCGCAGTTCCCGTTACTGGATTTGGTAACTCTGTTATTGCCGCGTGTATTGAACACCGTACAGAAGGGTTCGTTCTCGGCGTTGGTGGTAACATGTTTAAACTAGCAGGATCGGTCATCTTATTTGGCGTATTTTCAGCTTTTGTCATCGCTCTTATTAAAACGATTCTCTTTCAATGGGGAGGGCTGTAAATGTTACAAGGACACCGAACATGGGTATTCGAAAACAAACCAGTTATCATCTCAACAGGTGTAGTCGGTGGCCCATTTGAGGCAAATGGAAAAATTCCTGAAGACTTCGATACCCTGCATGAAGATTTATGGCTCGGACAAGATTCTTACGAAAAGGCGCATAAAATTTTATTTGAAGAAGCTTGTAGCCGCGCTACCGAAAAGGCAAAGCTCCGTAAAGACGATATTCAATTCGTACTCGCAGGGGATTTAATTAACCAAATAACTCCAACGAGCTTTGCATGCCGCACACTCGGAACACCTTATCTCGGTTTATTCGGCGCCTGTTCTACCTCTATGGAAGGCCTAGCACTCGGCGCAAGTATCGTAAATGCAAAAGGTGCAAAGTATTTATTAACTGGGGCATCAAGTCATAACGCTGCGGTAGAAAAACAATTCCGCTATCCAACTGAATATGGTGGTCAAAAACCTCCTACGGCTCAGTGGACAGTGACCGGTGCAGGCGCGGCTATTTTAAGCGACACTGGATATGGTCCACAAGTAACATCGGCTACCATTGGACGAGTTATTGATATGGGACTAACAGATCCTTTTAATATGGGTGGTGCGATGGCCCCAGCTGCTGTCGATACGATTGAAGCTCATTTACGCGAACGACAAATTGACGCCTCTTATTACGACTTAATCGTAACAGGTGACCTTGGACATGTCGGTCGCGAAATCGCTTACGACCTACTACATAAACATGGAACAAAGGTAAAGAGCGAGCAATTTCAAGATTGCGGAATCATCATTTATAGAGAAGGTCAACCTGTAATAGCCGGCGGAAGTGGCCCAGGCTGTTCAGCAACAGTCGTGTACGGACATTTATTAAATAGAATGAAAAAAGGAGAATTCAAAAAGATACTAGTTGTTGCGACAGGCGCTTTACTATCTCCCCTTACATTCCAACAAGAAGAAACAATTCCATGTATCGCTCATGCTGTATCGATCGAATTTGGAGGTGCAACACAATGATTTTTTTCTGGGCTTTCGTCATTGGCGGACTCATATGCGTAATCGGACAACTTATGTTTGATGTCGGTAAACTTACTCCTGCCCATACGATGGCAACACTCGTTGTTGCTGGAGCAATATTAGATGGATTCAATTTGTATGAACCACTAATTGATTTCGCCGGAGCTGGGGCAACAGTACCTATTACAAGTTTCGGTAATGCCCTCGTTCATGGCGCGATGGAGGAAGCAGCCAAACATGGCATCGTCGGCGTTATTACCGGCATGTTTAAAGTAACGAGTGCTGGTGTATCAGCTGCCATTATTTTCGGCTTCATTGGAGCATTGCTATTCAAACCGAAAGGATAAGAGGTGTTTTCATGACTGTTATCGCTAGCGTAAAAACTTGCCTTGCCAGTGTAAGAGGGGCTCAAGCAAGTTTAAGCTCCCTTTCATTAAATTCACAAGACGAAGAATCAAAACGCGTATTTCATGAATGTATGTTAGAAATGGACAGCGTCATCGCTGATTTAAAGGATAGAATTTCAGTATTAGAACGTGAAGAACCTCAATATAAAGGGTTTTAAGTAGACTGGAGGAAATGACTATGTCTCACCTGCCCGAATGGACACTCGTTATTCTTCGCTCTGTATTCATATTAATCATTTTATTCGCTATTACGAAATGGTTAGGGAAAAGACAAATCTCTCAGCTCTCCTTTTTTGAATACATAGCCGGAATGACCATCGGTGACATCGCTGCCCAAGTATCTACAGGGCTCGATTCAAAATTTTTCCACGGCGTCTTTGCGATACTCATTTTCGCTGTGGTACCTTTTTTCACAGGAATCATCTCCTTAAAGAACAAAACAGCTCGGGACTTCTTTGAAGGAAAATCTACCGTATTAATAAAAGACGGAAAAATACTCGAAGATAACTTAAAGAAAGAAAAGTATACAAGTGATGAATTGCTTGAGCTTCTCAGAGGAAAAAATGCGTTCAGCGTAGCTGATGTTGAATTTGCAGTACTAGAACCGAGCGGAGAATTAAATGTATTATTGAAGAAAGATCGTCAACCACTTACAGCAAAAGACATCAGCTTAAAAGTACCAAACGAAAAAGAACCGCAAACCGTTATTATGGATGGAAATATACTAGATGAACCTCTTTCTGCCAGCGGACATAATCGCGCTTGGTTACATTCTGAGCTAGAAAAACTCGGTGTTGTCATTGAAAATGTCTTTCTTGGTCAAGTTGATTCATACGGACAACTTACTATCGACATCTATAATGATAAACTCCAAATGCCTTCTCCTCAAAACAAGCCTTTATTATTAGCATCCTTAAAGAAATGCAATGCTGATCTTGAATTATTCTCTTTAGAAACGAAATCAAAATCAGCGAGTGATATGTATAGTAAAAACGCAAAACAAATCGAGAAAATCTTAAATAAAGTAACCTATCTGTTAAAAGAATAAAAAATGAAAGAACGCTTCTATACAAAAGGCGTTCTTTTGCCTTTTCCACACCATTAATCACGTTTAAATTTATGTAATTCGGTTATGATGTTGAAGATACATAAGCAGGGAATTTTAAAAACATAGCGAATAAATCATGATACAACTACATATTTTTTGATTTAAAGTGGTTTCGTTTGACCTTCATTGACCATAATTGTATTATAAGACTAAGAAAGCTTTTAAAGGAGGAAATAACAGATGAATTTAATTCCTACAGTAATTGAACAAACAAATCGTGGAGAACGCGCTTACGATATTTACTCTCGACTATTAAAGGATCGCATCATTATGCTTGGTAGCGCAATTGATGACAATGTAGCAAACTCAATCGTTTCCCAGCTTTTATTCTTGGAATCTCAAGATCCAGAAAAAGATATTCACATTTACATCAACAGCCCTGGTGGTTCTATCACAGCTGGTATGGCAATTTACGATACAATGCAGTTTATTAAACCACAAGTATCAACAATCTGTATCGGTATGGCTGCATCTATGGGTGCATTCTTACTTGCAGCAGGTGAAAAAGGAAAACGTTACGCACTTCCAAACAGTGAAGTTATGATTCACCAACCACTTGGCGGTGCACAAGGTCAAGCGACTGAAATCGAAATCGCTGCAAAACGTATCCTATTCTTACGTGAAAAATTAAACCAAATTCTTGCTGACCGCACAGGTCAACCACTTGAAGTTCTACAACGCGACACAGACCGCGACAACTTCATGACAGCAGAAAGAGCTCTAGAATACGGCTTAATCGATAAGATCTTTACAAATCGTTAATAACTAAAAGCGGAAGCGCCCGTCAACAGGGCGCTTTTTTTATTATGTACAAGGGTATCACATACCCCCACCACTCAAACTCAACTCACCCCACAAACAGAAAAATAAAAAAAGCTATCGCACATTCGCGATAACCCTTTATTGTACATATGCAGCTAATGCTTCCAAAGCCTCTTCTGCATCTGAACCTTCTGTTGTGATTGTAATCATGCTACCAGTTCCGATTGCTAAGCTCATAATCCCCATTATGCTCTTTGCATTCACTGTCTTTCCATCTTTCTCGATGAAGATATCCGCATGAAAGCGATTTGCCTCTTGTACAAACAACGCAGCCGGACGTGCTTGTAAGCCGTTTTTTAATGCCACTTTAACCAGTTTTTGAACCACAGCTCCATTTCCCCTTTAACCTTTTATTTTTTTGCTACTGTTTCCCCCGCGCGTAATTTCTCTGCAATTTCATCGATTTTACGCAAACGATGATTAATACCCGATTTACTAATTTTCCCCCCGGATACCATCTCACCTAACTCTTTCAATGTTACATCTTGATAATCTCTTCGTAACTGTGCAATTTCTCTTAATTTATCTGGCAAAATATCAAGCCCAACCGTCTCATCAATATAGCGGATGTTCTCAATTTGCCTTAGCGCTGCACCAATTGTTTTATTTAAATTAGCTGTTTCGCAGTTAACTAAACGATTTACTGAATTACGCATATCGCGAACAATTCGAATATCTTCAAATCTTAAAAGTGCATTATGAGCACCTATAATATTTAAAAACTCTGTAATTTTTTCAGCTTCTTTCAAATACGTAATGTACCCTTTTCTTCTTTCCAACGTCTTACTATTTAAATCAAATCCGTTCATCAGTTCACATATAGAATCATTATGTTCCTTATATAACGAAAAGATCTCTAAATGATAAGATGATGTTTCTGGGTTATTTACTGAACCACCTGCTAAAAATGCACCGCGTAAATACGATCGTTTACAACATTTCTTCTCGATTAATTCCTGCGATATATTTCGAATAAACGAAAAGTCATCTCGAACAATGTGAAGATCTGCTAATATTTCGCGAGACTTCTCAACAAGCCGCACGATATATACATTATTTTTCTTCAATCGCATTTTTTTACGAACAAGTAATTCTACCGTCACATCATATCCTTTTTTCAAAAGCGTATAAATCCTTCTTGCAATTGCTGCATTTTCCGTTTGAATATCGATAGATAGGCGACGGTTTGAAAAAGAAAGCGATCCGTTCATTCGAAGCAACGCCGATAATTCTGATTTCTCGCAGCATTCCTTCATTTCAAGGTTGGTCAACTCTTTCTTTGTTTCTGATGCAAATGACACAGTCAACACCTCCTTATACTATTACTTTGGAACAAAAATCTTGTCCTATATGAATGAGGAGCGTTACCTCAAATGAGGCAACGCACATTTATAACAATGAATATAAAATAGAAGCTAACTTTAATGTATCATGTCTTACAACACGATCATCATATTTCGCTAATCGATCTTGAATGATTTCGATATTATGTTCAGCAAAACGATCTGTATCCAGTGCAACTGGTTCCGACATTTCTTCCTCATATAACTTACGTAATTCACGAGGAATATCACGATTATTTACAATCGCAGTGTCGATAAATGGTTTACCTAAATGATCATGTAACGCCTGCACATGATCAAACGCCGTATAACCCTTCGTTTCGCCCACTTGCGTCATAACATTACATACATATACCTTCTTCGCCTTTGCAGCAAGAACAGCGTCTCCAATTTTGTTAACAACTAAATTCGGTAATATACTTGTGTACAGACTTCCTGGACCGAAAACAAGCAAATCAGCTCGTTTAATTTCCGTCAACGTTTCACATAACGGTTCTACATCTTCTGGAGTTAAAAAGACACGATTAATCTTCTTCCCGAAATAAGGAATCTTTGATTCACCTGTTACAATTTCTCCATCTTCTAATTCTGCATGAAGTACCGCACTTTGATTCGCTGCTGGTAATACACGTCCTCTGACATTTAATACTTTACTCGTTTCCGTAATCGCGTGGTAAAAGTCTCCTGTAATCGAAGTCATACCTGCCAATAGTAAATTTCCTAACGCATGCCCTTTCAGTCCGTCTCCAGTTGTAAAACGGTGCTGAAATAAAGCTTCCACTAATGGTTCTACATCCGATAACGCAACAAGTACGTTACGAATATCACCTGGAGGTGGAATTTCTAGCTCATCACGTAGTCTACCTGAACTGCCTCCATCGTCGGCTACTGTTACAACTGCTGTAATATCAACAGGATATTGTTTTAATCCTCTTAATAAAACAGAAAGTCCAGTTCCACCTCCCATGATAACAATTTTAGGTTTTCTCTCTTTTTTCATCCCTTAATGGCCCTTTCTCTTCTCCACATCACGATGAGATACATGAACGCTATACTCTGGTTTCAAATGTTTCCCAAGGTACTCTGTAAGCGTAACAGAACGATGTTGCCCACCTGTACATCCAATCGCAATTACAAGTTGACTCTTGCCTTCTCTTTTATAATGAGGCAGCATGAAAGTGATAAGATCCGTCAATTTCTCTAAAAACTTATGTGTTTCATTAAATTTCAACACATACGACGAAACTTCTTCATCCAGTCCTGTTAATGGCTTCATATGTGGAATATAATATGGATTTGGTAAAAAACGAACATCAAATACTAAATCAGCATCAATTGGAATTCCGTACTTAAATCCAAATGACATAACATTTACACGAAATGCTTGCTCAGTTTCTGTTGAGAATAAGTGAACAATTTTTTCTCGTAATTCTTTCGGTTTCAAATCAGATGTATCAAGCACAATATTCGCTCGTGCCTTCATATCAG
Source organism: Bacillus sp. SRB_8 (assembly GCF_003264205.1). NCBI lineage: Bacteria > Bacillati > Bacillota > Bacilli > Caryophanales > Bacillaceae > Bacillus > Bacillus sp. SRB_8. The sequence goes on along the minus strand of NZ_NADT01000004.1, from coordinate 411,952 downwards.
TTAAGAGACCACGCTCAGCTTCAATTCCCTTTAACGGCAAGCCAGTTGGCGCAAGTGGATGCGAACGTCTCGTTTCTTTATAACGAGTTACAAGTGTGCTATCTTTCGCATCTAAAAATAAAATATGAGGAATAATCCATGTACGTTCTGATAAATCATCAAGCGCTCCCCATAAATATTCAAAAAACTCTCGGCCACGTAAATCAATACCGAGTGCCACTTTATTCATTTTACCTTTTGAATCTGCCATAAGTTCAATAAACTTCGGCAATAACATCGGTGGTAAATTATCTACACAAAAATATCCTAAATCTTCGAAACTTTGTAACGCTACCGTCTTTCCAGCTCCAGACATCCCTGTAATAATTACCATTTTTATATCATTATTCTCTGTCATCGTATCCTCTCCTTGCAGGTTTAACTCGGATCTAATCGATATGAAAGCAACTCAAAATCTGGGGTATATACAAATGTACCGTAGATTATACCATTCCCTTTAATTAAATAATCAATAATGTGATAATCTCCTGGTGCCATTGCTAAATCATCAATTTTATCAAATGTATGCCAACCAATGATGCCTTCTTCGCTCTCTAATTTGTTTTCTCCTGCAAAATCTGTTGCTAAAAAGGAGAACATCATCCATTCAGAAACAACTTTATCACCTTCTTGGATGACAAAAGTGAAGACCCCTTTTAATGCTGGATTCTTTAAATAAATACCTGTTTCTTCACGATACTCGCGAACAACGGAATCTCTTACTGTCTCACCACGCTCCATTTTCCCGCCCGGTGCAACCCACCAATTCCGGCGAGGTTTTTGGAGTAAGAGTACTTCATTATCTCTAATTAACACACAGTTTGTCACTCTTTGCATGTTTCTTCACCTCAGCTACTTGCAGCAAAATTTCTCACTGCATACTCATTTCATTATACTATCAAAAACAGTTTGCTACAACGAAGGTGCCAGTCCCCTTTCGCTAAGCAATTGTAAAAATTCTTTCTATAACAAGCAATCAAAATACCTTACTTCCCATGAATAGCACATAAAAATCCCCTTAACGATTTTTATCGTTAAGGGGATTAAAACACTTATTTCTTACCGAAATAAGTAACAACCGCAAATCCTAAAATAAAAGTAATAATTGAACTTACAATTGAAATTCCACCAGTCGGAATGCCAGGGAACACAATGACAATCGACCCGATAACGAGCCCAATAATTGCCGCAAATGTCATACTTTTATAACGATCTAACAAATAACTAATTCCTTTACTACTTACAACAAATCCAGCCATCACGCCGGCACCGATAACCACGATTAACGGTAAATTGAGTGTAGTTAAAGCGTTAATTGCTGTCGGATACACACCAATAATTAATAAAATAAACGATCCACTAATTCCAGGAAGAAGCATAGCCATACTAGCCATCCATCCTGCGAAAAATAAACCAATTGCATTTAAAATTGTTAACGTCGTAATCGGATCAACTGCCTTATCTGGTTTAAAGAATGCTGTTATTGCAACAAGAATTGCTGCAATTATTAATAAGACAATATGACTACCTTTAAACGTTGCCTTTGCATCAGCTTCTCTCATTAACATCGGTAATATACTAATAATTAAACCGAGAAAGAAAAATTGAGTCGGTTCATAATGATTTGCTAATAAATATTTAATAACGTGACTTAACGTTAGAAAAGCTGCCGCTACACCAGCTGCAAGTGGGATTAAAAACGCTAAATGTTTTTTCCATTCACGACTAAAAAATCCGCTAATTGCTGCGAGCAATTGTTCATAAATTCCCAACACAACAGCGATTGTTCCGCCGCTCACACCAGGAATTAAATCACTAACGCCCATACAAAATCCACGATATATATTACGCCATTCCATACTGAATAAATTCCTCATTTCTTATAATGATTTTTCCCGTAAATTCTAGTATAACAATAAGAATCATTATATTCTTAATTGTTTTTGACAATAGTTTGACATTTGGATAAAAAAAGAAAGCCACCTATCGGCAGCTTTCTTCTCAAAAGGAAAAATAACCTTATTTTTCTGTTACAGTCTTTAGTTCCTCTACTAACTCTTCTATATAATGCTGTGCACTCTGCGCTGCAATACTACCATCGCCTGTTGCCGTTACAATTTGACGAAGCATTTTTTCACGAACATCACCAGCTGCGAAAATACCAGGAACTTTCGTTTCCATACGCTCGTTCGTTTCAACATAACCATTTTCATTTGTAATACCTAGCTCAACAAACGGTTTTGATAATGGTAACATACCGATGTATATGAAAACGCCGTCAGTTTTAACTTCTTGTTCTTCTCCGCTGTTTACATCTACAAGTGTTACGCTTCCTACTTTACCATTTGCATCGTTAATTTCTTTTATAGTGTGATTCCAAATGAAATCTACTTTCTCATTTTGGAAAGCACGATCTTGTAAAATTTTCTGTGCACGAAGAGTGTCACGACGGTGAACGATCGTTACTTTTGATGCGAAGCGTGTTAAGAACACACCCTCTTCAACAGCAGAATCTCCGCCGCCAATAACAACAAGTTCTTTCCCTTTAAAGAATGCACCATCACATACTGCACAATATGATACACCGCGGCCGCCAAGTTCTGTTTCACCTGGCACACCAATTTTTTTATACTCTGCACCGCTTGCAACGATAATTGCACGTGCTTTATATTCTTTTTTACCAGCAATAATTGTTTTGTACTCTTTACCATCGATGATTGCTTTCACATCACCGTATGCATATTCAGCACCAAATTTCTTCGCATGCTCAAACATTTTATTTGATAAGTCTGGTCCTAAAATAGACTCATAACCTGGATAGTTCTCTACATCTTCTGTATTTGCCATTTGTCCACCTGGAATACCACGCTCAAGCATCAGTGTGCTTAAATTCGCACGAGATGTATATACCGCAGCTGTCATACCAGCTGGTCCTGCACCAATAATAATGACATCATAAATTTTTTCTTCTGACACACTATTCACTCCCATTCATTCATACACATTAAGTTACCCTCATTATACTGTTAGCATCATTTTTTTCCCAATGATTTGCCTACCCTACGTGTGCGTGCGCTTAACAGCCTGCACATACTTTCGTACAGTCGCTACAGATACATTATATACATCACCAAGCTCTGCCTGTGTCATCTTATTTCTTTGTTCGCCGCGCACAATGTATTCAATTGCCGCTGACCAACCGTACACATTTGTAAAAGTCGCTCCAGATGTATATAAACGTATGAACGTGCAAAACCAAAAATTCAAACACTCTTCGATTAATTCATCGTCTTTTTTCGTATAATTGTATAATGCATCCGCGATTCGTACGCACTTTTCAAATTGCTGTAAATCAGCTGGGATGCTTTTATGACTATTAAGTAAAAAGAAATATTTTGCAAGTTGCGATACGATTGGAACACCATTTTTCGCTTGCGTTACATCAAAGAAGAATCCAACCTTCTCTGGTGTTGACAATTCATTCATTAAATATAAAGCTAGCATTTTCTCTTCTAGCGTCGTACTTTGCTGAAATGATTTTCGTAACTCTTCAAATAAAAGATTTTGTCCTTCATCTGCTAAATTCAGTGCATTCCACGGTTCTTTTCCTTTTTTATCAGGATGCAATTCTACAACATGTTGCCACATTTTTTCAGCTACTTGCTGTTCCTTCACCATATACGCAGAGTATGCAAACCAGTAATAAAAACTGACGTCTCCTTCGTACCCTTGACGCTTTAATACTTTGAACCATTTATATGCAGGTTCAAAATGACCAATTGTTGCAAGCGTTGTTCCAAGTTTCAAACGATGCTCAAATGAAATTGGATATACCGAAACTAACTGCCCCGCTAATGACTCTACTTGCTTATGCTCTCCAATTGAATATAGAAAAATAAGCGTATTACAAAGCGCATGCATATTACCAGGATTTTTCTCTAAAATCATTTCTGTTAACTTAAGCGCTTGATCTACATTACCTGATTGAAAATGTGCAATCGCTAAATTATTATGTCCTGACCAAAATTCTGGATATTCTTTCGTAACAACTTCTAGTGTAGCAATCGCCTCTTCTAATTGTCCGTTACGAATGTAGCGGTTCGCTTCTTCTTGCATAACAATTAGCTCATCTTCATCCTCAATCTCTTCCGCACCCATTGCATCTTCTTCCATAATCTCAAGCAATTCTAATGTATCTTCTACAAATTCCTTCTCTTCCGCAACTTCTAAATATCGCTCTGCATACTTCTTCGCCTGTTGAAACAAGCCCATATATGCATAATTATTTGAAATAAAATAATAGCATTGCTCAAGTTCAGGATTGGATCTAACAAGCTTTAGAAATATCTGATTCGACTCTTGATATTCACCAGATTCAGATAATGCTATTGCTAGTTGGCATAAAATAAACGGCTCCTTCTCGCTTTGCGCTGCTCTTCGAAAATATTTAATTGCATCTTGCAATTTTTGCCCTTTATAAGCCCTCATCCCTTTTTTATAAAAGAAGTCCGCTAACTGATTAAAAGAGATAACTTGTCCGTTCTCCTTATATATTCTTTGATTTTTCCCCATATATCCTCCAGTTTTTTGTTTTCTTCGTTCACACATTCTTCTATCTATAAGTATAAACGATTCCGTAAAAAACAAAACAGTATATTATAATCAATTATTTCCTTTTTATTCATAAAAAGAGAAGGGAAATGTTACATTTTTAACATCAACCTTCTCTAGTGGCCATTTCCTCTTTCGTATAAATAATACGCATCGGGTTTCCGCCTACGAAAGCGCCGCCTGGTACATCTTTATGGACAAGTGTGCCTGCAGAAACGATAGCTCCATCTCCAATTGTCACACCTGGTAAAATTGTCGTATTCGCTCCAATCATAACTTCATTCCCTATGACGATTTCTCCGAGTCGATACTCACGAATTAAATATTCATGCGCTAAAAGCGTTGTATTATAGCCGATAATTGAATTGTCTCCCACAGTAATCTTTTCTGGAAACATAATATCTGGCATTACCATAAGTGCAAACGACGTTTTCTTTCCTACTTCCATCCGTAAAAACGTGCGATATAACCAATTCTTTACGGATAAAAATGGCGTGTAACGTGCGATTTGGATGATAATAAAATTTTTCATTACCTTCCAAAAAGAAACTGTTTTATACACATTCCACAATGAATTTTCTCCTGAAACAGGATAGCGCGTTGTCCGTCGCACTGAACTCTCTCCTCTACTTATATAAAGTGACACTTTAACCGGCAGGAATCTTACTACCCGTTAATGCGGGACAAAATCGGTAGTAAATCACTCATTTTATCTAGTACATAATCTGGTTTATACGCTTCTAAATACGCTCTACCTTTCAATGTCCATGAAACCGCTACTGTTTTCGTACCTGCATTTTGTCCACCGACGATATCATGATGATTATCACCAACCATCAATGTTTCTTCTGGCTTTGCATCTAATAATTTCAATGCTTTTTGAAGTGGTTCTGGATGTGGTTTCACATGTTCCACATCATCAATCGTCACGACAACATCAAAAAACTGATCAAGTTTCGAAAGCTTTAATCCCATTTCAACCGTCTGTCTCGCTTTCGTTGTAACGATGCCGATCTTATAACCTTGCTTCTTCAATTCTTGAACCGTTTCATATACAGTTTCATACTCTTCCACTAATTCATCATGATGCTCATGATTAAATTGACGATAACATGTAATCATCTCTTCAACCTTACTTGCATCAATCTTACTAAAAGTATCATGCAAAGATGGACCGATAAATGGCAATACATCTTCACGCTTATACTGATTAGAATAATAGTGATTTAACGTATGTAAAAAAGAAGAGATAATAAGTTCATTTGTATTAATTAACGTTCCATCTAAATCAAATAACACTGTATTTATTTTCATCGTCCTTAATCCTTTCATTACCTGAATATGAAAGAAGCAGCATCTTATATAAGATGCTACTTTTCTCTAATTTTCTAAATATCTTTTATCAGCTTGCCCCATTTTTCGTCTCACAATAATGAAAATGATAGAAATAACAACAATTCCAATAGACATTACTTGTGCAATACGAAGTGGTCCTAACATTAAACTATCTGTACGCAAACCTTCTACGAAGAAGCGTCCCACTGAATACCAAATTAAATATGTGAAGAATAATTCACCACGGCGTAAATTCACTTTTCGTAACGCGAGTAGTAAAATAACACCTGCAAAGTTCCATAATGATTCATATAAAAACGTTGGGTGATAATACACACCATCAATGTACATTTGATTAATAATGAAATCTGGTAAATGAAGACCTTCTAAAAACTGTCTCGTTACTTCATCACCATGCGCCTCTTGGTTCATAAAGTTTCCCCATCGGCCAATTGCTTGTCCTAGTAAAATACTCGGCGCAGCAATATCCGCTAATTTCCAGAATGAAAGCCCGCGTCGTTTCGCAAAAAGGATTCCTGTAATAACAGCCCCGATTAAACCACCATGAATCGCCAAACCACCTTGACGAATATTAATAATTTGACTCGGATTTTGCGAATAATATTCCCATTCAAAAATGACATAATACATTCTCGCAAAAAGAATGGCAATTGGTACTGCGATTAATACAAGGTCGATAAATGTATCTTTGTGAATACCAAGCCTTTCTCCCTCGCGAGTTGCTAGCCAAAGACCTAATAGCACACCTGTACCGATAATAACCCCATACCAATAAACAGGGAACGGCCCAAGTTGGACTGCTATACGGTCAAGCTGTGGTACAGAACCTAACAGCATATATATGACCTCCCTCTCCAGAGTCTACTCTTGATTTCCTAACTCAATCGCACTCATTAATCGTTCAGAGAACTGTTGTGCCGCATTGACTCCCATACGTTTTAATCTGAAGTTCATCGCTGCTACTTCAATAATAACAGCCAAGTTTCGACCAGGACGAACTGGAAGTGTAATCTTCGTAAGTTCTGTATCAATAATCTTCATCTTCTCTTCATCAAGACCTAAGCGATCATAATTTTTCTTTTGATCCCAAATTTCAAGATTAATAACAAGTGTAATACGTTTATAATTTCGTACTGCCCCTGCACCGAATAACGTCATTACGTTAATGATACCTAGACCACGAATTTCTAATAAGTGCTCAATTAAATCAGGTGAGCTCCCTACTAATGTATCTTCATCTTCTTGACGAATTTCTACGCTATCATCCGCAACAAGGCGGTGACCACGCTTTACAAGTTCAAGCGCTGTCTCACTTTTCCCGACACCACTTTGACCTGTAATTAAAACACCAACACCATAAATATCTACTAACACACCATGAACAGCTGTTGTTGGCGCTAACTTACCTTCTAAATAGTTTGTTAAACGACTTGATAATCTCGTTGTCGTTTGAGCAGAACGTAATAAAGGCACGCCTGATTCACGTGATGCTTGTAATAACTCATCCGGTACATCTTGATTACGAGTTACAATAATACAAGGCGTCTCCTCAGTACAAAGCGCTTTCATTCTCTCTTGCTTTTGCTCTGTCGTTAACGTATCAAAGAACGTAAGCTCCGTTTTTCCAAGAAGCTGCACGCGATCAGCTGGATAATATGTAAAAAACCCTGCCATTTCAATTCCAGGTCGCGATAAATCACTCGTATCAATCGGACGATGAATCCCTTCTTCACCACTTACTAACTCCAATTGAAATTGTTCAATTAAATCTTTTGTCCTTACTTTCGGCATATGTATAAACCTCCACTCCGCTGCGGGTTCAGTCTCATTTGATGTAAAATTCCATTCTATCGGATATTGTACCATTTTTTTCTGGAAACAAGAAACTCGGTTTCTAATAAATAGAAAAAAACATTTCATATGAATCATGAAATGTTTTTCTTTTTGTCATTTTCTCTTTTTTTCATGTAATGGTTCAACAATTACTTTTTCAATTATCATATTAAAAATAGAAATACAAATTGCCGCAACAATCGCTACACCAAATCCAGATATATTAAAGGCGTCCCCTAATAACGAATCCGTCATCTTTAACGTAATCGCATTAATAACAATTAAGAAGAAACCGAAAGTTACAAGAGTAATCGGTAGCGTAATTAAAATTAAAAGCGGCTTTACAAATACGTTTAAAATCGCCAATATAATACTCGCAATAATTGCAGTTTGTATATTTGCTATGTAAAATGCGTCTGGTGCAACCCCTTTTAAAAGTCCGGATACAGCGATTAACACAACGCTATTTACAAGAAGTGATACAATCCATCTCATTTCCTTACACATCCTTTTAACATATATATTTCATCATACGCTAATAGACAATAAACGCAAGTATGATACGAACACTTATATCAACTTATTCTATCCTTCATGCTTGTATACCTATTAACATTTCCTTGTAAAATAAGGTCCACACCATCTATGTTCATGAGTTTTCACAAAGGTCCAAGTGAAATTTTCATCTACAATATAGATATCGCCTTTATACGCATCGTCTGTCTCACGTAATATATCATCCATACGTAATAAACTCGCATCCTTTATTAGCAGTACTTCATCACAATGTTGAAAGAAGATGTAACACTCCTTTTTCATTTCATTATGAAACATATTCTCCGCTTCTTTACCTTCTAAACACTTTTTCTTTTCATAACTAAATATGTGCCACAAGTAACCACAGCTATATTTATCCCCATATAAATGAATCTCTTCTTTCTCTTCATAACTCAAATGATTCGCAAAGTTATCCTCCCAGCGTTTTCTAAAGTATACGCCCACTTTTGAAATTCTCTTACCTTCATATTTTTCTTTCTCAAAACATCTAAAAACTCCATTTTCTCCCCCTATAAAATAAAAACCAAGTGCAATTCTCACTCGGTTTTTATTAACAACTTATTGTGATAACTCTACTTCTTTTATTTTCTCTTTCATTCTTGCTTTATCACGATCTAAAATCTCTTTTAAATACTTACCTGTATAAGAGCGCTCTTCTTTCACTACTTGCTCTGGCGTTCCGGAAGCAACGATTTGTCCGCCTTTGTCTCCGCCTTCTGGTCCAAGGTCAATAATATAATCAGCTGTTTTAATAACATCTAAATTATGCTCAATTACAAGTACCGTCTCACCACTCTCAACAAGACGTTGCAACACTTCTAGAAGGCGTGCAATATCATGTGCATGTAAGCCAGTCGTTGGCTCATCTAAAATGTATAACGTACGCCCTGTAGAACGACGATGTAATTCAGAAGCTAATTTCACACGCTGCGCCTCACCACCTGATAACGTCGTAGCTGGTTGTCCTAATTTCATATAACCAAGCCCTACATCTACAAGAGTTTGAAGTTTACGCTTAATTTTCGGGATATTAGCAAAGAACTCTACCCCATCTTCAATTGTCATCCCTAACACTTCAGAAATATTCTTATCTTTATATTTCACTTCTAACGTTTCACGGTTGTAACGTTTACCGTGACAAACTTCACACGGAACATACACGTCTGGTAAGAAATGCATTTCGATTTTAATAATTCCATCACCACGGCACGCTTCACAACGGCCGCCTTTTACGTTAAAGCTGAAACGTCCTTTTTGATACCCACGTACTTTCGCTTCATTCGTGTGCGCAAATACATCACGAATATCATCAAATACGCCAGTGTATGTCGCCGGATTTGAACGTGGTGTACGCCCGATTGGTGATTGATCAATATCAATCACTTTATCTAACTGCTCAAGACCTTTAATTTCTTTATGAGCCCCTGGCTTCGCTTTCGCTTTATATAGCTTTTGAGCTAATGATTTGTATAGTACTTCATTAATTATCGTACTTTTTCCAGAGCCAGATACGCCTGTTACTGCTACAAATGTTCCTAGAGGGAATGACATTTTCGCATTCTTTAAGTTATTTTCTTTCGCACCGACAATCTCCACTTTACGTCCGTCACCTTTACGTCTTTCAAGTGGTACCGGAATAAACTCTTTACCGCTTAAATATTTCCCAGTTAATGAATTCTCGTCTTGCATAACTTCAGCTGGTGTACCTGCTGATACAACTTGACCACCATGAATACCTGCACCAGGTCCGATATCAAGTAAATAATCAGCAGCCATCATCGTATCTTCATCATGCTCAACAACAATTAACGTATTTCCTAAATCACGCATTTCCTGCAATGTACGAATAAGACGATCGTTATCACGCTGATGCAAACCAATAGAAGGCTCATCAAGAATGTAAAGTACGCCAGTAAGGCGAGAACCAATTTGTGTCGCTAAACGAATACGCTGCGCCTCACCACCTGATAAAGTTCCTGCGGCACGACTTAACGTTAAATAATCTAAACCGACGTTCACTAAGAACCCAACACGTTCCTGAATTTCTCTTAAAATTAAATGAGCAATTTTTTGTTGTTTCTCCGTTAACTCAACAGTTGAGAAGAACTCCTGTACTTCTTGAACAGAATATTTCGTTACATCGGCAATCGTTTTATCACCAACGAAAACAGCCAAACTCTCAGGCTTTAAGCGTCCACCTTTACACTTCGGACAAGCTTGCTCTGCCATATATTTCTCCATTTGCTCACGAATATAATCAGAACTCGTCTCACGATAACGACGCTCAATATTCGGAATAACACCTTCAAATAAAATCTCATTTTCCTTTACTTGACCAAATTCATTCACATAGCGGAAATAAAGCTTCTCTTCCCCGCTTCCGTACAGCACTTTATCAAATAAATCCTTCGGTATATCTTTCACCGGCATATCCATATCGATGCCGTAATGATTACACACAGATTTTAATAATTGCGGGTAATATTGTGAACTTGTCGGTTCCCAAGGAGCAATCGCATGTTCATTTAATGATACATCCCAGTTCGGAATAACAAGTTCTAAATCTACCTCTAACTTCGATCCAAGTCCATCACAAGAAGGACACGCGCCGAACGGACTATTAAACGAGAACATACGCGGCTCTAATTCTCCGATTGAAAAACCACAATGTGGACAAGCATGATGTTCACTAAATAGAAGTTCTTCCTCTCCCATTACATCGATTAAAACTCGGCCCCCGCCAAGCTTTAAAGCACTTTCTAGTGAATCTGCAAGTCGGCTTGCAATTCCTTCTTTCACAACAATACGGTCAATAACAACTTCAATTGAATGCTTCTTATTTTTTTCTAAAGTAATCTCTTCCGATACATCCAGCATCTCTCCATCAACGCGCACACGAACATAACCTTGCTTCTTAATATCTTCTAATACTTTCGCATGCGCACCTTTACGCCCTGACACGATAGGCGCTAGCACTTGCAACTTCGTACGTTCAGGATATTCAAGAACACGGTCTACCATCTGTTCCACTGTTTGTGATGTAATTTCAATTCCATGATTCGGACAAATCGGCTTACCAATTCGTGCAAATAATAAACGTAAATAATCATAAATCTCCGTTACCGTTCCAACCGTTGAACGAGGATTACGACTCGTCGTTTTTTGATCAATTGAAATCGCTGGAGATAAACCTTCAATCATATCAACATCCGGCTTATCCATTTGCCCTAAAAACTGGCGCGCATACGCAGATAAAGATTCCACGTATCTACGCTGCCCTTCTGCATAAATCGTATCGAATGCTAACGATGATTTCCCCGAACCAGACAATCCCGTCACAACAACAAGCTGATTTCTCGGAATGGTTACGTCAATATTTTTTAAATTATGCGCTCTAGCACCTTTTACAACAATAAAATCTTTACTCACTCTTTTCACCCTTCCGCTTTTAATTCTAATAGTAAATCTCTTAATTCAGCTGCACGCTCGAAATCTAATGCCTTTGCTGCTTCTTTCATCTCTGCTTCCATCTTCGCAATTGTATTTTCACGTTCTTTTTTCGTCATCTTCTTAGCTGGTGTTGCTTCATATATTTCCGTATCCTCAGCTGCTGTTGTCGCACGAATAACGTCACGTACTCCTTTTTGAATCGTTTTCGGCGTAATACCATGCTTTTCATTGTAAGCTTCTTGTATACTACGACGACGCTGTGTTTCTTCAATTGCAATTCCCATTGATCTCGTTATGCGATCTGCGTACATAATAACGCGGCCGTTTGCATTACGCGCCGCACGACCAATTGTTTGAATTAATGAACGCTCTGAACGTAAGAAACCTTCCTTATCAGCATCTAAAATAGCTACAAGTGATACTTCTGGAATATCTAATCCTTCTCGTAATAAGTTAATACCGACAAGTACATCAAACTTACCAAGGCGAAGATCACGGATAATTTCAATACGCTCTAATGTTTTAATTTCAGAGTGAAGATAATTCACTTTAATTCCTACATCTTTTAAATAGTCCGTTAAATCCTCTGACATTTTCTTCGTTAAAGTCGTAATTAATACACGTTCATTTTTCGCAATCCGGTCATGGATTTCTCCTAATAAATCATCTATTTGTCCTTCAATTGGTCGTATATCAATTGGTGGATCTAAAAGCCCTGTTGGACGAATAATTTGTTCTATTGCTTTCGGTGACTGCTCTAACTCGTACGGTCCTGGCGTTGCCGAAACGTAAATAACTTGATTCGTTTTCTCTTCAAACTCATCAAACGTGAGCGGTCTATTATCTAAAGCTGATGGCAGACGGAATCCATGATCAACAAGCACTTGCTTACGTGCTTGGTCCCCGTTATACATCGCTCTTACTTGCGGAACCGATACATGCGACTCATCCATAACGATTAAGAAATCCTCTGGAAAATAATCTAAAAGCGTATACGGCGTTGAACCTGCTGGACGAAGTGTTAAATGACGGGAATAGTTTTCAATCCCTGAACAAAAGCCCATCTCGCGCATCATTTCTAAATCATAACGCGTTCGCTGTTCTATGCGCTGCGCCTCTAACAACTTACCGTTATCATTTAATTCTTTTAAACGCTCTTCTAATTCTTTTTCGATATTTTCAATAGCGACCTTCAGCTTTTCTTCACGTGTAACGAAGTGAGATGCCGGGAAGATTGCTACATGATCACGTTCTGCTAATACTTCACCCGTTAATGCATTTACTTCTCGAATACGATCTATTTCATCCCCAAAAAATTCAATTCGAATACAATGCTCATCAAGTGATGCGGGGAAGATTTCAACTACATCTCCGCGCACACGGAATGTACCACGCTTAAAATCAATATCATTACGTCCATACTGTACATCAACAAGTTCACGAAGCAATTGATTGCGGTCCTTTTCCATACCAACTCGAAGCGAAACAACTAACTCGCGGTATTCTTCCGGAGAACCTAAACCGTATATGCACGAAACACTCGCAACGATAATAACATCATCTCGTTCAAATAAGGAAGACGTTGCCGAGTGGCGTAATTTATCAATTTCATCGTTAATTTGCGCATCTTTTTCAATAAACGTATCCGTATGTGGTACGTACGCTTCCGGCTGATAATAATCGTAATAACTAACAAAATACTCCACAGAATTGTTAGGAAAGAAATCTTTCAGCTCACTATATAACTGTCCTGCTAACGTTTTATTATGAGCCATTACAAGTGTTGGCTTCTGCACTTCTTTAATGACATTTGAAATCGTAAATGTCTTACCCGTTCCTGTCGCTCCAAGCAACACTTGCTTTTTCTTTCCACTATTAATTCCCTCTACAAGCTTCTCTATCGCTCCCGGCTGATCACCTTGCGGGGAATACTCTGAGATAATTTCAAATGGATGTTCCAACTAAAAACCGACCTCCTCATAAAAATCTGTATTATTATTTTACCACGAATGCCCATAAAAAACCTAAGAAAACGAACAGATATTCGGTAAAGTTTTCGACAAGTTATATATAGAAAAAGGAAGGAATAAATACTTCCTTCCTCTACTAACTCTATTTTTTAAGTACATATAATAAGTCATATCCATTGCGCCCATTTTCATTCGTACAATCTATTAACCTATATGCCGTTTCTGATTCACGTTGCTCTTTAACAATCCTTTTACAACTATCTTTATGTAACCCTTTATGGTCACCAGCAAATTGATCTTGTCTATTATCTAACACATAAAGTATATCTTTCTCACTATGCTCTAACGTTTGAAAAATCGGGTCACCTTCATGTGTATACTGTACAATTCTTATTTTATCAACTTCCCCTTGTTCCACATTCCAAACGAACTTCTCGAATTTATCTAGATTAGAAATTTCCGCCCCCTTTGCAACGACATCATTCTTCTTATCAATTGCACTGTTAGGTTGTGAACATGCTACTAAACTAAAGAGAAATAAGTATATAAAACCTGTTCTTTTTTCTATTGTTATCCTCTCCTATATAAACTATTGGTATACTAGAAAAAAGCTACTTTCCTCTATGAAAGTAGCTTTTTGTTTCCTTTCTCCTTCTTCGGAAAAATAACATATGAAAATGAAATCGCAGTATCCGCTAAAAGAATAATAGCCCATACTTGGCTTACACGGCTTGCTGCTTTATTTAAAACGATTCCTGACTCTAACCAATTTCCCCAGTGTTCTACTGGAATAAGCCCATACATGAAGAAAAAGAATATATGAACAGCAATAAACAAAATAAGATGTAAAACCCAATTTTTTATTTCCTGCTTCGCATGCGCCATCCCTGTTACTTCAAGTGGTTCTTCGATAATAGGCGCCGGTTCATTCCGCCACTTCGCAACTAATTTTTGTACATATATATCTAATTTCTTCAAATCCTTTTTCCCATAAAAAACTGCATATAATAAAATGATTACCGTAATGATTTGAAAATTAGAGAACTTCCCTGTTTGATAGTAGTCCACTACTCCTAAAGTTAAAATAAACACTTCATTTACAAGTAGCACAATCCCCATAATAAAACTTGCCTTTTTCAAGCGAAATCCATACCTTAGTAAAAAGAATCCGATAGCCGATAACCAAAATACAATCTCTGCCCCAATTAAAAAATACCAACGATATTCTGCAAGTATACTCATTTATCCCTCTCCCTTTCGTCATATATACGAAAAGCCTCATCCATATATAATAGAAGCTCTTCTTCAATTGGATACATACTCATTTTCTGTGAATCTTCTTTTGACTTTCTTACTTCCCACAATTTATCTAAAAATGCTTCATCACCATTTGCCATCTCTAAACACTTCTGCATTAATTTCTTTGTTGCGCCTTGTACCTCATCACATGATGCTTCCTTACCGTCTTTCATAAAGTTACGTAGTTGCTTTAATAAATTTACCCATTCTAAAACATTCGGGTCTTCTTCACTCATGTTCGGCAAATTATGAAGCAACTTTTGTTCTCCCTTAGAAAAAACTTCATTTTGAAACATCTCACGTATTCGCGGAGACTGTTTCGAAAGCTGAATGAGTTCAAACATAACTTTCCAATCCAGTTCTCCCTCCACATCTACTGAATAAACAACTGCCTGTAAAATACGTTCCATTCGATTAAATTTTTTCTGTTCTTCCTGTACAAATCTAAGTTGCTTTTCAAGCGATACTTTTAAATTGAGCTCATCCGTTATTAACATATTCGTAATCTCTTTTAATGAAAAACCCATTTCTTTTAAAAATAAAATTTGCTGCAAACGAACAACATCTCTCTCGCTATATAACCGATGCCCTCCATCAGTTTTCCCACTCGGCTTTAATAAATCAATTTGATCATAATAACGTAACGTCCTTACTGTAACCCCTGTTTCCCTCGTTAGTTCTTGAATTGAAATCAACTCCATCACCTCTTCTCCTTCATTATAAAAGGTGACGTAACGTAACTTTCAAGTAGTTTGTAAAAAAAATACAAAAAGCTGTTTATACCTTTTGTATAAACAGCTTTTATGGAAATAACCCCTTTTGTATAGCACGCCCACAAAATAAAATAATTGCCCCTACAACAACACTTGTTGCTGTTTTATGATAATGCGCTAAAATTAATAAATAGTATGATAAACCTACAGCACCAATCATAATACATACACTTGGCACTGGATTACGAGAGAAGTTTTGTATTCCCCAAAACAAAGCAAAAATAGCCGTAGCGACACATAATACCGGTAATCCCATCCCAGTTCCCCTTTTTCTATCTATTCCTTGTTGCTAACACACTCGTCGATGCCATACTTATTAATAAACCAAAAATAGCAATATATAATAACTCATTTACATGTACTACTTGCCTATCTAAATACTTATTTACACAAAGATACATAATGAACAAAAAAAACGCAGCTTGTAATACAAATCGTAAAATATGACTTCATATTGTTCACAACTCGCTCATCAATTGACGGTACTCTCTCTTCTTTCAAACGCTTCTGTTCTCTATATTCCGAAATACCATATAAAATGACTAGTGCTACATTCGATATGAAGATCGTTCCCCAAGAAATACTTAAAATCATTAAACTCACATTTAAAACAAGACCCGCTAAAAACAAACTTCCTATGAACCGTATAACCTCTTGCTTACTCATACATGATCAGCCTCTTTTTGATTTCTATATTTCCATTTCGGCCAATAGTTCACAAAGAAATAAACAAACTGTCCTAATACAAATAAAACAAACGGCATGCCCGCATTTCCATAAACAATTAAATTATACAAACTCCATACCGCTAAACTCATTGTTAAAAACAACCCTAAATATTTAAACGCTTTATCCGACTGAAATCTCTCAAACTCATCTTGCATTTTCATTCCTCCTATCGTTATGCTCGTTTTCCCGCCATTACTCCTATGACGAGACTACCAGCAAATAAGAAACTACATACAATGAATATTTCTGGAATCGGTATAGTAATTCGCCCTATCGCTTTGCTTGCAACAATATAAACAATAAGCAAAAGAAATGCGAATATAAATGAGACATTTACATACTTTTTTATATTTTCATTTACCCGCTCATCTATATCTGGAAGTTCTTCTTTTTTGTACTTCCGCTTTTTGTAATTCGTATACAATATCAGAAATACAATTGCTAAAATGTTACTAACTATAAGCGATAACATCGGTATGGATGGGTCCATAATACGAACTAAAACGTCCCCTCCACATAATCCTAAGACAGTAGCGATATACAACTTTTTAGTGTCGTTCATTTTCTCTCCCCTTACTCCAGCGTAAATATTTCCTCTACCTTCATCCCAAAATATTTGGCGATTTTTAGGGATAGCTCTAGACTCGGATTATAATGATGGTTCTCAATCGCCACAATCGTCTGCCGCGTCACCTGCATCGCCTTTGCCATTTCCACTTGCGTTATATGATGTTGTTTTCGTAATTCCTTAATTTTATTTTTCACACCCATAGGCTCCACCTTCGAAAGTAAAGATATCTTTACTTTAATTATAAATATTTTCCAAATCCAAGTAAAGATATCTTTACAAAAAAAGGTAAAAAAAAGAGACATCTATACGATGCCTCTTTGCTACTACATAAATCCTAAAGCATACACAAGAACATACCCAAGAACAGATAGGCAAACCGAGCCAATCAACCCTGCCACGAATGCCCTACTTCCTAATTTGCGGAACGTTTTAAACTCTACATTTAAACCTAGCCCTGCCATTGCCATTGCAATAAGCATGTACGCAATGACTACAATATATCCGGCAACAACTTCTGGGATAATCCCAATCGAATGCACTGCACTCATCGCTAAAAATCCGAAGATGAACCATGGAATTGGAAGGTCGCGCCACGATTTTTTTTCCTCACTACCTTCACTCTTACCAAACCATAATCCAATTAAAATCGCTACTGGCACAAGCATTGCAACGCGCGTTAATTTCACGATAACTGCGATGTCTACAGCCGTACTTCCTCCTGGTGCCGCAGCTGCGATGACATGGGCGATTTCATGCAGCGTCGCACCTGAGAATACACCGTAACCGTACGGTGAGAAGCCAAGCACTGGGTATAATAGCGTATAAATAAGTGTAAATATTGTACCTAAAATTGCAATAATCGCTGCCCCAACTGCCGTTTCTTCATCCTTCGCTTTCACTTGCGGTGCAATTGCCACGACCGCAGCCGCGCCGCAAATTGCTGTTCCGCACGCTGTTAAAATTCCGAGTTTCTTTTCTACCTTAAATACTTTCGTTAGCCCATATACAACGAAAATCGTAAATGTAATAACAACCGCTGCGATGACCAATACTTTCGGCCCCGCTTTCGCAATATCTACAAGATTTAACCTCATTCCGAGTAAGATGATCCCAAAGCGTAGCAACTTCTTACTCGCAAAGTTCGTTCCCGCTATCGCTTCTTGAGGAATCCCGATTGCCGCGCGCCAAACCATCCCGATTAGAATAGCGATTACTAATTGTCCCATAATATTTAAAAATGGAAGCTCTGCTAAATATTTCGCGGCGATTGCGATTAATAACGTAATCCCAATACCTTGCGAAAATCCAAAGCCCTTCTTCTTTTGTATAACAAGTGTTTGTTCCACTTTGTACCACCCCAATAATCGTATTGGAACATGCATGTTCTTTCTAGTTACATTATAAGAGAGTTTTAATAATAAGTTTAATATCAATATTGAATCCCTATCATCAGAAATACTTATGATAAAATAAAAGCAAAAATAAAGGGGCCTAACAAATGAACGTCGACATTTTAAAGATCTTTGTTACTGTCGTTGAACAAAAACATTTTTCGCGTGCTGCGGAACTATTAAACCTTTCACAACCTGGCGTTAGTATGCACATTCGCAACCTGGAAAATGAATTTGGGACTACACTTATTCAGCGCTCCCCAAAGCACGTCCAAGTTACGGAAGCTGGAAACATATTATACATACAAGCAAAGCAGATGCTCTCACTTTATGAAGATGCAAAACAGGAAATTAATGCGCTGCATAACGTCGTAACAGGGACACTTCGCATCGGCGCTAGCTTTACAATTGGCGAATACTTACTTCCAAAAATACTTGCGCGCTTTGCCAATGAAAATCCACACGTCGAAGTTCATACTTTTATCTCCAATACGGAAGAAGTTTTGCAAAGCCTCCGCTCTAATCAAATTGATATCGGCTTAGTGGAAGGCCAAGTCGTATACGCTGACGTAGATGTTGAAACTTTTATGCAAGATGAAATGAAACTCGTCGTCCCGCCAAACCACCCATTGCTCCATATCAAGGGGATTAACGAAAATGCATTGCAAGACCAAGTCTGGGTATTAAGGGAGAGCGGCTCTGGCACACGTGCCTATAGCGATCGATTTATACAACAACATCATTTGAAAATGAAACGCTTCTTTACATTTAGCAGTATTCAAAGCGTGAAGGAAGCCGTTGCAGCCGGTCTTGGCATCGCTATCCTTTCAGATTGGACTGTTCGAAAAGAACTATTAGCAAAAGAACTATTCCACATCCCTGTTCCGAACGAAGAGCTAATCCGTCCATTCTCCATCGTGCGCGGCAAATATTTTATCCCGTCTAAAGCTATTCAAGTCTTTTTAAAACACGTAGATTCTTTTGTGAAAAAACAGAGTTGACCTTCACATTAGTGTGAAGGTTTACAATACATGTAAAAGGAGTGAAACGCATTGCGAATTGGAGAGTTATCAAAAGAAACTGGGGTTAGCGAAAGGGCACTAAGACATTATGAAGAAAAGGGATTACTCCCTTCGAAACGCCTAGCAAATGGCTACCGTGATTTTGATGAAAGTGCAATCGAAAAAGTAGAGCTGATTCAAATGTACTTGCAAATCGGCTTAAATTTAGAAGAAACAGAACGAATGCTACGTTGCCTTGAAATCGAGCCACATCTCTACGAAAATCCGTGTAGTAGTATCCTTGCACTTTACGAAGACAAACTTGATGAGGTAACGAAGCAAATCACATTACTTTCCAACATTCAAACGAATTTACAAAAACACGTTTCACTCCTAAAACAAGCAAAAGAAAAGGGATGATTACATGTTTGTTATACATGGCAGTTCAAGACAAAACGGAAATACGGAAGCTTTAACACATATGGCGATTGATGGGATTGAAACAGAACAAATTTACTTGCGTGATCATATCGTCCACCCAATCATAGATCAGCGCCATGATGTAGAAGGATTTCAAGCTGTAAATGATGACTACGAGCAGTTAACCAAACGCATGCTAGAGCACGACACGATTATCTTCGCTACACCGCTATACTGGTACGGAATGAGCGGCCACATGAAGAACTTCGTTGATCGCTGGTCACAAAGCTTGCGTAATAAATCTCTTCATTTCAAAGAAAAAATGAAAGGCAAAAAAATGTACGTTGTCATCGTTGGCGGAGACAGTCCAAAACTGAAAGCATTGCCGCTTATCGCCCAGTTTCAATATATCTTTGATTTTGTTGGTTCATCATTTGAAGGATATATTATTGGGGATGCGAATGGACTAGATGAAATCAAGAACGATGCTGAGGCGCTGGCAAAAGCACAATTGTATAATAATAAATTCAAAAATAGCACACAGAAATAAGTTTGACAAATCCATTTGTATGCGCATACAATAAAAATAATATTATGAAAGGAAGGTACTTTGACCAATGAAGTTCTAATTCTCTTATTTATTTCATCCATCACAAATAGTGAACAAAAATGATGAAAACTAGCAGAGGATTAGTCTGTCCATTTGTCGATACTTTCTTTCGATACGATCATGTAAAAAATCGTTTATTTATGTACGATTTTTACATTGAAGGGCGACATTTATCCTCTCTAGTGAAACTAGGGAGGTTTTTTTATGACTATTTTAATCGCACGTAATATCGAAAAGAGCTTTGGTGATCGCACCATATTTACGTTACCATCACTAGAAATTCAAGCAAACGATCGTATAGGGATTGTCGGAGTCAACGGAGCTGGAAAATCTACGTTATTACAAATATTAAGTAAAGAAATAGAAGCTGACAAAGGCACAGTAACTCATCATAGTTCTATCGCCATCATTCCACAGCTTAGCGAGGGGATACCGGAAACCGCTTCTTCCCTCGCTAAGGGCAAATGGAATATTTCAAACGTCGCAAATTCAATGAGCGGCGGTGAACGAATGCGCCTAAAGATCGCCCATGCCCTCGAACAAGATGCAGGCATTCTATTTGCTGATGAGCCAACAAGTCACTTAGATATGTTCGGTACAGAGCAATTAGAAAAGGCACTTTTATCTTATAAAGGTGCACTTGTTTTAATATCGCATGATCGTGATCTTTTAGATGCCATATGTACAAAAATCATCGAAGTTGAAGACGGTACTATTCAAGAATATAAAGGTAATTATTCAAACTATCGAAAGCAAAAAGAACGTGAGCGAATACAAAAGCAGGCAGAATATGATCAATATATACAAGAAAAAAATAGGTTAGAACAGTCAATTTCACAAAGAAAGCAACGTGCTTCTAGCATGACAAAAATCCCAACACGGTTCAGTTCATCTGAATCTAAACTTTATAAGTGCAGCGGGGCTCATGGGCAAGAAAATGTTAGCAAAGTAGCGAAAGCACTAGAAACACGCCTTGAAAAGTTGGAACAGAAAGAAAAACCGAAGGACTTTTCTCAAGCTCAGTTTGACGTACAATACCACACACCAATTCATAGTAAAGCAGTTGTTCAGTTTAATAAAACAACGAAGAAAATAGGGAGTCGCACACTATTTAAAAATATGAATGGAACAATTGTCCCTGGGGCAAAGCTTGCTATTTTAGGGGAAAACGGAAGCGGAAAAACAACTTTGTTCAAAATGCTTCTCGCGAACGAGCGTGGCATTCAGCTTTCGAAAAGTTGTAAAATTGGATACTTTGAACAAACATTATCTATTTTAAAAACAGATAAAACAATTTTAGAAAACGTTCTAGAAGAAACAAACTATACAGAATCGTTCGTTCGAACAATACTTGCAAGGCTCCTATTCCGCCGTGAAGATGTTCATAAACCTGTGCACATCTTAAGTGGTGGAGAACGCATGAAGGTTGCACTCGCAAAAGTATTTTTAGGAAACTATAATATGCTTCTGCTCGACGAACCGACAAACTATTTAGACTTGGCAACGCAAGAAGAATTAGAAAGCATGTTACAGGAGTATCCTGGTACAATACTTTTCATTAGCCATGACCGTGCCTTTATTCGTTCTGTTGCAAACCATATTCTACAAGTAGATGAGGGCGAACCAAGAATATTCCACGGCAATTACGAGCAATACACAAAAAGAACCACCCAAGCTTCTGTAAACGTTACTGAACAAGAATTATTACGATTACAAACAAAATTAACAGAAATCATCAGCCGGATTTCTATCCCAAATCAGCATGATGACATCACATTTCTCGAACAAGAATACGAAAAATTATTAGTTCGAATTCGGCAGTGTAAAGAAGCACTCTAATGTCTTCCCCATATATCGACGGGACCTTCCACATTTCCCAAGAAATATCGAGGCTTCGACATAGAATATCACCCTACCTATCATGTTAGACACAATAACAACAAAAAGCCGTGCACCAGCACGGCTTTTCACTTTATATACGGACAGCAGTCCCACTCACCGCAACCATTAGCATTCCTTCGCGAACTACTTCGTAGTCCACGTCGATACCAACAATGGCGTTCGCATTTTTTTGTCTTGCGAGAGTTTTCATCTCTTCCATTGCAATGTCGCGCGCTTCTTTTAATTTACTTTCGTAGGCGCCTGCGCGACCACCGACAACGTCACGGACAGAAGCGAAAAGGTCACGCACGATATTCGCACCCATGATTGCTTCGCCATTAACGATATCGATATACTCAATAATTTCTTTCCCTTGAATTGTAGAAGTTGTTGTTACAATCATGCTTTATAGCCTCCCATATAAGATTTCCACTTACTTATGGTGCACTAATTCAGCAGAAATTATATTTACGAACTAAACTGCGCCTCATACAATCGGCTGTAACCCTCACCTCGTTTGATTAGTTCCTCATGTGAACCTTGTTCTGCAATACCATCTTTATTTACAACAACGATACGATCTGCATTTTTAATCGTTGCAAGCCTGTGAGCAATAACTAATGTTGTACGGCCGACAGATAGTTCTGCAAGTGATTTTTGGATAGCAAGTTCTGTCTCTGTATCTAGCGCAGAAGTTGCTTCATCTAAAATTAAAATTGGCGGGTTCTTCAAGAACATACGGGCAATTGCTAAGCGCTGCTTTTGTCCTCCTGAAAGTTTCACACCACGCTCACCGATAACTGTATCTAAACCGCCTGGTTGCGAGTAAATTAAGTCCTCTAGCTGAGCACGTTTTACCGCCTGCCAAATTTCAGATTCTGAAGCTTTTAAGTTTCCGTAAGCGATATTTTCACGAATTGTTCCTGAGAATAAGAAAACATCTTGCTGTACAATTCCGATTTGCTTACGAAGTGACGATAACGTCATCTCTTTGGTGTCAATGCCATCAATTTGAATTGATCCAGATGAGTGTTCATAAAAACGAGGTAGTAAACTACATAGTGTTGTTTTCCCTGCCCCTGATGGTCCAACGAAAGCAACTGTTTCACCTGCATGTATTTTCAAACTAATATCGTTTAAAATCGGCTCTTTATTTTCATATCCGAACGTGATGTTATTGTATTGAATATCGCCGTGTACATGTTTAACTTCTATTGCATCTTTAGAATCTACAATATCCGGCTCTGTTTCCAGAAGTTCTACATATCTTTTAAAACCAGCGATTCCTTTCGGATAACTTTCAATAACCGCATTAATTTTTTCAATTGGGCGGAAGAAAATATTCGTTAATAAAACGAATCCAATAAATCCACCGTACGTTAATTCACCTTGCAGAACAAACCATGTACCACATATTAATACAAAGAGTCTTACAAGACGCATCAGCATATAACTAATCGATGAATTTAACGCCATAATTTTATACGCCATTAATTTTGTTGTACGGAAACGAGCATTATTTACAGCAAATTGCTCTTTCTCAAACTTTTCATTTCCGAATGCTTGTACAACACGGATACCACCTACATTGTTCTCGATACATGCATTGAAATCAGCAACGTCTGAGAATAAACGTCTAAACGTACCTGTCATTTTTTTATTGAAGTAAAGTGCCAACCATAATAAGAACGGGATTACGAAGAATGTTAGAAGTGCTAACTTCCAGTTAATCATCATCATAAATGAAAATGCTCCAACTAAAGTCATAATGGCAATGAATAAATCTTCTGGTCCATGGTGAGCAATTTCCCCAATTTCCATTAAATCGTTTGTAAGACGTGAAATTAAATGACCTGTTTTATTATTATCAAAAAATCTGAATGATAGCTTTTGAATGTGATCAAACAATTTCTGCCTCATATCTGTTTCAATGTTAACCCCAAGCATATGTCCCCAATATGTAACGACATATTGCAAACCTGCATTTAACACATAAACTACGAACAAACCGAAACAAGCCCATAAAATAAGCGTCCAGTTTTGTCCTGGTAATAACTTATCAATAAATTGATTTACGATAAGCGGGAAACCAAGTTCGAGTAAACCTGCGATAACTGCACAGGAAAAATCGAGTACGAATAAACCTTTGTACGGTTTATAGTAAGAAAAAAATTTACGTAGCATATCTTTCCTCCCTTTTCTAAATTAACAGACTCTCTAAATGATAACCATTATCAAATAATTATTCAAGTTATCCGTCTATGAAACTAAAAAAACCTTCATCTATATTTGATGAAGGTTTCCATTTTATTTTATATAGCTTCCGAATCCCACTCGTGCTCTTGCTGAACAAATACAACACCTAATTCATGATGTCCCCCGGCGTATAATGCCGTTTGAGCAAGACGAAGCTCACCATTTGTATCTACTACTTCTAATTTACAAAACGCTCCTGTCGTCTTCGTTTGAAGCGCGTCATAAAACTCTTCGGTACTTCTTGGAATGATTCCATTTACTTTCGTAATAACTTCTCCAGGTTTTAAATTCATCTCTGCCCCAATTGTATTAGGAATTGTATCTAACACAACAAGTCCATCATTACGTGCGGCAAAGTATGCTGGTCTTTTCTCGTCTGCAATTTTCTCTTGCATCGAGATTGTAAAGCGTCCAAGCATTGCGACTCCCATCGCGATAATTGCGAATACGTGCCACCAGTAACTTGCGATACCTAAAACGAGTACGAGCCCCGCTAAACCATAGACACGTCTTCCTGTAAATAATAAAGCTTCCGTCGGCTCATAACTTCTAACCTTTCTCATAAATCCAATTAAAAATGGAACGAGGAATAAAGAGTATGTAGTCGAACCTATTGAAACGACAGGCCACCAAGAAATAAATCCTGTCACCGCGTCTCCTGGTATAAGAATAAATACTGGTACAAGCCATAAACGATTGGATTCATGTAGTCCAATTCGTAGCCCACGCTTACCTTTGTTAATTTTCGGCGTAGAATAACGAACTGCATTTTTAGAGATTAATAAACCCTCTACAACGAGCATAACGCCTAGTAAAATAGCAAGGGATACAATCGTACCCTCTTCACCTTCTCCAAGCTGTAAGAAGGAAACTGGCATCTTAGACGATAACAACACGAGTGCAATCGCGATTCCGAAAGTATAAGCTACAGATAAATATCGATACATAGCAGTTAATCCGAATAATAACGTCCAAAGTAAAATTGCCCATAAACTCGCTTTTGAAACAACAAGCCCAAGCCCAATCGTAATAATAGATACGATTAATCCGTACCCAATACCTGCAAATAGAGTTGTTCGTAGTTCAAACCAAATATCATATACTTTAAAAGAAAAATCTTTTCGTTCTCGTAATATACGTAAGTATCCAACGAAGATACTACTAATTAAAAATACATAGACAGCAGGGTGTAAGAAAAAACGTCCAACTGCTCGTAGTATTTCAAAAAGCCATGCCTCCACGAATTCATTCACCACCATTTATATCATTCTTTCTTTTTATCTTATCATATTTAACACATAAAAAAATACAGGCATCAAAGTGCCTGTATTCTTTCTTATTTCGCTATTAATTTCAATGCCGTCTGTAATTGTAAATCATTTTCTCCAGAACGGATTTTTTCAATGATTTTAGTTTGAATCGCTTCAGCTGTCTTTTTATCAAGTTGTCCTGTTGCTTCCATCTCATTCGCATTTTGGAATGCTTTTAGTGCTGATTCTGTCTCTTTGCTAAAGTATCCATCTTCACGTCCTGGTACATATCCTAAGCTCTTAAGCATTTCTTGTGCGTGTTTTACTTGTACATCATTTGAATTGTATGAAAGTGTCTTTTCAATTTGAATTGGTGTCGCATGATAATAATCTGGTTGCTTCACTTCTACAGTTGGCGCGATTCCTTTTTTATGAATCCAATTGCCATCTGGTGTTAACCATTTAAACATTGTTAATTTAATGTTGCTGCCATCTTTAAATGGAACAGCCTGCTGAACAGTACCTTTACCAAACGTTTTTTCACCAATTAAATCGTATCCTTCTCCTTCTTTTAGCGCACCAGCTAAAATCTCTGAAGCAGAAGCACTTCCGTTATCAATTAATACTGAAATTGGATATGACTTTCTCTCTTTCAGTTCCGTAGAGAATTTCTTCTTCTCACCATTTCGCTGTTCTACTTGTAGCATTGGCTTTTTATCCGTCATGATGTCTCCTAGTATATCTTCTACACTATTTAAATAACCGCCAGGATTACCACGCACGTCAATAACTAAGCCTTTTATGTTTTTCTTCTCTAGCTCTTTTAACTGATCCTTAAATTCTTTCGCAGTATTTTCAGCGAAAGAAGTAATTTGCATATAACCGATATCTTTTCCGCTATCTTGCTTTACGGAACTAAATACAGTGAAAATCGGAATCTTTTCACGCTTAATTTTAAATTCTATCGGATCAGCCACTCCTACGCGCTTAATTTCAATTGCAACAGTCGTTCCTTTTTTACCACGAATTTTTAATACTGCTTCTTCACGTGATAAATCTTTCACACTATTTCCATCTACAGATAAAATTTGGTCATTCGGTTTAATTCCTATCTTTTCTGCTGGTGAACCTTTAATTGGCGATACGATAATAAGCTTACCGTCCGTCTTGTTCACTTCAGCTCCAATCCCTTCAAGTTCAGGATCCAGTGACTGACTAAACTGTTTTGCCGTTTCTTTATCCATATACGTGGAATAAGGGTCCTTCAGCGTAGACAACATTCCCTGTATCGCACCTTCGACTAATTTGTCGTCTTTCACGTCTTCCACATAACGTGAATCAATTAGTGCATACGCCTCATTAATCTTTACCAAATTCCCTTGCGCTGTGCCAGCATTACCATTCGATACTGTTTGCGTTACATACGCTGGGTTTATCCCAAACCAGTACATACCACCAAACATCCCGCCAGCACCAATTAAAAATGCAACAACCATTCCAATAATTGCAACTCTACGTTTCAATGCGGAATTCCCCTTTCCAGAACACACAGGTGGTGTAGCAAAAGGCATCACACGATGTGTGATGCCTTTACCTATTTCTACTATATGATAAGCTTGTACGAATTATGTTTGCAACTTTTTATACTTTTAAGAAGCGACGAATTGACATTACACTTCCCCACATACCGATTAATGCACCGATTAACATTAATAAACCAGCTAATTGGAATACGAATGGGTTGTATGGTAGAAGCTCGAAAATTGTTCCGCCAAGTTTTTCATTAAACACACCTTGCAACGAATTATACATAACTAAAATTAGGCCAATTGGAATAATCGATCCTAATACTCCTAGGAATAATCCCTCTAACAAGAACGGCCAACGAATAAACCAGTTTGTTGCACCAACAAGTTTCATAATTTCAATCTCAGTACTACGAGCATAAATTGTAATTTTAATTGTGTTAGAGATTAAGAACATCGCTGTGAATAGAAGACCCGCAATTAACGCAATCCCGATGTTACGACCAGTTTTTACAGTATCAAATAATTTTTCAACTTGACCTTTACCGTATTGAACATTACTTACAAACTGCATTTTCTCAATCTTTTTCGCAATTGTTGCCGTATCTGTTGGTTCTTTCGCCTTTACAACAAATACGTTTTTCAGTGGGTTATCTTGCTCAAATAACTCGAACGTTTTTCCACTATCGCCTAAGCTTTTAATTAAACGTTTCAACTCTTCTTCTTTAGAAGAATATTTAATAGAATCTACTTTCGCAATTTTACTCATATCTTCTTCTAATTTCTTTTGATCAGCTTCTTTTGCTGCTGGATCAACATGCACACGAATTTCTACATCTTGCTCTACTTTCGTCGCAAAATGGTTCATATTCATAATCGCTGTCAAAAAGACACCTACAAGTAATAATGTAACTGTTACTGCACTTACAGAAGCAAATGTCATCCATCCGTTACGGGATAGATTTTTCACACCTTCTCGCAAATGTCGACTAAGGGTTTTAGCCTTCATATCCGTATCCTCCCTCAATCTCGTCTCGAACAATTCTTCCACCTTCAATTGCAATTACACGATGACGAATTGTATTTACGATATCTGCGTTATGTGTCGCCATAACAATCGTTGTACCACGCTCATTAATACGTTTAAAAATCTTCATAATATCAAGAGCTGTTTCAATATCTAAGTTACCTGTTGGCTCATCGGCAATTACAACCTTTGGCTTATTTACAATCGCTCTTGCAATCGCCACACGTTGTTGCTCTCCGCCCGAAAGCTCATTTGGAAGTGCATCGGCACGCTCTTCAAGACCAACAAGACCTAACACTTCTGTAACGCGCTCACGAATCGCTTCCTTCTCTTCTTCAATTACTTCTAAAGCAAACGCAACATTCTCATATACCGTTAATTTAGGTAGCAATTTAAAATCTTGGAAAATCACGCCTAATTGACGACGGAAATATGGAACATCTCTTTCTGCTAATGTTTCAATTACAAGTCCATTTACATTAATTGATCCTGTAGATGGCTTCTCTTCACGATACATCATTTTAATAAATGTAGATTTTCCGGCTCCACTCGGTCCAACTACGTATACGAATTCACCTTGTTTAATGTTAACTGTGAGACCAGCAATGGCTTTCATACCATTTGGGTACTCCTTATAAACATTCGTCATTTTTATCATTATTTATCACCCAATACTTAATGATTTTTTTAGAAATACTTTTCTGTACATTTGAAAATAAAAGAAAAACCTTTATTTTCGTTCGACCATTCTTGTTGAAGGTAGCTTCCATACATGCTTTTTATTAGCAACGCTACTCTATGTAATATATTTCATCAAAATTCTACAAACCCCATTGTAACATCAATCGGTTTCCAATTCGGATACATTTTTGTTACAGTTATGTTACATCCTAATAAAAGGTAAACGAGCTCATGTAATTACTTAACTCGAAGCACTTTTCGGTCAAGTTATACAATCAGCTCGTTTATTAATTACGTTTCTTATTTATGCTCCGCTAACCATTCAGCTACTTTTTTCGCATCTTCACCTTGAATAATTCCTGGTGACATTGAACCCCGGCCTTTTTCAATAATCTTTTCAATCTCTGCTGCGTCATATTTCTGTCCTACTTTTCGTAAATCTGGTCCAGTTGCTCCTGATAAATCTTTTGCGTGACAACCTATACAACTTTTTTGGTAAATTTGCTCTGCGCTATCTGTGCTTGCAGATTGTTTTGATGGTTTACTCTCTTCTTTATTTCCACATGCTCCTAAAGCAAAAACGACTGATGTCCCCAGCGTAATAGCCAACAATTTCTTTTTCACTTCTATCGCTCCCCATTGTTGATATTCTTTTCATTCATAACTAGGCAATAGTTTTCATAACACATTCAATATTCATTATAAGCATTATCTTTATATAGAAAAACTAAGGTGTACTTCATATTTTTCACAAATATAGTGAGAAGCCTAATAAAATAAGCTTTCATAAATTGTTTCAATTCTGTGAACACCTTAAAAAATTCTATAAAGAGCCTTTTTCTCCAAAGAAAAACTGAGAATCCCTATATAAAGCCCTACTCTATTACCGCTCTGTTTTACTATTCTCTACTTTTTACAAAACAATATACGGCATTGTATTCTACATATAATCTCATCAAAAAGAGAAGTTGTCGCCTCCAACTTCTCTTCCTCTTTATTTCATCAATATAAATAAGATAAGCCTCTTTATATCCTCTTGGACCTCAACACGTGCCAACAATTCTGTTGGCTTTTTCTCTTATTAAATACGAGAACGTAAATACGCATCAATAAACGGATTAATTTCTCCATCCATAACTGCTTGTACGTTACCAACTTCTGTATTTGTACGATGGTCTTTCACAAGAGAATACGGGTGGAATACGTAAGAACGGATTTGGCTTCCCCATCCAATTTCTTTTTGCTCTCCGCGAATCTCATCTAATTGTGCTTGTTGTTCTTCTAATTTCTTTTGATATAATTTCGCTTTTAGCATTTTCATCGCATGCTCACGGTTTTTAATTTGAGAACGCTCTGACTGACATGTTACAACCGTGTTTGTTGGTAGATGAGTTATACGAACTGCTGAATCTGTCGTATTAACGTGCTGTCCACCTGCACCACTTGCACGATACGTATCTATTTTCAAATCTTCTGTACGCACTTCAATTTCAACTTCATCATTGAATTCAGGTACAACTTCACAAGATACGAACGATGTATGACGACGACCTGAAGAATCGAACGGTGAAATACGTACAAGACGATGTACACCTTTCTCCGCTTTCAAGTAACCATAAGCGTTATGACCTTTAATTAATAATGTAACACTCTTAATACCAGCTTCATCGCCCGGTAAGTAGTCAACCGTTTCTACTTTAAACCTACGTTTTTCAGCCCAGCGCGTGTACATACGTAATAACATAGAACCCCAGTCTTGTGACTCTGTTCCACCTGCACCTGGGTGTAATTCTAAAATAGCGTTATTTTTATCATAAGGATCGCTTAATAGTAACTGCAGCTCGTACTCATTCATTTCTTGAATTAAAGTTTTCACTTCTGATTCTAGTTCCTCATGTAAATCTTCATCATACTCTTCTTTAAGTAAGTCATGCGTCATTTCTAAGTTTTCGAACGTCTCATCTAACTGACGGAACCTTCCAACCATATCTTTCAGCGCATTCGCTTCATTAATTACAGCTTGTGCGCCTTGTTGGTCATCCCAAAATCCTGCGCCCATCATCGTTTCTTCTAATTCTGCAATTTGTTTTTCCTTAGTAGGAAGGTCAAAGAGACCCCCTAAAAGCCGCTAATCTCTTAGCCATTTTTTCTAATTCTTGCCTAATTTCTACTAATTCCATTTCCTTCACCTCTATGTAATTGCTGTTACTTTCATATGAAAACAAGGGAAACTCTCTCCGCTTATTACGGAGAGAGTTTAATCCTTTTCATTATACATTTTTGATGTAAAAATTTGCAAAGCAGCCTGAACTACAGTTTCTTATTACTGCCCAATGCCACAACAGTTTTTATATTTCTTGCCACTACCACATTTACATAAATCGTTGCGTCCCATTTGGTCACCTTTTACAACCGGTTTTTTCTTCGCGTCTTCGCCATCGCTTGATGGATGAACAGCTTCACCTTGAACAACTTCTTGACGCTCTAAGTTTTGCTCAATTTCAGCTTTCATAATGTAACGAGAGATTTCCTCTTCAATAGAAGCGATCATCGACTCGAACATTGCGAATCCTTCCATTTGGTATTCACGAAGTGGATCGATTTGTCCGTAAGCACGTAAATGAATACCTTCACGAAGATGATCCATTGCATCGATATGATCTGTCCATTTCGTATCTACAACACGGAATACAACAACCTTTTCGAATTCACGCGTCTGCTCTTCAGGTAGAAGCTTCTCTCTTTCGTTATAACGCTCTAACAATTTCGCGATAATTGATTCGCTCATTTCTTCTGGAGCAAGGCGACGTAACTCTTCTTCTTTTACATCTCCTTCTTCAAGAAGGTTTGTATTTAAGTAATCGACAAGACCTTTAATGCTCCAATCTTCTTCGATTTCTTCTTGCGTATGAAGTGCAACAGCACGTTCTATCGTAGATTTCATCATACCTTCAATAATACTGCGTAAGTTCTCTGAATCCATTACTTCTTGACGCTGTTTATAAATTACTTCACGTTGTTGACGAAGTACATCGTCGTATTGCAATAGCTGCTTACGTGCATCATAGTTATTTCCTTCCACACGTTTTTGCGCAGATTCTACCGCACGAGAAACCATTTTACTTTCGATTGGCTGTGAATCATCCATACCAAGGCGATCCATCATCGCTTTCATATTGTCAGAACCGAAGCGGCGCATTAGTTCATCTTCCATTGATAAGTAGAACTGTGTTACACCAGGGTCCCCTTGACGACCAGAACGACCACGTAACTGATTATCAATACGACGACTTTCGTGACGCTCTGTACCGATAACTGCTAGGCCAACGTTTCTAATATCGTCGCCTAACTTAATATCCGTACCACGACCAGCCATATTCGTCGCAATTGTTACAGCGCCTTTCATACCAGCTTCTGCAATGATATCTGCTTCACGCGCATGGTTTTTTGCATTTAAGATATTATGACGTACACCTTTACGTGTTAACATTTTTGAAATAAGCTCTGACGTTTCAATTGCAACTGTACCAACAAGAATAGGTTGCCCTTGCTTATGACGATTTACAATATCCTCAACAACTGCATTGAATTTACCTTCCATTGATTTGAAGATTAAATCAGCACGATCATCACGAATAATATCTTTATTCGTTGGAATTACGATAACATTCATATTGTAAATACTACGGAATTCTTCTTCTTCCGTTTTCGCTGTACCAGTCATACCAGATAATTTTTCGTACATACGGAAGTAGTTTTGGAACGTAATTGTTGCAAGCGTCATACTTTCATTTTGAATTTCTACGCCTTCTTTTGCTTCAATAGCTTGATGTAAACCTTCGCTATAACGACGACCTTTCATAAGACGACCAGTGAATTGGTCTACGATTACGATTTCGCCTTCTTGTACAACATAATCTGTATCAAGGTGCATAACAACGTGTGCACGAAGCGCCTGATTAATATGGTGAAGAAGTGCTACATGTTTTAAATCGAATAAGTTATCGATATGGAAAGCTTTCTCAGCTTTCGTAATACCATCTTCTGTTAACATTACATTTTTCGTTTTCACATCAAATGAATATTCTTTTTCATTTTCTAATGTACGAACGAATGCATTTGCAAACATGTATAGCTCTGCTGATTTTTGAGCTTGTCCCGAAATAATAAGCGGCGTACGTGCTTCATCGACTAAAATAGAATCGACTTCATCGATGATAGCAAAATTAAGTGGACGCTGAACGCACTGCTCTCTATATAACACCATGTTGTCACGTAAGTAATCGAACCCAAGCTCGTTATTTGTGCTATACGTAATATCAGCAGCATAAGCAGCTTGTTTCTCTTCACGTGACATACTATTTAAGTTAATCCCTACAGTTAGGCCAAGGAACTCATGAAGTTGTCCCATTTCGCTCGCATCACGTTGCGCTAAGTATTCATTGACTGTAACAACGTGAACACCTTTTCCTGTTAATGCGTTTAAATATACAGGTAAAGTAGATGTTAACGTTTTACCTTCACCTGTTTTCATCTCAGAGATATTTCCTTCATGTAAGGCGATACCACCCATTAGCTGTACGCCATATGGACGCATTCCAAGAACACGATTCGCTGCTTCACGAACAACCGCAAAAGCTTCAGGAAGTAGATCATCTACTGTCTCACCTTTTGTTAGACGTTCTTTAAATTCAATCGTCTTTCCTTTTAATTGTTCATCAGTTAGCGGCTTAATAGATGATTCTAATGCATCAATTTGCTCCACTGTCTTCTGCATACGTTTAATTTGGCGTTGGTTGACATCAAATACCTTTTTTAAAATACCGATCATAGGAAATACGCTCCTCTTTTATTAAAATAAAACTTCCGATTGCTTTCTTTTTCTCTTTACAATCAGTCGTTATAAAAATCAAATTTACCCCGCATTAACGGGCTGTAAGATCCCTACCTCAAAATTAAGCAAAAACAAAAATTAGGTATGGGATCAACTGCCCGTAAATGCCCGATTGGTGAAGGCTAATAATCAGTAGGTGGGAAGAACCCACCACTGATTAAAGTTTCACTTTATGTTATGCCAATTTTTCTCCTAATTAAAAAAACTAAAATGTATAAACCTAATGATAATTGTAACACTTGTCTTATAACTATGACAACAATCGTCCAAATGTCGAGCCGTAGATTCAGAAAAAGTTTTTATTTTATTCGTTTCAACAAATTAATAATTCTTTTCCCTACCTCTCTATTTCAAATTCATATTCCAAATTTCATATTAATTCTAAATAATATTCTTTCCCGTTCCCTTTAAAGAGAGTAGCTGGAATGAACATATTAGTAAGATTTAAATCGACAATTACAAAAGCCAAAGATTTTGCCGGTGCAGCATCCATAGATACTCACACAATGCGCAAAACCTTCAGCTTTTGATTTCTATAAACAATATCTATCATTATATTGCAAGATACACTCAACCACAGCAACTCAAAAATAACCTTAAATTATATCGGTATCAAAAAAGAAAAAAGACAATATACTTAATATATTTTATATAGATCCTTTTTATAATTACACTTCAAATTAATTATACTAATGAATTGTATTAATTTATTGGTATTTCTAATTCATGATATTTCCCTTCCTTATCCTTCAAAAAAGAAATGAATTTCACCTTAGTTGATTCGTTAGAAAAATTTTTATAATGCTTACCAGGGTCATCTCCTACAAAATAATTTGTCCCTATATATCCTCGTACTGTTTTACCAGCAGGTATTACAGGATCAAACTGATATTTTTCAGGTAATTCCATTGAATAAGGAACTAAATTATAAAACTCCCCTATTTTAGAATAAAACATTGTATTAGAAATAGACTTATTACTAAATAAGTTAATATCCCGATTTGTTGTATTTGTAATATTTAAAGGTAACACATACGTCACTACTTCACGGTCTTCATAAGGATCATAAACTTTTGTAGGATCAAGAGGCTCAAGTGCATGAAACTTCACTCCTTGTCCATCTTCAAAAGTTCTATTAGATAAAAACTCATCTTTTACCACTTTATAAGATTCATTATTTTGATTTAATGTTTTAAATCTAAACAAACTAGCAAATGTACATAGCAACACACACAATCCAATGATTATTAAGACATGTTTTCTTGTCACTATTAATCTACCAACTTTCCATTATTAACATGTACAATACGATCTACTATTCCATTATCTAGAACATGCACATCATGACTAGCTACAATAATAGTCGTTCCATTAAAGCTTGCGCTATCCCTAAACGTTGTTTCATACCTAAAGAATATCTTTTATACTTTCTCTTATCTGCTTTATCAAGCCCAACCCTTTGAATAATATTATAAATTTCCTCATCAGAAATTTTATTGTTAATCGATGCTAAAAATTTCAAGTTCTGAAAACCAGTATACCCTGGAATAAAACTTGGATATTCAATCAATATTCCCATAGAATCAGGAAATTGCTTTTGTTTTCCAATCATTTCATTATCTATATAAACAAATCCAGAATTCAAACGCATTAACCCTGATATAGCTCGTAAAATCATCGTTTTACCAGAGCCATTATGCCCCTTCAAAACTAAAAACTCGCCTTTTTTTATCGATAAACTAATATTATCTAACACAATATTTCCTTTTAATTTTTTCATCATACATTCACATTTAATATAATTGTCCATAAATTATTCACCTATCACATCTAGTTTTTTAAAACAAAAACTACCTAATAAAATCATTACAACAACAATTACTACTCCTATTAAAAGTAAATCATTACATTGAATAGATTGATTATTACCTAAAGTCAATTGAATTGAACTGTGATCAACAAAATACCAGCGATTTGGCATAACAAAAGAGCCTAAAAAATAAATACTATGAAAGAAAATAGACATAAATAGGTACATCAACATCAGTACAAAAACAATAGTTATTGGTATATAAAACGTTAAAAACTCAAAAATTAAAGCTAATAAAAAGCTTATGATTATTTGAATTAGCATAGTACCTAATATTTTATAAGAAAATTGACTATATAAATTTAAAAAAGAATACTCGCCAAAAGAAAGCAAATAGTAAACAGTAAACCAAAGAAAATACATAACAATCCAAATACTAATTATATAAAAGAACAAAGATAGTATTTTCGTTAACCAAAGAAAATGCTTCTTCTTAACACGAGGAAATAAATAAACACCATTCTGTTGAATATCTGAAAAAGCAAAATTCCCTACAAGCAACAAAGGAGTGATTTGAAAAAAAATCCAATAAAAAGGGATAGAAAATCGCCCCTCCTTATAAAAGTGAGATAAATCAACAAAGTCTACTCCATGAAAAAATCGATAAAAGGTAACATCTACTAATCCAGGTTCTTTACCATTAATAAGAGACTGATTGTATAAAAAAACAAATACAATCATAGCGTAAATTAAGAATAAAAAAGCCATTATCTTGATGGAATCTCTAAACCTTACATGTAAATCTCTTTTTAACAAATGATATAAAATCATAATGTAAACTAGATCACCTCTGTTTCATCATTCATAGAAATATAACTTTTTTTAGATAAAATCCATACACTTATAAAAAAGATAGAAAAACATCCAAATAAACGTATAAATAAACCCGTAGCATCTTCAAACACATTTATATAAAAAACATTTGTAAATAAAAATCCATGTAATATAAATCTATCTAGTAAAACAGCAGTGATCATACATATTATTGCAAGTAAACTAGGTAAAAATAATTGCAACAAAGCACTTATCATACATATGAAAATATTCGCAAATAATTGAATGCAAAATAATAATGGATAATTCACAGAAATACTATTTACAGCCATCATATTTGACATCAAAAACAACTGTAAAATCATACTCCCCGCAAAAAAACAAACGAAAACTAATAATTTTAAATAATATATAGAAACTAATTTCAATGCATTATTCACTCTATAAACAACATAAATACTAAAAAATTCGAAATAGAATATACAGAAAAAACGATTGTTAAAGGAATAAATATAGTTGATGAATTATAAAACGACATAACCTTATACAAAGTTTCCAATTCATTCATTTTCTCTTTTACAATTTCAGGTTCAAAATAATTGAACAAACAACCAATGATACTGACATTAAGTAAAAAGAGAATACTTAACCAAACATATTTCATCCTTATAGTTTCTTTCATTACATTATAAAAGAACATGCTTCCTACTCCCCCGTAAATAAAGAACTACAGAGCAAAACCAAATACATAACAGTACACTAAGAAAAATTTGTAATTCAAAAAAGCCGAAATCTTTAATTAAATAATCCTTAGGATTGAGAATCCCTTTCCCAATACCAAGCCAAAAAATATGTAAAATAAGTGGAACTAAATAAAATAAACTCGTTTTATAAAAAACGAAATCGATAAAGCCAAACTTGAAAAAACCGCACCGTATAAACCATTTAAAAATACATACATTAGAAAATATAAAGTAGGGTACTCATAATAAACCGTATTAAATTGAGCTGTTGGCGAAACAGTAGCAGCCATATAATTTAATATTGGATGCGGAGCAACTGTTGGATAAGTCATTGCATATAAATAAAAATTAAATAGTAAAGGGAAACTTATAATAAAAAAAGATACAATAAAATTAATAAAATAAAGTAGCTTAAAATAATAAACTGTTCCCATTTTAGAAATAACAGGATAAATAAACCCATAATTTTTATCAGTTCTATAAATTCCGGCTACAGCCATCGCGGAAAGCATAGGAAATATAAGTAGATAAAACTCACAATAAAACGATAATCTATTAAAATGTAAAATATTAGACAAATATGGGGATACCTTTATAATCCCATCATCGTTAAATCCTTTAGTTGTTACACACATAGCAATATATTGAGCAATAACAATTATTAACATAATAAATAAAGACAACCAAAACATCCTACCTTTTAAAATCCTTCCTAAAAAGTAACTCATCTATAGCTCCTCCATAAACCATTAATTAAATTTAAATCTTTTTTAATATGAATAATTGATCCGCAACACCATAACATTTATTTTCTTTATTTAACCAAATGTAACGAAAAGAAACATTTGCTCTCTCTCCTTCAAATTTAGGAAACTCAACTTCATACTGATAAACATCATACTGATAAACACCATTTGCATCTTTTCTTTGTACACTCCTAACTTCTTGTTTCCACTGAATTACTTTTCCATCAATTTGTTCAATCCGTCCCAAAAGATACGTTGGTTTTTTCTTATTCATAACACCCGTTAAAAAAACATAATAATTTTCTGGTATAACTCCTGACTTTAAATTTTTATCTAAAAGCTTATCTTCTATTGCAATATCATTTCTATCTATTTGACCTTGAAAGAAATCATTACCAAAAAATACTTGTTCATAAATAGTATTTTTCTTAATTTCTTGCAACTGAATACTTTTTAAATTTCCTTTTTCCGTTAAAGTATCTTCAATATTTACAATAGGTTCATCTACTTTCTTTTGACAAGAAACTAAGAAACTAATACTCAATATAAAAAAACAAACTAAAATATATTTTGAAATAAGTTTCATTACAGCTCCTCCTATTTTTGAAAATTAAATAGCAGAAAAAGTCGTATAGTTCCTAATCTAGATTAGGAACTATACGACTTTTTTTCTTAATACTCACTAAAAACACCTCCGATAATTTGTAGCATTATATTGATTTTATTTTTTCACTGAAGGAATAAAATAAATCCTTATAATACAATATTAGGATATCAAAGCCGAAATGCACTATCAATTAATTTCAGAAAACTTAACATTTTATTTACAATTATAAAATTTTGTTAAATTAAACAAAGTTAGTATGCTCATGGCAAGGAAATACTTGTAGAGATAATCACACTCAAAATCTCAATACAACCACTAAAACATATAAAAAAAGCGCAGCCATTTCGGCTGCGCCTTCGAATTATTATTTAGTTTCGATTAAACCATATTTCCCATCTTTACGGCCATATACAACATTAGTTTCATTTGTATCAGCATTTGTGAAGACGAAGAAACTATGTCCTAGCATATCCATTTGCAAGATCGCTTCTTCAACGTCCATCGGTTTTAAATCGAATCGTTTTGTACGTACAAGTTCTAATTCATCCTCTTCTACCGCATCCAGAACAGCTACTGCTTCTGGAAGGATAAAGTTAGTTTTAATAGAACCCTTTTCACGTAATTTACGGTTTACTTTTGTTTTATGTTTACGAATTTGTCGCTCAATTTTATCAACTACTAAATCAATCGCAGCGTACATATCGCTATTTGTTTCTTCTGCACGAAGTAATAAATCTGTAAATGGAATTGTTACCTCGATACGTTGCTTGTCAGAGTATACTTTTAAGTTAACCTTAATCTCTGGGAATGTATCAAAATAACGCTCTAATTTACTTAGTTTTTTCTCTACATATTCCTTTAATGCTGGAGTTACTTCAATATTTTCACCACGAATGTTGAATTTCATAGATGAATTCCTCCTTTCAAGCCTATGTACTATAATTTCGACATCGGCTTAAAAACTCCTTCTAATTTTTTTAAAAAAATTAGTGGAATTGCGATTTTTTTATCGTTTTTTGTTGAAATGAAAAGATGCATCGTTTCTATCTTTATTTTATCCTATTACCATCGTGAATAACGACTGTAACTGTGGACAATTGGTTACAGAAAAGAAACAACTTTTTGACAACTCCTCCAAAACAAAAAAGCCCTTGTTACGAGCAAGAGCTTTCGCCATCTATATAATGCTGCTAAAAATACAGCTCTATCTTTTCCAAAAACTTAATTTTTACAGTTTCACAACATTAGCCGCTTGTGGCCCACGTGCTCCATCAACAATATCAAACTCCACTTGTTGACCTTCTTCTAACGACTTATACCCATCTTGTTGAATAGCAGAAAAATGAACAAACACATCGTCACCATCTTCACGCTCAATAAATCCAAATCCCTTTTCTGCATTAAACCATTTTACTCGTCCTTGCATGTTCATTCCATTCCCTTCACTCTTAAAATCAGGGCATTCGCCCCATATTCTGACTATAACGAATGACAAGACTGTAAGTCAAAGAAGACCTGTCGTCTTTTTATTACTCCTTTCGACATTCACATATTAACCTCTACAAAGCGTCAAACAAGAAACCTCTCTCGCTCCTCGATCATACAAAAGGCTTCCAATTTGCCTAACAGTAATTCCTGTCGTATACACATCATCCACGATTAAAACATGTTGCTCATGAAACATCTCTTCTCCCTGAAAATAAAAAGGATTAACTCCCGATATCCTTTCTTTACGCTTCTTCTTACTTTGTTTTTCTGTTTCTATTCTTCTTAATGATGCACAAAGCATTTTGATAGGCAAACAAGAAGCTAGTAACTCTGCTTGATTAAAACCACGCTCGTATTCTCGCTCTTCACTAAGAGGGACCGGAATGGCAACTGAAACATTCGCAAAATATTTTTGAAAAAGACTTCGAAAAGGCTGATGAAAAATATGCACTAATTCAGCATCTCCCCGAAATTTAAACTGTGCTAATATTTCTTTCATCCCTTCATCATACACATGCAACGAACGATTTATGAGAGACGGAAACCCCTGCTCGTTCGTCCACCTTATGCAGTCCATACAAATATCCCCGTTTTTATATTCAGCTGGTATAAGTTCTAAAGGCCGACCACACTCCTTGCAAATATCTCCTATAATATAGGAAAGTTTTTGTTCACATCTATCACATATATACTTTTTATGAAGCTTAACAAAAAAAGTGTACCAACTAATCGCATATGAAATATACTCATCACAAAGTAGACAATGCATCAATCTATCAATCCTTGTTCTTTAGCATTCTTATTCATACTTTGAATATGTTTTTTCGCACGCACCATCGCCTCTGTCTTTCCATAATGAAAATAGATAACATCTCCATACGGTTCATCAGAGCTTCTGCCAGCACGCCCTGCAATTTGAACGAGAGCACTTTCTGAAAATATTTCTTCCTCAGCTCCTAAAACTGCAACTTGTAAATTTTTAATAGTTACTCCTCGTTCCAAAATCGTCGTTGTAACTAATAAAGGGATTTCTCCTTTTCTGAAAGCTGCTACCTTCTCTTTTCTTGCCGGATCTTCTGCATGCACACCGTCAATTTGATTGTTTAATGATTTTAATAACTGGCTAATTTCTTCTACATATCGCACATGAGGAACAAATAGAAAAATGGGGTATCGTTTCGATAGGTACAGATTTAACCATTGTAATAAAGTGCGAGGAATTTTTTTACGTATAAGACCCTTTTTCCAATTTCCGCACCACCGAAATATCGGAACTGGCAATGGATGACGATGGTATCGCCCTGAAATAATAACCCCTTTTTGCTTACCACTTCGCAACTTACGCTTCCACTTTTCATCTGGAGTTGCAGTTAAATAAATACGTGCTGCCTTCTCTTTCATCGCTTCGTTTACTGCATACTGCAACATCTTATCTGCATGATACGGAAAAGCATCTATCTCATCTACAATCATGACATGGAACGCCCTATAATAACGTAACAATTGATGTGTAGTTGCAACGATTAACGCCGCATCTTTTTCTCGGTCTAAACCCCCTCCGTATAAAGCAGCTACATTTATATTTGGAAACACTTCTTGTAATCTTGGTGCTAATTCAAGTACAACGTCCGTTCTCGGCGTTGCAATACAAACTCTTTCTCCCTTTTGTAGTGCCTCTGCAATTCCGCGAAACAACATTTCTGTTTTTCCAGCCCCGCACACCGCCCAAATAAAAAATGATTCTTTCTGCTTAACAGCGTCAACGACACTTTGCGCAGCTAACTCCTGACCGTCAGACAAAACGCCTTCCCACTGTAACGGATTCAAATAACTTTCTCCGCTTATTTCAGCAATCCCGCGAACAAGTACAGTACATTCACTTACCCTGCCCATCGTTATACATTTCCGGCAATACGTACATACTTCATTGCACCTTTTACATAGCAATGATACAAATAGTCGCTGCTCTATATTTCCGCAGCGCTGACACATATATTTTGAAGACTTCTTAATTACCCCTTGTACACAAACGACGTCTCGATTCCTTTTCAGATGATCCAATTTATTCTGCAAATCTGAAGAGAGTTCTTCTAACAGTAACTGTCTACCAGCTAACATCATCAATAGCCACCTCCAGCACTACTATAAATCCTTCTCTTTATCTCGTAAAAACTCAAAAAAGCCGATAACCTACTTATAAAATAGTAAGCTATCGACTTTATACACGTTTTTTATTCAGTTATAAATCCTAGAATCTACCGTATCCTAAGAAATGTTTTTGGTTGTAGCTACTGCTTAAGCTAGCGTAAGCAATCCCTTTATCACCAGCATGAATCATTTGGTCGTTACCAACGTAAATACCGATGTGAGATGGACCGTCTTTATAAGTATTTTGGAAGAATACTAAATCTCCCGGCTGCGGGCTACTTACTTTCGAAACTGAATTCCAATATCCATTAACATCTTGACGTCCTACACCAAATACGTAAGAAATGAATCCACTACAGTCAAAACCACCGTTTGATGGAGATGCACTTGCCCAAACATATGGCATACCTAAGTATTGTCGTGCTTTACCAATCACGCCAGTATCCGGAGTTGGCCTTGGTGCTGGCTCTGGTTTTTTGTTTTCTTGTTTAGGTGTCTCTTTTTTAGGCTCTTCTTTTTTAGGTTCTTCTTTTTGAGCTTGTCCAGCATTGTTTGCCGGTGCAGCTTGTTCTGCAGGCGCTTGCGCTGGTGCAGCTTGTTGAGCTTGTGCTTCTTTAGCAGCTTGTTCTGCTTGTTTTTGAGCAGCAGCTTCTTGTGCCGCTTTTGCTTGCGCTTCTTCTTCCGCAATACGTTGTAATTGCAGTGCTTGTTTCTCAAGATCTTGCAATTGACTTTCCGTACTTGTCATTGTAGTTACAACTGTATCCATTTTACCACTTAAATCGTTTACTGCTGTTGCTTTTTTCTCTTTTTCAACGTCAAGTTCTTTCTTAGCAGTTTCAATTTGAGCTTGTGCTTCTTTTAATTCTTTTTGTTTTTCTTTTACTGTCTCAACATCTTTTTTCACGTTCGTTTGATCTTCTTGTTGTGTTTTCATGATATCTTCGTCAGATTCCATAATTTTAGACACAGAAGCTAAACGATCAACTAAATCTGCAACGTTTTTAGAGTTTACAAGAACTTCTGTTACAATGTTCGTATTTGGCTGTTCTTGTAGTGCAACTAAACGTTTTCTTAATAACTCTTCACGTTTTGCAATCTTTGTTTGTAGTTCTGCAATATCTTTATTTTTATTTTCGATTAATTGCTCAGTATCAGAAACTTTTTTTGTTGTTTCATCAAGTTTTGAAGCGTTCTCTTGAACAGACTTATCCAAACCTTGGATTGTTTTGTTTAAGTCATTCATTTGTTTTTGTAATTCATCACGTTCTTGTTGTTGTTTATGTAAAGTATCATTTTGTGTGTTAATTTGTGATTTCACGTCAGAAATTTTATCTTCTGCAAATACATTTGGTGTTAGCCCTGAAAACATTAACCCTGCAACTAATGCGCAAGATGCCATTTTTAGCTTTTTCATTTTATTTTTTACACCGCTTTCTTTTTTCATTTTCCGTATATAACCTATTAAAATTTATACCATAATTCGGGAGTTTTTTTGCTAATGTTACGGTTTTGTAAAATAAATGTAATATTACATTTATCTCTATAGCAAAATATATCTAAATTTGTATATATATGTAGAATTTTAAGAGCCTTACACCGTTTTTTATAGGATTGAAAAAAAACGTAAGGGAACCCCTTACGTTTTGAAAATACTCCAATATGAATGAAATAGAAACGTTACTTCATCCATTTCTCAGCCCAATTTTGGACCTCATCCATAACACTTTCCAACGCTTTCCCTTTATCAGTTACACCGTACTCGATTCTAACTGGTACTTCTGGATAAACATTACGAACTACAATACCTTCGCCTTCTAATTCCTTTAAACGTTCTGACAACATACGATCGCTCATATTCGGTATAATATCTGCGATTTCTCTGAAACGTTTCGGCTCTTCGAGCAAAGATTTAATAATTAAGCCAGTCCATTTCTTACTAAGCATTGTAAAAGCTGACTCAAACTTTGGACATAAACAAGAATTATGCTCCATATGTTTCACCTCTCTTCTATTATAATATAGTTTCTTGTAAAAAGTAAGTAATAAAACTTTCCTCATTATTTAATTTTACATACATTTTACCATTTCCAAATATTAACTTGTCAAACCCCCGTAAAAAAAACCTCTTCAAGTAAGAGAGCTTTTATATCTTTATCACTTCGTATACCAACCTAAACCAAGCGCACCTTCACCTAAATGCGTCCCAATTACAGCTCCGAAATAACTCGTACGAATTGTAACATGAGGGTATATCTCTTCTAATTCTTGTTTCCATTCATTAGCTTCCTCTTCACGATTCGCATGAATAATAACAGCTTCCATAGGCACACCTTTATTTGCCTGCTCATCAAAGATTTCAACGATACGCTTTAACGCTTTTTTACGCGTACGAATTTTTTC
Source organism: Bacillus sp. SRB_8 (assembly GCF_003264205.1). Classification (NCBI taxonomy): domain Bacteria; kingdom Bacillati; phylum Bacillota; class Bacilli; order Caryophanales; family Bacillaceae; genus Bacillus; species Bacillus sp. SRB_8. The sequence continues at coordinate 367,047 of NZ_NADT01000004.1, read as the reverse complement.
GAATGGAATAATTACTTTATCTCTAAAGTATAATACTGGTTTTACTTGTAACAAACTACCGATGAAAGCTTGTGCACTATTTAATCTTCCACCACGTTGTAAATGATGTAAATCGTCCACTACAAAATAAGCATCCATCGTTTGCTTCATTTCATCAAAGCGAGCGATAATCTCTTCTGGGGCTTTCCCTTCACTTACTAATTTCGCCCCTTCACGCACGTAAAACCCTTGTACTTCACAACTAATTTCAGAGTCGTACGTATATACATCAATACCATCTACCATCTGTCCAGCTGCCGTTGCTGTTTGATATGTACCACTAATTCCACTGGAAAGGTGAATGCTAATAACTGCATCATATTCTTTAGATAACTCTTCATATAACTCTAAAAACTTTCCAATTGCTGGTTGCGAAGTTTTCGGAAGTTCCTCTTGTTCACGTACCTTTATATAAAAATCATTTGCTGAAACTTCAGCCTCTTCTTGATAAGATTCCGTTCCAAACACAACGTTTAATGGAATCATATATATATTGAGTTCGTCACGAATATGCTTCGGTATATATGCTGTACTATCGGTAACAATAGCTGTTTTCATTTTCGTACCTGCCTTATAAAAAATTTTTATCCCCTAATTTTACACGAAAACTAGAAAAGGTGCATCCATACATAAAAATGCCGGCTAGAAACTACAATCACTCGTTCGACAAATTACAACAAAAAGATAAAATACTCACCAAAAATTTCAACATATTTGTAAAAAATGTTTGAATATAAAAACGCTCGCTTTTAAAATGTAAAGTACTAGTTATTTTGAAAGATAGGGGCGTATACCATTGTTATTACAATATTTAACAATAAAAGGCTATGGAGAGCACGAAATTGTGATTCAAAAATCAAGATTCATTTGCTATGTGAATCGCGCCACAACGGAAGAGGAAGCTCAAACATTTATACAAAAAATAAAAAAACAGCATTGGAATGCAACACATAATTGTTCCGCATATTTAATCGGTGAACAAGATCAAATTCAAAAGGCAAACGATGACGGCGAACCGAGCGGCACAGCTGGTGTACCTATGTTAGAAGTATTAAAAAAGCGAGGTCTAAAGGATACTGTCGTTGTCGTCACGCGCTATTTTGGTGGCATTAAACTTGGTGCTGGTGGATTAATTCGTGCATATGGAAAATGTACAAGTGAAGGACTTAATCACGTAGGCGTTGTTGAGCGAAAACTAATGCGCGTTATGGAAACAGAAATTGATTACACATTGCTTGGCAAAGTTGAAAATGAATTACGTAATTCAGAATATAACATTAAAGATATACATTATCTAGAAAACGTCACATTCGATACGTATGTAGAAGAAAATCGAAAACAAACATTTACGGATTGGATGATTGAATTAACAAACGGGAAGTGTACAATTAAAGAAGGAGATATGTTGTACTTAGAACAAGGTGTTATCTAAGAATAGCTAACGTCTCGCCTTTAAAGATTAATGTAGTGAATTAATTCCCTACAAATGAACTAAGGAGATTATATATGGAAGAACGTTATTATCATCTCCAAAATAGCAGAATAAAAAAGAAGCGTAGAAGAAAGTTTTTCTTCTTTCTTATTTTCGCATTTTTATTTGGTAGCGTAGGACTTTATATGTTAAATTCCTACACTTCTCTCATGGGGATGTACAGTGGATTTGCTCGTGAAAAATCGGATTTAAGAACCGAAGATGTAAAAATTACAAAGGAACCATTTACAATCCTCATTATGGGAATAGAGGATTATGCAACAGACGGTCAAAATGGTCGTACAGACTCATTAATGTTTGCGACAGTCAATCCGAAAACTCAAAAGGTTTCGCTTATGAGTATTCCTCGCGACACTAAAGTTCCAATTGTTGGAAAAAATAAAGAAGATAAAATCAACGCTGCACATGCTTATGGCGGAGAGAAAATGGCAATCAAAACAGTCGAAGGGTTTCTAAAAGTTCCAGTCGATCACTATATTAAAATTGATTTCCAAGGCTTTAAAGGTATCGTTGATGCAGTTGGCGGTGTTACAGTCGATGTCCCCTTCGATTTTTGGGAACGTTCTGACGTGGATTACTACAAAAAAATCCAATTTAAACAAGGGAAACAAGATTTAAACGGCGAAGAAGCACTTGCTTACGTCCGTATGCGAAAGCAGGATCCAAACGGCGATTATGGTCGGGCCGCTAGACAAAGACAATTACTAGCCGCTGTTGCTCAAAAACTAAATTCCGCCTCTACTGTATTTAAAATTAAAGATTTAACGACTGTAGTTGGAAAATATATAAAAACCGACATTCCTATTTCAGACGGACTCGCTCTTTACAATAAACTCTCTGGATTTGATCCTTCTACAATACAAACGTTAAAACTTGAAGGAGAAGACAGAAAAATAGGCGGTATTTATTACTTCCTTCCAGATCCAATCAGTGTAGAGACTGTACGTAACGAAATTGAAAAGGAAATAGGAGAAAAAGCAAAAGTTCCAACAGAGACTACGAAAAGTGAGAATACAAATTCCGATTCAAATTCTAACTCCAGCGCAAAAGCAAAGAAGGAGCCGAGTGAGAACAAAACACCACCGCCTCCTCCCCCTTCTACAAATGCTCATGCAGAGTGGATTATGAGGAATCATGAATAAAAAAAGAGCCAAATCGTATACGATTTGGCTCTTTTTATTTCACGCAATTGTTGTTACTTCTTAAAGTGTTGTAAAATCGCTTCTACAATACGCTCTGATGCACGACCATCGCCGTAAGGGTTAGATGCTTTCGTCATCTTATCATGAGCTTCTTTATCAGATAACAACTCATCAGCAAGACCAAAGATTGTCTCTTCATCTGTTCCTGCTAATTTCAGCGTACCTGCTTCGATACCTTCTGGGCGTTCCGTCGTATCACGAAGGACAAGGACTGGCACACCTAGTGATGGTGCTTCCTCTTGTACACCACCAGAATCAGTTAACATTAAGTATGAACGAGCTGCAACGTTATGGAAATCAATTACATCTAACGGCTCAATTAAATGAATACGGCTATGCTCGCCTAAAATATCATTCGCTATTTCGCGAACAACAGGATTCATATGAACAGGGTATACAACTTGTACATCTTCGTGCTTATCAACAAGACGCTTAATTGCACGGAACATATTGCGCATTGGTTCTCCTAAATTTTCACGACGGTGTGCTGTCATAAGTACAAGACGATCATTTCCAAGTTTCTCTAACACCGAATGGCTATAAGTTTCTTTTACAGTTGTCTTCAGTGCATCGATCGCTGTATTTCCTGTTACGAAAATGCGTGACTCATCTTTATTTTCTTTTTGTAAGTTCGTTGCTGATTTTGTTGTAGGTGAGAAATGAAGATCCGCCATTACACCTGTTAGTTGGCGATTCATCTCTTCTGGATATGGAGAATACTTATCCCATGTACGAAGTCCTGCTTCAACATGTCCTACTGGAATTTGATTATAGAAAGCAGCTAAGCTTGCAATAAATGTCGTCGTTGTATCACCATGCACAAGTACGATATCAGGCTTCGCTTCTTTCATTACTTTATCTAAACCTTCTAAACCACGTGTTGTAATATCGATTAACGTTTGACGATCTTTCATGATATTCAAATCGAAATCTGGCGTAATTCCAAAGATATTTAATACTTGATCTAACATTTGACGGTGTTGTGCTGTTACAGTCACAATTGATTCAATCTTTTCTGGGTGCTTTTGCAACTCTAATACAAGAGGGGCCATTTTAATTGCTTCTGGTCGTGTCCCGAAAATTGTCATTACTTTTAAACGTTCAGTCATTTCATTACCTCTTTTCTTTCACTAGTTAAAACTTCTATTATCGCATATAAAAATATGCATGTGAAAATACAGTTTTTAACGCGCCTGAGAAACATTACTATTACAGACGTCTTTTCGCCCAACTGAGTAATAATCTAATCCATGCTTCTCGGCATCCTCATTAGTATAACAATTTCTCCCATCAAATAGAATAGGTTCCCTCATAAGCTGTGCATACTTTTCTAGCGGATAATTTCGAATTGATTCCCATTCTGTTACGATAAAAACTGCATGCGCCTCTCTAATCGATTCATCTATACACTCAGCGTATCGTATCGTATTTCCAAATAAACTTCTTACATTTTGAATAGCTTGCGGGTCATATAAAACCACATCCGCACCTATATTAATTAATCCTTCTATTATAATAAATGATGGCGCTTCCCTAATATCGTCAGTATTCGGTTTGAATGCTGCACCAAGAACCGCAATTCGCTTCTTCTTCATATCTATAATTTTCTTCGCTTTTTCAACTAACAACAACTGTTGTTTATTATTCACTTCAATGACTGCTTTCAACAAGCGAAAATCATGAGAAACATTCCCTGCAATTTGCACAAGTGCTTTCGTATCTTTTGGAAAACAAGATCCTCCATATCCGATGCCTGCATTTAAAAAAGATGCACCAATTCTCTTATCCATCCCCATCCCTGTAGCTACATCTACTATATCTGCACCCACTTGCTCACATATATTAGAAATTTCATTAATAAAACTAATCTTCGTAGCTAAAAAAGCATTAGATGCATATTTAATCATCTCAGCACTTCGAATATCTGTAATATACGTTTGTAAGCTTAATTTACTGTACAAATTCTCTACTTTCCTTGCTGCTTCTTCACTACATGCTCCAATTACGATACGATCACCCTGAAAAAAATCATAAATACCAGAACCTTCTCTTAAAAACTCTGGATTCGATACAATATATAATTCATGTCTACCTTGTAGTTTATCCTCAATCCATTCTCTCATTACATCATTTGTCCCTACAGGAACCGTACTTTTCGTAACAACAATAATATCGTTATTCACATATGTTCCAATATCATCACAAGCGCTACGAATATACGTTAAATCTGCTGTTCCATCTAATAAAGATGGCGTTCCAACTACAATAAATATAAACTCTACATCATTAAATGCCGCTGATTTACTTGCTGTAAAAGTTAAATGATTATTCTCGTATGCTTCATTTATTAATTCATTTAATCCACATTCATAAATAGGTAACTCGCCTTGTTTAATCCGTTCAATTTTCCCACTATTTATATCGAAACATGTGACTGAATGTCCCAATCTCGCCAATCCTACTCCTGTAATCAATCCAACATATCCGGTACCTATTATCGTAATTTTCATTTTCTTTTTGCACAGGAATGTACATAAGAAAATATACGAATACATAGAACTCCCCCTGTGCTTCCCCCTCTCACACTAAGAATGAGAAAACTCTTTCATTTCTTTATTATATGAATCGTTTTTTTATTATTTTTTAAGATTTTGTAAAGTTAAATGATGCAATATATACAAAATGTAAATTCCCACAATTTAACACGGAACTTACTCATTTTACGTGCAACACTTATAATACTGAAACAAAAGTCATCGCTATATGAGAGGGAAGTACAATGTCATATTACAAGCCACAATATGAGATCAACCTTCTCAAAGGACACAACATTCCATATCCAATTGTCATATATTCTATTCACTCCCCTTTACAGCCAAAAGAAAAAAAGATTGAATTCTAATCTTTTTGTGATACCATATGTTATGAGCCTGTAAATAAACATCATAATTTTCAGATAAATAAGATTGAAAAAATTACGTTAAACTATAAAGGGTGGGGTATTAATGGACTCACAAGTGATTTATGCCATTTTGGCATCTTTCATCACTGTACTCGTCGTTACTCCTTTAGTTATTAAATTAGCTTTCAAAATAGGAGCAACAGACAAGCCAAATGCGCGTAAAGTACACCAAAAAATTATGCCTCGTCTTGGCGGGTTAGCAATTTTCATCGGTGTAGCCGTAGGATTTGTTGTCGGTGGATTGTACGAACAAAGAATGTTATCGATAACTTTAGGTGCTATCATCATTGTTATCATCGGGATTTTAGATGATATGTACGAACTATCTGCGAGGGTAAAATTCGGTGGACAACTATTAGTTGCCATCATGATTGTAAAAAGTGGATTATTAGTGCAAGTATTATATATTCCAATTCTTGGAGATACTGAACTCGGATGGCTTGCTTATCCAATTACTGTATTTTGGATTGTCGGTATTACAAATGCCATCAACTTAATTGATGGATTAGATGGATTATCCGCAGGGATTTCATCTATCGTACTTGCAACGCTAGCATATATGGCCTTCACTAGCCCATGGGGTACTGGAGCAGCTATTATATTACCTCTAGCACTGATTACATTAGCAAGTACAATTGGATTTTTATTCTACAACTTCCATCCAGCAAAAATTTTCATGGGAGATACAGGAGCACTATTTTTAGGATACTGTATTTCTGTTATATCGTTACTTGGATTATACAAAAGCGTAACGTTATTCAGTTTTATCGTTCCAATCATTATTTTAGGTGTACCTATATTTGATACGACATTTGCAATTATCCGCCGTATCGTAAATAAAAAGCCTATTTCAGCACCTGATAAATCGCATTTACATCACCGTTTGCTTGCAATGGGATTCTCTCATCGTAAAACGGTACTAATTATTTACGCATTGGGTATTTTCTTTAGTGTAAATGCAATTATTTTCAGTAGTGCAACATTATGGTTATCCATTATTCTTCTTTTCATTTTAATCTTCTTTACAGAAATCATTGCTGAAGTAATCGGTCTTGTACACGAACGTTACAAACCAATTATTTCCTTCTATAAAAAAGTGAAAAAACACGAAGACTAATTGTAGTATAGCCTTTACTATTATGAAATATTCAAATAGCATCCTCTTTTCATAAGAGGATGCTATTTTTTATTTTTTAATCCTTATTCCCCATTTCCAAAATATAGATTGTTTGAGAGTGCCTCTATTGGAGAAAGATATACGTATAACGAAAAAAGTATCAAATTTTCATTTTTACATCTTGATTGTCAAACTGAGGGTGAATGTTATGATCAAGCGATTACTTCAATGTATAATTTTATTTTTAACTATTACTATGTACGCATCATCGAATACAAAAGCAACTACAGACATTCAAGTAAAAGATTACCAAAGTATTCAAACTACCTCTCCTACAACAAAAATTGCGTACTTAACATTTGATGACGGACCAAATAAATACACACCACAAATTTTAAATATTTTAAAAGAGAAGAACGGAAAAGCAACTTTCTTCGTTATTGGCGGAAAGGTGCCACATTATAAAAAAACGATGGAGCGATTGATTAAAGATGGACATTATATCGGTCTCCATAGTATGTCGCATGATGTAAAACGTCTTTATACTGGCGATCCATCTGTTTTAATTGCAGAAATGGAGCAAACCCAAAACATTGTCCAGCAAGTTACACATTTAAATACACATCTCGTTCGGGTCCCATACGGTAGCATGCCTTACTTAAAAAAGAATTACCGTGATGCACTCGTATCTGCCCAGTATAAAATGTGGGATTGGACAATTGATACATATGACTGGAAAAGCTATGATAATCCTTCCGCAATACTAGAAAGGGTACGAAATCAAAGCGATGAACAAGTAGAGGTTATTTTAATGCATGATTCTAGTGTCACAGTGCAAATACTCCCAAAAGTAATTGATTATTTACACTCACAAGGATATAAACTACTTCCCTACAATCCATCTTCCCATCTCGAAGTGAATTTTTGGAAAGACACAAGATTGTAACAGCTTTAGTGCCTATGTACTAAAGCTGTTTTACCCCGCTATTTGCCGGCCAGTAAGACTCCCACCTCAAAATTCAGCTGGAACAAAGAAGTTAGGTGGGAGATCAACTGCCCGTAAACGCCCGATTGGTGAAGGCTAATAATCAGTGGGGATGAACAAAAACCCCACTGATTAAAGTTTCACTTTATTTTTCTCTTCCCACACTTCTCATTTTTGTGTAGAATTTTAAATAGTGATGAAGTTTCGAGGTGAATAGAAATGAAACGAATAGATCTCATTTTTAACGCAATACAAAAAGGGAATTATACAGAAGGTATAACAGCATCAGAACTCGCTACACTTCTACAGTTAGACCGTGCAAATGTTAGTAGCGATTTAAACAAGCTTGTGAAAGATAATCGTTTATTAAAAACGAGTACACGCCCTGTCCGTTTTTATATAGAAACGAACACTTCATTGGAAACGCATTCAACAAAGGGCACTTCATTAGATACATTTGCTATTGAAAATACAAGCCTAAAAATTGCAATTGAAAAAGCAAAAGCTTCTATTCTCTATCCTCCAAACGGTATGCATACTTTACTACTTGGAGAAACAGGTGTCGGAAAATCGATGTTCGCTTCTTTAATGCACGAATACGCAATTGAAGTGGAACAACTTCCAAAAGATGCACCTTTTATCGTCTTTAACTGTGCTGATTATGCAAACAATCCACAACTACTACTTGGACAGTTATTTGGGATAAAAAAAGGAGCTTACACAGGTGCCAGTGATCAAAAAGGGTTAATTGAAAAAGCACATGAAGGAATCCTCTTCTTAGATGAAGTACATCGCCTTCCTCCAGAAGGACAAGAGATGCTCTTCACATTTATTGATCGCGGAGTATACCGCCGCCTTGGAGAAACGGAAAATGAACGTAAGGCACGAGTGTTGATTATTACTGCAACAACCGAAGAACCAAATTCATTCTTATTAAAAACATTTACAAGACGTATTCCGATGACCGTTACGCTTCCACCACTTCGTGAGCGAACACATAAAGAACGGTTTGCTTTACTACAACTATTTTTTACAAATGAAGCAATTCGTCTAAGGAAAGAGATTCATGTTAGTCCAAATACAATGCGTGCTTTCGTCTTTTACAATTGTCCAAATAACATCGGTCAATTGAAAACGGACGTACAAATTGCCTGTGCGAAAGCTTATTCTGATTTCGTAACAAAAAAACGTGATTCTGTCTGTGTTTCAAGTACAGATTTACCTTGGTATATGAAAGAAGGATTATTTATTGAAAGAAAGAGCCGTCATCTATATCAAATACCAAATGAAACATTTGTATTTACAGGTGATGAAGGTTGGAGTAAACATACAATAAAACCCGAAGGAAGTCGCTCTTCTATTTACGATTATATTGATTATAAATATGAAGAACTTCAAGCACGCGGCATTGAAGAGGAAGAATTAGAATTACTAATAGAAAATGATATTCAAAGCTTTTTCGTCCAATACTTTAACCAAATATCTAAAAAGACAAGTCATGAAAATGTTTTTAAAATTGTGGATCGTAATATCGTTTCCGTATGTGAAAAAATCGCGGAACTAGCTGAAAAATATTTATCTAAAACTTTCGATGAAAAAGTATTTCTCGCTTTAAGTTTACATGTACAGACAACTCTACAACGTTTACAGGGCGGGAAACAAATTCACCACCCACAATTAAATCAAATTCGTACGAAATATAAAGAAGCTTTTTCCGTAGCTATGCAATGTATTCAGCTATTAGAAGAAGAATTACAAATAACAATACCTATTGATGAAGCTGGCTTTTTAACAATGTTCTTCGTTGTTGATCCAATTCCTGCCTCACAAACAGAAGTAAAAGTATTAATATTAGCACACGGTAATGGCATCGCAACAGAAATGGCAAACGTTGCAAACGAACTTCTCGGTATTGATGAAGTAACTGGTATCGATATGCCCTTGCATGAATCACCAAAAGACTTCTTAGAGCGTGTTAAAGTGTATATGAAAACACTTCAAAATGTAAACGGGCTTCTCTTACTTGTTGATATGGGATCTCTCGCTTATATTGGTGATATATTAGAAACTGAATTCAAAATCCCTGTACGTGTTCTTTCCATGACGAGTACACCACACGCACTAGAAGCAGCTCGAAAAGCTCAACTTGGCTATTCATTAGATGCACTATACGAAACAGTGAAGAACTTAACACCGTTCTATTTAAACGTACAGGAAGAAAAGAAAAAGCCACTATCGCCAATGAAATCCGTGATTTTAACAGCTTGTTTAACCGGCGAAGGAAGTGCTTTAGCAATTCAAAAAATGTTAGAGAACTATTTACGCTTTGATAAAGACTTAATTGAAATTATTCCGATTAGCATCGTTCATGAAAAAGATTTAACGAAAATGATCGAGAACATAAAAAAAGAGCGTAATATCATTTGTATCGTCACGAATTTCGATATGCAAATACCTTGCTTAACATATCATTTCCAAGACATTGTGAACTACACAGCTATTCAACCAATTCAAGAATTGATTACGTATGAAGAAACATATGCAAAAATGGCTGATATTCTTGAACAACAAATGCAGCGTAACGATGGAGCATTACTTATTAAAACAATTCGTTATGCATTAAATACAATTCAAGAATTGATTTCTTTACAGCTAACTCCCGACAGTTTAATGGGTGTGATTTTGCATATGAGCTGCATGGTTGACCGTCTTCAAAAAGGCGAAAGTCTCCTCCCTCATCCTGATAAAGAGAAACGAAGACAAGATGAGTACTGGATGTATATGAAAGTGAAAAAAGCATTGCAACCTATTGAAAATACATTTGAAATACAAATCCCAGATGACGAAGTATTTTATATAATGGACTTCTTCATTAAAAATCAGCCTGTAAAAAATTAAACTAGGCGATATTGTAGCACTCTATATAATTAGAAAAGGCTGTTCCAAAATGTTTTTTGGACAGCCTTTTCGCTTACTTCTTTACTTCCCTTATTCTCCCCCTTATTTCTCCCTTTTTATTAGATTTCGTATTAACATTTACATATACATTTGCTTGCATTATCTCTTGAAACAAGCTGTCAAATGCTCTCCCCTGTAAAGGCCCTTCAAAATCCTCTACTCTAGCTACACCAGTAACGACTCCTTCATTCACGCTAATTCCTTGCTCTAACGGACCAAACAAACTTAAAATAACTGGACCAATTTGATTCGCTTTTCCTAAATGAATTTGGCATGACGTGATTTTTTTTATATTTTTTAATATGACCCGATATTGCAACTTCTTTAAATCTTCACTAAAAATGAGCTCTGTTACACCGTAAGCTTCTGTATTTACAGGAGGTACTTCCCTCTTCCCTGTTAACCTAGCAAAGAAATGTGTTGTCATACGGGCATTCTCCTCATATAAATTTCCCAGCACTACTTCTACTACTTTATGGTTTAGACATAATCATTTATGACTTTTTCAAATTTTAATTACGAAGAAAAGATTCACACAATCTTTACATTAAAATCGTTTCTTTTGCTTTACTCCCTCTTGTATAATGCACTTAGAAAAACAGTCTAGGAGGAAATTTTGAAAAATAATAACTACTCTTTCCAATCATTAATAGAGATTTTTCTCGTATCATTTAAATTAGGACTTACTTCATTTGGTGGTCCTGTCGCCCATCTTGGTTATTTTCATCATGAATACGTGCAAAAAAGAAAATGGATGGATGAACGAAGTTACGGAGACTTAGTAGCACTATGTCAATTCCTTCCTGGCCCTGCTAGCAGCCAAGTCGGTATGGGAGTTGGCTTATTGCGCGGCGGATTATTAGGAGCCATTATTTCATGGATCGGATTCACTCTCCCATCTGTGCTCGTTTTAGTTTTCTTCGCTTCATTTCTTAACCAATTCGAGCTTGGAAGTACTGGCTGGATTCACGGACTGAAACTTGTAGCGGTCGCAATTGTCGCTCATGCAATATGGGGAATGGCTCAAAAGTTAACACCAGACCGAAACCGTGCAACAATCGCAATTGCAACTGCCGCAATCGCCCTATTATGGCCAAGTAGCTGGACACAAGTAATTCTCATTATAGTATCTGGTTTCATCGGTTGGTTTTTATATCGTGGCCGGCCAGTTAGCCAAGCTCATAAAATAAACGTACCTATTTCAAAAATGGTAGCCATATCTTGTCTCGTCTTATTCTTCGGACTATTAATACTGTTACCGATGTTACGACCATACTCTTATTTCATCTCTTTATTTGACAGCTTCTATCGCTCTGGTGCACTTGTATTTGGCGGAGGGCATGTCGTACTTCCTCTTCTTGAAAGTGAGTTTGTACAAAACGGGATGATGACAAAAGAACAATTTCTTGCTGGATACGGATTAACACAAGCAGTGCCAGGGCCACTATTTACATTCGCTTCTTATATAGGAGCAGCGCTAAATGGAACCGCCGGAGCAGTTGTTGCAACGATCGCTATCTTTCTTCCTGCCTTCCTGCTCGTTGTTGGCGTTTTACCATTTTGGGACAGCGTAAGGAGAGTATCTTACATACAAGGTGCACTACTTGGAGTAAACGCAGCCGTTGTCGGCATTTTACTTGCAGCTTTTTATGATCCAATTTGGACGAGTACAATTATGAATTCTGTAGATTTCGTTTTTGCTTCTCTTCTATTTTGCTTACTCGCTTTTTGGAAAACACCACCTTGGGTTATCGTTATAATCGGGGCCTTCGGTGGATATGTTCTATCCATTTTGTAAGCACAAAAAACGACGGCCCCATTTAGCCGTCGTTTTCCTATTAAAACTTCACAAGCTCCATTCCCTCAGGAAGCTCACTCTCCGTTAAAATACGCAACTCTTTCACGCGATCCATTACGTAAGAAGAACGTTTCACAAGCTCTGGGTCAATATATGCTGGATGCACCATAATTTCTACCGTTTGCTCGTCCTGCACTCTTTCCTTTAACTTCACAAAGTAATCTTCCGTCACACCGTCAGCGTAAAAGTCACTGTAAAACACATCTGAAAATGGGCGCACCGCTCGCTCTTCTTCACAACGACGAATTGGAACATTATATTTACTTGCTAATCTCTCAAGAACGTCGTTTAAAAGCGGTAATCCATGCACGTGATGATGACTATCTAAATGAGTTGGTGTTAATCCGTAAGATAAAAACTTCTCAATTTGAGCAGTCCATTCTTTTTCTACCTCTTCTGGATTTATATTTCCTTCCCATACAACACTTTGTTTATGAAACAATCCATCGCTACTTACAAGTGATGGAACGTCTTTAAGAAGCGGTTCTCCTGCCGTTAATACGAGATGAACTCCTATCCCTAACGTTTTATACTCTTTCGCTAAGCGTACGGCATGCTCTGTCCCTGGCATATTCATCATCATCGTCGTTGAATTTACAATCCCGTTTTTATGTCCATCAATAATCCCGTAATTTGTACCTTCCGTAAGACCGAAATCATCTGCATTTACAATTAGTTTAATCATCGCAATACCTCCTACTAGAATTAAAAAAAGCGGGCTAAACAGCGCCGCTTTTTATTTCTCTATCTTCTTAAAGAATTGTGGAAGATGTTCTTTATGTGCTTCCAACATTTCATCTAAAATTTGTTTTGCAACTTTATCTGATGGTACAAGTGGGTTAATTGTCATAGCAAGCAGCGCCTTATGATAATCCCCTGTAACAGCTGCTTCAATTGTTGTGCGCTCAAATGATTTAATTTGCTGTACTAAACCGCGAACTGGTACTGGAAGATCTCCGACCGCAATTGGTTTTGGACCTTCTTTCGTAATAATACAGTTCACTTCAACAGCCGAATCATGTGGCAAGCTTGCAATTGTTCCGTTGTTTCGTGTATTAACAGGCTGGATATCACCTTTATTATTGTAAATAGACGTAATTAAGCTACATGCTGCGTCACTATAATAAGCTCCGCCGCGCTTTTCTAATTGTGGTGGCTTAATATCTAAATTAGGGTCTTTATATAGCTCGAATAAATCATCTTCTAATTGTTTTACTACTTCTGCACGTGTACCTTTTTCAATCGAAGCTGCTTTCTCTTCTTCCAACATTTCACGTGTTTTATAGTAGTAACGATGATATGGACACGGAATTGCACGAAGACCGCGAATAAAGTCTGGCTCCCAGTTAAGCGCAGCAATGTTTTCCATCGTAATTTGCTTTTCTGGATCTGTTACAAGTTCTAATACACGATCCATTACGCTTACGCCATCCAAGTATACATCTAATCCGTATACCATATGATTTAAACCAGCGAAATCAACGTGTACCCGGCTTGCATCTACTTCAAGTAATCTTGCAAGACCCATACGAATTCCGATTGGAACGTTACATAGACCAACTACTCGTTGAATGTTCGTGTAGCGAAGTACAGCTTCTGTTACCATACCTGCTGGGTTTGCGAAGTTAATAAGCCATGCATTTGGACATAATTCCTCCATGTCCTTACAAATATCTAAAATAACAGGAATCGTTCTCAGCGCTTTGAACAAACCACCAGGACCATTCGTTTCCTGACCAATTACATCATATTTTAATGGAATTGCTTCATCTTTTGCACGTGCTTCTAACAAACCAACGCGAAGCTGCGTTGTTACGAAGTCAGCATCTTTTAATGCCTCACGGCGATCAAGTGTTAAATGAATATCAATTGGTAAACCTGATTTTTTCACCATACGTTTCGCTAAGTCACCAACGATTTCTAACTTCTCTTTTCCTGCCTCGATATCTACTAACCAAATTTCACGAACAGGAAGCTCGTCATAACGTTTAATAAACCCTTCAATTAACTCTGGTGTATAACTAGAGCCACCGCCGATTGTAGCAATTTTAATTCCAGTCATGCTTTATTCCCCTTTCGCTTCTAGCTTTTTATAAAGGTCAATAAATTCTGCTGCTAATTCTTTTACCGTAATAGAATTCATTAAATGATCTTGTGCATGAATTAAAAGAACACTAATCTCTGTTTTTTCCCCTCTTGCTTCTGATTGTATGAGCTCTGTTTGGAAATGATGCGCTTCATTAATCGCTTCTTTCGCCTTTACCATCGCTTCATCAGCTTCTGCCATTTTCCCCTGTTTGGCAAATTGAAGTGCCTCCATTGCAAAGCTTCGTGCATTACCACTATTTAAAATCAATTGGAATGGAATTTGTTCTGCTGTAGTCATCGTAATTACCGCCCTCTCTATTATGGTTCAACCGATTTAAATACCCCTTCAGTTTGAACATTTCTATTAAATTATTATTTTATTAATGATAGTTTGGTGTTCTTGTAGATGGGTCTCATCTTTCTGAACATGATATAAAGGTGATTGTTCTCACAGATAATGTTACCTGTGAGAACAATTACTATGTTACATAGGTACAGAGTTGTTATTTCCTTGTGCTGCTGCTTTTTCAGTACGAACAACAGAACGGTCAGATAATACAACGAATGGATAGTAGATTACCATCGCAATTACAAAGTTGAATAACTGTAGAATTGCACCTGAAAGATGTCCCCCTGTTACAAGATAACCACTAATAATTGGTGGTGTTGCCCATGGAATCATCACAACTGTTTTTGGTACCCAACCAATAGATATCGCTGTATAAGAAGTAATTACTAATACAATTGGTGTTAGGATAAACGGTAAGAATAAAATTGGATTTAAAATAATTGGTGTACCAAAGATTACTGGTTCGTTAATATTGAATGCACCTGGTCCAATTGATAAGCGAGATACACCGCGTAATTGTGCACTTTTTGCTACAAGTAATACGACCACTAAGAACGCTAATGTTGCACCAGAACCACCAAGATATACAAAAGTATCAAAGAATGGTTTTGTAATAATGTTTGGAACATCAAATGCAGATGTACCACCTTGGAATAACTTCATATTTTTCTCTAATGCCGGTAAGTATAATGGCTCAATAATACCACCAACGATATTTGGCCCATGTAAACCGAAGAACCAAAGAAGATGAACAAGGAGTACAATGACAATTGCACTTGGTAATGTCCCTGCTAAACTTTGCAGTGGTGATTGAATCGTATTAAAGATAAATTCATGAACACTTGTACCAGCTAATTTCACTGCTAATTGAATACCTGCAACTACTGTTAAGATAACAAATGCTGGAACTATAGCTGCGAAAGATCTTAAAACTGCTGGTGGTACTCCATCAGGCATTTTAAAAGTAATGTTTCTTTGTACAAAGAAACGGAATACCTCAGTAACAAGGAGTGCCACGATAATTGCTACAAATAGCCCTTGTGCCCCTGTCCAAGCTAAGTTCAATCCGCCTTCTTTCGGTGTTGTTGGCGTAAGAATAATTAACGCACCAAATGAAATAATACCTGCTGACAAACCATCAACGCCGTAAGATTTTGCTAAGTTATAACTTGTTGTAAATGCTATGATTAGTGCTAGAATTGCGAAAGAACCAGTCCACATTCCACTGCCAACTTGTTTCCACGTTTCACCAAACAAACCTTTCATGAACTCTTGGAAAGCTTCAGACGGAAAACCATTAATTAGTGATGCCAATGCACCAACTAAAATAAGTGGCATAACTGCAATAAATCCATCACGGATCGCAGCTAAGTGACGTTGCGATCCGATTTTACCAGCGACAGGAACAATATACTTCTCCATAAATGCAATAAACTTTTGCATTTCGCTTCCCCCCTAATTATTTTTTTAGTGTTAATGCGTGATCTAAAACTGCTTCTCCATTCATCATGCCGTAGTGCATCGGGTTAATAACATCGACTCCAACGTTTTTCTCATCGGCAAGCGTTTTCATTGTAGAAAGCATGTAACGAACTTGCGGTCCTAATAATAGTACGTCTGCTTGATCGATATTGTTTTTTACTGCATCCCCAGATACAGCCCAGATCTTACCTTCTAGACCACGAGCTTTTGCAGCCGCTTCCATTTTTGTAACTAGTAAACTTGTAGACATCCCTGCTGAACAACATAATAAAATATTCATTTATAAATCCCCCTTGTGTGGTATAAAAAATTTATGTTTTTTATTTTTCTTTACGCTATTTATTAATGCAATTACCGTGCCAACTTTTCAAAACGCCTAAAATCAGCGTTTTTTCGAGTGATTTCTTTGTGTGTTACCGCTTTCAATCAGTGTGTCCCCAAAAAAACACACAGTGTGTTATAAAACACCTCACTTTTAACACATAACTGTATGAAAATAGATTAGTGTTTAGTTGTCTAGTTGTGTTTAAAACAAAAAAACACTAATTTTTTTAAAAGTGTGAAAATATAGTACCAAAAAATATAATATTTCAACTCAAATCAAAACAAATACCTATTCAAGACACTCGTCTAGTTATTGTCCAGTCAAACTCTATTAAATTACATAGAATAGAATAAAATAAAGTATTTTGAAAGGGGATTCCAATGCCAAAGCATAGAAAAAAGAATAGAATGAAGATTTATAGAATACAGGTTCAAAATAAATGGTATAAACAAGAAGAGGATTCTGAATTAAATTCCAACACGGATACACTAGATCGACAGGACACTGAAGATAAACAAGACAGACCTGACAGACACGACGAACCAGATAAACACGACGAGGATGAAGACGATAAGCAAGTACAATCGGAAAATGTAATTATAGTACCCACAGATTCACACAGCTTAGATGTGTGGGATGAAATTTCTCTAAAGGAAATACAAGCTGGTGAACATACGAATTTATTTGAAGAAAAGAGTAATTATCAAAATATTAACTTAGTCCAAGTAAACGATGTTCGCTTATACTTGGACAAGCAACTACAATTCAGCTCCGTTGATGAGCAAATTTATCATGAAGCGCTTGTACATCCGATTATGGCAAAAGGAATTGATCCAAAACGTGTTCTCATATTAGGTGGTGGCGATGGTCTTGCCTTACGAGAAGTTTTGAAATATGAAACTGTGCTACACGTAGACCTTGTTGATTTAGACGAGGCAATGATTAATATGGCACGTAATGTTCCAGAAATAGTATCTTTAAACAAAAACGCTTTTTTTGATAATCGCGTGAACGTGCACGTATGCGATGCAAAAGAATTTCTAAATTCACCTTCATCTTTATACGATGTAATCATCATTGATTTCCCTGATCCAGCGACAGAGTTATTAAGTACTTTATATACAAGCGAACTTTTTGCTCGTATAGCTACGTTTTTAACAGAAGATGGTGCGTTCGTCTGCCAATCTAATTCACCTGCTGATGCACCTCTAGTATATTGGAGCATCGGTAACACTATTGAACATGCTGGATTAACTGTGAAAAGTTATCATACAATCGTTCCTTCTTTCGGAACTGACTGGGGATTTCATATTGCTGCTAATTCTGCCTATGTACTCGATCAAATTGAGCAATTATATGTAATACCAACTCCTCGAACATTACCTTCTCTTCTTTCTCCTTTGTTTCAATTTAAAGAAGAACATTTAGAACAACGTAATCTCGCTCTTTTAAACTCAGAATCGAATCTTATCCTACATCAATGTTACAAAAAGGAAATGGAGTTTTGACAATATTATAGTAAGGAGTGCTACCCTATGGAATATTCTACTTTTGGTAAGCATATAATAGTAGATTTATGGGGAGTGGACTTTTCCCTATTAGATGATGTTCACTTTTTAGAATATCATTTAGTTAACGCTGCAGATTGCTCTGGTGCCCATATTTTAAACGTAAGTACAAAAGAATTCGATCCGCATGGCGTTACTGTTTTAGTTTTACTATCCGAAAGCCACCTTTCAATTCACACTTATCCAGAAAAAAACTTTGCAGCCATCGACTGTTATACGTGCGGTACGACCGTTGAACCGCAAATAGCGATTAATTATATCATAAGTATATTAAGACCAAATGAGATGCATATAAAAAAACTAATTCGTGGTACAGGAGAGATTATTACTGCCGATTAATTATCACTCTTACCCATCCGTAAAAAGGAGGATTGTAAATACCATCAGTGGAACAAACACTCCACTGATGGTACGGACACATACATAAAAAAACCTCGCATAAGCAAGGTTCATTCATCCACCGACATCTTTCTATATAATTCTACAAACTCACTCGCCAATTCCTTCACTGTAATTGCGTTCATTAAATGATCTTGTGCATGCACCATCAAAAGGGTAACTTCGGTTTTTTCCCCGCCAGCTTCTTTCTGTATGAGCTCCGTTTGTAAGCGGTGTGCCTCTTGCAATTCATTTAAAGCTTCTTGTAGTTTAGCTTCCGCTTCCTTAAATTCACCGCGCTTCGCACAATCAATTGCTTCCATTGAACAACTTCTCGCATTTCCTCCATGCAAGATTAAATGAAAAGCTTTCGTCTCTATCGTATCCATGTTATTTCTTTACTCCCCCTTTTCTTCCGCTACTTTTTGTTTATCCCATATTTTTAAGAATGGCAAATAAAGAAAGAATGCAATCGCAAAGTTAACGAGTTGCAAAACAACCCCTGAAATTTTCCCGCCTGATCCTAAATATCCACTAAAAAGAATAGGTGTAGTCCAAGGTACAGCAGCTCCGCTCGGACGTCCAACCCATCCCCATTCCATTGCAAAATAAGAAACAACCGTTAACACGACTGGAACCAGTATAAATGGAATAAGTAAAAGCGGATTCATTACAATCGGCATTCCGAAAGTCACCATTTCATTAATATTAAAAATACCAGGTGCAATCGACAATCGTCCTAAACTTTTCAATTGCTGACTTCGCGCAAATAATAACATTCCTACAACTAAAGCAAGTGTTGCGCCAGAACCGCCCATATAAATCCATAAGTCAAAGAACTGCGCAGTAATCGTATTCGGTACGTCTTGGCCAGCCTGAAAAGCAATTCGGTTTTGGTCCATTAACGACAACCAGATCGGGCTCATTACACCACCTACAATTGCAGCGCCATGAATTCCGCAAGCCCAAAGTACATGGACAATAATAACTGCGATTACCGCGCCCCAAAGACTAGCCCCAAGCACGCTAAGAGGCTCCTGTAAAAGCTTCCCTACAACATTATGAATACTACCGAAAGTCGTATGTTCAAAAATCAATCTAATGATCCAAACAACCGTCACGACAATAAAACCTGGAATAAGCGCAGCAAATGAACGTGTTACTGCTGGTGGAACTGTCTCTGGCATTTTTATAATCATCTTTTTTTGCACAATAAATCTATAAATTTCAGTAGATATAATTGCAATAATCATCGCCACAAACAAACCTTGGCTTCCCATTAGCGCAGCTGGTATAACCCCATCTACAAGTACACTTTCCTTTGTATTTGGTATCATATACATAACCTGGAACGGTGTTGCAAGCAAAAATGATACAAGTGATAATGCACCAGATGCTAAAGAATCCACTTTATAATACTCACCAAGTCTGTAAGCGATTCCAAAAGTAGCTATTAAAGACATTATATTAAATGTTGCGCTAACTGGATACCCCAAAGCTTTTTGCCAACTCTCCCCAAACAATCCTGCCATAAAATCATTATACCCGGGTATGGGTAAAGCACTAATAATTAGAAAGAAAGATCCAATAATCAAGAAAGGCATCGTCAAAATAATTCCATCACGAATCGCTTGCAAATGCCTCTGCTCTGCAACCTTCCCTGCCACTGGCATCACATATTTCTCTAAAAACTTTATCATCTATCCCACTCTCCTCATGGTTTCATGGACAAAGCTGCTTGTAAGATAGCCTCTCCATTACAAAGTCCGTAATGGACGGATTGAATGACATCAACAGGTATTCCCTTCTCCTTACATAATTCTTTCATTTTCGGTAATAAATAACGTACTTGCGGTCCAAGTAAAAGTACATCTGCAGTATCAATATGATTTCGCACTTCTGAACCTGATACTGCCCAAATCTTTACCTGTATCCCTCTTGCCTCTGCTGCTTTCTCCATTTTTGTAACAATCAAACTGGAAGACATTCCCGCTGCACAGCAAAGTAAAATATTCATCTCGCTCCCCTCCCCCTTTTTCCAAACCTAAGTTATGGTGTAGCCCTTGGCACCACTAGGTTACAAATATATATGTCTAGATTTCTAACTGTATGCCGAGCTTAAAAACAAAAATTTCTCGGTTTTCACGCTATTCCATCTATCCGTATTTTCCTAGTAAAGAAGTCTCTAACTCGCTATAATGATTCAGTATGATTTTTTATAATCGATAGGAGGATATATTTATGAAGGCATATCGCTTTCCGCTTATTTTATTATCTTCTATCCTAATTGGTGGTTTCATTGGTTATTTCATGGGTGCCGATGCAGTTGCTTTAAAGCCGCTTGGTGACATTTTCTTAAACTTAATGTTTACGATTGTTGTACCGTTAGTGTTCTTTAGCATCGCGTCATCTATTGCTAATATGGATGGATTAAAACGTTTCGGTAAAATTATGTCTAGTATGGCTGGAACTTTCTTATTTACAAGTATTTTAGCTGCTATTTTTATGATTATTATCGTGAAAGTATTCCCGCCAGCACAAGGTGTTGTATTAGAACTAACGCAGCCTGATAAAGCTGAAAAAGCAGTTAGTGTTGCTGATCAAATTGTCGGTATCATAACAGTATCAGACTTTTCAAAGTTACTATCTCGTGAGAACATGTTAGCCCTTATTTTCTTCTCTATCTTAATGGGGGGTGCAACTTCAGCAGTTGGTGAAAAAGGAAAACCATTCGCTACATTCCTACAAGCTGGTGCAGAAATTTCAATGAAATTCGTATCTTTCATTATGTACTATGCTCCAATCGGACTAGCTGCCTACTTCGCAGCATTAGTTGGTGAATTCGGACCACAACTTCTTGGAACTTACTTCCGAGCAGCAATGGTATACTATCCAGCTTCTCTTATTTACTTCTTTGTATTCTTTACATTCTATGCGTACCTTGCAGGTCGCAAACAAGGTGTACAAGTATTTTGGAAGAACATGGTCTCTCCTACAGTTACATCACTTGCAACTTGTAGTAGTGCCGCAAGTATTCCAGCGAACTTAGAAGCAACGAAGAAAATGGGTATTTCTTCTGACGTTCGTGAAACAGTTGTCCTTCTTGGATCTACACTTCATAAAGATGGATCTGTTTTAGGCGGGGTATTAAAAATTGCTTTCTTATTCGGTATTTTCAACATGGAATTCGAAGGACCGAAAACATTAGCAATTGCACTTGTTGTTTCTCTATTAGTAGGAACAGTAATGGGTGCTATTCCGGGCGGGGGTATGATTGGTGAAATGTTAATCGTTTCTCTATACGGATTCCCACCAGAAGCATTGCCAATTATCGCCGCAATTAGTACAATCATCGATCCTCCTGCAACAGTGTTAAACGTAACAGGAGATAACGCTTGTGCCGTAATGACAGCTCGCCTTGTAGAAGGTAAAAACTGGATCAAAAATAAATTTGCTTAATATATAGAAAGAGGATGCTCGGTGGAGCATCCTCTTTTTTGTTGTTATTTGTCGAAACGTCGATATAATCCCATCCCGCCACAATTTTGTTATAATCTTCACAAATATTCCACATCCATTATCCATTCTCCGTACTATAATCATGTATGGAAAAGGAGATGGATACAATGACTCAAAGCGCACCAGAATTCAAAGTTTTGCAAAGCATTGCATTTCTTGCTGTCGTTTTGCAAAGTTCCTTATTATATACAATGAATCAAGGAAATGTCTTACTCGAGCAATCTCTCATTATGGGCATGCTATTTAATCTTGCAAAATTTTCAGCACCTGCATTCATATTTATCGTCGGCTTCCATTTAATTCGGCTATATACGAAGCAACTCGTTTACAGAGAATATATTTATGAAAAAGCCGCACATTTACTCATTCCTTATTTCTTCTGGTCTATTCTTTACCTATTAACAACAAACGATGTCATTACACTACAAGGCGGAATAAAAAGTTTATTACTCGGAACAGCTGCACCTCATCTTTGGTACGTTATTATGATGTTCCAAATTCACTTATTGTTCCCGTTGCTATGCACACTATTTTATTGGTTTCAAAAACGAACAGAAAATAAAAAAGACATATATAAATATATGACCATTTTCGCTTGTCTATATTTCTTCTTAATGTGGTACTCTTCTCACTACATTTTTAATGGAGAGAAACTGACTAGTTCAACCATTTTACATTATACAGATCGTTCCTTCTTCTTCTACTCATTCTATTTCGTCATGGGAGGAATAGCTGCTGTATCATTAAAAACTTGGCGTATATTTGTCATGAAACATATTCCGCTTATCACAATACTATTTTTCATCTTATTTTTATTCATCAATTATGAGTTATTTAGTTTTTACGGCGCCAATTCTATTCATTTAACGGTTTCTACTTATTTAAAACCGTCCATGTTTTTATATATTGTTTGTGAAATTATGATACTGTACGTGTTATCTATTACAATTGTACAGCGACGTGGTTTCTTATATAAAGCTTTACGTTTTATCGGGAATTACACGTATGGCGCTTATTTAGCTCATTTTTTCTTCTTGCAACTATGTACAAAATTTCTTTCCTTATTCGCACTGCAAGAAAACACAATATTATATAGCCTATTACTATTTATATTAACGACCACAATCTCTATTTCAGCAATGGCCATTGGTAGCATACTACCATTTCACACGTGGGTTACAGGGCCTTCCCCTACGACAAATATGAAATGGGCGAAGATTGCCATTCGGAAAAATCATGAAAAAGTATTTAAACCATATATTTGATATAATAAAGTGAAACTTTAATCAGTGGAGGGGTTCTTCATCCCCCACTGATTATTAGTTGAACCAATCGGGCATTTACGGGCAGCCCGATCCCCACCTAACTTCTTTTCTTTTGCTGAATTTTGAGGTAGGGGTCTTACTGCCCGTTAATGCGGGATAGTATTTCATATAAGAAAAGAAAGTAGGACACACCTATGATTAATCAAATTGGGCAAATTATGTTATATGTAAATAACCAAGATGAATCAGTACAATTTTGGACAGAAACAGTAGGATTCCAAATCGTTGCGGAAGAAAATAACGGTCAAGGATTTCGCTGGATTGAAATTGCGCCGGCAAAAGAAGCTGGAACAAGCATCGTCCTTCACGATAAGGCGTTAATTGCGAAGATGCAACCTGAATTAAACTTAAATACCCCTTCACTTATGTTCTTCTCTAATAACTTAGATCAACTGTATAAAGATCTTTCTGAGAAAAATGTTACAGTTGGACAAGTTGTAGATTTACCTACTGGTAGAGCGTTCAACTTTGCTGATAATGAAAATAACTACTTTGCAGTTATGGAAAAGAAATAAGAAAAAGCTATCCGAAAAGGTCATAATAAAACCTTTTCGGATAGCTTCTTTTATTAAGAAACTTGCTCTGCATTCGTTTCCTTATGCTGTATATGACTCGTAACCCATGTGATTC
Organism: Bacillus sp. SRB_8; assembly: GCF_003264205.1. Taxonomy (NCBI): domain Bacteria; kingdom Bacillati; phylum Bacillota; class Bacilli; order Caryophanales; family Bacillaceae; genus Bacillus; species Bacillus sp. SRB_8. The sequence goes on along the minus strand of NZ_NADT01000004.1, from coordinate 342,770 downwards.
CACCAGCGACAACGAGATAGCATAATAAAATTAAAATTTGCATTCGTAATTGCGACCAATCTCCTAAAGAGATAACATCTTGTAATCCTCTAAGAGAATGAGACATTGGGAGAAACTGTCCAATTTTGCTAAGCACAGCTATATTTAACTCTCCTGGGAAAGTACCTCCGCTCGTCGCTAATTGAAGAACGAGAAGCGTTACCGCTGCGAACTTCCCAACAATGCCGAATACCGTTACTAACATAAGAATAAATGTCATGAACGTAAAGGAAATAACAATACTTGATAAAACAAAGAGTGATACACTTGCAACTTCTAATTTCATAACTCCTAACACTACCACATCTACAAGTAGTGCTTGAATGAGTCCAATTAAATATACTAATCCTAGTTTATTAATAAAATGTACTGTTCCGCTTACCTTCATATTTTGTCTACGGCCAAGAGGTAAAATATTCGATGCCATAATTCCGCCAACATAAAATGCCAGTGATAAAAAGTATGGTGCAATACCTGAACCGTAGTTAGGCACATCAGAAACTGTCGACTTCACTAATTGAACCGGCTCTGAGAACATCGTATTGCGTGCATCATCATTGCGAACATCCGCTATCTTCTCTGCGCCCTCTCCCAATTTCGTAGAAAGTTCTTTCGCACCATCGTCAAGTTTAACAAGTCCGTTCGTTAACTTATCAGCACCATGATTCAGCTCTGTTCCGCCACTCGCAAGGTGATTTACACCTTCTTGTAATGATGTAAATCCATTTCCCCACTTCGTAAATCCATCAGCTAAATTCGAAGTACCATCTGCTATCTTTTTCGTTCCAGCGGTAGCTTCGTTTAACTTAACTCCGAATGTATTCATGCCTTCCTCAATCTTATGCTGACCATCAGTAAGCTTCCGCGCACCTTGTGTCAATTGTTGTTGGCTATTATTTAAAGTGTTTGTTGCTTTAGCTAATCCGTTAGAAGTAGCAATGATCTTTTGAAAAGCAGGATCTTGCTGCACTTCTGGATGACTTTTCACGTACTCTTCTAATTGTTGTTTTACACTATTTGCTGCATTGTCCGCTTTCACTTGCCCTTCAGCAAGTTTCTCACTTCCGTTCACCCATTCATTTGTACCAGCACTTAATTCACTAACTCCTGATTGTAAAGTTTTTTCACCTTGAGCTAATAACTCCATACCACTATGAAGTGAGGTCGCTCCTTGACTCAGCTCATTTGCACCGCCACTTAAGGCAGATTGACTAGAGGCAAGCTTATCACTTCCTTCTTTTAACTTCACTGTTCCATCATTTAAACGATGAATACCATCTGCAAGCTGATTCGCCCCATTTTTTGCATCCGTCGTTCCTTCGTGCAACTTCTCAGCACCATTACTTGCATCACTCAACCCTTGTGCCAAATCTTGAAACTTTGAAAAGACACCTTCTGTATAAGATTTCGTAATACTATTTGAGATTTTTGTTTTCATATTTTCAACAGCTGTCGTTCCAATTTGAGCTGCTACAAAGTTTTTCCCTGGATTTACTTTGTACTGCAGCCTCGCCGGCTCTGGTTTCTCATCCATTAGTGTACTTACCTTTTTAGAGAACTCCTCCGGAATCGTAACCACCATATAATACTTATCTTCTTTTAGCCCTTCATCAGCATCTTTTTCTGATACGAAATGAAACGCCAATTCCTTATTCTCTTTTAAATTTTTAACAAAATCGTCTCCAGCCTGGATTGTTTTTTCATCCATCACAGCACCCTTATCTAAATTAACAACTGCAACAGGTAATTTATCTAATTTTCCGTACGGATCCCAATATCCAGCTAAGAAGAATCCTGAATAAATTAAAGGAACGATTAATAAAAAAATTAAAGCGATACGTCCATGTTTATGGTTCCACATCGCCTTCCAATCTTTAAATATAAGTTGAATTCCCTTCATGAAACATACTCCTTCTCCTAATTTAACACCCTTCGAATGGTTTAACAGATTTACTATACACGTCACTTTCCATACTGTATAATACATCTTTAATTATCAATTCATTCCTTTTGGTCTATAGAAAGGAGATTCGAAGTGGAACTTCTTCAATTAAAATACTTTCAGACAGTCGCACGACTAGAACATATGACAAAAGCAGCTGAAGAATTGCATATCGCGCAGCCTTCACTCAGTAAAACAATCGCTAGACTAGAAAAGGACTTAGGCGTCCCCTTATTTGATCGCCAAGGTCGACAGATTACATTAAACTCTTTCGGCAAAGTATTTTTAAAACGAGTGGAACGCATTTTTCATGAATTAAGTGAAGGGGAACGCGAAATTAAAGATTTAGCTGAATTACAACAAGGCTCTATTACACTTGCAGTTTCTATTCCAAGAATATTACCCGAGTTACTCGGTTCTTTTTTACTAGAACACCCTAACGTTCGATTCCAACAATTTCTCGCATCTACTCCTTCTATGAAACGGCAACTAGATAATATGGAAATTGATTTTTGTATCTCCTCTGTACCAATTGAAGGCGAGGAAATGGTTTGGGAACCACTTATCACAGAAGAAATTTTCTTAGCTGTTCCTTCAGGACATCGGTTATCAAACCGCGAAAGTATCTATTTGCATGAAGTAAAAGACGAATCGTTTATTAGTATGAACACTGGTTACGGATTTCGGCACTTAACAGATGAATTTTGTAAAAAAGCTGGTTTCACTCCACATATCGCTTTTGAAGTAGATGAACCAACCGTGATTAGCGATCTCATTAAGCAAGGTCTTGGCATCGCCTTTGTCCCAAGTTTAACTTTATTAAAAAACTCTACTTTAGCATCAAATAAGTTACGTATTATTGAACCTAATTGCGAACGAACTATCGGCTTAAGTTGGTCGAAGAAGCGCTATTTATCAAACACCGCCCAGCAATTTCGTGAATTCGTGATTGATTACTTCTCCAATATTAGGGCGTAAAATTATATCGCTTTACAAACAAATAACGACACAAATAAAAGGTACCATCCCCATAGGGTGGCACCTTTTATTTGTTACTCTTATCCAATTCCATTTCCGCTAAAAGCGGCAATACGTTATCGAAAATATGTGTATTATTATTCTCACCTGTTACATATCCACCATAATATCTACTAAATACATTATCATTTCGGAATGTATTCATCCGCTCATACAATTCCTTCGCAAACTTTGTATCACCTGTTTGTAGTACGTACAAAATTGTTAATCCGTAAGATGCTGGTGATTCATAGTTCACAGCTTGTTTTCCCGTTTCTAAGTTATAACGACCATATAACTTTTCGTCTTCGCGAAATTTCTTCTTTATAAATTCCAAATAAGCGTCTGATGAAAGACCGCCTAAACTACGATGATAAGCAACGTATGATTGGTCAATAAGATTCACTTCTTTATCGTACGTAAATGTCCCATCATCTTTATACTCTTTCGGGAATGCCCAGCCCTGCCTTGGATAATCCGCTAAAAACTGAACAACTTCCTGATACTGCTGTGCAGAAATTTTTCCATACTTTTTCATATAAGAGAATGCATGCGGATTTATGTAAGATGTTGTTGCAAAGTTATTTTGTTTTCCTGTATCTGCATCGTAATAATCAACGTAATAATTACCTTTTTTATTATAACGAAGTACAGAATCACTCAATTGATCTGCAAGGTTTTTATAGCGATCTTCCTTGTACATTTCATAAGCACGATATAATTGTTCTATAATACGAAGATCATCGATAAGTGCATTAGTAGCTGACTGCATTTCTCCCTTTTCAGAGATTTTCCATATAACGATGCGATCCTTATGTACAAAGTTATTTTGAATAACCTTCACTTGTTCATCAAATAAAGCTTGATCATCTTTATCAAGTGTATATTGTAGCCATAACCCTGCAGATTCTGATAAAGCTTCACGGCCCTTCGCTTCACCCTTACCTGCCTTTGTATCCTCTAAGCGATACGTTGCAAGTGTTCCATTTTCATTCACCATATGTCGTAAAATAAAATGCTCGGTACGATTTCCTTGTAAAGCTGACCAAAATACAACTCCACCTAAAGCGATTAAGAGAATAACCCCAATCCCTATATATAAACGTTTTCGCAAGCTTTTCACCTCCTTTTAAGGCTAACCTTAATTTTACCAGAACATACGCAAATATAAAAAAGACAATCCTTTAGATTGTCTCTCTCACCTTATCCTTCGCAAGCCTCTTTAGAAGGTCTATATAGCGATTCCACAAGTCGATCATATTCACGACGCGTAATTTCTTTATTATACAACTTTAATAATAAATCTCTATGCTCTCTTGAAAATGCCATCTTTTTAATGACTTCAGGATACATAAAACACCCTCTCCATTTCACATAAACTTCTTCATCTCGGAAACAGAACTTACGTTCGCATAAAAGATTATAAAAGATTCAGCCCTAAAAAACAAATAAAATATTACCAAATATCAATTTCTTTTTTTTAGAATATTTAAATATCGCATTACCGTAATCATTTTTTAAATACATATATATTTCTGGTAGTTTTTTGAATAAATTTTCCAATTCAATCAGAAAATAATGGCAAAAAGAAGGGGAGTATACATATGGATACCGTAACATTAGCAAGGGCATTTTTTGGTTCTTCATTAGCATTCCACATTATCTTTGCAACGCTTGGAGTCGGGCTTTCTTTAATGATTTTTATAAGTGAAATACTCTATCACTGGAAGAAAGATTCCGACTATGCCATTATGGCAAAAAGATGGACAAAGGCTTTTGCTATCCTTCTCGGTGTAGCAATTCCAACTGGAACAATTGTTGGTGTACAAATTTCACTTCTTTGGCCTGGTTTCGCCAAAATTGTTGGGCAAGTTATTTCCGTTCCGTTTCAAATTGAGATTTTCGCCTTCTTTTTAGAGGCTTTATTCATGTCTATTTACGTATATGCGGCTGATAAACTGCCTCCAGTTATGAGATTAATCTCGCTATTTTTCGTTATGATTGGCGCCACTGCATCTGCCGTGCTTATTACATCGGCAAACACATGGATGAATACACCTGCGGGCTTTTCAATGAATCCAGATGGCTCAGTTTTTAACGTTGATCCGTGGAAAGCTTTCTTTAATCCGAGCTTTGGCACAAGTGCATTCCACGTCGTTATTACGGCCTATACAACTGGAGCAGCTGTTATTGCTTCTATCGCTGGATTTAAATTATTAAAGAAAAATTTAAGTGCTCGTGAAATTGCTTACCATAAAAAAGGATTACTGTTAGGGCTTGTCGTTACATTTATCACAGGTGCTACGATGTGGCTTTCAGGACACGAATCTGCTATTGCCTTACATAAACATTCACCTGAAAAACTAGCATCTGCTGAAGCTTTGTTTGAAACGACATCACACGCGCCTTTATCGATTGGCGGGGTTGTGGACCCTAACACACTTGAACTAAACTATGCCCTTGAAATTCCGAACATGCTTAGCTTATTAGTGGGACTAGACCCTAACACCGTTGTAAAAGGTCTAAAGGAATTCCCGCAAGAAACATGGCCACCATTTTACACACATACACTGTTCAATTTAATGGTCGGCACCGCTGCCTTTACCTTTGCAGTTGCAGCTATTGCCCTCTTATATTGGTACTTTGTTTACCGAAAAAAAGGAGTAGAGTTACCGAAGTGGCTTCTTTGGGGAGCTGCCGCCTGTGGACCCGTTATGTTGCTCGGTATTGAATTCGGATGGATTTTTAGTTGTAGTGGTCGTCAGCCATGGACAATTTATGGCATGCAACGCACGGTAGATGCTTCTACGCGCGCTGATTTCGTCGGTCCTTTATTTGTTTTATTCATCATTTTATATATCGGACTCGGTATTTTAACAGTCTTTGTACTACGGACATTCTTTAAGAAACATCCGTTAAAGAATGATTTACATCACGAAGGAGGCGATTCTCGTGCATGAGGAAAGCATTGCAATCATCATCTTATGGGCTCTTATTTTCGTATATAGCATACTAGGGTCTATTGATTTTGGAGCTGGTTTTTGGGGCATGGTATACGCTAAACACCCGACGCTTGCTGCCAAGCTTGCTAATCGGTACTTATCACCAACTTGGGAAGTAACAAATACGTTTCTTGTCTTTGTCGTCGTTGCTTTTCTCGGTTTCTTTCCAAAAGCGGCCTTTACCCTTGCAACCGTTATGTTTGTACCAGTTATGTTAATTTTAGTACTCGTTGCGATTCGTAGTACATTTATGGTATTTGCTTACTCCCTGCCAAAATACCAACACCTTCTTCGGATTATTTCAGGTATTACCGGGCTCTTAATCCCAGCTCTATTAATTACCGTTTTGCCAGTTACAGAAGGTGCCTATATTACGATGTCTGAAGGAAAAGAAGTGCTCCTTTACGGAAAACTTCTTTCTAGTCCCGTTATTTATTGTTATATGCTCTTCGGACTAACTTCGGAACTATTTCTATCATCTCTCTTTCTTGCTGACTTTGCTAGGGAACAAGGTTCTGAAGATACGTACCGAATTTATAGAAGAAATGCCATCATACTTGGTCCTGCAACGCTCGTGACTGCTATTATCGCTCTCGTTGTAATGGACCCTGAAACACACTGGCTTATGCAAGGACTAATAAAGCAATTCCCATGGTTTACAGTCTCTATCATTTTATTTGTTATCGGATACTCTTCCCTTTGGTGGACAAATAAGAAATATGGCACACTAGGCTTTCCTCGCATTGCAGTTTTAGCTGTCGTCGCTCAATATGCATTTGCAAGCTACGCTTACGGCGTCGCCCATTTACCTTATATCATTTACCCGGACGTAACTGTATTTACAAGCTTTACGACGGTCGAAACATTCTATGCACTTCTTATTCTTTACGCAATCGGGATTGCAATTTTACTACCAGGATTTATTTTCTTCTGGAATTTATTCTTAAAAGATCGAACATTTTTAAAGGAAAAATAGTAAATTAGGGGCATTCACACATAGAATGCCCCTAATTTATTAGACTCCTCTCCTAATAGTTATTACACTACTCCTTATACTTGCCTTATTGCTCAAAATACACATATTCACTAGATTAAGGTAGATGCCTAGTTCTTCTTATTTTCTTTTGAATATAATGCTATATAAACTTGAGACAAGCTACATTTGTTCAAGGGAAAATAGAAAGGTAGGTTAAATATGAGCATTGAAATATGGATTACTATTATTGTATTCTTCTTAACGATGATTGTTATCTTTTGGCGACCTCGCGGTTTAAATGAGGCGTGGCCGGCAGGAGTCGGCGCTAGCATTATCCTCATTACTGGACTTGTATCAAAACCAGACGTCATGGACATTATAAGTAAAATCGGCGGTGCCTCTATAACGATATTAGCGACCATCGTTATGGCGGTTATATTAGAAAGCTTCGGCTTCTTTCACTGGTCCGCAGCGAAGCTCGCAAATTTAGCGAAAGGTTCCGGACGACGCCTATACTGGTACATTCAATTACTATGTTTTCTTATGACTCTTTTATTTAATAATGACGGTAGTATTTTAATTACAACACCGATTTTGATTTTACTTCTGAAAAACCTTCAATTAAAACCTCATCAACAAATCCCTTATTTATTAAGCGGGGCTTTAATTGCCACTGCATCTAGTGCACCAATCGGTGTAAGTAATATCGTAAACTTAATCGCATTAAATATTGTTAATATGACTCTTTATATGCATACAGCTATGATGTTTGTACCTGCAACATTAGGGCTACTGTTTATGTCATGGCTCATGTATACAGTTTTAAAGAAAAAAATTCCAGAAAGATTGCCTGTTTCTTCATATGATATTGAAGAAATTTTCTTCACGAAAAACTTCCATCCGTTAAAAGGACAAAATTCTGTTAATACGAAACAAAAACGTACGAAATTCATGTTAAAAGTATTAGGCTTCGTCTTCCTTATGCGCTGTCTTCTATTCGTTGCATCCTTCTTATCGATTCCAATCGAAATTGTTGCCGTACTCGGTTCACTCGTTCTTCTCATCTGGAGATGGTACTACTTACGAACAAACCCAGTCGATATTTTGAAAAAGACACCGTGGCACATTTTAATTTTCGCTTTCTCTATGTATGTAATTATTTACGGGCTTCATAACGCAGGGTTAACAGCGGCACTTGTAAGTTGGCTTGAACCAGTTGTAAGTCAGCATCTACTCTATGCCAGCTTTGCAATGGGCGGACTCGTTTCCCTCCTCTCTAACGTCTTCAATAACCACCCTGCACTTATGATTGGTACAATCACATTAACAGAAATGGGACTAGATCCAGTCACATTAAAAACTATCTATCTCGCAAATATCATCGGTAGTGACATCGGTTCACTATTATTACCAATCGGTACACTAGCTTCCCTCATTTGGATGTATATCTTAAGACAAAACAAAATTAAAGTGAAATGGAAAGATTATTTAAGTGTATCTCTCATCGTAATCCCACTCACAACAGTCGTCACATTATTCCTCTTATACTACTGGGTACAATTATTCTTCACCTTATAAAGTGAAACTTTATAAGGTGGGTGGGTGTTCATCCCCCACTGATTATTAGCCCGCACCAATCGGACGTTTACGGGCAGTTTATCTCCCACCTAATTTCTTTGCTCCAGCCGAATTTTGAGGTGGGAGTTTTACTGCCCACAAATAGCGGGATAGACGACAGAAGCCCCCTTTGCTACCGTCTTAGCAAAGGGGGCTTCTTCTATATTTAAGTTAGGTACAGTGTGATCAATCAAGTAAAGAGGTGTAACGTATTATTGATATAAGTGACTACCAGTTTCTTTGAATTCTACCGCTTTCTCTTTCATTCCTTTTTCAATTGCTTCTGTCGTTTCTAAGTCATTTTCTTTCGCATATTCACGAATATCATGTGAAATTCTCATACTACAAAACTTTGGGCCACACATTGAACAGAAATGCGCTGTTTTCGCCCCTTCTGCTGGCAACGTTTCATCATGGTACTCCATCGCGCGTTCAGGATCTAAAGATAAATTAAATTGGTCGCGCCAACGGAATTCAAATCGTGCTTTTGAAAGTGCATCATCACGCTGATGAGCCGTTTTATGCCCTTTCGCAAGATCGGCTGCATGCGCAGCGATTTTGTACGTAATAACCCCTTCGCGAACATCATCTTTGTTCGGTAAACCTAAATGTTCTTTCGGGGTTACATAACAAAGCATCGCCGTTCCAAACCAGCCGATCATCGCAGCACCAATCGCTGAAGTAATATGATCATAACCTGGTGCAATATCTGTCGTTAACGGCCCAAGTGTATAGAACGGCGCACCCTGACAAATATCAAGTTCTTTCTCCATATTTTCTTTAATTAAATGCATCGGTACATGCCCAGGTCCTTCAATCATAACTTGCACATCATGTTTCCAAGCGATTTTTGTTAATTCACCAAGTGTTTCAAGCTCAGAAAACTGCGCTTCGTCATTTGCATCTGCAATAGAACCTGGACGTAATCCATCTCCAAGAGAGAACGAAACATCGTACTGCTTCATAATTTCACAAATCTCTTCAAAATGAGTATATAGGAAGTTTTCTTTATGATGGAATAAACACCATTGCGCCATAATCGAACCACCGCGCGAAACAATACCTGTCATACGCTTTGCAGTAATTGGAATGTAACGAAGTAATACACCAGCGTGAATCGTGAAGTAATCAACGCCTTGCTCCGCCTGCTCAATTAACGTATCACGATATACTTCCCACGTTAAATCTTCTGCAATTCCGTTTACTTTTTCAAGCGCTTGATAAATTGGCACAGTTCCAACTGGTACCGGAGCATTACGAATAATCCACTCACGTGTTGTATGAATGTTTTTACCTGTAGATAAATCCATAATCGTATCTGCACCCCAGCGAGTCGCCCACGTCATCTTCTCTACTTCTTCTGCAATAGAAGACGATACAGCAGAGTTTCCGATATTTGCATTTACCTTCACGTGAAAATTACGTCCAATTATCATCGGTTCCGCTTCAGGATGGTTAATGTTCGCCGGCAAAATCGCACGACCTTCTGCAATCTCCTTACGAACAAATTCAGGCTCTACCCCTTCACGAATCGCAACATATTCCATCTCAGACGTAATAATGCCATTACGCGCATAATGCATTTGCGAAACATTTGCACCTTGCTTCGCTCTAAGCGGCTTACGATCCATTTGCGGGAAAACAGGTGTATGTTTTGAAGCCACTTTCACACCGTCATCCTCAGGTTTAATTTCGCGTCCTTCATAAGCTTCCACATCACCACGCCCCAAGGTCCAAGAGTGGCGCGGCGTTGGAATCCCTTTTTCCAGCTCCACTTTATACTCTGGATCTGTATAAGGTCCACTCGTATCATACACACGGATTGGCGGATTTTGAACACCGTTCGTATCGCTTTGTTCAATCTCGCGCATTGGTACTTTCATACCTTCACGTGTTCCATCCACATACACTTTCTTACTTCCTGGTAAACTCGATTTCAATTCAATTTGCTCAGCTGAAACAGACTGTTTCATAACCTTTGTTGCCCCCCTGTTCGTGACAAGGACGAGATATGGCCAGCGCATGCCAAAATAAAAAGAGCCAGGTCCATAAAAGAATAAGGACCTGGCTCATAAAGACATAATTATGTAAAGCCGTTAACTTCCCTACGCTGGTACGAGCCAGATCAGGTCCAAAGGGTTAAGAAGTTCACACGCTTCTCTCTCAGCCTACGCATACGTTAGGCACCCCTAGTTTATCACTGATTTAATTTTCAATACTTTCCCATCATACACTATAATCTGAAAAATGCAAAGTTTATTTCTTTTGTTGTTTACGGAATCATCCAAGTTAAATAATAAGCCTGCACATACGTCATAATCCCAACAATAGTAACGAAGAATAAACTATGCTTCAATGTAAAGCGGAACAAATCTGACTCTTTCCCAGCAAGTCCAACTGCCGCACAAGCAATCGCAATTGATTGCGGAGAAATCATTTTACCTGTTACACCGCCCGTTGTATTTGCTGCAACAAGAAGCACTTCAGATACACCGACTTGCTGCGCTGTAATTGCTTGTAAATTCGAGAACAGTGCGTTCGCTGACGTATCTGATCCTGTTAAGAATACGCCAATCCATCCTAAGAATGGTGAGAAGAACGGGAATAATCCGCCAGTTCCTGCAAGTGCTAACGCTAATGTAGAAGATAGACCAGAATAGTTTGCGATAAATGCGAATCCTAATACGAATCCAATAGATAGAATTGGCATTTTTAGTTCGTTTAACGTTTCTTTAAATGTTGCTACTGCATCTTTTGCACTCATTTTCAAAATAAAGATAGAAATGATACAAGCAATTAAAATTGCTGTTCCAGTCGCTGATAAAATATCTAATTTCAAGATTGCTTCATAAGGTGTTGGTTTATTTACAATTGGCTCTGCTTTCATTACTAAATTGTGCAAGCCTGGAACTTCAAATTTAAATACGAGACTTTCTAAAGCGCCGCCCGGAGCGAATAACGCTTTAAAGAAACTCTGGCTCCAGATGACTACCATCACAGTCAAAATAATGAACGGAGACCACGCTTTTACTACTTTTCCTACCGTTAGTTTCGGCATAGATGTCGCCGTCGTCGTTGCTGCTACTTCACTATTCGCTTGCTTAGTTTGATAAATTTCTTTCGGTTGCCAAACTTTTAAGAATAGCGATAAACTTACTAAACTTACAAGCGCTGACGTAATATCCGGAAGTTCTGGTCCTAAAAACGTCGCTGTAATAAACTGTGTAATTGCAAATGAACTACCCGCTACAAATAAAGCAGGCCACGTTTGTTTTACTCCTTTAAAGCCATCCATTAAAAATACGATAAAGAACGGAACAAATAAAGATAAGAACGGTAATTGATGCCCAGCCATTTGTCCAATTTTATGCGGATCAATGCCTGTTACTTGTCCAGCAACTGTAATCGGAATCCCCATCGCTCCGAACGCTACAGGTGCAGTATTTGCGATTAAACAAAGACCTGCTGCATATAAAGGATTTAGCCCAAGGCCTGCAAGAAGCGCTGCCGTAATCGCTACTGGTGCACCAAATCCTGCTGCCCCTTCCAAAAATGCTCCAAATGAAAATCCAATTAAAATAACGAGTAAACGATGGTCATTCGTAATGGATAATACAGATGCACGAATGACATCAAATTGACCTGTTTTCACAGAAATTTTATATAAAAATACCGACATAATGATAATCCAAGCAATTGGCCATAATCCGTATAAGAAACCGTATCCGGTCGCTGCCATTGCCATTGTGAATGGCATTTTATACGCAAATAACGCCACCAAAATCGTTAATACAACTGTAATAAATCCTGCCACATACCCCTTCATGCGGAAAACCGCTAAAGCTAAGAAAAAAAAGATGATTGGAATAAGTGCGACTGCTGCCGAAATCCAAATGTTACCAAATGGATCGTAAACTTGTGTCCATGCGTTCATTGTTCTCTCCCCCTAAAGAATCCCCTTTTAAATAAGATATAACCTTATCAATAGACTACCAGGTCATCATACCTTTAAGCCTAAAAAATACAAAATATTTAAGAAAACGTTTTCAATAATTTTATCACAACAATTTTCATTTAAAAAGATTTTTTCGAAAATTTCATCATTTAAAAAGGAAATCTTACAAAAGCGTCACGTTTTTGTAATGTTAATCGATAGGAAGGTTGCCAAATTTATCGCATACTAAAAGTATAACAACGGACATTACTTATGAGGTGATATATATGAACGGAAACAAAATATTAGCAGCTTTATCATACTTTAGTGTATTATTTGCACCTATCTTATTCCCTATTATCGTGTGGATTGTGGGCGATTCTGAAACGAAACCACATGCGAAACGTGCTCTATGGACACATATCGTTCCAAGCATCGCTTCATTTATTGGATTAGTTATTTTAGGAATTATGGGCATCGGATCTGATCAACCAGAAGTAACACTTGGAATTGGAGCAATCATCGTCTTATGCATTTGCGGAATCATTAGCTTATACTACTTCATTTGGAATATCGTGAAAGGTATTAAGATACTGAAAGCTTAGTTTTAAACAAACGTTTGATTAAAAAGGAGCTGTCCAAAAATTAATGTCGCATGATCGTAAATGAAATTTTATCGGCGATTCGACAAGGAATATCGACTTAACTACAAAATACGAAAAGAATAACCTACCTATTAATAAGAAAAGACCGTCCCAAAATACCTTTTGGGACGGTTTTTTTATCTTCTGCGTTTCTTCTTTTTTCTCATCATTTTCTTTCGGCGCGTATTCGCTTTATCCGCTATAATGTGGAGCGTACTTGCCACAACAATCCCCATTACAAACGTTACAATTTCAACCTCGTGTTCCTTCGCAATTTCTATTAAATTTCCACCGAATGCGATTATATTTAATAGGAATAAAAACGGAGAAAACACAATTAACATGTATGCAATACGAATAATATCACCAATTATAATCGTATGTGTGAAGAAGGAACGATGGGGCATTACGCTCCTATATGGATACCAAAAAATGCGGAGGAATCCCCATTTATTATACGCATTACTGTACGTATCTAAATCCGGTGTTAAAAATGAAGTACCTACTAAAAAGCCAATTGCAAAAGTTAATAAAAAATCAAAACTTGTTAATCCATACGAAAAGAGCATAAACAAAACAACCGGAAGGGATATTAAGTTTATTTTCGTATGCGTTCTTCCTGATGGCATAATGCACTTCCTCGCTTACGTTCGCCCTGTCATCCTATGACAGTTCTCACCTATTGATCTAATTTTTGATCGATAAATGATGTGTCTATATCCGAACCAAACCATTCTGCTAACTTCACTCGTGCCTTATCTTTCACATCTTCATTTACGTATATCGATGCTTGTAATAGTGCGGCCATTAACGCACCTAAATCATCCGTATAACCGACTCCAGCAATGAAATCTGGAATGGCATCAATCGGTGCAATGAAATAAGCAAGTGCTCCGATTACAATAATTTTCACTCGTTTTGGAACATCCGGTCTTTGCAACACGTAAAACAACAATAAACTCGCATAGATTACCGACTGCCCTGCCTGCTTCGCAACATGTTTTATTTTCTTCCAAAACGCTTCAACTGAAAATTTTTGTTTCATTCAAAAGCCTCCCTATTTTCAAAAGAAATAAGCTACAATATGTTATGTTATCAGTAAAAGTTCATCAAAATTACACATAATCTATCAATGAAATTTCATTGTAACAAACAAAACCGAAAAGAACAAGTGTTCGTTAATTTTTTCATATTTTCCTTCATATAATAGTTTTCTAGATACCGATTTTAAAGTTTCTATTCCATATTTCTCAACCAAAAAACTTTCAATTTCACTTAACATTCTTTTCTATTTTTGTTATATTTTCTAGTTGACGGGCATATAAACGAATGTTAAAGTTTTCTCTGGTAGTGACAAATCACATACAAAAAAATGTAAAATGTTATAGTGTTTCTCAGAAATGAATTTTGTTGTATAATACAGAAATGACGTTATGCTTATGAGCAGCAAAAGAAACCAAAAAAAGGGTATGCATAGTTAAAGTCGTATATGGGTGAATATAGAAGCTCTAATTATGGCAAAAGAAACTATGTATTTTTTATTTTAACATTTTTCGCTCCAAAATCGACCAAGCCTGATAGAGAAAGGGTGGAAATGAATGAAAGAAACCTTGAAATCACAATTTCAAAATGTGCGTTTCACTTTATTCGTAGCTTTGGCCGTATGGCTAAAAACCTACATCATTACACGCACTAGCTTTGATTTAAAACTTGAATCTTTCATGCAAGAATTCATTTTATTCATTAGTCCATTAGCAGCAGCATTACTGTTTGTGGGACTTGCATTATTTGCAAAAGGAAAAAAACGTAACTATATAGCACTAGGAATTAACTTTATCTTAACGTTCATTCTTGTTGGTAACGTAATGTTCTACGGATTCTACAATGACTTCGTTACTTTACCAGTACTAGGACAAACGTCTAATTTCGGAAGTTTAGGTTCTAGTGTGAAAGAATTATTTAACTACAAAATCATCCTTGCATTTGCGGATATTATTGTATTCTTCATTTTATTGAAGAAGAAGAAAAATTTTGCACCGACAGAGCGTGTAGCACGTCCGATGCGTTCCCTATACTTCGTGTCAACAATTGCTATTTTCTTCGTAAACCTAGGATTTGCAGAAGCTGAGCGTCCAGAACTATTAACACGTTCATTCGACCGCGTTATGCTTGTTAAAAACTTAGGATTATATGTACACCAAGCATACGATCTTGGC
Source organism: Bacillus sp. SRB_8 (assembly GCF_003264205.1). Taxonomy (NCBI): domain Bacteria; kingdom Bacillati; phylum Bacillota; class Bacilli; order Caryophanales; family Bacillaceae; genus Bacillus; species Bacillus sp. SRB_8. The sequence goes on along the minus strand of NZ_NADT01000004.1, from coordinate 327,383 downwards.
TTACAAGCAAAATCAAGTTCGCAAAAAGCATTTGCCGACGGTAGTAAGTTACAAGAAACAGAAAACTATGTAAAAACAACACAAAGTAAACCAGATCCAAATATGTTCGGTACTGCAAAAGGGAAAAACGTAATTGTTGTCTCTCTTGAGTCATTACAAACATTCTTAATTGGTGCAACAGTTAACGGACAAGAAGTTACACCATTCTTAAACCAATTTACGAAAGAAAGTTATTACTTTGATAACTTCTTCCATCAAACTGGGCAAGGAAAAACATCTGATGCTGAATTCTTAGTAGATACTTCAATGTATCCACTAGACCGTGGTGCTGTATTCTTCACACACGGTAACAACGAATACACAGCAACTCCAGAAATTTTACGTCAGCAGGGGTACCACACATCGGTATTCCACGCAAACAACGCAACATTCTGGAACCGTAATATTATGTATCCGGCACTTGGTTATGATCGTTACTACAACGAACTTGACTACAAAATTACGCCAGAAACAAAACTAAACTGGGGACTAAAAGATATCGAATACTTTGATCAGTCTGTCGATATGTTAAAAGAAGTGAAGCAACCGTTCTATACTCGCTTCCTTACTTTAACAAACCATTACCCATTCACTTATGATGACAGTACGAAATTAATCGATGAATACAATTCTGGTGATGGCGTATTTGACCGTTACATGGTAACTGCTCGCTATTTAGACGAAGCAATGAAACACTTTATTGAGCGTCTAAAAGCTGAAGGCATCTACGACAACTCTGTGATCGTATTCTACGGTGATCACTATGGTATTTCTGAAAACCATAACCGTGCAATGGCACAGTTCTTAGGAAAAGAAGAAATCACTACATTTGACCATATGAACTTACAAAAAACACCGATGTTTATTCACGTTCCAGGTCAAAAAGAAGGTAAAACAATTTCAAAACCGACTGGTGAAATTGACATTAAACCAACAATTCTAAACTTACTTGGTGTAGATTCTACGAATCAAATTCAATTCGGTCATGATGTATTCTCACCTGATAATAAAGGATTCGTTGTTCTTCGTGACGGTAGCTTCGTTACAGATAAGTACATGTACACGAACAGTACATTCTACGACCGTAACACTGGCGAAGTTGTACAATTACCGAAAGAAGAATCTCAACCACTTATTGATCGTGCCCAAAATGAATTGAACATGTCTGACAAAATCATTGAAGGTGACTTACTTCGCTTCTCTGAAAGTAACAAGATCAAAACTGGTGAAGTAAAAACAGCTATTAAAGAAGAAAAGAAGAGCGCTGAGTAATCTCAGCCTCTTTTTTTATTTTCTACTATCCTTCCTCTCCTATTCATTAACTTTAAAATTACATAACCTTCACCGAATATTTACACTACATTAATGAAGTATCTTTATAATAAAATATGTAAACGAGGTTTCACATATTTCTTATCTCTCATCTGTGATAAGATCCCTTAGAGAAATATGTGCACCATTTGTTTTCAACTTTCTTATAATTGTCTTACTAAAACTTTTAATAAGACGATGTCCCTACGAAAGATAGCTACCCTCCTTGTGCAGCATTCAATACGAATGTTGCTTTTTTTATTTCAAAAAGCAGGATTCTTATTTCTTATTTTCGAATTTGTATATACAAAATGCTATAAATCACCACTACTTCTCTATAATTTTCAAATACATATACGTCATATGAAGAGAATTGCTCACATAAAAATAACTAGAGTGCTTTTTATTCATGTACTAACGAAAGGATGGGACGAAAATTGGCATACGAAAAATTTGTACTATGGAATGATGCAGTTATTGATACAACGAAACATAGCGCGTACATAGAACTTGAAGAAAGAGGCTTGCAGTTTGGAGATGGTGTCTATGAGGTTATTCGCTTATATAAAGGGAACTTTCACTTATTAGATCCGCATATCACAAGGTTATATCGCTCCATGGAAGAAATAGAATTATCACTTCCTTTCTCAAAAGCAGAGCTTATTATCCTACTTTACAAACTAATTGAAAGTAATAATTTCCACGAAGATGGTACTATTTATTTGCAAGTATCTCGTGGTGTACAAGCTCGTACCCATGCATTCTCATATGACGTCCCTCTGACAATCTATGCCTATATTACAAAGAAGGAAAGGCCAGCTTTATGGATTGAATATGGTGTACGTGCTATATCAGAACCAGATACGCGCTGGCTACGCTGTGATATCAAATCTTTAAATTTATTACCCAATGTATTAGCTGCTACGAAAGCTGAACGCAAAGGTTGTAAAGAAGCTCTTTTCGTACGAAACGGTACTGTAACTGAGGGGAGCTGTTCTAATTTCTTTCTCATAAAAAATGGAACTCTTTACACACATCCAGCCAATCACCTTATTTTAAATGGCATTATTCGTCAATATGTCCTTTCCTTAGCGAAAACCCTTCGTATTCCTGTACAAGAAGAACTGTTCAGCATTCGCGATGTTTATCAAGCAGATGAATGCTTCTTTACGGGAACGACTATTGAAATTTTACCGATGACCCACCTTGATGGAACTGCAATTCAAGATGGTCAAGTTGGCCCTATCACAAAAATGCTACAAAAATCCTTTTTTCAAAGCTTGTTACAATCCAACATGTCATCTTCTTAAACACGAATAATTTCTATTCTCTCTACATCCAACATATGTATTTAAATAAAAATCAAGGTGTAGATTTATACCTTGATTTTTTCTTGTAATCTTTTTGTCATATTCAGATTCCCGCATAAGTCTTGACAGTAATCGACATGCTCTTTAGAATTTTTAACAGTTGGTAAATATTTCTTCACTACATTACAGACAGAAAGGAATCGACAAATTATGAAAAAATACCTTGCCGGTCTTGCGGCAGTGTCTGTAGCAGGAGGAGCAGCACCTACACTTGATAGCGTTCAAGCTGCCCCTGAACAAAACACACAAAAAGCTGCTACACAAACTGTCCAAGCTTCCGCATCAAACAGTTCATCTTATACGGTAAATGCTAGCGTGCTACATGTTCGCGCAGGATCTAGCACTTCTCACGACATTATCTCTCGCGTTTATAACGGTCAATCATTAAACGTAATTGGAGAAGAAAATGGTTGGTTCAAAATTAACCATAATGGGAAAACAGGTTATGTGAGTGGTGAATTTGTATCAAAAAATGGGGGAAAAACAAATAACAATGTAAGCACAGGTGGAAACAATAAAGTTACTGCTGATGTATTACGTGTACGTACCGCTCCTAACACTTCTAGTTCTGTTTCAGGACGTGTATATGAAGGACAAACATTAAACGTAATTGGTCAAGAAAATGGTTGGGTGAAAATCAACCATAATGGAAAAGTTGGCTATGTAAGTGGCGAATTCGTATCTGGTGTTTCTTCTAATGCAGGTTCTTCAAACAACAATACGAATAATACTGTAAAACCAGCAAGCGGAAACTATACAGTAAACGTATCTTCCCTTCGCGTTCGTACAGGTCCTAGCACTTCTCATACAACTATAGGTTCTGTGAAAAAAGGACAAGTAGTACAAGTTGTAGGCGAAGTTCAAGATTGGTTCAAAATAAATTATGCAGGACAAACAGCTTACTTAAGCAAAGACTACATAACAAAAGGCGGTTCTAACGAAAACACCACGCAAGGTAACAACCAGGAACAAAACAATAATGTAACTGTTCAAACTGGTGGCACTTACGTCGTTAACGCAACATCACTACGTGTTCGTACGGGCCCTGCTACTTACCATAGCGTAATTGGTGGCGTATTAAATGGTACGAAATTAAACGTAATTGGATCTGAAGGTAGCTGGTTTAAAGTTAATTATCAGGGAAAAACAGGCTACGTTAGCAGCGAATTCGTAAAATTCGTTAAAGGTGGCACTACTACTCCTGAACAACCTGAGCAACCTAACCAAGGTGCAATTGGCGATTACTACATTAATGCTTCTGCACTAAATGTACGTAGCGGCGAAGGTACAAATTATAGAATCATAGGCGCACTTCCACAAGGACAGAAGGTTCAAGTAATCTCTGAAAACTCTGGATGGAGCAAAATTAACTACAATGGTCAAACTGGTTACATCGGAACACGTTTCCTATCTAAAACACCAGTTGGGGGCGCAGTAGATAATAAGCCTAATGAAAATCAAAACAATAACAATACAAGCAATAATAGCGGTGACAGTTCTTCTATACTTGCATACGCGAAATCTATGCAAGGCGTGCCATACGTTTGGGGCGGTTCTTCTGCTAATGGTGTCGACTGCAGTGGTTACATCTACCACGTATTTAAGAAATTTGGCCATAACATTAGCCGCCAAAGTGTTGCAGGATATTGGAGTAGCTTACCAAAAACTTCAAGTCCACAGCCAGGCGACTTAATTTATTTCCAAAATACTTATAAAGCTGGTCCTTCTCACATGGGTATTTACCTTGGAGGTGGATCGTTTATCCAAGCTGGAGATAAAGGTGTAGCAATCGCTTCATTAAGCAACTCTTATTGGAAAAGCCATTTCTTAGGGTATACGAAAGCACCTTAAGTGATAGTTTCAGAGGCTTCTAGTTTACTAGAAGCCTCTTTTTTTAAGGTTTCAATATATGAATCCCTCTTATTCTCTTTCTCACGAAAAAATTATGCGTTCATTCTCCTATTTCGTACACCATATTCTATAAAAATTGTCCAAAACGTTATCACAATGAATATATTTCAACAAAAAACATAACCTATTTCATGTCGATTCATTTTATATGTGTTTTTTCAAAGAATTTTCTTTTTATTTAAACTTTTCGTTAGACGTTTGACCTCCGATGTCCATTATGATAAGTTACTTAAGATGTTATATTCGCAAAAGTATAGACAACTGGTTTATACACTTTTTTACTATGAGGAAGGAGCATACACTGCATGAATGTTTTATGGGGAATTGGCGGCGTGATTGGAGTATTAGCAATCGCTTTCTTATTATCTTCCAACCGCAAAGCTATTAATTGGCGCACAATTTTAATCGCGCTAGCATTACAAATGTCATTTTCATTTATCGTATTACGATGGGATGCCGGAAAAGCAGGTTTAAAATACGCTGCAGATGGCGTTCAAGGATTAATTAATTTTTCTTACGAGGGAATTAAGTTCGTTGCTGGGGATTTAGTCAACGCAAAAGGACCTTGGGGATTTGTATTCTTTATTCAAGCACTACTTCCAATCGTATTTATTAGTTCATTAGTAGCAATCTTATATCATTTCGGTATTATGCAGAAATTTGTTAGCGTCGTTGGTGGTGCATTAAGTAAACTTCTTGGAACTTCTAAAGCAGAAAGCTTAAACTCAGTAACGACTGTATTTTTAGGACAAACTGAAGCTCCAATCTTAATTAAACCTTACTTAGCACGCTTAACAAATAGTGAATTCTTCACTATTATGGTAAGCGGTATGACAGCTGTTGCCGGATCAGTTCTTGTCGGCTATGCAGCAATGGGTATTCCGTTAGAGCACTTATTAGCAGCAGCAATTATGGCAGCTCCATCAAGTTTATTAATTGCGAAACTAATTATGCCAGAAACAGAAAAAGTAGATAACAACGTTGAACTTTCTACAGAACGTGAAGACGCAAACGTTATCGATGCAGCTGCACGTGGTGCATCTGAAGGTATGCAACTTGTTATTAACGTAGCAGCAATGTTAATGGCTTTCATCGCATTAATCGCTTTATTAAATGGTCTATTAGGATTAGTTGGGTCTTTATTCCATATTAAACTTAGCCTTGATTTAATCTTCGGTTACTTATTATCACCATTTGCAATCTTAATCGGGGTTTCACCGGGTGAAGCTATACAAGCAGCAAGCTTTATCGGTCAAAAACTTGCAATCAACGAATTCGTTGCATACGCAAACTTAGGACCTCACATGGCAGAGTTCTCTGCAAAAACAAATCTGATTTTAACATTCGCAATCTGTGGTTTTGCAAACTTCTCTTCTATCGCAATTCAATTAGGTGTAACAGGAACATTAGCTCCTACTCGCCGTAAACAAATTGCACAATTAGGGATTAAAGCAGTTATCGCTGGTACACTAGCGAACTTCTTAAATGCAGCAGTTGCAGGTATGATGTTCCTATAAATTAATGTACAGTCTCCTCTTTTAAAGAGGAGACTTTTTTGTATACTATAAATATAATTTTCATATATACTAAACACCACATGTCTAGATATCTAGATGATATGTTACGATAATTAGTATGTCTGTTTATTTTTTCTTGCACAAGAGGGATACTATTTGATGTCGCACGCTTTAAAAAAAATTCCAGCTACACGGTCCATTTATTAATAATTGTGCATACTACAAATATCCTGCATGAATTATCTTTAAGGAGGAAAGTTTCGTGAAAGATAAATCCTATAAAGTCCTTTCTATGTGGATTTTACAAATTTTATTTTATTTTACTACTGTACATGTGACGAAATATGAGCACGCGCTCATTTTTACAATTATATATGTCATCATAAATGTACTATTCCTATTTTCAGCTGATAAAACAGCATTTATTTTCTTTATACTGGGAACCATCATTTCAGTATTCTATTTATTTTATGAAGCGTGGCTTCACTTATGGAGTACATCAGAACAATGGGAATATATCATTACCCACTTCCTAATGGCAGCTAACTTCTTCATTGTTTATATTTCAACCCACCTATTAAAAAAGGTCATCCTTAAAAATAAAGAGTTAACTGAACGAGTGAGAGTGTTGGAGCAATACATCGGAGAATCAAAACTATTAACAAGGCAAGAATTCGAAAGACGACAAGCATTATTAAGGACTGCGATGGATCGTCGTAATGAAACAGGCATGATTATTTTCTTTGATTTCACTTCCTTTAGTAAATATACGAAGGAAAGTGTCATGGATCGTGTAGCTTCATTATTAGTTGATACAGTAAGAACTGACTTTGACCTTGCTGCTGAATATGACAGTAACACATTAGTCATTTTATTACAAAACACAAATGAAGCCGGTGCTGACATTGTAATGAACCGTCTACATCCAAGAATGGAGCAATGGCTTGCTGCTGAAGCAATTCAAGATATTAAAATAAAACGAGAACAAATCAATGCAAAGGGACATATCACATTATGATGACACTCGTTATGCTTCTTTTATTTATTTTGTTTTGTGTACTTGTTTTCTGGATCAGCATCACATTTTCAATTAAATATGTATTGATTTTTACCGCCTTTCTATTCTCTGCTTTACTCGTTTATTACTCTTTCTTAACAATTGCGGGCTTAATTCATCGAAATAGTAAACGAAAAGATCGTACGCTAGAACATTATCCAAGTGTAGATATTTTAATACCTGCCCATAATGAAGGCGTCGTTATTAAAGATACATTAGAAGCAATGGCAAAGATTGAATACCCAGGCAAACTAAACGTTTATTTATTAAACGATAACTCTCAAGATGAAACACCTGAAATTGGCGATGATTTCGACAAAGCTTATGCTCATATTCATCACATTCGTGTACCACCTGGCGAACCGAAAGGAAAATCGCGTGTATTAAACTACGGCCTTAGCATTTCGGATGGTGAATATTTCTGTGTTTACGATGCAGATAATCAACCTGAACCACATGCACTGCGAATGCTCGTAGAACATGCTGAAACAACAAAGGATGCCGTTGGAGCAGTTGGACACGTTCGTACAGTAAATGAGAAAAGAAACTGGCTTACACGAATGATTTCATTAGAATTTCAGATTTTCCAGCTCCTTATGCAATCTGGACGCTGGCTATTATTCCAAACAGGTTCACTAACCGGAACAAACATGCTTCTTCGTCGTTCCGCATTAGAAGAACTTGGCGGCTATGATCCTTATGCAATTGCAGAGGATGCTGAATTAACATTAAGAATTACCCAAAAGGGCTATCTCTTACCAATCGTCCCGGAATCGATTACATGGGAACAAGAACCTGAACATTTAAAAATTCTTATAAAACAGCGGACACGTTGGCTTCAAGGAAACTTATACATTTTAGAAAAAATGTTTTCTTCATTAAGCTTTTTTAAAGGGAAACTTCTCGTCCATTCCTTACAACAAGTTTTAGTGTATGTCGTATTTTGGCTATTCCTAATCATTTCAAACGTTTGGTTTATAATTGGACTGCTCGGCATATTCCAAATTCAATATAGCATTCCATTACTATTTATGTGGTATGTCGCATATATTACATATGTTTCTCAATTATTTAGTGCTCAGAGCGTCGAACGAACCTTTACACCGACCAATATTTTCATAAGCGTCATTATGTACTTTACGTACGCACAGCTCTTTACGTATTTGTTTATTCGCAGTCTCATTCTTTACTTACGTGCAAAGAGCAAGAAACAAGTAATTGGTTGGGATAAAACAGTACGATTTAAAAAAGAAAAATAGATTTCATTAAAAAATAAGCACAGAGCGCCGTATGCTCTGTGCTTATTTTTTACCGTAATACTATATATCAGACAATACCCCTTAGCTGAAAGTTATTTCACGTCCATCCCCCAACGAACGATCGACCTTCATTTATATACGAAAAAGTGATTGCTATTTTTGTAGAACCAATTGCTTCTCTTGATGCTCTTTACGAGTTTCAGTCTTTGGTTCCGTGCTTTCTTGGGCATTTCGATGTGCCACACGTTTCAAACAAATATGCTTCCACTTTCTTTCGTAACGTTTCATTATTCTAGTTGTCCCCCTTGAATGCGCTTTAAAACTATTTGAAATCGCTTACAGGAAATAATATAGCACATATACATAAAAGTAACAACACATTTCCGACATATTTTTGTCAAAAATATGAATATAATGTGTAAAATATCGGATATTGTCGAACTATATCGATTTTTCTTTTCAAATTACCGATATCTATAGTATTCCGTAACAAAGTAATGATTTTCCTACAATAGTATAGAACAGTGAAAAAGGACTGCCGACATTCGACAGTCCTAATACTATTTATATATACAGAATTTTTTTCTTCTATTATTAATGCTGTTTCATACGTCCTTCTTTTTGCAACTCTTTAAATAGTGCTGCAATCATAAAGAAAATAACAAATACGAACGGGAAGGCCGCAATAATCGACGCAGTTTGCAGCGCCTCTAATCCTCCGACATACAATAAGATCGAGGCTAACGCCGCTAGAACAATACCCCAAACCATTTTAATACGATTTGGTGGGTTTAAGCTACCATGTGTCGTTAACATCGCTAGAACAAACGTAGCAGAGTCTGCCGATGTAATAAAGAATGTTGAAATAAGTAAAATGGCTAACACACATAAAGCCGGTCCCATACTACCCATTTGGTCTAACATCGCAAACAATCCTACTTCTGTGCCCATTTCTTTAATTTGTCCATATATATTTGCATCATCAAATAGCTCCATGTGAATACCTGTTCCTCCGAAAACAGAGAACCAAAGCGCACCAATTACTGTTGGTACGAGTAACACACCAACAACAAATTCACGAATTGTACGCCCGCGTGACACACGAGCAATAAACGTACCTACGAATGGTGACCATGCAATCCACCATGCCCAGTAGAAAATTGTCCATGACTGAATCCATTGATTTCCGCCTTCATTTAATGGACTTAAACGGAAACTCATACTTGGCAATTCTTGAATGTATGAACCGATTGTTGAAGTGAAATAATTCATAATAAAGTTTGTTGGACCTGCAAATAATACAATTATCATAAGTGCAAACGCTAAAATAATATTCGCATTACTTAAATATTTAATTCCTTTATCGAGTCCCGTTTGCGCAGATAGCATATAAAGAACAGTTACAATTCCGATGATTACTAGCTGTGTCGGTAATGAGTTTGGAATGGATGTTAAATAACTAACACCACCCGCAATTTGCTTTGCCCCAAGTCCTAATGATGTCGCCACACCAAATACTGTTGCAAATACAGCTAGAACATCAAACATATGGGCAATACGGCCATGTTCACCGCCTTTAAATAGCGGACCCACTGTCGCACTAATTGTACTTGCTCTTCCTTTTCTAAATGTAAAATACGCAATACATAATGCTACAAGTGCATATAATCCCCACGGATGTAATCCCCAATGGAAAAATGAGAAACGAAGTGCAAGGCGTGCACTCTCTTCAGTCGCACCCTCTCCAAACGGAGGTGTGTATAAATGGTTCAACGGTTCTGCGACGCCCCAGAAAACCAAACCGATTCCCATACCGGCACTAAATAACATAGCAAACCATGTCATATAACTATAATCAGGTTCATCATCATCTTTACCTAAACGAATCGAACCGTACTTAGAAACAATTAAGAAAATAGCAATTCCTAAGAAAATAGAAACGGAAATAATATAGAACCATCCAAACTTACTAACTAACGCAGCTTGAATTACAGTCGTTACATTTCCTAAGCTACCTTTTCCAATAATAGATTCGGGAATAATCCCCCAAAGTGTAAATGCAATACATAATGTTAATGAGACAATAAATGTTTTCGTCAGTTTCCTCATCAAATCCCCCTTCGTATGTTTCATTTCTTGTAAAAATCATAAATTCCGATATGTTAAATCGGATAGAAAACCATAGTTTTTTGTGGTGATTTTCTTTCGGCTCTCTTAGTTTTGCCTTCACCAATTAGAGTTCTTATGGACAGCCTTACCTTCCGTACAACCTTTCCACTCTGCAAGAGCTACAAGATTGGAATACTACTGTCAAATTGTGTGAGAAAAATGCGGATGGGAAGAGATTTCCCCAAAAAAGGATGTGTTACAGTTTTAAAAAAGGGCAGATTTATTCTTTACAACCCTTTCTTCTTGTAACAATTATGCGGTTTTTTGCTAGTATATAGCGCGTGTTTATAACTTCACAAACGAGATGTTTATGTTTATATAACTATATTACCCATAAAACGGTAAAATACTCAAGGAATGTAACTGTATAGTAATCATTATGTAATACCCCTGTAATATTTTTATTTACACCGAAAAAAATATGTTGTATTAAATATTTTGAATATAACTAGAAACATACTAATTATATGGAATGAAAAACGCTTTCCTCTCATTCTAGCTATATTACAAAGTGTTAACGACTTATTACGAATGGTTTGTAATTGTGTGTTTTCCCAAAATCCGAAAAAATCTGTTGCTATAATGAGGACACGAAAACAAACGCAATGGAGGCTATCATGAAAAAATTAATTGGAATAGCAACAGCAGCAGTTTTTGGTCTTGGGATTTTCACCGCATCTGCTAATGCAGAAACTGTTGTAACAACAGACGTACTAAACGTACGAGAAAACCCTACTACTGAATCAAAAGTTGTCGGTAAATTACAGAATGGTCATAAATTAGATGTTCTAAATACAGAAAACGGATGGTCACAAATCAAATTAGATGGTAAAGACGCATTCGTAAGTGCAGAGTTTACAAAGAACTCTTACTATGTAACAGCTAACGTATTAAATGTACGTGCTGAAGCGAACACAAACTCAGAAATTCTTGGAACGCTTAAGAAAGACGATATGATCGAAACAACGAACCAAGTACAAAATGAGTGGTTACAATTTGAATATAACGGGAAAACGGCTTATGTTCACGTTCCTTTCTTAACAGGTACAGCACCTGTTATCGAGAAACAAGAACAACCTGCTCCTGCTAAAACTGTAGCACCAGCTAAAGCTCAAGCACCTGCAGCACAAGCAAAACCAGCTGCTAAGCCTGCTGTGAAAGCTGCTGAGACTAGCACACCTTCTGGTGGTCGTGAGTTAACAGTTGTAGCTACGGCATATACAGCTCACCCAAGTGAAAACGGTGGCACATACGGCGGCCGTGTATTAACTGCAATGGGTCATGACTTAACAGCGAACCCAAACATGAAAATGATCGCTGTTGACCCGAAAGTAATCCCATTAGGATCTAAAGTATGGGTAGAAGGTTACGGAGAAGCTATCGCTGGAGATACTGGCGGTGCAATTAAAGGTAACCGTATCGACATCCTACTTGGATCAGATAGCGCTGCTCAAAAATGGGGACGCAAAACTGTTAAAGTGAAAATTTTAAAATAACCATTGACTGCTAAATTACAGCCGGTTCTCTTTATTGAGAGCTGGCTTTTATTTTTTATATAATACATATAAGGAGGTGACGTCCATGAATTTAAAAGCTAAGGTAGACTGGGTCGGTACACCAAAACCGTACATATATAAAGATGATATAACATATGATGCTATCGCAATTGACTTCTCACTCGCAAATGATGACAATCGCTATAAATTAATTGTGCTCAAGTCTGAAGAAAATACACATTACAAAATCGTACAATATGGAATAAAGCCAGGCTCTCAAAAGCCATTTCCTATTGATATTCCATTCGAGCAAGGAATGCTACCATTTATAGAACAAATATTACAGGATCCATATGTACAAGCGATATTAAAGCAAACACGCTCCTAATTGCCAAAAAGGGTATCACCTAGTAGAATTTTCCGACTAAGTGATATCCTTTTTTATTTTCCCTTCATGAATACGAGTAGAGAAAATTATATCAATGATTTTCCGAATACATCTATCATAAATTACAATATATCAACGGTTCGACATGAAATATCGATTTACCGACAAAGATTGAAAATAGCGGTGCTACATAAAAAAAGAAACTGTTCAAAATTGAACAGTCTCTCTCTTAATATTAACGAGTCGGACCAGATACTTCCTCTGACTTCAGCGTATTATTCGCTCCAAGAGAATGGTACAATATCTTTCCATTTCCATTAACAGTAACGATATGGTCATTATTAAAGCTTTTGAATTTTACAGAGCCATCACCATAACGAATATGATATTCTTCATATGTCGTTACTTTATACTTCGTTTCACTTTGACGCTCTACATTACGAATTCCCATTGTTAATAAATCTTCTGTAATTCCTTTTTTGTGTAGATATTGCAAGTAATCACGGTCTTCCTTATACGATTTCCCGCTCTTATCATAATCACTTTCAATTAAGCTAAAATCATTTAATGCAATTGCACGCACGTTATTATAAATATGATTTTGTACAAAGTCACCAACTGCTGAGCTTGAAGCTTCTTTCGGGAACTTTAAATAATATGTGCTTTGGTCTCCAACTTTGATGCTTTCGGATTTAATGACACCAAAGTCAGTGTTTTTCTCTAAATGTACTTCTACCGTTTCATCTGTCGGTACAGGACCAAGTTTATAGCTACCGTAACTTAATTTTCCGCATTTCTTACCATTAACAAAAACAGTTGCGTCGCTTTCATCGGAAGAAATGGTTACATAATTTCCTTCAAGTGACAAATTCACTTCTACTGTCCCATTCTTTTCGTCTGCTAGATCTACTTCTTTTTCTGTCTCTAATTCAGTAACTTCTGTCTTCGCCTTCGCCTTTACAACATAAGCACCTGGGAAGTATGGACCTAATTCTTTTGAGGTTTTATCACTAGAAAGCTCTGTTTCTTTTTTATCATTTACATATATTTCAGCATTCTTTGCAGTTGTGCTAACACTCATGTAATAAGATTTCATGCTGAACTTATACTTCGGATATAAGAACCACTCTTTCCCGTCTTCTATAATTTGCCCATCTTTAAAAGATGCATTATCACTTGCTAACTTTTGATTTACTGTTTCTTTTTGTAAATAAGACAGTAATGCTTTATTGTACGAAGGATTATCCTTTAAATAACGTATGTAAGCTTTAATATCTTCTGTCTTCACTTTTAAGCTTGGATCGTCTACTTTCAAAAACTCATCGATTGCATTCACATCTTTCTTTTGGAATGCTTCGATCATTGCATTTACTTGCTTTTCCTTCGAAAACTTGCTTGCACCGAATTTATATGCGCCAAACAAAATAGCCACAACAATGACAAAACCTATAAGTAAAAACATGTTTTTCTTACTTTTCACTCGCCTTGTTGCTCTACGCATTTCTGAATGAGAAGAAGCTGTTTGATCAGCAATTTCTTCTACTTTACTTCCACACTCAGGACAAAAGTTCAAATGGTCTGCAAGCTGATTTTTACAAGTTCCACAAAACTTCAATATGCTCTCCCCCTATTTCTTAGCTAATTTCATTCCAGCGAAAGCCGCTACATATGTCACAATGAAACTAAACAAAGTTAAATATATAAATGAATTCTGCATAGATAGCACCGTGCCAATTGCCTCGAATAAATTCATTACATTTCCAGATACATCAATTCAAAACTTAGAAATTATGTTCATTACAATCATCATAATTGTGTAAGAGCCACTGCATACCGCTAGTGTAATATACATATTAGTAGTCGGTAATTCTACTAACTTTCTACCTGCGCTAAACATAAGGAATAACGGAATCACAAGTAATAATAAACCATAATGGAAGCCATCATTTACTTCATCAACCTCTGCGATATCTGCATTTGCACTTGCATTCCCTTTTTCAATTGAGCAATTTCTTGTGCAATTTGCAACTTCTGCTTTCCTTGTTCTATTCCCTCTTGTATCTTATTCATTCCACTACCTAATTTCGTCTATAAATCTGACAAGCTAACTCTCTCCCTATAAACATATGGTAATATACAAAATTAACTTCATATATATTACCATGATTTTCTAATTGTGTAATTAGAATTTCATTTTTTCTGTTTTGAGCATTTTTTGTTTATAATGGTAAAGGAAAGAAATCTGTGTACGGAGGAATATTATGCTGCAAGACTCAATTACGAAAGATGAAATTATGATGATTGCGAATGAGTTCGTTCAAGGGCTTGATCCACAGCAAGTTGCTGATCAAGAGCATGTCGCTACAGCTCGGCAACTATATCGTAGTGGTGTTGTCTATAACGTTGACTTTGATGGCTATACGCTATCCGGAACTGTAAATGCTGAAGGCAGTGTATATAGCGTTCACATCCCGATTCGTAATGTCACTGAAAGCTATTGCGATTGCTTCGCGCCAACGCAATGTCAGCATATGCTTGCTGTGTTACTATCTGCAGCTTCTAGTTTTGGGCAAGTAGGAGATGTATTAACTTTATTCAAAAATAATACAAAACCTTCTCTTCCTCCTATTCGAACTGCACGACAAGTATTGCAATCATCAGCTTTTGAAGAAATGGATTATAAAAGTTGGCAAACATACTTTGAAAATGAATATGAATCATTTAAAAAAGAACAAGCGCGGCTCACTTATAAACAAATGTATTTTCTTATGAGTCTTTTTACAGACTTCTATACAAAATTAGAACGGAAAGCTCCGCGCATCGTTGCTATTCATGAATTATTTAAGTTGCACGCGGCACTTTATTGCTTTCAAAAATTATTAGAAGAAATTCAAGAATTTGAAGCAAACAAACTATATTCTTATCACCAACCAGTTAACGTCGTTCGCCTATTCGTTGATAAAGTTGAATCTACCGTTAGGGACCTAAAAACAGAGGCGATTCCAGAAGAATCCAAACCGATTTTAGAAGAAACAGCGCGGCTC
Organism: Bacillus sp. SRB_8; assembly: GCF_003264205.1. Lineage (NCBI taxonomy): Bacteria > Bacillati > Bacillota > Bacilli > Caryophanales > Bacillaceae > Bacillus > Bacillus sp. SRB_8. The sequence goes on along the minus strand of NZ_NADT01000004.1, from coordinate 311,822 downwards.
ATACATGAAGCATTCTTCTCTACCGATGCCTATACACAAGAGCGATTCTTCATTTATCGTCACGTATGGGGTGAACTGTTAAGAACAGAAGAGCAGCTACAAGAAGAAAAAAAACGAATCGATACTAAAATCAATCCACTTTCCAAAGCATTAGCATCTTCTCACCTGCTCTTTTTAAACGGTGAAGATGTATCGGCAATGGAATTACTGGAAAAACAGCCTTCTTCTGTTGTGAGCCTTTACTTCTATTGGTTAGAAGAGTTATTAAGTGCGATGGAGTGGGACCGCGCTAAAGATTGGCTTTCCTTTACTTATAAACAAGTAAAAGAAACGATAACGGAACAAGAAAATACCGTCTTCATACAAGATATCGTTCGATTATTTGTGATGATGTATGAGACATATGCAACGCATACGAATGAACAAGCGGGATTAGAAATGATTTTACAAGAACTATTACCGTATAGTTTCACAAATTATGAACAATATGTACTTGCGAAGAAACAATACCATGCATGGACGGAACTTCAGCTCTTATATGGATTCGAAGTAATCGAACTTTTGAAAGAACCATTGAAAGATATTGAAAAAGAAGCGCCCGAAGCAGCACTTCCTCTTTATCACCATGCCGCAATGGAAGCAATTGAAGAGCGAAATCGCAAATCATATAAACGTGCCGTTCGTTACTTAAAGAAATTACGTATGCTTTATAAACGACTGAAGCGAACTGATGAATGGGATGCTTTCATTATTCATATCGCTAACTTACATTCACGTCTGCGTGCACTACAAGAGGAATTACGGAGAGGAAAATTAATCGATGATCATACAAACTGAAGTAACAATTAGGCTCCAGCACGTTAGTCAAGGTTGGTTCCTTTGGGGAGAAGATGATAGCGGTACGCTCTTATCCGTAGCAACTTGGAAAAAAAATGCATTCGCATGGCACTCTACTTCTTTCTACGGAACGTTTTTAAAAGAAGCAACGTATGAGGGAAAACAAGGCGTTATGTTAACGAATGCACAGGCATTTGAATACATCGCAAATAAACCGATGAATTCATTTGCAAATATGCAAATGAACGGTCCTATTACGGCACTTACAAAGGACGCAAGTGAATTATGGGACGCTTTCGTCAGCGGCAGCTTCGCACCTGACATGAAGCATTGGTCTCAGCAGCCATCTTGGAAAGTTCAGAATACCTCAATTGAAGATGACATGTTAGCATCTCTTTTCTCTGCCGCTGTGAACGAAAGTATTTTGCAAGATGCTCGCTCAAATGACGGATGGGAAGATGCAAAGAGACTATATGAACATTACGACTTTACGAAAAGGCAATTGGAAGCAGCAATACATGAAGAAGATTGGCTTCGAAAAATTGGTTACATTGAAGATGATCTTCCATTTACAGTCGGCTTAAGACTACAAGAACCGCAAGAAGAACTTGAAATGTGGAAGCTTGAAACAATCGTTACACCAAAACGTGGTGCACATCGCATATATGTATATGAAAGTATCGATTCCTTACCAAAACGATGGCACGATTACGAAGAACGTATCCTTGAAACACAAGAAGGATTCAGTAAGCTCGTACCGTGGCTAAAAGAGGACGACAAGTTCCGAGAAGAACTCTTTGAAACGGAAGCTTGGAACTTCTTAACCGAAGCAAGTAATGAATTACTGGCAGCAGGTATTACAATTTTACTACCATCATGGTGGCAAAATTTAAAAGCAACAAAACCGAGGTTGCGTGTACAGCTGAAGCAAAGTACAGCACAAACACAGTCTTTCTTCGGCATGAATACGCTCGTTAATTTCGACTGGCGCATTTCAACGGACGGAATTGATTTATCAGAAAGTGAATTTTTCGAACTCGTTGAACAAAACAAACGTCTTTTCAATTTAAATGGTCAATGGATGAGACTTGATCCTGCCTTTATTGAAGAAGTAAAAAAACTAATGCACCGTGCCGATAAATATGGACTTGAAATGAAGGATGTGTTGCAGCAACATTTATCTAATACGGCAGAAACAGAAATTGTAGAAGACGATAGTCCGTTTACCGATATTGAAATCGAGCTAGATGGATATTACGAAGAGCTTTTCCAAAAACTTCTACACATTGGAGATATTCCAAAAGTAGATGTACCATCTTCGCTACAAGCAACACTCCGCCCATATCAACAACACGGTGTTGAGTGGTTACTATACTTACGAAAGCTTGGATTTGGAGCGTTATTAGCCGATGATATGGGACTCGGAAAAAGTATTCAAACGATAACTTACTTACTATACGCTAAAGAAAACAATCTCCAAACAGGTCCTGCATTAATTGTGGCACCAACATCAGTCCTTGGAAATTGGCAAAAAGAATTTGAGCGTTTCGCACCAAGTTTACGTGTTCAGTTACACTATGGAAGTAACCGATCTAAGGATGAGTCATTTAAAGATTTTCTTCAATCGGCAGATGTTATATTAACTTCTTATGCATTAGCTCAGCTTGATGAAGAAGAACTTAGTACGTTATGCTGGGACGCTGTTATTTTAGACGAAGCACAAAATATAAAAAACCCACATACGAAACAGTCGAAAGCAGTAAGAAACCTACAAGCAAATCACAAAATTGCTTTAACCGGTACACCGATGGAAAACCGACTTGCTGAGCTTTGGTCTATTTTCGACTTTATCAATCATGGGTATCTCGGAAGCTTAGGACAATTCCAGCGCCGCTTCGTCACACCGATTGAAAAGGACCGCGATGAAGGAAAAATCCAGCAAGTTCAGCGGTTTATCTCGCCGTTTTTACTGCGTCGTACGAAGAAAGATCAAACGGTCGCATTAAACTTACCAGATAAACAAGAACAGAAAGCTTATTGTCCACTAACTGGCGAACAAGCTTCCTTATATGAACAACTTGTTCAAGATACATTACAAAATGTAGAAGGATTAAGCGGAATTGAAAGACGCGGATTTATATTACTTATGCTGAACAAGCTAAAACAAATTTGTAATCACCCAGCCCTTTATTTGAAAGAAGAAGAACCACAAAATATCGTCGAGCGCTCTATGAAAACAAAAACGGTAATGGAGCTCATCGAAAATATAAAAGACCAAAATGAAAGTTGCTTAATCTTCACTCAATACATTGGCATGGGGAACATGCTAAAAAGTATGTTAGAAGAAACATTTGGTCAGCGCGTCCTCTTCTTAAACGGGAGCGTACCGAAGAAAGAGCGTGACAAGATGATTGAGCAGTTCCAAAACGGAACGTATGACATCTTCATCTTATCGTTAAAGGCTGGCGGAACAGGATTAAACTTAACTGCCGCCAACCATGTTATTCACTATGACCGTTGGTGGAATCCAGCTGTAGAAAACCAAGCAACAGACCGTGCTTATCGCATCGGTCAAAAACGCTTCGTTCACGTTCATAAGCTTATTACAACGGGAACACTTGAAGAGAAGATTGATGAAATGTTAGAACGAAAACAATCATTAAACAACGCCGTCATTACAAGCGATAGTTGGATGACCGAACTATCAACCGACGAACTAAAAGAATTACTTGGCGTATAAAGTGAAACTTTAATCAATGGGGTTTTGTTCATCCCCCACTGATTATTAGCCTTCACCAATCGGGCTTTTACGGACAGTTAATGCTGGATAAGGTGGATGTTTCTATTCCCACAAATAGCGGGATAAATGAAAAAGGAGCAAATCTCTAACTGAGATTAGCTCCTTTTTCTATGCCAAAACCAATTGCTTATTATAATTCCTGTTAACCCGCCGCACGTATCAAGCAATGAATCTTGCCACATCGGTGTACGGTCTCCTGTAAACCATTGATGAATTTCATCAAATGTTGCATACCCCGCAACGAAAAGGAGGGCGTATGCAAAGCACCTTTTTCTCGAATAACCCGATCGATGAAAAGCATAATACGTCAATGAGCCGAGCATAAAGAACACCATAAAATGAGCACCTTTACGTAGGAAAAACTCAACAAATCCAGCTACACCTTTATTTGCGATACTAACAGGTGTACCTCCGCCATAATCGATAGATACCCATGAAAAATGCTCTTTCACAAACTCAACATTTACATATTGCTCAATATCCGAGCGCATATCCTGTTTTTTATATGGCTGAGCTGAAGAATAGAAAATAATCCCCATCCATAGTAATACAGGAATCCAAAATAACCATTTACGATTCATTCTTCCGAAAACCCCTCTCTTAGTCTTTTAAGAGTACCAAAAAAAAGAAAAAATTTCACGCCAAAACATGACATTTACACCCTATTTATAAAGTGAAAGGGGGTGATAAACATGGCAGTTGAAACAATCGTAATGGATTTAACTTTACGCCTTGTATTAAACGGAGGATTAGACAAAAACGGTAAAACAGTTTTTAAGAACAAGCAATTCAAACGTGTAAAAACAAATGCAGATTTAGGAAAAGTACATGAAGTAGCACGTGCTCTTGCTTCACTACAACAATCATCACTTCACGCTGTACAACTTGTAAGCACGTCAGATCTTTCTAATCTATAATTAAAAAGGAGGGAATAAAGCATGCAAGTACTAGAGTTAATTTTCGTGAAAGAAGATGGAAAAACAGTTGCCTTTTCTATCGAAAATCCCATTACACCAGTAAAAAGGGTGCACGCCTCATAGAAAAAACGCTTCTGTTGCAAGAAAAGCATTACCAAATGAACGGGTTTCTAAGTGTCTTAGATTAGTGAATAATAAAACCAACGTTCAGGTTTGGGAACATAAAAAAACTAAAAGGGCATTTTATAATGGCCTATTGGTTTGTGGAAGTGTTTGAAATTGTCCGGTTTGCGCAGCGAAAATTAGTGAGAGACGACGTAAGGATTTACAGCATGCTTTTAAGTGAAGGTGGTTATATCGCTTTATTAACCCTTACGTTTGGTCATAATAAAGCTGATAGATTAAAAGAAACGTTAGAAAAATTCGGAAATGCTACTCGTAAATTTATGAGTGGACGAGCTTATAACAATATTAGAGATGAGTTAGATTTGATTGGTAGAATTCAAGTTTTTGAGGTTACATATAGTAAGAATGGATTCCACCCACATGTACATATTGCGTTGTTCTATATGAATGATGTTGAATTGAAAATTATAGAGAAAAAATACTTTTTTGTGGGAAAAGGCTTGTGAAAAATTCGGATTAAGTACGAGTTATAAATATGGTTTGGATTTGCAAGATGGAGATGAAGCTCAAAATTATTTAAGTAAACATGGTACTTGGGGTTTGGATCAGGAACTGAGTAAAGCGCATATTAAAAAAGCTAAAAATGATTCGATGACGCCTTTTGATTTTTTACGGAGATATCTTGAGGAAGATGATGAAAAGTATTTAAAATTATTCCTAGAATATGCTGAGTGTTTCAAAGGTAAGCGCAATTGCAATGGTCACAAGGTTTGAAAAAGAGATTCATATTAGAAGATAAGACAGATGAACAAGTTGCTAAAGAGAAGCTAGAAGACGCTGATTTGTTAGGTTTATTAGATTATGATATTTGGAAAAAGATTTTAAAATACGAAAATCGTTCCTACTTCTTGGATTTATGCGAGAAATATGATTTCAAGAAAGCGGTGAATATCGTGTCTAACTATAAGTTTGACAAAAATAAAAAGCCAAGTCCCCAAGAATTAGAACTTGACTTCAAACAATAGCACATTGTTATATTTTAATTCTTTTGGTGTTAGCGCACTAAAAGGATTTTTTATTGTTTTAATGGAATTATTATAACATAAAATCTGAGTCTTGTTCACGGATTTAATTGCTATTTATTAGTTTTGAGTGAATGTATTCTTTCGTAAAATGCCAATTTTTTGCTTAATTCCTCGCACTTTTCCTTTAATACCTCGCACTCCCTATTTTTGTTGTCGAACCGTTTTGATAAACGTTGGATTTCCTTTTGTAATTCTGTTGAATCGTTAAGTATTCGTGATATCCGCCCTGTTAAAGTAGTCTGTTTTACAAGTTCTTTTATCGCCATAAACTCCAACTCCTTTATGTTTTTTAAATAAAATTCTCTATGAGTTATAAGTTTCCCTTCTTTTATATTTTAAAAAAATGATATAATTGTTTTAAATTAAAAATCAAAAGAGGTGCGACTTATGAGTTATAACGGTTCGGATGAAAATTTAAAAGTAAGCCCTAATTTTAATTTTATTGATGATGTAGGGAGTGTAAAACCTTTAGAGCATAACATAGATGGACAAAAAGTAATTGTTCCAGTACGACAATATAGCAAGGAAGGCTTTGTTGAAATGAAAACTAATTCCTTTAGATCCTTGCTCGACTCTTTAAATGACAAAATAAAAAAGAACTGGGATTCATATGAGAAAGAAAAAAGACAAACGCAATTATTAAATACTAAATTACTAAACAAACAAGCGGAAATTGAAATGCTAAAAACAAGATTAAAAGCTTATGAAAAATTTGAAAACCAACAAGGAAAAGGAAGGCCAAAAGTATTAAGCGGTGAAGAATTAGCTATTGCCTATAAACATCTTAAATCTTACAAAGAAAAGACAGGTCGCTATAACTATTCGAGGACTTTTCGTTACATGCAAGAAAATTATGCATATGAAGGCTCTCACGTAACGCTGATAAATAGTTTAAGAGAAAAACATCCAGAAATACTGGATAAGCCTTCACAAATTAATACAGGGCAAAACAAACGGTCTAAACCACTATTAACTGATGAAATGTTAGAAATTGCTTATAAATATCGTATGAAAAATTCAAGAATAGCTGAAGATGGAAAGCGTAAATATCCCAATACTATGAAAATAAACGAATACTTGAAAATAAATCATGGTTACTATGGGGGAGTTGAGCAATTGAAAGAGAGATTATCAGTTAAAATTAGAGAACAAAAAGGTGTTCAGAAAATGGACCCGGCATCGCTAGCTGTTCAAAAGTTGTTTCAAGAAAAATTGAAAGGTGACAAATGATTGGAAAATGGGTAGAAGTCGAGATAAATGGTCAAATATGCTACGAAAAGTTAAAAACAAAGAAGCCTTACCGCCAGTTATCATAAGAGCAATATGGACTCGTTATTCTTGTGGACAAACACCAGAAAAAATATATGAAAAACTAAAAGAAGAACGACAAATAAGTGCTAGTTTGGAAACTATAGAAACTTATATAGAGAAAGTAGTAAAGCCTTATTTCGATAAAAAAGAGAGTGGAGAAGCTTAATTTCTCCACTCTTTTTTACAATCAGGACATTGCCAGTTCAAGATTGTATCGCGTGTGATACTTGAAATCCCGATTTTTCGAGTAAAATGAGTGCAGCCATACCATTTTTGTGATTCTTTAGGAATCGGATCATCTTGCAAATTAGCGTTGCAATGAGGACAAAATTCTTTGCTATCGTTCATGTAATTCACCTCCTTGTTTTTCGGTGTGAGTGTTGTGTCTGAGTATAAATTTGATAAAAATAAAAAAGACAAGTTCCTCCCAAGAACTTGACTTTAAATAATAACTTGTGATTTAAGTATCTAAATTATATGTAGATTAGATTTATTCAATCCTTTTGATGCAACCAACACCGAGAGGAGTTTTTGATTTTTTTGACGGAATTATTGTACCATAAGTTTAGTTTTTTGTTCAATTCAATGTAGTTATAGTTTTGTTTTATCATAAGGTTTTAATTTTTGTCCACAGTTTAACGAAAATCAGCTCAGTTTAGCGAAGTATCAGTTCATTCTCATAAAGTATTAGCTTAGTCTCATTAAGCATCAGCTTAGTCTCATTAAGTATCAGCTTAGTCTCATTAAGTATCAGCTTAGTCTCATTAAGTATCAGCTTAGTCTAGCAAAAGCGTAGTTTCTTTTGACGATAGGTCAAATTGTTTTAAGGAAGGGATAGCCCACGTTCTTCCATCATTTCAACTAAATCACGAAAACTGATGCTATACCGTCGGTACCATCTCACGGTTAATAAAATAATATCCGGTTGAGAATGTTTCCACTTGAATAGATTGTTCTCTTCCATACCAATCACATCCTTTTTTAGAGTACTAATATCAGTATGTCCAAGTTTAGGAGGTCATTTACAAGCGTTTTGGAGTGTTTGCACCAGAACCAAAAAAACTTTATCTGAAGTTCAGATTACTCCGTATATCAAAAAGACGAATCTGCATTATTTTGCAGATTCGTCTTTTTTCTTCGGCATTTCAATCGGGATAAAGATGTTTGAAAAACCAACGCAAACATACTTATAATTCTCTCCGCCTACATCAAACTCTGTCTTATATGTCGAGAAGAAAATATAATCATTTCGCTTTGTATAATGATCGATTAATAATCCAACTTGTGGCTCAACATACTTATTTGCCAATTTCTTTCCCGCCGATGCTAGATCGCCAAGTATACCCTCTTTGTTTTCTTTCTCAACCTCGTCTAGCTTCTTACTCACATCATTACGCTTCATAAATTGTTTTGCTGCCCAATCCGTATATTCTCCCTTACCCGGATTACTGTTTGCTAAATAAACTAAGAGAACAACAGCTAGAGCCATAATAATATACTTTTTCTTCATGCTATATCACCGCCTACTCTTTTCTATTTTCATATATATGTACAAGCGATGCAAATTAGAAAGACTATCATCTATTGATTGTAAACGAACCGTAAAAATTTACAATACGAAACAAAAGATTAATATTGTTTTGCATAATTCGTATATAATTATATTCAGAATAACAATTTTTATAAGGGAGGATTTTAGAATCATGGATAATGAAAATGATATTTTTATTTCTAGTTCTACAATGATGCTCGAACCTTGCAAACACCCTTATTACCGGACAAAAATTATCGACAGTAGCGGAAACCCTCTGTACTCTTGCCAAACAGCTATCCAACTCATAAAGAAATCTTGTCTAACACATGTTCATTCTACTTATCAAGGTAGACGTCATGCAGTCCAAATAAACTTTAAGCTCAAACAAAATGTTCCAATTCCGATTAATCACAAAGAATATATTTGCGTTTTCCCAACAGAATCTCCTTCTTCTCCAAGCTGCATTTGGTTGTTCTATAACCATATAGATGAGATAGAGTTTTCCAAAAAAACTAACAAAGCTAACATTCATTTTTTTAACGGAACTACCATAACAATACAAATAGGTTCTCATAAGTTACAGCAACAATTTTTCAAATCTGGACATGTATTATCCCGAATGAACATGAAAGATTCATTACCTTAAAAAACCTCTTGCCACATTTACTGCCTTAAAGTAAATAGAATGGAACGCAATATTTCCTTTGCCTTCCATTCTACTTATTATTCTTATCCCCTTACACTATCTCTCATTTTCTCAAGTGCTTGTCGATATACCCATCTCACTTGATAGTACGTCATCCCCATTTCAGAAGCTATCTCTCCCATATTTTTCCCTGTAAAAAATCGCTCTGAAATGATATGCTTCTCCCTCTCATCTAACACACTCATAAAATCCTTCGCCCTCGTTCCAGCATCTTCACACTCAAATCGTTCCTCATACTCGTCCGTGCATACATAGCGCTCTTGCACTACGCATTCTTTCTTCAACCTTTCCAATATATAACCACGTACCGTTACAACCGCATAAGCAGGAAAACTCCCTTTCTCCTCCTCATACCTTTCATAAGCATGCCAAAGACCAATTAAACCACATTGATAATACTCTTCATAATCTTGGTAAATATTTAACCTCTTTATTTGATTTACAATCATACCTTCATACAAAACAACCGTATCTGCAAAAGTCGCTGGCTTCACACAGTGCCCGTTTCTAAAAGGTATACCTCTTCAGTATTCCGCGGTACCTCTACAATATAAAATGAGAAAGGAAATTTCATTGTGGGTAATTTCAAATACTGCTGCCGTAATTTGAAATTACACTAGGCAGAATTTGAAATTCTGCTGGGGGTATTTGAAATAGGGGTAAAAATAAAAAAGGTGACTCTAGGAAGAGCCACCTTTTCAAAATAACATATTACTTACCAAAGCCAGAGAACATACCGCCTAACATACTAAATCCAATTGTAAGGATAAAGAATATAGAAATTAAAATTATTGCCTGTTTTTTACTTAAACCGGCAACGATATGCAAGCCTAAACCAGTTAAGATCAAGCTCCAAATGTTAAACACTTCAAACGCAGAACCAATACCATAAGCAATCGTTCCCTGATCAAATAAAGGCGCTAAACTTGTATATTTATCAGTACCAGTTCCACCAAGAATAAAACCTAGCACTGCATTTAGAATACCACCAAGATAATAAACAATATTTGCATATAAGTAAATAGATAATATCTTCATATACGGTGTATCATTACTCATGAACATCATAATAACCTTATAAAATCCAGCTACAATAAACAAACCAACAATTGTTCCAAGGAAACCAAAAATCGCTCCCCCTCCAAGAGTAAACCCTTTAACCATACCTGCTGAATCGCCCTTAAGCTCTTTTGCCAACTCCGGAGTATTAACTAACGCTAAATAAGCCACTACCGCTGCCGTGATTGTCCCAAGTATAGCAAACAGGAAAAATGCCCCCCAAACCGGACTTTTCGTTTTCATTCTCTCAAACTGCACACCTGGAGATGTAATCATTCCAAATAATGATGGCTTTTTCGAACCTACATCTTGCGTATTAATATTCGCTTCCATTATAACGCCTCCCTCTATTTATATAACCCGTTCTAACGGGCGGTTCACATCCTCATGTAGAGGCTACGAACCGCCCACTAGAACGGTAACTTGTAGTAGAGAACTTCTCTACTACACTAATAATCTACTCATAACGAAGTGCTTCGATTGGATCTAATTTCGCAGCTTTGTTTGCTGGAATTAATCCGAAAATAATACCGAGTGTCATAGAGAACAATACGCCTCCAACGACAACTTCCCATGAAACGAGCGGTGGCCATTTCGCAAATGTGGAAACAATATATGCCCCGCCATATCCAAGACCAATTCCGATCAAACCACCTAGAAGCGTTAACATAACCGCTTCAATTAAAAATTGTAATAAAATTTTACTACGCGTTGCCCCAAGCGCTTTGCGTACTCCAATTTCGCGCGTACGCTCTGTTACAGATACGAGCATGATGTTCATTACACCGATACCACCAACGACTAATGAAATACCAGCTATACCACCGATGATCATCGTCATGATATTAGTAACTTTAGAAACATTTTCTTGGAACTCTTTTAAATTCACCAGTTCATATTTACCTGGAATTTCACTTGGCTTACGACTATTTAATACATCAACAGCTTGTTTCCCTGCTGATTCTAAATTGTCTACATTTTTAGATTGAATTGCTATACTTTGAATCTCATCTGTTCCGTATAAAACAGGCCATAAAGTAAGGGGAATTAACGCTTCTTCCATTTCAAATCCCATAAACTCATTGTCAGATGTATACACACCAATAATTTGCATTGGCTGCCCCTTCATCTCAATAATTTGTCCAACTGGGTTTACGTCCTTAAATAACGTCTCTTCTGTTTTTGTACTAATCATCACAACGTTATTTGCATGAGAAATATCGGATTCATTTAAAGTACGTCCCTTTACGACCTTTACTTTATTAACCGCAAAATATTCATTATCAAGACCAATAACATTTAGATTTGCTTTTTTATCATTTACATCAAGTACCTCTGAATTCTGGTTTGTCGTAATAACGTGTGAAACATCTTTCACTTGTTTTACTTCCAAAATATCCTCTTCAGTTAACTTCGGTATTTGAAATCCACCTATAGCAAACTCATCATTAATATCTGGTTTAAATTGAATTGGCATAAGGTTATTACCACCAGAACCTGCGAATTTCGACTTCAGCATCGCTTCCCCGCCTTGCCCAATCGCAACGACAGTAATAATAGAACCAACACCAATAATAATACCGAGCATCGTAAGAGCTGAACGCAGTTTATGAGCTAAAATAGAAGATAGGGCAATTTTTATACTATCTAGTAAACTCATACTGCACACCTTCTATCTTCTGTAATTTTCCCATCTCGCAGTACAATGCGGCGGGAAGAATACGCTGCTACCTCTTCTTCATGCGTAACCATAACAATCGTCGTACCTTCTGCATTTAGCTTCGTGAAAATATCCATAACTTGTGCACCAGACTTCGTATCAAGCGCACCTGTCGGCTCATCGGCCATAATGAACGTTGGATTATTTGCAATCGATCTTGCGATAGCTACACGTTGCTTCTGTCCACCTGATAATTCACTAGGTAAATGGTCTACTCTATCTGATAATCCAACTTTTCCAAGCGCTTCAAGAGCTCTTTGACGACGCTCTGCTTTCTTCACTCCACCGTAGATGAGCGGAAGTTCAACGTTTTCCACTGCGGAAAGACGCGGCAGCAAATTAAAGTGCTGGAACACAAAGCCGATATATTCATTACGAATTAAAGCTAGTTTTGACTCGTCTGCTGTTAAGATATTCACATCATTCAACATATATTCACCTTCTGTTGGACGATCTAAACAACCGATAATATTCATAAGCGTTGATTTACCAGAACCAGACGGTCCCATAATAGAAACGAACTCACCGCTTTGAATTGTTAAACTAATACCATGTAAAATCGGCACCGCAAGTTTCCCTTGATAATACGTCTTAGCAATATTATTTAACGTAATCATTTCTCTTTCACTTCCATTCCGTCATACACGTCGTCGGAAGGATTTTTAACCACCTTTTGCCCCACTGTTGCGCCTTCAACAATCTCTGTCCAGTCTCCATCAGTAGAACCTTTTTTCACATTTTGTTTACGAAGCTTTCCTTTCTCTTCAATATAAACAAATGCATCTTCGCCTTTTTCTACAATGCTCTTACTTGGAACAGCAATCATTGTCTTATTCTCTAAATTTACTTGCAGAGAAACGTGATAACCTGGAGATAAACCATCTTGGCTATCAAGACTTGCTTTATATGTATATTGAGACATATTTTGAGTTCCCTCACCAGCAGCTTGAGCCATCTCTGCACTCGTTGGGAATTCACTTACTTCCGTAATTTTACCTGTCCACTTTTTCTTATTATTTGCTTTCGCAGTTACAGTGAACGTTTGATTTTTTTGAATTTGTGACTTTTGAAGCTCTGTTAAAGTCCCTTGAACTTGGAACGGGTCTTTAGAAGCAACTTGTAAAAATGCTTTCCCTTGACCACCTAACGCTTGAGATGAACTTTGTGCCGCATCTTTGTCTAACTTTTGTACAACACCAGTGAAATTACTATAAATCGTAAGTTCTTTCTGTTTTTTACTTAACTCTTCTTTTTGTAACTTCCCTTTTTCTTTCTCAAGGTCAGTTGTTTTTTGAGCCATTTCTAACTCACTTACTTGCTCTTCCATTGGGTCTGTTACTTCTTTCCCAGCCCCACTATCTTTTACCTTCTTAATTTCTTTCTTCAATGAATCAATCTTCTTTTTCCCTTGATCGTAACGCATATCAGCCATCTTCTGATCAAGATCAGCTTGCTTCATTTGAAGATTAATTTCTTCATTATCATAAGAGAATAGTTTCGTTCCTTTTTCTACCTCTTGTCCTTCTTTCACTGCAATATCTTTCACTTTTCCTTTAGTCGGATCCGCATAGAAACTTTCAATATTTCCTGGCTTCACTTGACCAGAAATTAACTTCGTATTATTAAGCTTTCGCTCTGTCACTTTCTCAAAACTTACAGCATCTGTCTTCGCCGTACCTTTCTTCTTACCTTGCATAACAAAAATATTAACTGCTGCTACAATAACAATTAGTGCAATAACTCCGATGATAATCCATTTCTTCTTCTTGTTTGGAGTACGAACCGTATTTGGTAACATATTCTCTCTCCTTTTATATCTTAATAGTTTAATAGATATTTAATTGTATAAAACTTTCGGAAAATTGCATCCCCACTTACATTGTTACACTCATTTTACAAAGTTTTACACAATCATTTATATTGTAACAAAAATACCAATGATTAGAAATATGACATTCTATCTTTTAAGATAGTTTTAAGGAAAGGTTTCCTTATATAAAAAAAGCGATCCAAAATAATGATTGGATCGCTTTTCTGAATAAACTATTACGCCACTTTAGGACCTTTTCTTTCATGCCCACGTTGCACGATAAATAAGAATACTGTTGATAAAATACCGCCTGCTAATAGTAAGATGAAGCAGCCATCCCAGCCAGAACGATCAACAATAACACCAATTGCTGCGTTTGCTACAAGACTTCCGCCTACATAACCGAACAGACCACACATACCAACTGTTGTACCTACTGCAAATTTCGGTACTAATTCCATCGCACTTAAACCGATTAAAAACTGTGGTACGTAAATTAAACAACCGATAATAGAAACTGCAATACTTACAACAAGTACGCTAGATGCTTGCCAATATACAACCGTACCAACAACAACTCCGGCCATACTCATAATACATAATGGCATACGTTTTCCTTTAAATAACTTATCACTTAAAAGACCAACGATTAATGAACTTGGAATTGCCATACCTTCAAAAATCGCGTATGCAGCATGCGCTTCTGTTTTTGAAAAACCTTTAACTGTTGTTAAATACAGTGGAACCCAGTTAATAACACCGAAACGAATTAAGTAAACGAATGCATTCGCAATACATAAATACCAAACGAACTTATTTTTCACTACATATTTCATTAAAATGTCTTTTGGTGACATCTTGTTAGCATTATCTGCTTTTTCAAGATTTTCATAGTCATTGCGATACTCATCAATTGGAGGAAGACCTTCAGATTCTGGTGTATCCTTCGCATTAATCCAAACAAGAACTGCAATTACCATTGCGATAATCGCTGGGAAAATAAACACGCCGCCTTGCCAATGACTTTCACCGAAAATACCTACACCGATTCCGACAAGTGGTGGCACAAGCATTCCGCCAACGTTATGTGAAATATTCCAAATGCCTGTTTTCGTACCACGTTCTTTCTTCGAGAACCATTTCGTCATAACGATACTACAAGGTGGTGCTCCCATGCCTTGTACAATACCGTTTAGGACAAGTAATGTAACGATCATTCCAAATGAAGATGCAAACCCGAAACAAATATTTACAAGCCCTGATAAGAATAATCCAACTGCGATAAAGCGCTGTGCAAAAGCTTTATCGGATAAATTCCCCATAAAGAACTTACTAAATCCATAAACAATCGCCATTACTGAACCTAGTAGTCCAATTTCAGCTGTACTAAAACCATATTCTTGTACTAAATACGTACTTGATAACGTAAAGTTACTACGAACTAAATAATAAGCAGCATACCCAACTGAAATTCCCATTAGCACACGAATACGCAGTAATGTATATACTTTAGCGATCATATCCGCTGGTAATCTCTCAATTGCAGGTGCTGGCTTAAGCCATTTAAACATATACTCTCGTCTCCTTTTCTCACTTTTGAGAGAGACGCTGTCTATTCCATATCTCGATTATTCCACTATTTGATATATTTTTGTTCGTCCTTCTAACCGGCTGACCTTCTATCTCTTTTTGGTTCTTCGCAAACATCGTTGGTACGCCAAACGAAACTTTTTCTAAAATGTGCCCCGCTTCTTCTGATAAACAATAATCAATAAATAAGTCCGCAATAAAACCACTCGGTGCACGCTTCAGTTTCGAAATCGCATTAACAGATAACCCTGTTTGCTCAGGTTCCTTACTTAAAATAGGAAAGCCTTGTTTCTGAAGCATTCTCTGATCTCCCGCAAAATTGATGCCTATCATATATTCACCACTTGCCACAAGTTCTGCTGGTATGTAACCATTCACTGTTACTTCTCCAACCTGTCCTGCAAGATGCTTCACATACGCCTTCGCTTCCTCTTCACCTAAAGTATCAATAAGTGATTGAAAAAACGTATATGCAGTACCCGAAACATTTGGATCTGGCATAACAATCTTTCCAGTGTACGCAGAGTTTAATAAATCTTGCCACCTGGATGGATACGGTAGACCGAGCGGTGCTATTTCTTCGTTCCACCGCTCTTTATTAATTGCGATTGCCAATTTCTCTACTTCGTAACCGTACCAATAACCATCTTTATCTTTAACAGTTTTTGAAATACGATTCGCATGCTGGCTCGTCACAGGAATAGACAGATCTTTTTGCTTCATCATTTGATGTGCATCTACTGTACCGCCAATAATAATATCCGCTTTCGGATTTCCAGATTCTTCTTCCACTCTTCGAAGAAGTTCTTCTGTCGAAAGACGAATAAATTCATATGTACATCCCCGCGGTTTACAAAATGATGAAAGCAATGCCTCACCAACTTCCTCGCGGGCCGCTACATATGCAACAAGATGACGATCATCCAAAATAGGGAGACCACTTTTATTATATTTAATAGAGGTTGTATCTCGAGAGCAACTAGACATCGCTCCTCCGATTACTAGCAAAAAGAAGAAAAAGGCTATCTTTCTCATGACACATTCTCCTTTACAAGGAATTCTGCTAGGGAGCCCTTCATATACATGACATTCCCGTTATTATCACCGAGATATTGCACAACAAAATACGATGGATACACAGAAATAGTTAGAATATCCTCTCGCTCATTCTTTACACTCTTGCCTGTTTTATAGGCAGTAATATAAGCAATCGGCTCATTCTGTGATTGTAATAATTTCTGAATTTCTCCGTAATCTGTAATTTGCTTTGCGTATCGAATAGAGTCAAATATTTGCGTAAGATCTATAGTACGTATTACATCCCCTTGCCTCACTACAACTTCCTTTGCCTCCGCAAAGAAATTACTAATGCGCTCTGGTGTATAATACAGACTTAACAAATACGTTTGCAATGCTGAGATCATCGGATCCGTACCATTCTTTCCGTATACATTAGCCTCATACTGGAACAAGTCACCTACTGCAAAAGTACGTTTATGTCCATTCAAGTACGTTACTTCTCCAGTAAATACTTGTTCTTGATTCCTCGCTTCTCTCGGTTCTACTCGAATTCGGTCAAAGAATGAAACAATCGTATGCAAACGAACTTCATCCGTTACAACAATTTCTCCCCACTTCTCATGCCTTACTTTCACTTCAGTAGGAAGGGATTCATTCACTCTTTGTAAAACGGCTTGTTTGTCATCCACAATCGTGATTCGATTATATATTTGCTTCTCAATAACATAAAACAAAATAAGAGAAACGATCATACAAAAGACAAACACAAGAATTTGAAATGATAGCCTTTTCATTTCTGCCTACCTCCAAGATAAAAAAACGTTGTTTCGAAAATACCGCATAATTGTTTCATAAATGTATCATTTAACCGCTTTCAAGTTTTTTATGTCTTCCATCCGTCTTGGGAGTAAAAATGTCATACATATTGTAGTTCCCATTTCTTCACTACTCTCAATTCGCATACTCCCGCCTTGCTTCTTCATAATCTCCTGACAAATGTATAAACCATAGCCATTCCCGTAACTAGAAGGAAGCACCTTACCTTCCGGAGACTCATTCCACTCTGCAAGCACACCTTCATCCATACCAATACCATCATCATGAACAAAAACCTTTGCTTCCTGCTCATTTATAATTACATTCATACGAACTCGCGTAGCATCACTATATTTAATCGCATTATCAAGTACATTCAAGAAAATTTGCTTCGTCTTATCAAAATCCGCAACGACGTGTACTTCCATTAACTCATTCATAACTTCAATTTCAAACTGCTGCAACCTGAGTTTCACAATCGAAACTGCCTCTTCTGCCAATTCTTTTATATTCACGACTGTAGGTGACACTTCAAACGTACTCTTCCCGTACTTTGAAGACTTAAGTAATTCCTCTACAAGTGATAATAGACGTTCACTTTCTACAGCCACATAACGGAGACTCTCCTGCACATCCTCCTTCGATTGTAACTTCGGAATTAAATCAACATAACCAATAATTGCCGTAAGCGGTGTTTTCAGCTCATGTGTAATGCGGTCTAAGAAATCTTTCTGTTTCTCTTTCTCTTCCTTCAGCTGCTTAATATGCAGTTCAATTCCATCAGCCATCGCATTAAAGGATGCTGAAAGCTGTGCAATCTCCACATACTCATTCAGCTCAATCTTACTTTCATAATCCCCATTCGCGAGCCGATGCGCCATTTGCCTTAACTGATCAATTGGTTTATGAAGAGACTTCGCCAAACGAATCGCAAAGAAAATACCAGCAGCTACTAAACAAAGCGACGTCATCAAAAACGTCCAACTCACATTTGTTAAAACTTCCTTCTCATCCGTTAACTCATTTATAAAACGAATACTCCCAATGACATCGTTTCCATAATAAACTGGACTTGAAAACAAAAGAATTGGAGCTGGGTCTCCCTCCTCGAAAACATAAGATTTCTTTCCCTTCAAAGAACTCTCAATATCAATATTCCGATGAAGTAATGCCCCTTTTTGTGTATCTGCAACAACATCTCCATTCTTCCCAATCATCTGCACCCGGACATCCATTCGCTTCGCTAAATACGAAGCAATTAAAAGCGAATTAGGACCTAACGTCTCTACTTCTGCTTCCTTCTCTAAATAATTCATCGTATAAATTTGCGCTTCCACACTTAACTTTTCTAAGGAATCCGCCGCATTATGATACACATTCTTCTCCAGTGCAATATAAACAACCGCGTATAAAAGAACAAGAATTGGAATCAACAATCCAACTATTCCAAACACCATATTTCGTTTTAAAGACATATCATCACCTTTTAGCAATCAAGCTTATATCCAACACCATAAATCGTCTTAATATGCTCCCCACTATTCCCGAGTTTCTTTCGAAGTCTTTGCACCATAATATCAACCGCTCTCGTATTTCCGATATACTCAAATCCCCATACTTTCTCAAGCAACTCATCTCTCATGAACACACGCTGAGGATTCGAAACAAACAACTGACATAAATTAAACTCTCGATACGTTAACTGAATTTCTTGCCCACTCACATGTACCTTTCTTTCCTTTGGACAAATTACCAATTCCCCTGCTCGGATCACCTCATGAGTAGAAGACACTTCCTCCTTCCTCACACGCCGACTCATATTTTTCACACGAAGAATAAGCTCCGCATAATTAAAAGGCTTCGTCACATAATCATCCGCACCAAGCTGCAAGCCAAGCAATTTATCATTCATCTGACTCTTTGCTGTCAGCATAAGCACTGGGATATCACGATCCTTCTCTCGGAATAAACGTAATAACTCATACCCATCCGTATCAGGAAGCATCACATCTAAAATGAGTACATCCGGCTGCTCATTCCATCTCTCTAAAGCTTCTCTCCCATCAGCTGCCGTCAATACTTCATATCCTTCCATCTCTAACTGCATCCGAATTAAATTGCGGATACTCGATTCATCATCAACTACAAGTATTTTCATCATCATCCTCCTTCCATCCCGTATTATAGTACAGTTTAGTATAGCAAAAATCATACAAAAAAAGAGAGGGTATTGTCGAACATATGTTGAACGACGATACCCTCTCTTTTCCATTTCTACTTACTTCTCATAGCCATGAGGTTTCTTCTGATGCCAATTCCAAGCATGTTCAATAATTATTTTAACCTCTACATACTGTGGATTCCATCCTAATTTCTCTTTCGCCTTTTGTGAAGAAGCAACTAGACGTGCTGGATCTCCCGCTCTCCTTGGTGCTACTTCTGCTGGGATTTCATGATTCGTAACTTCACGAACAGCTTCAACGATTTCTTTAACGCTAAACCCATTTCCATTTCCTAAGTTGTAGAAATCACTTTCCCCGCCGTTTTGTAAGTCTTTAAGACCAAGAAAATGAGCTGCTACTAAATCTTCGACATGAATATAATCGCGAATACAAGTACCATCTGGTGTATTATAGTCTTCGCCAAACATCATAATCTTCTCACGTTGTCCTAAAGCTACTTGTAAAACTAAAGGAATAAGATGCGTCTCGGGACGGTGATCTTCACCAATAATACCGTTTGGCGTTGCACCAGCTACATTAAAGTATCTGAAAATCTTATACTTTAAATTAGAAGCTTGGCTATACCAATGAAGCATCTTTTCAATCGCTAACTTCGTCTCTCCATACGTATTCGTTGGATTTGTTACCGTCTCTTCATTAATAAGATCAACATCTACCTCACCGTAAGTTGCTGCAGTAGAAGAGAAGATAAACTTATCTACTTTGAACTCATCCATTACTTCTAGCAAGCAAAGTGCACCATACACATTATTATTATAATATTGAAGAGGTTTCTCCATACTAACGCCAACTAAAGAATCAGCTGCAAAATGCATAACCGCCTCAATATTTTCTTGTTTAAAAACATCTCTTAGAAAACCTTTATCACGAAGGTCTCCTTTATAAAACTTTGCACCCTCTGTAATCGCATCTTCATGCCCAGTTTGTAAATTATCAACTACTACTACAGATAGGCCTTCATCTATTAATTTTTTTACAGCGTGAGAACCGATGTAACCAGCTCCACCGCATACTAAAATTGAACTCATGTTCTTCCTCCTGCTCATATGTTAGAATCTTATAGTTACTTCCCTTCACCTCTTCTAATAGTCTTACATTATATAATACTAATATAAAAACAAAAAATAAACCCAACTCTTTCCAAAAGAGTTGGGTTTATCCGTATTATTACTTATTTTAGCTCAAGATTTGCTTTTAATTTATTTGTTAAATCTTGCTTCGCTGCGTCCGGAACATAGTAATACCAAATACCGTCAGCTGCTTTATGTCCGTCACCTGGGATTTGAATATCTTCACTATTTTGCAAGCAATTCTTATAATTCTTTTGCATATCAAACATTTGATCTTGTGTTAAGTTTGTTTTCACGTTCTTTTGGATTGCTGTAAGTACATCTCCATAATTTGCTAAAGAAGATAAGTTTGCACCTTTTTTAATAACTGCTTGCATCACTTGGCGTTGACGCATTTGACGACCGAAGTCACCACGTGGATCTTCTTTACGCATACGAGTATACGCTAAAGCTTGATCACCTGTTAAATGAATATTCCCTTTTTGGAAGTGCTTTCCTTCAAGAGAGAATTCTAAATCATTATTTACATCAACACCGCCCACAGCATCAACAATATCCTTAAATCCTTCCATATTAACTTCTATGTAGTAATTAATAGGCACACCTAAGAATTTTTCGACTGTTGCGACAGACATATCCACGCCACCAAATGCGTAAGCATGATTAATTTTATCACTTTTTCCTTTACCTACAATTTCCGTATACGTATCACGAGGGATACTTAACGTCTTCATAGAATTGTTTTTCGGATTTAAAGTAATGACCATTAAAGAATCAGAACGCCCTTTATCTTCACCGCGTTCATCTGCACCTAGCAACAGGATTGAAACAGGTTCAGATTTATTAATTTTTTCTTCTTGTTTGTTACCTTGATCACGCTTTAAAGGTTTATGAACTTCATTTAATGTACTTGAGACTTTAGAATATACATTATAAGCGTATACTCCTCCACCTATAATTAGTACTCCTATGATTCCTAATATCCAAAATAGAATTTTCTTTTTCATTATTATAGACCTCATCTTTCAATCATTCTGAATAAATCTCCAGATAATACAAACATTAATTTAGTATATTATATCTTAAGTATTCTAAGCCGCTAGTGGCCTTTTCAAAAAGAATCACGATTATTTTACTGTATAGTATTTTACATACCAATTAGCAAACTCCTGTAAGCCTTTTTCTATAGAAGTTTCAGGTTTAAAATCTACAGCCTTCTGTAATAAATCAGTTGATGCATAAGTAGCCGGTACATCTCCTGGTTTGATAGGCTCAAATACCTTTTCAAATGTCACTTCTCTTCCTAAAGCTTTACCTAGTACTTTCTCTAATGTTTCGATAAATACCATTAGTTTTTCAGGATTATTATTTCCAATATTGAATACTTTATGTTCAACATCGCCTTTAGGTGGATTACTTAAAAGACGTTGGATCCCCTCAACAATATCATCTATATAAGTAAAATCACGATATAGATCATTTTCAAAATCACCATTATTAAATATTTTGATTGAATCACCAGCAAAATACTTATCAGTAAAACCAAAGTAAGCCATATCTGGACGTCCCATTGGACCATACACCGTAAAGAAGCGAAGCCCAGTAGCAGGAATTTTATACAAGTGACTATACGTATGAGCCATTAGTTCATTTGATTTCTTAGTAGATGCATAAAGTGATACTGGATTATCTACAAAATCTGTTTCCTCGAAAGGAACCTTTTTATTTGCTCCATAAACAGAACTCGATGATGCATATACAAGATGATCAACCGGGAAATGTCTACATGCTTCAAGAATATTATAGAAACCAATAACATTACTTTGAATGTATACATCCGGATTTTCAATTGAATATCTCACACCAGCTTGCGCAGCCAAATTCACTACAATATTTGGTTTGTACTCTTCAAAAAGCTTAGTAATCATATCCTTATCAGAAATATCACCTTTAATAAAAGTAAATTTCTCATACGGTTTCAGTTGCTCTAAACGAGCATATTTAAGATTTACATCATAATAATCATTTATATTATCGATACCTATTACTTGGCAACCTTGTTCTAATAATTTCTTAGATAAGAAATATCCAACAAAACCTGCCGCTCCAGTAACAAGGTATACTTTACTATTATCTAGAGGCTTGTAATTCAATATAATCCGACTCCCTCATACATTCTCTACTTGTAGCTTTTCTTCCGATAGAATGATACTCTATCCCAGCTTCTTGCATCGCTGAAACATCATAAATATTTCTTCCATCATATACTAGGGGCGTTCTCATTAACTTCTTATAATTTTCTGGAGCTAATTCTTTCACTTCTCCCCATTCTGTAAAAATAAAGCAGACGTTTGCACCTTCTAAAGCTTGTTCAACATTAGCAACATATGTAATATTACCATTTTTATTTTTACCTTCTGGATATACCTTAGCAAAGTTGCTTGCACCTACTGGATCAAACGCATAAATATCTGCACCTTGTTCTAATAGTAAAGGGATATTTTCAAGAGACGCAGCTTCTCTTAAATCATCTGTTCCAGGTTTAAACGTCAGTCCTAGTACCGCTACTTTTAAACCACTAAAAGTAATTAACCTTTGGCTAGCTTTTTTATATAATAAAGTCTTTTGATCTTTATTCACATCAATTGTAGCCTTTACTATTCTTAATTCGTAACCATGTTGTCTCGCTAAATATTCTAATGCTTTTGTATCTTTAGGGAAACATGATCCCCCAAAACCGATGCCCGCATTTAAAAACTTACTTCCAATACGCTCATCAAAACTCATACCTTTTGCAACATCTTGGATATCCGCACCAACTAATTCACAAAGATTTGCAATATCATTCATATAAGAAATTTTGAGGGCAAGAAAATCATTAGAAGCGTATTTAATCATTTCAGCTGATCGTCTATTTACTGAAACGATAGGTAAATGAAACGGTTTATAAAGATTCATTAATACTCCTTCAGCCCATTTACTTTCTGTACCAATGACAATTCTTTCTGCATATAACGTATCATGAACAGCAGAACCTTGAGCTAAAAATTCTGGATTCGATGCAACTTCTACTTTCACATCATTAACTAAAAAGTCCTGAATAAACTGCTCTACTTTATCGTTCGTTCCAATCGGAACAGTTGACTTTACAACAACAAGGCAATCTTTTTCTATACTTTCAGCAATTTGCTTTGCAACAGTTGCAATATATAAAAGATTTGCAGAACCGTCAGCTTGTTCTGGAGTTCCTACACCAATAAAAATCGCATCTGCATCTTTATATACTGATTTATAATTAGTTGTATAATTAATTCTGCCAGCAGCATAATTTTTTTGCATTAATTCCTCTAAACCAGCTTCATAGATTGGTGAAACACCTGATTTCATTAAATCTACTTTCTTTTCATCAATATCAACACAAGTTACTTGATGCCCAACTTCAGCAAAACATACACCTGCCACTAGACCAACATAACCTGTTCCTGCTACCGCTATCTTGTACATATTTACCTTCCTCTTCATATGTTAATTAACAATTCTATATTCCTCAATAATATAGAAGCGACAAGCATTATACTATTTTATATTATTGCCCCAATATTCATTTCATAAAAAATAAATAGGGGTACTTCATAAATAAAATCTCATAATTTAGTATCCCACTAAAATAAAACTAAATCTCTTTTATCTTTTTAGCTGGTACCCCAACATATAATGAATCTTTATTGATCTTTCCCTTAACAATCGAACCAGCACCAATAACAACATTATTTTCAATAATCGTTCCTGATAAAACCCTTACCCCTGCCCCTAACCAAACATTAGAGCCTATACTAATGGGATTAGAGATTACTGGATTATCTCTGTATATAGTTCCAGATGTATAATCATGTTCAAAGGAAACAATCGTACAATTATGTGCAATCGAAACATCTTTTTGTATTTCTACTCCACCAGTAGCGTCAATATAACATAAAGGGTGAAAACTAACATTATCTCCTACTACTAAATTTTCTAGCTTAAAGAAATATACTCCAGGTCCAATTAAAACATTCTCCCCACAAGATTTACATAAAACCTTAAATATAGTATATCTTATGCCTAATCCTAAATATCCTGGCAAGTTTCGATTTAAAACTAATAAAGAATACAATACTTTCCTTGGAAACAAATTCCAAATTCCTATCACTATTCTTAAAAAAAATTGGAATTTCTTTGCTTTTTCTCTTCCTCTCAACTTTTTCAAGCCCTTCCCGTTAAATAATTAATAATATCCCGTTTTACTTTATTTTTGTTTGCACCATACCTAAATCTCCAAATAAACAAAGCAAGCATTCTACAAGGGACTGGATAAACCCTATATTTATTAATAATTTTTGGTATTGGATGATTATTTTCTTTTAAAATATTGAACAATATAATTCTTGTCAAATCCTTATTTAAAATTTTCCCCATCCTTTTTTTCATAGATACCTTTTGTATAGACGAACTTGTATTATTCTGATGTCTCCTATAACACATTAAAGGTTCCTTAAAAGCATAACCTTTATTATAAGCCAATAATAATTGTATTAAGGCAAAATCTTCTCCCTGAATTAAGGTAGGAAATCCACCCACCTTAATAAAATCATCTTTCCTTACAATAAGGCTACTAGTAGGCACTGAATGAATACGAAAATTCCAATCAAAATCTATTATTTTTGGCGGTAAAGTGTATAAATCAAATACTTTTTCATGATTCTCCAAAATTATACTATCTACTTCAATATCATCATGTATTATTAAGCCGTTTGAAAATACAAAAGAAATATCCTGTTCCTCTTTAAAAATTCCCATTTGTTTTTCAAGTTTATTAGGAAACCAAATATCATCAGCATCAAGAAAAGCAATAAAATCTCCGGTAGCAATATTTACACCTTTATTTCTTGCACTAGAAGCTCC
Source organism: Bacillus sp. SRB_8 (assembly GCF_003264205.1). Classification (NCBI taxonomy): domain Bacteria; kingdom Bacillati; phylum Bacillota; class Bacilli; order Caryophanales; family Bacillaceae; genus Bacillus; species Bacillus sp. SRB_8. Next base: position 286,237 of record NZ_NADT01000004.1, on the reverse strand, counting down.
ACTATTTTTTTGAGTAACATATTTAAATCTTTCCTTATTATTTTCTAACCACTCTAGCGTCCCATCCGTTGAACCATCATCTATAATGATAATTTCTTTGTTTGTATATGTTTGGTTTTCTACACTTTTCACCGCAAATTCTATTAATCGTCCTGGATTATAACTTGGTATTATAATACTAACCAATGGCTCTTTCATCAATCTCCATCCACCTTAAAAGCTTCTTTAAATTCATTAAAGTAGTTTATTTTTTTCTCTTTTAAAATGTCCTCTCTATAATTCTTAATCTCATTAATTCCTAAATTAGAAAGTTCACTTAGTAAAGAAGGAGATTCCATTAATCTTCTAATTGCTTGAGCTAATGTCTTATAGTCACCAACAGGAGCTATACACTCTTTAGGCAAAATTTCAATTGATCCAGAAACCTCTGTTGATACTACCGGTAATCCCCTTGCTAACGATTCAAGTACTACCCTTGGCATACCTTCTGTAAGAGAAGATAGAACAAATAAATCATTTTGATCATATAAACTAAAAAGTTCCTCCCCCCATGGTACAAAACCATGGAATTTTACATATTGTTCTAGTTCCAACTCTTTTACAAACTGTTTTAATTCTGATTCAAGGGGACCCTTCCCCACCATATTTAATTGAATATTATAATTAAAGTTTTTTATAATAAAATGAAGCGCCTTTATTAAAGTTCTTTGATCCTTATAAGGACTTAAATTACCTACATTAATTATTTTAAAAGGTTCTGAAGTTTGCTCCCAAACCCTTGGTGTTTTAATAAAGGAATCTGGTAATCTTAAATCACTTATTACTGCTGCTTTAATTATATTTTTTGGCGCATATCTTTCTTTTAAAGTATCAGAAACATAAATACATCCGTATGCCCCTTCAAGATGTCTCATATGCATTTTTAGAAAAATTTGCTTTACAAACTTGGCAAAAGGAATACCTCTAGCTTTTAAAAAGCCTTCGTGCATTGATTGCTCGCCTCTACTTTCAACAACATAAGGCTTTTTATATTTTTTTAAAGCACTAAACGCTAACTCCGCTTCAAATGATGGGCTATGCAATATCCCACCATCTAATGATTTAACTAATAAATTAATCTTATTTCTCACCTTTATTATACCAATTGCATCCTTTTTCTTAATAGCAGATGAGTCAATAAACTTGACATTCTTATTATCAGCTCTTTTACATCCAGTTGGAAGCTCATTTACTTTTTTTAATGGAGCTAAGACAAAAATTTCATCAAAACTTTTAAGATATTCATCCCACATCGTATTATTATATGATGTCGTTGTCCAAACCCCATCTTCACTTTCATAGTATTGTGAACTTATAGCAAAAATTATTTTCATGTATTAAACCTCTTTTTCTTAAATTTCACATATATTATTAATGGAAAGATTAAAAACAAATCCTTTGCAACATGCCATAATATTAACCTTGAATCGTGCAGTAAAAATTCCGCACCAAATGTAACTAACAAACCTGCTACAACCGGTGTAATACTCCCAAATTTATTTCTATTTATTACTTCATTTATAACTTCTAGGAAATAGCCAAATATAATTGCTAAAGTCCATATCCCTAAAAATCCAAAGTTCACATAACTTTCTGCCCAGAATCCTCCTATTTTTGCTGTAGTAGGCCTATATTGTTCATAAAATCCTCTACCAGATTCTGCATCATGAGACAAAGCAATCATACCCGGGGGCTTATTAGGTACAATCCAACTAGGTAACATAGTTAAAGCAGCATCAACATAAGTCTTTCCATGCTGGTAATCAATATTACCATTGGGTTGCAATTCCTTATAATATAACATCCAAATGTAATAGCGCCCTAAATCTGTAGCAATTGTGTAACCAGGTGTCAATTGTTCATATTGGTTTTGAATAGACTTTCGGTAATTACTATCTACCAAATAATCGGTATTATATTCCGCATACTTGAATAACTTATATTGTGTAAGTAATGGTATTAATATAATTGTAATTATTATTAACTTTGTAATATTAAATTTTTTATTTAAATAATTTACATAGATATATAATCCCCAAAATGCATAAACTAGAATGAAGAACCTGCTACCTCTATCTAAGTTAAATAAAGAAATTAAGACCAAAATAACTAGTAAATATATTAGCCCCAGAAACTTTACGTTTTTATCTTTCTTAGCAACTTTACTAGCCCAGTTAAAATATAAAAATATTAACCCTACACTAAAAAAATCATTTAAAACATAAAGGGTACCCGTTAATACACCTAAGCCTATCCCTGACTCTATAATCATATTTGCACTAAAACCAACCAGTATATAAACAAAAGCGATGAAAGAAATATTAGGTACTTTTATTTCTTCATTCTTAAAAGCTTCTTTTTTTATTCTCCATTTAATATTTTTTCTAATATAGCTCCCAAAATAAAACAATGGTATCACCGGTAATGAAGTCCAAGCAATAATAGCTATTAGGTTTGTAAAATCAGATGGTAAATTATTCGCAATCGGCTGATGCGTTATTAGATGGTACAATGGAGAATAGATAAAAATTAGTATCGAAGTATACGTAAAAATAGCCCAAATATCCAAAGTGGGTACCTTATGAAAAATTATTAATATTATTCTTCGAATGATAAATAAAGCTGTAATTGCAATCGGGATTAAAGTAACTACTTCATTGGTGCTAAAAAACAAAAGTGATATTGAACTAAGTATTACAAGTAGAGCTACGAGTAATACATTAATTAATAGTGGAAATGAAATTACATTCCCACTATTTCTCATTTTACTGTGTTTCATAACTTACTTTCCTTTCACTTTCTTTATTCACTCTTAAAATTATTACAAATCTTCCAATCGCAGTAATACAAGAGCCTACAAGTAATGTAACAGCAGCACCGTATAATCCCCATATCGGGATTAACAAAAATGCACAAATACATGTTGCAATTAACATGAAAATAAGTTGAGGTAACTCATTCTTATAAGTTTTAGTAGCAATAGTTGCGTATCCCATAAACTCAGCAGGATATCTAAAAATAGTCGCTGCCATTAAAAGAGTTAAAAGCGAAGAATATTCGATATAATCTGATCCAAAAAGAATATACAATAAGAACTCTCCAAGATAAAAGGTCAATAATGTACTTACCAGGCCTAACATCAAGCCAAAGACAACTAGTTTATTAAATAATTTATTAAAATCACTTTTTGACTCCCGATCACTATAACGAGATAATTTATTGCAAAACGACTGCCCTATCGCCCCAACGAGGGTATTTCCCGCTATCATTAGATACGAGAGGGCTGTAAAATAACCTAATTGTTCTGTATCAGTATAATAAGTAATAAAATATCTAGTTATATTTGTATTTAATGAATATAGAAGTGAGATAATCCCCAAAGGTAACAGAGCCCTATATAAATAACTAACCTTTTTCATATCATCAGGTAGTTTCAAGTAATCTTTAATATTTCTCTTCTTATTCATATTAATTTTAGAAATATCATATATTAAAAGCGTTACTAACCATGATAATCCTATACTAAGAGTGGCCAATAAAATATCTCTTGTGAAATAATAAAAAATAAAAAACAAAAAAGTTGATGAAATACCTTTTATAAAATTTGAAAATCCTACTTCATGAAGTTTTTCTTGTTGTTGCAAAATACCATAAACTAATTCGGAAACTAATTGAACATTTTTTGCTAACAAGTAGATAAATACTAATTGTGTTACGTCAGAACTAGCTTTTGTAATAAAACAAATACCTAAGGATATTATAGTTGCTAATATTACATTTAAAATTACAATTTCAATATACGCAGATGAGTTACTTTCTTCACTAGTAACTTTATTTCTAATTTGCATCGTAAAAAACATGTATACAGGACCTGTAATCGCTAGCATTAACCCAAACTCTCCTACAACTTCAGCATTACCTAGTCTCGCCAATATTATTATTATTAAAAATTGTGATGCCATAAAAAATGCTGATCCCATAAAAACCGATATAACCTTAAGTAACATAGACTTAGAATTAATCATAATATCATATAACCCTCTTACTTATAATTATTTCTGTACACTGTTTATTACGTCTAGATAAGCATTCAGAACAATATTTCTATCAAATTCCTTTTCAACTTTCTTTCTACCCGCTAAGCCCATGTTCTTTTTATCCTGCCAATCCATACTTAAAAAGCGCTCTATTTTTTCTATTAAGTCCTGACTATTCTTTTGTTTGACAATTAAACCATTTTCTCCATGTTCCACAATTTCCCGACAGCCACTTCTATCAGTGGTAATAATAGGCCTTCCACAAGCAGCACTTTCGAGTAATACATTAGACATACCTTCTGGATAATATGTAGGATGAATAGTACAATGAGAAATTTTATGGAACTCTCTTATATCACTTTGCATTCCATGATACTGAATTATCCCTTTTTCCTGCATTATCTTTAATTTTTCTTCATATTCACCTTCACAAAATCCTAAAATATGAAATATAGTATTTGGGTATTTCTCTCTTATGTATTTAGCAGCATCTAAATATTGATCAATACCTTTTTCCCTCATTACACGAGCAATAAATAAAAAATTAACCTCTTTATCCAATGGATATTCCAGTATGGGATAATAATTAAGATTAACACCAGATCCTGGTATTAATCTTGATTTCCCCTTAACAACCTTTTTTGTACTAAAAAAGGTTTTATTTGATTCATTTTGAAAGAATACACATGTCGCGTCTTTTAGGGCATTTTTATATAGAAATAAAGTGACTTTCTGTAATATCCCATCATTTTCTACCGCTGTTCCAAGACCAGTAATATTACATACATAAGGAATACCTGCCATCCTACAAGCTAGACCGCCATATACGTTAGGCTTTATTGTGTAGGTTAACACCACATCAGGTTTTACCTCTTTAATAATCTTTTTATAGTTCATAAATAATTTTACGTCGGTTATTGGATTAGTACCCCTTCTACTGATTGGTGTATTAATGAACTCACATCCTATTTCCTTTAATTGATGTATAAATTCACCATCTGGGAGTGAAATATAAACTTTATATTCTTTCACTAATTCTTGCATAAGCTCTTTTCTAAATTTATATAAACCGACATCGTTATTTGCTAATATTAAAACCTTTTTCATTCTATAATCTCCTAGATGGAACCCCAACATAAGTTCCTAATTCAGTTATATCCTTAACAACAATAGTTCCTGCACCAATTCTACAACCACCAGTAACATTAATATTATTACTTATAATACTACCAATTCCCAACCAAGTACCTCGCCCAATATTGACCGTACCCGCCAAATGTGCCCCCGGTGATATATGAACATAATCCTCAATTATATTGTCATGATCCACCGTAGAAGTAGTATTAATAATGCATCCTTTCCCGATCTTAGTACAGCAATTAATCACAGCTCCTGCCATAACCACAGTTCCTGCTTCCAAATAGACTTGTTCTCCGATAATTGCACTCGGATGGATCAATACCGGAATGCTCGCCCCTTCGGTCTCAAGTTGCCTCTGAATCTTCTCTCGTATGACATTATTACCAATTCCAACAAAAAAATCGTAATCATCTATATACTTTGAGATACTTGCTGATTTATCAATAATTTCTATTCCCATTGAAGATTTTAGAGTTTCGTTATCATCTAAAAAGGAAATACTCTGCCATTTATTCATTTTCAGTGCGATATCAGCTATGACTTTTCCGTGGCCACTAGCTCCTATTATAAGAAGTTTTTCTTTCATAACTTTATACTTCCTTTTCCATTCCCTTTAAATGGCTCCATTGTAGCAGCAGTTTCTGAATTAATTCCTTCTCTAATAAAAACTTTCTTAATCGTTAAAAGAATGATTTTCCAATCTGTAATGAAACTTACACTCTCAACATACTCTACATCATAATTAAACTTTTCTTCCCATCTAATAGCGTTCCTACCATTAACTTGCGCTAATCCCGATAATCCTGGTCTAACTTCATGACGTCGTTTTTGATGTTCGTTATATAACGGTAAATATTGAACTAATAAAGGCCTAGGTCCTATAATTGACATATTACCTTTAAAAATATTAAACAAGCCTGGCAACTCATCAAGTGATGTTGAGCGTAAAAATTTACCGAACTTAGTAAGTCTTACACTATCAGGTAACAATTCACCATCTTCGTTTTTTTCATCAGTCATTGTTCTAAATTTATACATTTTAAAAATGTTCCCATGTAATCCCGGTCGCTCTTGCTTAAACAACACTGGGCTACCTAATTTTATTTTTACAAGAAAAGCAACTATAAGAAATACTGGACTAAGCACTATAATAGCACTTACAGACAGTATAAAATCCATCGGTCTTTTTATAAGTCTTCTATAGATGCCACCTCTAGAATTCCTCATTACGCTAACCACAATCCTTTAATAATTTTCACAACTCTTTCTAAATCTGCGTCTATCATCTTCGTATCGCTTGGTAAACAAACACCATTCTCAAAAAGTTTCTCTGATACATCTGTACCAACAAAATCATATTTCCCAAAGAACGGCTGCATGTGCATTGGCTTCCAAACTGGTCTAGATTCAATATTTTCTTTTTCAAGAGCTACCATAACATCAATTGGTCGAATTTCACCATTTAAAGTCATGCAACTTAGCCAATAGTTTGGTTCATTCCATTCATTACTAGGCATAAATTCAATACCTTCAAGATTTTCTAATTCTCTCTTATAAAAATCGAATATGTATCTTTTCTTTTGAACCCTTTGATCTAATACCTTAAGTTGTCCTCTACCAATGCCAGCAACTACATTACTCATACGATAGTTAAAACCTAATTCACTATGTTGATAATGTCTTGCTTGATCTCTACTTTGAGTGGCCCAAAATCTTGCTTTTGAAATTCGTTCTTCATTATCAGAAACAAGCATTCCGCCACCAGAGGTAGTGATGATTTTGTTACCGTTAAAAGAGAAAATACCATAATCTCCAAAAATACCAGTATGCTTACCTTTATAGTAAGTCCCTAAAGACTCTGCTGCATCTTCAATTAAAGGAACATCATATTTCTTACAAAGTTCAACAATCTTATCCATATCTGCAGAAAGCCCATAAAGGTGAACTACTATAACTGCCTTTACATCTGGATATTTTTTAAAAGCCTCTTCTAATGCTTTAGGGCACATATTCCAAGTTTCATAATCGCTATCTATAAAAACAGGCGTACCATTTTGATAGATAATAGGGTTTGCAGTAGCTGAGAATGTAAGCGTTTGGCAAAAAACAACATCTTCCTCCCCTACTCCAGCTGCTTTTAGAGCCAGATGAATTGCAGCTGTCCCAGAAGATAGCGCTGCGGCTGCTTTAGAGCCAACTTTCGTTGCTAGTTCTCTTTCAAATCCATTCACATTTTCCCCAAGTGGTGCAATCCAATTTGTATCAAATGCTTCCTTAACATACTGCATTTCATAACCTTCATCACTCATATGTGGTGATGAAAGAAATATTCTATCTCCCATTTAAAAAACTCCCTTCCCCTAAATTAATTTTTAAGATTAATTTTATTATTTGCAATATCTAATAATCGTTCTCTTATTTCCTCGTTACTAATTTCCTCAAAATCATTCATAAACTGTCTTAAAATCTCTTGATCCATTAGAACAGCTTTTCCTATATGAATTTTAGGGAATATTTGCTCCGGATGAATTTCACCTTCATTTAATAACTCTTCATACATTTTTTCGCCTGGTCTTAATCCAGTAAATTCAATTCCAATTTCTTCAATAGAATACCCCGAAAAAGTAATTAAATTTTTAGCTAAATCAACAATCCTTACTGGATCCCCCATATCTAGTACGAACAATTCTCCACCCCTAGCTAGCGTTCCAGCCTGAATAACTAATCTTGAAGCTTCTGGTATTGTCATAAAGTAACGAATCATATCAGGGTGAGTAACTGTTACAGGTCCACCTTTTTGAATTTGTTTCTTGAATAATGGGATTACACTTCCTCTACTTCCAAGAACATTACCGAATCTAACTGCAACAAAACGTGTACCAGTACTAATGGATGCCATATGTTGGACAATCATTTCCGCAAATCGTTTTGTAGCTCCCATTACATTCGTCGGATTTACCGCTTTATCTGTAGAAACCATTACGAACGTATTTACTTTAAATGTATCAGCCGCTTCTGCTACATTTTTCGTACCAAAAATATTATTTTTTACAGCCTCTTCAGGATTACGTTCCATTAAAGGTACATGCTTATGTGCAGCTGCATGATATACGATATATGGTTGATGCTTGTTCATTATTTCAAAGATTTTATGTCGATCTTGAATATCAGCAATTTCTGTCGTAATTTCCACTGCATCTTTATAAGTAACTCGCATTTCCATTTCAATAGTATAAATGCTATTTTCACCATGTCCTAAAAGAACAATTTTTGCAGGATTATACTTCATCACCTGACGACAAATTTCTGATCCAATTGATCCGCCCGCACCCGTTACTAAAATCGTTTTACCTGCAATCTTTTCCCCGATGCCCGCGTCATCTAATTGAATTGGCTCCCTACCTAATAAATCTTCCACTTGTACATCTCGAAATTCATTAACAGAAACTTTGCCATCTAAAAGATCTTCAAGCATTGGTACAATTTGCGTTTTTGCTTTCGTTTTTGTACACTTCTCAAAAATTTCGTTTATTTGATTTCTATTTAAAGATGGAATAGCAATAATGATATGCTCTATATCATTATCTTCCACAATCTCTTGAATATGATTTGTTGTACCAACAACCGGCACATTATAAATCTCCAATTTTTGTTTATTTCTATCATCATCAACAAACGCAATTGGATATAGATCCGCTTCTTTATTATGTTGCAATTGTCTTACTACCATAGTTCCCGCTGAACCAGCACCGATAATCAATGTTCGTTTTTTATCTGTAGCTTTCGTAATATATGTATCGCGAAACATACGCCATACAAAGCGAGAACCACCAATTAATAATAAATGTAACATCCATGCGATTGCTAAAATTCGAACATAAATATCATGATTTATAATTTGTTGAACAATTGCTGTTACAATAATAGAAAGTGTAATTGCTTTAAATATTTGTATTAATTCTCCAACACTTGCATATTCCCACGCCTTGTTATAAAGCTTATAAATAGCCGCAAAAATATGATGACTACACAATAATGTAATAGAGCTAATAATTACTGTCGCAGGGATTTTGTTTAATACATTCGGATGTATGAACCAATAACTTAAATATACGGCGGTTAATACAATAAATGAATCTAATAAAATTAATAATGAGAGCCGTTTTCGATAACTCAATATACCTGTTCCCTTCTTTATATAATTCGCATCTTATTGATAATAAAAAAGGACATTCTCTTATGAATGTACCTCTTCTTTTTTTACAAGTTCTTTTATATACTTCATCAAGTCTAATTTCAATTCTTCGTTTTGAAGTGCCATCTCAATCGTTGTTTTAATAAATCCGAATTTTTCCCCAACATCATATCGAGTACCTTCAAAATCATATGCAAACACATGTTGAATTTCATTTAAACGTTGAATCGCATCTGTTAATTGAATTTCTCCACCTGCACCTGTTTGTTGGTCTTCAAGGAACATGAAGATTTCTGGTGTTAATACGTAACGCCCCATAATTGCTAAATTAGATGGTGCTGTTCCCTGTGCTGGTTTTTCAACAAATCGGTGCACCTGATATTGACGACCATTTTGCGTGATTGGATCAATAATTCCATAACGATGCGTTTCATTTTCCGGTACTGTTTGCACACCAATTACAGACGAATGTGTTGCCTCGTACTCATTCATCAACTGACGTAAACATGGCGTATCAGCTTGTACGATATCATCACCAAGTAATACTGCAAATGGCTCATTCCCAATAAATTTACGAGCACACCATACTGCGTGACCTAATCCTTTTGGTTCTTTTTGTCTTATGTAATGAATATTAATCTTTGAAGATGCTTGTACTTTTTCAAGCATTTCATATTTACCTTTTTCTAAAAGGTTTTGTTCCAGTTCAAAAGAATGATCAAAATGATCTTCAATTGCACGTTTTCCTTTTCCAGTTACAATAATAATATCTTCAATGCCAGATTCAATTGCTTCTTCTACAATGTACTGAATCGTCGGTTTATCAACGATAGGTAACATTTCTTTCAGCATCGCTTTCGTCGCTGGTAAAAATCTTGTTCCCAGTCCAGCAACTGGAATAATTGCCTTCCTTACTTTTTTCAAATCAATACCCCCAAAAATTTATATATACATATGTATATAACAATAATAAAAAAACCTACCTATAGAGTCATATTTATAACTCCATAGGTAGAGTTTCTATCATAAATAAACTATGGGCATCTAACCCTACCTCACATCATGCTCCCGACGACAAGCGTCTAAGGTAGGTTGAAATATAATTTCTACCCACAGCACGACCGAGTGCCCCCATTGATAACGGTTAGGAGGCATCACCAAGTGGTTTTCTCTTTAAAAGAGACCGAATATTTTTCTTTGTCTTATTTTCTCGGGCTCTTCTCGATAAATCATTTTTCCACTTATTAGTTCATATGTATTTTCCTTGAAGTCGTACAATGTAGAACTCCCAAATGTTTTCTCTACTGTTTCATACGCAGCTTGCAAGTGAAAGGAGCGCGTTGTTGTGTTATGAGCATCTGATGATATGACATGTGTTAAATGATGCTCAATAAGTTGCAATGAAAACTTCTTGATTTTCTTTCCGAACTTTCCTGTGACGCTTCCTGCGGTAATTTGTGTTAGTGCCCCTTGATTGACGAGCTTATACAACACATCGGGGCGTTCAATAATTTCCATATTCCGTTCTGGATGAACAATAACCGGCGTGATCCCTTTCACACGTAATTCATATAACATTTTTTCTGCATAGCGCGGGACATGGTTTGTTGGAAATTCAATTAATATATATTTATCCGTACGATTCAATGTAACAATACGCCTCGAATCATAGTCTTCTAATAACTCTCCGTACAACCTGATTTCTTGACCAGGTAAAATGGTTAAATTGATATCCTCTTCTTTTAATCTTTCATTTAACTGCTTTACCTGATGAAGAATGCTTTCTGCTAGATTCATATAAACCCCATTTTGGTGATGAGGAGTAGCAACGATTGTATGAATTCCTTCTTCGCATGCTGCCTTTGCCATTGCAATGCTGTCTTCGATTGATTGTGCTCCATCATCGACATTAGGCAAGATATGACAATGTAAATCAATCATTCTATTTCATCCTCTCTCCACATATTCTTCACATACTGAATATAAGAAGAAAAGATGAATGTTCACCTTTCCTTCTTTTGCATTTAGTTAGAACCGTAATAGTAATATTCGGATCCATTTTGTTCTTTATCGTTTAAGACAACGCCAAGTAATGTACCTTTTGCGCTATCTAATGATTGTTTTGCTTTAAGTGCCGCCTCTTTTTCTGTTACACCACTTCGAATAACAAGTACAGAAGCATCACATTGATTTGCCATAATTTGTGCATCTGTAACTGGTAAGATTGGTGATGTGTCAAAAATGACAAGGTCATACGTGCCAAAAGCTTCTGAAAGTAAATCTTTCATCGAGCTTGCACCCAGTAATTCCGCTGGATTTGGTGGGATTGGACCACATGGTAAAAATGTTAAATTACCGATTTTCGTTTGTGTCACACATGTTTCTAGTGTATTACTACGTGTTAATACACTTGTTAAGCCAAATATATTATCCACTTGCATCATTTGATGTAATGCTGGTTTACGTAAGTCTGCATCGATAAGTAATACTTTCTTACCTTGTTGTGCGAAAACAACTGCAATATTAGCAGCCGTTGTTGTCTTTCCTTCACTTTGATTCGCAGATGTTACGATAAGAGAACGAATCTTCTTATCAACAGATGCAAATTCAATATTTGTTCGTATATTTCGGTATTGCTCTGACACAGATGATTTTGGTTGTTCATATGCAATCAGCTGACGGCGAGCACGTAATATTTTTTTCTTAAGAACCAATTGTATGCCCCCCTACTCTCTTCGTTGCTGATAAACTACCGCTCTTTGTGCCATCTTCCTCCATATGAGAAACGACGCCAAGAACTGGTACACCAAGTTGTTTTTCAATATCTTCTTCTTTTTTCATCGTGTTATCTAAGTACTCTAGTAAGAATGCAATTCCAACAGAAGCCATTAATCCAACAACAAATGCAATTGCTACGTTCAGCATCTTATTTGGTTTAATTGGTGACTGTCCTTCTGTTACTTCTGCTTTTGATAAGATTGTTACGTTATCAACACTCATGATTTTTGCAATTTCACTCTTGAATACTTCCGCTGTTGTGTTTGCGATATCACGAGCTAGCTTTGCATCTTTATCTTGTACAGTAACAGCGATCACTTGTGAATCTTTCTCGTTTGCGACGTTAATTTTGCTATTTAAAGCCCCAGTTGACATGTTAAGCTTTAACTTTTCTTTCACTTGATCTAAAATAACTGGGCTTTTCACAATAACTTTATATGTATTTGTTAATTGAAGACTTGTTTGTACTTCACCAGGTTGAAAAACACCTTCTTGCTTCTTTTGATTAACAAGAATTTGCGTCGAAGTCTGATAAATCGGCGTTATAAAGTAGAAACTTACGATCGCACTTACAAGTGCTGCACCAATCGTAATTACAAGGATCATAACTAATCGTTTCCTTAAAATAGCAAATAACTCTTTCAAACTTATTGTTTCTTCCATGCCTTCCTCCAGCTTTCAATAATTTGTCATAAAAACTTCTAAAAAAAAATAAATTGTTGGATTTTAATCTGACAACAAAAATCTGTTATCTAGTCCTAAAGTTGTTTAGTAATAGATAACTATTTAATATATTACAGAACTTATATTAGTATAGCAAGAATGGTTGAGAAAATTGTTGGAGGAATTGACAAATACTATACTACCGAATCTGACGAATTTCGACACAGTTTTTAATGTATAGATTTTCATTTGCTATATACTGTCGATATATGGGTATTATTAGTATTACTAGTGAATATATCATTGATTGATCTGTGCATTTATACTATCCTGTTTATAACAAATATTACCATTGTTGATTTTTATTTTGTTTTTTCTTAATCTTTCGATATCTTTTTCAGACTTTAGTTGATAAACTTTTTTCGAAAGTCCCCTATTTTTTTAATCAAACGTTTGTTTAAAAGTAAGAGAACTTACCTATCGACAAATCCTCTTACCTTTCGTCCATTTCTTCATAATTCGCTTCAATAACAATAAAAAAGATGAATGACCATACTCTCTTCATTCATCTTCCAACGTAAAGTTATGTTAACAAATCTTTATTCTTTCTTATCACCAATTGCAAATGTGATTTCAGCTTCACAAGCGATTTCACCATTTACAGTTGCTACTGCTTTTCCTTTTCCAATCGGTCCACGGACACGTGTCATTTCGACTTCTAGGCGAAGTTGATCACCTGGGCGAACTTGACGTTTGAAGCGGCAGTTATCAATGCCAGCAAAGAATGCAAGGCGACCGCGATTTTCTTCCTTCTTCAGTACCGCAACAGCACCCACCTGCGCTAATGCTTCTACAATTAGAACACCTGGCATCACAGGATAATCTGGAAAGTGTCCATTAAAGTATTCCTCATTTGCCGTTACATTTTTAATCCCAACCGCACGCTTTCCTTCTTCTACTTCTAAAATTTGATCGACTAGTAGAAATGGATAACGATGTGGAATAATTTCTTTAATCTGTTGAATATCTAGCATATCATTCTCTCCTTATATACCAAATTGGTCATACCACCAACGCACTGTCCTTATTATCCCATTCTCCATTGTTTTTGTCACGAAAAACAAGAAATGCTTTCTACCCAAAATATCTATTAGGACTATTCATACAAAAAAGATACACCCTTTTCCCTTCGCTAATCGGTATAACAAAATAATAGCAATTAACACGGAGGTTGGAAAAAGGTGTATATCAAAGTTAGGGAGAGGAAATATACATCATTTTCCTCATATGTCGTATTCATAGCTCATTATAAAGGACAAAAATAAGAAAGAAAAATTTAATATTTACTCCTTTTTACCATCATACCCTTAATTTTCTACAAATTTCTACAAATTTCTTCATTTTTCTTATATTATCTTAAATAGCATATCTAGAAATTAAGATTCGTAATCCAGAACACTATGCTTTATAAAAAAATAAATCTTCGTGGATTAGCCTTTAATAAAAATCCTATAAAATATCATCACAAAAGATACATTTATATTTTACAGAAATATCCAACATTACATATAAAATCTTTTAAATCTATTTAACAATACATAAAAATAAAGTATAACTAATAAGAAATTGTTGCTTTTCCTTGTTTATCTGTTAAATAAGGCATTCGGAGTATTTGAGAGAAAAACTCAAATGAAATAAAAAGAAATACTTATATAATATTCTTCACTATCTCTCTTTCATCTCCTCAAATCATTTCCCTTCTTAATTACTTATATAAAATTAGTAGCAATTCAAAATACCAACAATTCATTAGGCACTACCTCTCATTAATCACTGACCATAAAAATGTCTACAAGGTGCTTCAAAATATATTATCACAACTACACTAATAAACCTTTATATACAAAAAGCAGCGAGACCTCTAGTCCTAAAGACGAGGGGTCTCGCTGCTTTTTGTTATATGGTATAAATAAAATCAGGTTCCGTGTTAAATTATAACACGGATATTTATACATGTATATAGATGGTATATTAATAAGTCACAAAAAGTATTTCTAGTTTTTTTACTGGTCACACATTTAAATTAAGCTCATATTTCCATAAAAAGACCAGTACACAAATACCAATTATCCCCCAAACCATAAATAATCAAATTGTGTTACCGGCCCGAAAGAAATAAAGGCAGTGTATTCCTTAAATTTATAAAAAATAATTGTGACTAGTCATATTTAAATGTTTACCTTAGCCTGTTGTCCAAGTAGACTACTAAATAAACCACTTTCATCTTTTGCCAGTTGTGCGAAACTACCGTGTTGAATAATTTGTCCTTGATCCATTACAATTACTTGGTCAGCTTTACGTATAGTAGATAGTCTATGTGCAATGACAATAATTGTCATGCTTCCTTTCAATCTTTCCAATGCTTCTTGTATTTTCGCTTCATTTTCAGCATCTAATGCACTTGTTGCCTCATCTAATACTAAAATAGAAGGCTTTCGAAGTATCGCTCTAGCCAGAACAAGACGTTGTCGTTCTCCTCCTGAAAGCTTGACTCCCCTATCGCCAATCATTGTATCCAATCCTTGCGAGAGCCTGCTAACAAACTCAGCAGAAGCAGAAAATTCCAAAGCTTCCCAAAGCTGCTCCTCACTTGCATTTGGTTCAACCATTCTCAAATTGTCTCTTATACTGGCATTGAATAGAAATGGATCTTGAGGAACATAGCTAATAGATTTCCTCAATGATAATAGGTCCTTACTTGTCAACGGTTTGTTATCTATTAATAACTGACCGCTCTCCGGCTGCATAAGTCCCATTATGATATCAATTAATGTACTCTTTCCAGCACCGGAACGCCCTGAGATAGCTGTCATACAATTTGCAGGAATACGCAAATTAATATCTTTAAGTGAGTACACAGCATTTTCTTTATTGTAGCGGAAAGAGATATTTTGACACTCAATAGATTGTTCTATCTGCATAGGATTTATACAATCATAATCCTGCTCTATATCTTGCAATTCTATACTTTTCTTACACTCTTCCTGTAATTGCAGCAAATCTTTAAAAGCGGGAAGATTCGCTGCAATTTGTTCCATGTTTGATTGTATACCTGCAAATCGTGGCCACAAACGAGAAAATATAAGAATAATTAATAATAATTGCTCCGTTTTCGTCTGAAACAGCTTAACAGATAGAAAGATAAGAATAGCAATGAAAACAGCTGATGCAATTTTATAAAAGAGTTGAGAATTATTTCTCACCTTAATATATGCAAACTGTTCACGTTCCACATCTTCTACCCAATTACGTAACCACATATAACGAGATCGTTCTAGTGTATTACTCTTAATATCCTTAATTCCATTAAAATGATCAGTTATACCTGCAAGATACGCTTTTGAATTCTCTGAGGTTCGACCACCTAATCTTTTTGATTTTTTAATAAATCTTCGTGAAAGAAAGGCAAGTACCACAGCGCAACATAGTACAAAAATTGTTATATCTGCCGCTAACCAAAAAGCGAAACCAATCTGTATAAATGTAAACATTAAAGAAGTGAGCAACTGTAAAAATAAATTAGTGCCTGCGCTAACACGCCCTAATTCCGTTGTCAAAGAATTGATAAGATCTGATTTTCTCTTTTTCACAAAAAAACTCCAGTTGGCCTGCAACAATCCACGATAAGTTTCCAATCTCAAATGATTAATAAAACGTATCTGGATTTTCGCATTACGAACTGTTATATTCCTTTGTAAAAGCGCTTGTCCCACGACCAATATAATATATATTCCTAATACAAGTGGTAATCCTAAAGTAGTTGGAAACTCACCTAGGAATCCAAGAACCCCTGAAAGAGGACTTGTCTGTTCATTCATCTTCGCAATACCGCTAATACTTATCATAGGAATTAATAATAAAATGCCGATTCCTTCTACAAGACTGACCAATACCATTCCCATGAGATTAACAATGAGAATGTTTCCAGTAAAAGAGTATAACCGCTTTGTAAAATATAAAATATTTCTCATTTTCACTTCTCCTTACGGTACCTCATTTCCCTCCAAATCCATAAAACCGGCCGCAAAGGGAAATATAAAACATGCAGCTGTTTTGGCAGTGGTAAAGTTTCCACATCCTGAGGATAAGGATACAACCAACTAAGATGAAACAGTAGCTTTTGAGAGCTTGTCTTTAACAAATATAAATATCGCTCATGATATTTTGAAACTTCTTCTGGGACAGGATCTGTATGCAAGTTAATCATATTTTCCAAGTAATATATAGCAAGCTGCGCTAATTGCGTTACCCTTCTCCCTGACATTAATACTTTTGTCTCTTCTTCTATTATAAGAGTATCTAAAAGCTTAGAAGATAAAATAAGGGCCTGACCTACCAGTTGTTTACACCCATATTTTTCCAACATAACAATGAGTTCTTTCCAATCTATTTCTTGCCTTACCATACGGTCAATGTCTGTTAACCATCGAAGCCTGGACCAACCATGCCTAGTCCCATGAGTCACAAGAAACATAAATAAATCCTCTCTACCTAAAAAATAGACAGGATAATTTGTGACAGGACTCGTCCTCTTTCGCTCCCATAACTCATCAAAGCGTGGTTCCTTTCCCGGCCCTGGGTGTAGTCGCCAATGAATCTCCAATTTCACCTTACTTATCGGATGCATGTAAGTTGTATGGTGGCGTCTCCACTTCCATTCATTCATAACCGTCGGAAAATCATCCTCTTTGACATAACCATTCTTTACAAGTAATTCGTTCACTTTTCCAAGATCATCTATAGGAACAAGGGCATCCAAATCCCCTGATGTTCGAAGGGAAATATCTCCATATAGATCCGCACCAAGAATAGGGCCCTTCAAAAATAGAAGTCGAAGTTGGTTTTCAGCAAATAATTTACTTACCTTTCCCATTTCTCCACTTAAATGAAGCATATGGAATGTATTCCTTTTAAAATATGTACTTAATACTTGCATAACATTTGATGGAACTAACTGTTTATCAATAGATTTCATTTTTGGATAAATGAACGCATACATACGATGATGCAGCGCCAGTTTCAAAAATTTGTTCCAATCAATATTTATGAACCAGTCTCCCGGGATTTCTTGTATCTCTTTATCTTCCTTCTTTATAATTTCAAGTAACAATTTTAGTTCTTTAGGTAAATGACTCAAATCAAGATTACAACCGGTATACATCTCATTCTCCTTCAAGATTTTTTTACCCTATCCTTTTTGAAAATTTACCAACAACGGTAAATCTCTTCATTTCTTCTACGCCAGTAATATAAAAGGGCCCGCTACGTAACCACGCATGGGCAATCATATTTCCTGTCTCATCTTTCGTGGTCCCTAAGTAAAGGGTACTTTCAATTTGACGCTTCTCCAACATTTTCATTGCAGCGATAGCTTTAACGAGACACTGGCTTTCCCAAAATGTATAACGGCTCATCATATGCACTGCTTGAGAAATTTCCCTTAACGTAATCTTTTCCGATTCATCATAGCTTAAAGACGTTTCTGCCATATGAATTCCTAATATAGGAGCAGCTTTAGAAAACGGTATACTTTTAAGAATACGAGCCCAGCCTAAATAAAAGAAAGCTTCTATAAGTAATAATTTTGTTCCCATATCGAACGACAAGAAAGCTTTGGCTTTATTTATGATATTCATCGATCCTACTCCTAATCTATTAAATCTGGAACGTTCAATTAAAAATCAAAGTTTTTCATCAACCGAGATTAACCCTTCTGCATACAAATGATTTAAGAAAGAGAGTACTTGTTCCTTACATTCTGCCTCTTCAATCATATATCGAGACAATAATATATCAATCACTTGATTGACAGATATTAATTCATTAATTAAACTCCAAATTTCACCACCTATACCTCCTAAGTTATAGTATTTCCCATTATGGATGCTCATCATCACTTTCTCCCCATCCATATCGCTCACTACATTTTCCTGACCTTGTACAACAAAACTGTGTAATGAAATTGTTTGTTTACTACTCATTATTTTTCCTCCTCTTTTAAAGACTCTAGAATTTTGGATACTAAATCATGTGCCGTAAACTTTGAAATAGGACGTCTCAATTGAAACATATCTATTTTGTTTACAATATTTGTAGAATGCATAAAATGCCATTCCATCATCCCCAATCGTGGGATTAATGAATTCCTATATGTATGACGCAGCAATGTGCGTAGTCTCTCCAGTCCTTCAATCTGCTGAAGTTCAACATCCCCATTTTCTACTTTCACTAATTCGAATACACCTGCCAATGGTAATGGTTCCTCGAAAAAGTTAGCTGTAACGGGGACAGCATATTTAGTTTCCCTTTCAAATAATGGCTGATAATGCGCTGTCTCCATTCCAAACTGATCAAGACTCTCTTTCCATAACTTTTGTTGCGGGTAAGATGGTGTAACAAAAGGAGTATTATCCTCAGAAAGAGACACAGCAATTACATCATCGCTTAAAAGCTTATAGCCTTTGCTTAAAAGGGCTGATGCAAGAGTTGATTTTCCAGCTCCTGATCTTCCTACAAAAGCATACGCCTTTCCATTGATGGCTATTACACTTCCATGCAGAGGGAGTATTTTTCTCTGCATCAACAATGCCCCCATACAAGTCCCAAGAATATAAAGCCGAATCTTATCTTGATCAGACCCTTTCATAGGTGAAACAATGATTTTTTCTCCATTTTGAATACAAAACGTAGCAGTTTCGGGGATTTGAAACATAATTAATTCTTCTTCAACTACAAACACTGACTTTGGAGAAGATAACTCTCCCCATAATTGGGACAAATCTGCAGTTTCTATTTTTACGTCTACTTCATTTTCGTAATTACTTACTTGAGGCAATTCCGGCAGGGGAATCTCACTTAATAGGGCTAATCCGAAGGCTTTGTAAATCTCTTTCTTTACAGTATGTATCATCTTTCTCACTCCAAATAGTTGAAAAATTGATTAAAAAAAACCCTTATACCGTAATTAAACTATATAAGGGCTGTAAAGCATATAAATCTCATTTAAATATTAGTGCATTAGCTGTGGTGAAGAGCGCCTTGCTCATCCTCATCTTCGAAAACTTGGTCAACAAGTCTCTTTCCAGGTCCAGCCATTGTCATGTTGATATCAAGTACTTCTAATACTGGTGATTGCCATTCTTGTTTCATAATTTCACCCCCTTTCAAATATATTTTTTGATAAATCGATAGACAATAAGACTACGCATTAAAATTCTAAAATCTGGATCAAACACGTATTCTACTCGTGGTTCTCCTTGAATTTTCAAAATCGCGCACTTAATAATCTCCATATTAAAAAAGTTAGAGGCCACTGGGTCTTTACTAAGCTGCTGAAGTTCCTCGATAAACATTTTCCATGAAGGAATCATGCGATGAACCACATCAGCTGCCTGTATTCCCCGCACACGCTGATTTAATCTTACTTTGTCAGGAAGAAATCCTTTTGTGGACCTCCGGACAAGTGCACGATTTAAGCCATTTTGAACAAATTGTTCGAGTGGTAACGATAAACAGAATCGAATTACCCGTAAGTCATTCGTTGGATCATGCCCTTGTAAACCATAACGCAAGGAGAGCTTTGTTCCACTTGTACCCGTTGTATTCCACAAGTTTAGCTGTTCAAAATGTTTCTGCCTTATTTCATATATATTTGGGATAGAGGCCCCTGTTACTTTCACACCATATTCTTCAAGCTTTCTAAATACATCAGTACGTTTTGCAAGTTCTGGACTAACTAACGTTGGCAGTTCGTATTGCTGTTCTGAGGAAAACATGTTTTTTATCGATGGAAATGCTTTCTCCCCTACAACTTTCAGTATTCTCGATTTTTTGACCCCAACGTTCTTACCATACAAATCAATTTCACGATAAAGCTGCAACCAGTTGAACTTTTTAAGTAAAATCGCATAATAATCTAAAGCTGGCCCCCAAGAGATTGTGAAATTTCCTCTCGCTCCATTTAAGAGCACCCCAATCCCTTGTTGTTGGGCTTTTTCATAAATTCCTTTCACCCAGACGGAATTTTCGAAAAATTTATATGGCATCTCCATAATCTCAAGCCAATCATCAATTTCTGAGAAAGAATTTTCTCCCGGAAAATTCAAATAATTCCCTTTAATATTCCCTACATGTTTTACTGTAGTTTGAATAAATGGCTTTTCATCAGCAATCGTATGACCACGAGTCCAATCAGTAAACCCTTCCGCAGGTACTGAGCTGAATGTATATAATTTTTTGTTCTCTTTTTGCAGGGCTCTCGCAGCAAAGCTAGCAACAGCTCCTGAATCTAATCCCCCACTTAAATGAGAACCAACATTACGATGAGTACGTAACCTTGATGTTACTGCGCTTTCAAATACGTCCCTGAACGCCTCTTCATAATCTTCATTTGATTTGAGTTGCAACTGCTCCTCTACAAATAACGTGTCGTATTTCGCAATACTAACTCTTCCCTTAACTACGGAGATAGTATGAGAAGGCGGGACTTGCTCTATATTTTTATGCACTGTTGAAAATGCATCTATTGTATCAAGCATATTAGGTATCGCTAAATATTCAGCTAACCATTGCTCATTCAATTCCTTCCCTACGTACGGTAAAGAAAACAGCGGTTGTATGCTAGTACAAAAAGCAAATTGATTTTGATTGCGGTAAAAGTAAAAAGTCCGACTTCCTGAAAAATCACGTGCACCAAAGAGCAATTGCTTTCTCTCATCCCAAATCATAAAAGCAAAATCACCAATTAGATACTTTGGTACATGCTCTCCCCACTTTTGATAAGCGAGTAAAATCAACTTACTATCAGGCATCTCTCTTCTATGTACCTTTTCTACTTGCAATCTATCGAATAATTCATTGCGATTATCAATAATAGCATCAGCAGTTATAACCAACTGTGTTTCATAATCATAGTAAGGTAATTGTTCATTAATAGATTCAGATGTTATCCATTTTGCATGGGAGCCCAAAAAAATATTTTCCTTGTGCCATATATCGGTATTGTCACCTGGATAACGAGATAAATCCTTCATGATTCCAATCCTATGTTCAGGCGGTATCGGTTCTCCATTTAAATGATAAATTCCGGTTATTGCACTCATTTTTTTCCTCCCACTACGAGACAATTAAGGGAAAACCCGATGGATAAGCAAATTACCAGATATATCAAAAAAATATTATTAATATACCAGAAAACTCTTTCCTCAAACTACCTCGTTTACGCATAACAAATTTTAAAACCTGATTTTATAGCCTTAAATCTTTTTTCAGTTGAAGTATTCAAACCTTCAGGCTACCTATCCTATTGTAAACCCTTGCATTTTGATTTTCTCAAAAAATGAACAAAGGTGTGATTCTCTTAATTCGAATCAAGATATTACCATCTGAATTTTATATGAATAAAAATCCTTGAATTTAATATATCAATAAAACGTTTATATTCTTTATAAAGAATATAAACTCAGATTACCATTTCACTATTGCATTGTCAAGCATCTATATACTTAAAAAAATGAATATTTATATATCTTTTTTAGTAACTGTAAAAACAAATAATACAGTAAAACTTTAATCGGTAGGAGGCTTTACATCCCTACCGACTATTAATCTCACCAATCGAGCTTTTACGAACATTCCATCTATTTTCTTAGTTTCCCTAAAATCTTAAGGTAGTGCTCTTAATGCTCATAAATAGCAGGATAAACGTTATATCTTACAAATACACAGGAGAATTTTCATCTTTTTATATTTTAAAAATTTCTGTGCTATGATATTTTATATAATTTATTATTAACCCACTAATTAAAGTTGATTTTTCACGTGTTATGTTCTCTATTACTTTATTCTCCTGCTTCTTTAATCGAAACAGGAGAATAATCTTTTTATATTTATACCATTTTCACAAAGGGGATGATATAATATGCGTTTACCACTAATAAAAAATACCATTCGAATTTACCACAAGATTATGTACGCTTACTATTTCACTCTTTATAGGGATTGCCGTGACTTTCATTCAAAGAAAATTTTTTTCCGTAAAATGAGATTTCACAAAAACAGCACTGAATGAGATATTAAATCCTCCTAGTTCATTAACACCTTTCTTAATTAAAGCTGTTTCTATTTTTTATCTTTACATGCCAGCACTTACCATCAATATATTCTTAATACATGTAATAACTCTTGTCTGATCTTTTTCTGTCATACCTGATCCAGACGGAAGGCATACGCCTGTTTCAAATAATTTTCTAGAAACATCCTCACTCTCACTATGCGGATAATACATTACATCTTCAAATAAAGGTTGCATATGAAGAGGCTTCCAAACAGGACGCGCCTCAATGTTTTCATTTTCCAGTTGTTTCAGTAATGCCTGAATCGGTACTCCTGTTTTTTCTTCATCTACAGTAAGAACTGTAAGCCACCGGTTTGAATAAGTATCCTCTAACTCAGGCATAAACTGTATCCCTGGAATATGAGATAATTCTTGATAATATCTATCAAATATTCGTCTTCTTGCATGTACTCTCTCTTGTAAGACCTGCAGCTGTGCTCTACCTACACCTGCTAAAATATTACTCATACGATAATTATATCCAACCTCACTATGTTGGTAGTGTGGAGCCGGATCTCTTGCTTGAGTAGCTAAAAATCTTGCTTTTCTCAATGCTTCGACATCATTCGAAACAAGCATCCCTCCACCTGAAGTTGTAATGATTTTATTGCCGTTGAACGAATAAATACCAAATTTTCCGAATGCCCCGCTTGCTTTACCTTTATAGGAAGAACCGAGCGATTCTGCTGCATCTTCTATCACTGGGATATCATATTCATTACATAACGAAAGAATTTCATCCATTTTAGCGCTTTGTCCATATAAATTTACAACAATGACAGCTTTCGGAAGTATTCCTTTCTCATTTGCATCACGTAATGCACGTTCTAAAGCTTGTGGCGACATATTCCACGTTTCAAGCTCAGAATCAATAAATACTGGTTTAGCCCCTAAATATAAAATTGGATTTGCGCTCGCTATAAAAGTAAGACTTGAACAAAACACCTTATCTCCATCTTTTACATCCAGTAAGCGAAGTGCCAAATGGATAGCAGAGGTTCCTGAACTAACTGCAGCCGCATCAAGAACTCCAACATGGGATGAAAGTTCACCTTCAAACGCATCTACATTTGGACCAAGTGGAGCAATCCAATTCATATCAAATGCTTCCCCTATATATTTTTGTTCATTACCGCTCATATGTGGAGCGGAGAGATAGATTCTTGTTTTTTCCTGTGAGTATACCACTTTAAACACTCTCCTATAATTCTTTTTTTATTACTCTAGCTGGAATACCAACTGCCTTACAATTCGCTACAATGTCACGGATCACTGTTGCTCCGGCACCGATAACGGACCAATCGCCAATTGTAATATTTGGAATCACATTAACTCCTGCTCCTATATGTACTCCTGTTCCTACAGTAACGGATCCTGTAAGCACTGCATTTGGGGAAATATGTGCAAAATCATTTATCTTATTATCATGTTCAATAATAGCGCCTGAATTGACAATAACGTGATTCCCAATTTCAACATCTGCATTAACAATTGCACCTGGCATAATAACCGTACCAGCTCCAATCTTTGCACTTAAACTAACAATAGATTGTTTATGTATAAGCGTCGCATAGCGATGACTGGGAATCTCTAACTGCTCCATAATTATCTTTCTTGTTCTGTTATTCCCTATAGCTATCACGAACTTTGTATCTACATGCTCATCCATTAACTTTACAGCTGCAGAAATAGGTCCAAAATAGACACCATCCTCAATTTTCAACTCTTTATACACATCATCTAATTGCGCAATGATTTCATAATTTCCATACGATAGGATAATATCTCGGATTACTTTACTATGACCACCTGCCCCAATCATAATTATTTGCATCCATCTCACCTCCTCAAGAATTCTTTGTACCATTAAATTTTTCCACAGTTACATGCCCAATCTGATTGATTCCTTCTGACTTAAATACTTTCTTTACCGTTAACAACAAAATTTTCATATCAAGCCAAAAAGTCCGTTTTTTTGCATACCATACATCAAAATCAAATTTTTCCTCCCAAGAAATCGCGTTTCTGCCATTTACTTGGGCCCATCCCGTAATCCCTGGTCTGACATTATGTCGCTTGGCC
Source organism: Bacillus sp. SRB_8 (assembly GCF_003264205.1). Lineage (NCBI taxonomy): Bacteria > Bacillati > Bacillota > Bacilli > Caryophanales > Bacillaceae > Bacillus > Bacillus sp. SRB_8. The sequence goes on along the minus strand of NZ_NADT01000004.1, from coordinate 261,129 downwards.
TGCTCTTCTGTGTATAGTTCCAAATACTCCATCAATAATGGTCTTGGACCTACCAAACTTAGGTCCCCTTTTATAACATTAAACAACTGTGGCAATTCATCTAAACTATATTTTCTCAGAAACCCTCCGAAACGGGTAAACCTTACATCATCAGGCAACGCATTCCCCTCACTATCCTTCTCGTCAGTCATAGTTCTAAACTTATAAAGAAAAAAAGGGACACCATGCAATCCCGGGCGTTGCTGCTTAAATATGATAGGGGAACCCAACTTAATTCTAACTAAAACAGCCACTATTATAATAAGAGGTAAAAGAAACACCAATAATGACAAAGAAACGAACAAATCGAAAAGTCTTTTCATATATAATCATACTCCTAATTTGGTTTATGTATTAACCTCTACTCCATAACTGCCTAAAACTTCTATCTTCATAAAAAGCAGCCCCATTCATAGTTAAAAAATAACGAATTGATTTACTTTTTTATTTAAGGACATGTCATGCAAAATATTTAATTAAAATACTCAGTAATAAGAACACCACCATATTCAACAGAACATAGTGGTGTTTCATTTCTAAAAGATTCTTAATACTTTCCTTTTATTTACTTGCTCTTACTTTAAATCATTATAATTTTGAGTCAATTCATTAGGCGCTGGCGCTCGATTATAATAAGCAAGTTTCTTAAATACTATTTTTTTTGCGCTTGTTCCTAATGAATTGGTAAAGTTGTTTCGTTAATGGCTTTATCGCGCCCGATGGATTGGGTTAGCAACGAGATTATAGAAATGTACATTTCAAATTAAAAAGTGCCCTTTTTATTTGACTGAATTTTCACCCTCAGGTTTCCCATTATACTTTTAACAATTCCAAATAAATACTTAAATTCATCTGTCTTATAAAAAACAAATACATAAATAACATTTGGAATTATTAAACAAATCATCCCTCTTAATATTAATTCTAGTAATCCATTATACGGAATAAGACCACATATCAAACTTGTGATAACACAAGCTCCTAGCCCTATCATCACATAGTAAGTATATTTTAAAAAATAATCCCTAACCGGTTTACGAAATACTTTCTTATATACTAAATAAGGAGCAATCCAAAATGGAACCACTAGTGTACTTATAAGTGTTCCAATAAAAACACCTGTTATACCCATATATTGCACCAAGACAATAGAAGCCACCAGATTCACGGCAGCCTCTAAAAAGGGAGCATACCTATCTTCATGAAAAATCCCTGATGTTGTTTTGACCATAGATATAGAACGTCTCATTCCTGATACATAAAAATTTATCATTAATATAATTAATACACTTATATCCATAATAAATTTCGAACCAATCCATAAAGTAATAAAGGGTTGCATTATAATATATAAAAATATGGAAAAAAATGAGTATATCCAAAAATTACAAAGCATAGTAATCTTAAATATGCTATAAATTTTTTCATCGCTTTCTTTTGCAACCAAATTCCCTACACTATGATTAATATTATCAAAGATTTGATTTATAAAGGTTCTACAAATGTTAATTAACATATAATAATTTGAATACAATCCAACAGCTGTAACGCTGACAAAAGACGCAATTAACATGTTATCAGTACCAAAGACAATATATCCACCTATATTATGTAGCACTAAAGCCTTTACATTTTTAACAATATTACTTTTGGTTTCACTATCTAATTTGCTTGCTGCTTTATTTTTTAAAAATGGGTACATCTTATCTACCAATATAGCCAAGAACGCAGAGGTGCTAATTGTTATAATAATATCGATTATTAGATATAAAATATAACTATGCGTAAAGTATAAAATTCCTATTTTAACGCAAGTAGATATAATAGATGAGATAGAATAAATCCCTGTAACAATATATCCCTTTTGACATACATTTAAAAATGAAGTTTTATAAGAAAACAGATAAGATGAAGCTGTATTAATTAAAAATATAATATAAATAAAATGAATATTGTCTATCTTTGCATCTTTAGCGATATATCCAAGAAAAGGTAATAAAAGTAATCCTAGTAACAATACTATTAAAGCTATTGCCATATATGCCTTTCTATAAAAATTCATAAGCATATTGATTCTATCCTGATTATTTTCTGCCACTGGTTTATATAGATTATATATGATAGCGGATCCTATTCCTGCTTCAGCTAAGGATAACATTCCTAATATATTAGTAAATAATCCATTTACCCCCAGGTACTCAACACCTAAATAAGTAATAAATATAGTTCTGGAAGCAAAACTTAGTAATGTAATAATAACTTGACTACCTATACCGGCTGATATATTAATTATTGAATTTTTAACTCTCATTTTTCCTCCCACTTCAGAAAGTATGAAAACACTTTCAATCCAAGAGTATTACCTGATTTCTCTTTTATATGCTGCAACTATTAAAGGGTACACTTTAAACTTTATTGCTAAATAATATATATACTCCTTAAAGTTATTGCATCGATATGAAAAACCAATTCCTTTTACACTATCTGAGAACATTTCATAATTCACTATTCTACGAAAAGCATTATTAACATCCACATTAGGATCGCTTTTAAAATTATTAACCAACAGTCTATATATGTGATTTATATAATAATTAGCCATATCTTTTTTAAATTGCTTATCGTGCAGTAAACCAAATTCTTGTGAAAGTTGTCTTCTCATTTGATATTGTAAAACTAAACTGTTCTCTAAATTTGGTTTATACGGAACCCTCATTAAGCTATTTGGATTATTAATAGTATAAAAATAAAGAACTTCTGAGATTGCACATACCCTTTGTGAGTGCAATAAAAACTCTAAATTAAAAATAACATCTTCTCCAATAAACACTTGTTCATTAAATCTGATGTTTTTTTCTTTTATAATGCTTAAATTGTATATATACCTCCATGCAAAGCATAGATCATTCTTGGAATGAACATTCGGAGAGCTCAGTACAAAATCTCTCCCGTTCATAACAGTATCTAATTTGAAGTTAGGAATAATACTATTATTATTTGGAACAGTTTTGTATCCGCATATTACAGCATCACACTTTTTATCTTCCGCAATACCATATAACCTAGTAAAATAGTTTTCGCTTACCTCATCATCGGGATCTATAAACACTATATACTTCCCTGTAGCAGCTTCGATCCCTGCATTCCTTGCGCTACTCACTCCTCCATTTTCTTTATAGATTACTTTAATTCTATTATCCTTTTCTAAATATCCTTCACATATTTCACCACATTTATCTGTTGAACCATCATTGACTAGAACTAATTCAATATTGACGAAAGGCTGTTTTAAAACACTTTCAATACATCTAGCTAACCATTTTTCCACATTATATATGGGAACAATAACACTTATTAATTCATGCAATCCTTTCACCTCTACATTACTTACATAAGTTAAACCCTCATGCCTATCTTATTACAGCTTTAATTTCGCTTAAATATTTTTCATCTTGAATATCGCCCACATTTTGTCCAGCACCTGCTTCACATACGTACTTATTTTCAATTTTGATTTTAGTTTTTGCTTGTCTTAAAAACCATTCGTATTCAATATCCACATGCCCTATATCAATTGCTTGATATCCCTCTTTATACAAATCATATGCTAATATAGTAGCAGTAGGCCCTATTGCTAATAGAATCAATTTAGATTTATTATTTTTTTTTGCTGCTGTTAAGATTTTATTGTAATGTAAGAATGCGTGCTCCTCTGGTACTAAAATCCTTTCAATTGATTTAGCATTGTCAAACAGATCATTTCCAATACCTAATCTACTCTTACTGCCCTCTATTAAAACTATATCCCTATCTTTCCATATTAATTTTAATAATATAAACCATTCTTTACATTTTGACTTATCTCGAAAGGGATAATAGAATCTCGATATAAAGGAATTATAATATACTTTCCCCTTCTTCAAGTCTTTATACCACTTTAATCTATATTTTGCAGTATGAAGACTCCAATAACCCTTTGGTTCATCTGCATATTTTGATAAATCTTGAAAAACATCCGGTAAACAAACTAAGAACTTCTCATCTTCACTTAGCAATATTTCTTTTAATCTTTTTGATAACAAATGATCCGCCCGTTGAAATGTTATATCTAGATTATGAATTAATTTAAATTCACCATCACCATACCTGGCTACGGAAGCTTTATCATGAATAATTTTTTTTAAAGTTTCATCTATAGATTGAATTCTAGGAGGCTTGAAAAAGCACTTCGTGAATCGATCTTTTATGATAGTTAATCGATTCAAACTCTGAATTTTCACATCAACTAATTTATTCCAAATAAAAACTAACATACTTTTTATTTTTATTTGTACCATACCAAGCTCCTTTCTAATACTTTTCTCGATAGAGCATTAGATTATCTTTCCTCTTTTTCTTAAGAAAATTACTCTTATCCCTCTATTCACATCTTACATAATATTTATTCTTATTATTTCCCAATTTTTCAACTAGCCTTTTTTCTCAATGAAATATCGCCTCTAGAATTTTCAGCGGCAAGTTTCCGGCCTATTTTTATTGATGGAATTTCAATAAATTTATAACATAAGACCGACACAACCATAGTAAATATGAAAGAAATTAATAAAATTAAAGGCACTGATATCTTTCCATAGAAAATATGAACTGTTGTTAATAGAACAATTGGATGTACTAAATAAAGACTATATGATATTTCCCCTATAAATTGTACTGGTTTAATCAGTAATAATTTAGAAAATAGTTTTGAACTTAGGGCGGATAGAATAATTAAAACTGCGCCAAAACATATATACCAATCGATGATGATAAGATACAACTCATAATCAATTTCACCAATTAGTTTGGAAAGTAACATAAATGGGATACGTGGATAGCTAAAAAATAAAAGACCTAAAGGCAATAATAGATATTTTACTTTTAAATTAATAATTTTACTCACTAAATATTCTCTGTTTTTAGCTAGTAGTGCACCAATAATAAACATTGAGCTATAATGTAATGTGATAAAGTAATTGGTGGATACTGGAATATTAAATTCGCTTGGAATGTTTTTCATTAATAAATAACCAATAACTGATAAAAACATCGCTATCCCAATACTTACTTTCCAGTTTACTCTAAGTAAAAGAAAAATAATTAAAGGAAACACTATGGAAATTCGCATCTCGTGAACTAATGACCAAATCACCATAATAAACGCATCAGAATTAAATTCTCTCAAGAATAAAATATGATCCATTACTCTATTAAAAGAAATTTCTATGTTCCATGAACCCCATTGTACCAAACCGGGAATGGTACCAATTTTAGAATGAATCCCCAATTTAATTCCTATTGCAATAAAAAGAATCACAATATAAGGAATATAAATCCTACAAACTCTTTTAATAAGATACTTTAAATAATTAAATTTCGTCCCTTTATAAAAAGGCAAGGATAGAACAAATCCACTTAACACAAAAAATATAATAACAGCCGAATGACCTTGCCATAATATAGAAAAACAGGCCCCAAATGTTGAATACATTACCTTTTTACCTAATATCGGAAATAATGCTAAGAAGTGTCCTAATAGAACAATGATTGCAGCAATACCCCGAAGGGAATCCAATTCTTTATAACGTCTCGTCATAATTCTTCCCTCTGTTCTAAAATAAAATTTATTAATCTAACTATTAAAATTTAGTCATCCTCCTTATAAGGATGACTAAATTTTATAATTATTACGTGAATTAATTAATCTAATACAAAACCCTTGTGTGAATGGCAATATATCGAATAACGTAGAATATACACCTATATCCTTCGTATCACCTTGAGAGAAGTCAACCGCTCCGTTTCTTCTTGTCACTCCCATCAAATAACCGATAGCTTTATCTGCACTTTCCAAACATTCCTTTGAAATATCCTCTATCTTTGCTGCATTCAACATAAACCACCCCAGTGTGGATGTAGCGGAGGAATCTGGTCCGCATTCGTTCCTGGTTACAGTCCAATTCCAATTGCCTTGTTGTTGAAATTTCATCGTAGCTTTTGCAAATTTACGTACACTTTCTTCTAATACAGGTTTATAGCTGTTGTTTTCCGGTAATTCATTCCACGTATCTATAAGACCTATAGCAAACCATCCAAGACCTCTTCCCCAGCCATATAAACCTAGAGGAACTTTATCTTCTAATCTATAAGCATGGCATGGTATATGACTTAAGTTTAACATTCCATATGTTTCATATTCTTTAATCTGCTTTACAGCCAAATCTATACACTCACTTTTGTTATACCTAATGCCGTAAGTCACTAAGAATGGACATATGAAACCAATGGTATCTACGTATCGATACCCCTTCATAAACTTTCTATATTCTATCGTACCATCCTCACCTATATGCTCTTGTATCATTTCCCAAGTAGCATCCAAGGCTTTTTTATATTTATCTATATCCTCAAAATCCAGCTTCATGATCGCATAAGCAAGTATTGCTCCATCTACATACTGAGGTTTGTGCACCCACTGACCATTATGATCAAATTTAGAGTTCAAAAACTTCGTAATTTCATGTTTCACTGCTTTGTCATCGTTATATTTCAGGTATTCAGATAACCCTAATAGTAAAGATGCTTCTTGCCAATGCTGTATAGCACTTTTCGTATAATTTCCTTTCAACATATCAATTGCTATTAATCTTGTGTTATCAGTTACCTTAATCTTTGGTGTTTTATTTAGCCACTTAACACCTATATGAGTGATTGACTGATTCCATAAGCTTTTATCCGTATATCTCCCTATTTTTATTCTTCCCAACCAATTCTTTCCTATAGGAATGAAATCAATCACTACAATAATTGCGATTACAGCAAGTAACACAAGGCACGCTGCCTGTATAACCATATAATTATGTCCTTTCTATACTACTTAAATAATGTATATAATTTTTTTATCTCCGACTCGGTTCCTAGCTCTTCATCTGATAAGTTCTTTATTAACTTATTTCTTAATTCTTCATTATGTATTAATTTCTTAATTCCCTCCGAAAGTGAGTGAGCATCCATGTCTATAATCAGCCCATTTTCTTCATTTTTAATTTGATCTTTAGCTGTACTGAAATTTGTTACCATTATTGGTTTATGCAGTATTTTTGCTTCGTCTATTGCGATAGATTTTCCTTCGAACCTGGATGGTTGTACATATATATCTGCTTCTCTTATATACGGATAGGGATTTTCTTTCAGTCCTAACAGTAAAAAATAATCTTGAAGGTGATTTTCTTCTATCATTTTTTCTAACTTACCTCGCCCTTCCCCTTCTCCAATGATATACCACTTTATTTCATATCCATCTCCAACCAGATTCTTACATGCTTCTATAGCCAAATCAAATCCCTTTTCATGACTTAGCCTTCCTACAGAAACAAGCTTTACCCCTTTACGCTCTAGATCTACCTTTTCCTGTGACATTTTATTTATCGTACTTGGAGATACGATGTTATGAATAACACCTATTTTGTCGTTATATATAGAAAATCTTTGTTTTAAAACATTGGCACATTCCTCAGACACCGTCACTATATGATCCAATGAACGAAAATAACCCATATCAATGTTAGGATCCATTCCTAATTTGTCATAATCAGTGTGTATAAAACCAATTTTCTTATTCGCATTTACTTTGTCTATACAAAAGTAAACTGGGTTCTTTTCTAAGTACCCAATCGCTACATCATACTTTTTACTTATATTCTGTAAAGATTTTGATAGATATCGCCATACTCTCTGTTCACAACGGGCTTTGTTTTTTTCACTTTTAAATATGTAACCTGCACAAACCCTTGATAAGGCTATATCTAGTCTTCCTTGTCGCAAGCATTTCATGACAGCTGCTTTTATCGGCATATCAAACAACTGATACTCAGAAGGTTCTTCCAATACATTCACTTGTTTAGGGATTTTATTAAGGAATAAACCTTCATGCTTAAATAAAAATAAATCCACATTATAGCGAGAGTAATCCATCGTATTCAACAGAGAGATTAATGACTTCTCAGCCCCACCGCAGTTCAAATTATTGATAACAAATAATACGTCTTTTTTCATAATAATCACCTTTTAAAGAATTCCGTAGAGCTTATTTATTTCTTTTTCGGTTCCTAACTTTTCTGTAGATAAATTATTTACGATTCTTTCCCTTAATTCTATATCTTTGATAAGCCTTTCAATTTCAGTTGCTATTCCTTCTTCAGACATCTCAGTAATAATTCCGTTTATTCCATGATTTATTTGATCTTTTGCAGTTTCAAAGTTGGTCACCACTATCGGTTTATGCAATATTTTTGCTTCATCAATTGCTATAGACTTACCTTCATATCTAGATGGTTGCACATATATATCTGCTTTTCGTATATAAGGATAGGGATTTTCTCGAACCCCCAAAATTGTAAAATGGTTTGATAGATGATGATCTTCTATTAAACGTTCTAATACATCTTTTTCATTTCCATCCCCTAATACGTACCACTTTATCTTGTATCCTTTTTCAAGAAGTAACTTGCAAGATTTCACCGCTAAATCTAAACCCTTTTCATGACTTAATCTGGCGACAGTAATAATATTGGTATAATGTCTATCAAACAAACTGTCATCTTCTATATCTTCTTTAGATAAATCATATATAATGCTAGGAGCTACTATATTATATATAATCGTAACTTTATTTTTTAGTTGTGGAAAATTTTCTTGTAACGATTTTGCACACTCTTCTGAAACCGTTATTAGATTATCTAGTTGTTCAAAATATGAGTTATCGAACTGGCAATCCATACCTGAATTCGAGTAATTTGTATGTATCCATCCAGCCTTTTTTTTGGCATTGACTTTATCAACTACGAAGTATATTGAAGACTTTTCAAGATAGCCTATCGCTGCATCATACTCTTTTTCTAACACTTCAAATGACTTACTTTGATATTCCCATGTATACTGTTCTGAAATTGCAGCTTCCCTTATCAATCTATTTTTAATAGTGAACATCAATCTTGAATATGCTAAATCAATTTGTCTATTCTTTAAAAAGCCCATTATTGAATTTTTAAGGCTAGATGCAAATATTTTATAATCACTTGGCAGATCTAATATATTTACCTCTCTTGGTATCGAATTTATGAATATTCCTGTTTTATTAAACAAAAATAAATCTACATCATATAAACTGTAATCTATCTGAGATAGTAAATTTATCAAGCTTTTTTCTCCACCACCAGCAGATAAACTAGGCATAACAAATAGTAGTTTTTTTTTCATAATGTACCCCAAATTACTTAGACAATTCTTTCAAATATTCTACTGCTTTGTAAGACATTTTCTTTATATTAGGTATAGATTGTTGTAACTTTTGTTTTATTTCCTCTTCCTCTCGTACCATCTCATCAAATCTTGCTTTTAATTTATTACTATCAGATATCTCCTCTATATCTAAAACTAATTTTTCTTCCCCAAATATATCTTTAGATATCCCTTTGGACTTTACACTATATCCCAATACCATAGTCGGAATAAAACTAGAGTAAGCAGCTATAGTTGCATGCGTTCGAGCTCCTATAAAGAAACGCATTCTAGCTATATACCCCTTATACTGTATTGCATTTAAGTTATCTGGTAACAGAATCACTCTGCCTGTGTCCTTAAATTCTTGGTAATATTTGTAGAGAACTTCGTAATCATTGTTCCCATCTTCAATAACGTGAGGTGTAAGAGCAATCGTCATATCTGTAGTATTTAATATATGATTAACTAACTCTCTTACCGCGACTTGAGAATTCTCATTTCTATTCCATACAAGCGGGCTAAAATTAAGACCCATTGTATTTCCTTCCTGCCATCCATTAGGCAACTCCAATTCTTCTTTTTCCATTGTAAACGCAGCATCAGCACACAATTGAACATTATTTAATCCTTGTTTTTTTAACATATTATAGGTAAGACTTTCGCGTGCTAATATTAAATCAAAGAGCTTTAGATCTTCCAACTTTCTTTCAGACATATCCTCTTCTCCTATAGAACATCCCCATAGTACTAGCTTTTTCCCCTGCATTTTTACTCTTCTATCAATCTCATACCACCCAGGTTGCTCTCCATAGCAATAATTATCCCCTCCGATAGATAAACATACATCGGAACTTTTTATATGCTTTATTATGTTATGATGAATTTTCCCTAATGCATAAGACTCATCGTTAAAGAGTTTTACTTTAACTGAGGACAATAACCAATCATATGAATATTTTTTCAGACTGCGGCTAGAACCATCATATATATAATCTAACTTATTGATTACCTTATCTGTTTCAGGTCTATCTGATGCCAAACATACTTTTGCTCCATCTATTTTTTCTTTTATAATATTTGTAGAAGCTCGAACTATCGCTTCGCACCCTCTATTCAAACTGCCCCCATGGGCAAACATCATAAACTTCACACTAAATTCCTCCAGTTTTATTTATTTCTAAGCCTGCTGTAAGAGACTGCGAAGTATAACCCCACAGTAGATTTTCTTTTAATCATATTTATTAAAAATTTCTCATATCTACCAAGCTTGCTATAAGTTACTTCACAATATAGTGGCAATGCCTCTCTAACATATTTATTACATATCATTTTTTTTATGTATTCATATCTCTCACTAAACCGTATTTCCTTAGACGGTTCAAAATAAATATATACGTAGGAAATTACACTATTTATAAACTTTCTTGATTTCAATTCACGTATCTTTGCCTTATCGACCTTTTCGATGTAAATTTTCGGTAGTTCCATGTTATATACTTCCACAGCTCGCTTGAAATAATCTTTTTTTGAGATATCCCGAGTTGCGCTACCCGCTACATCCCTATAATAATATCCCGTATAATCTATATATTTCATATTAGTTGCATTACTAAAAAATTGAATATTAAACATTCCATCTTCTCCTAATGCAACCTTCTCTGGAAACTTCACATTATTTTTCGTTATTATGCTATTTTTATAAATTTTGTTTACAGCAGTATTTAAATTATCGCTTTTAAGAAAATAGGGTAATATCTCTTTATTTATATATTCTTTTTCCAGAACAATATTAATTGGAAATGGATATTCAATTGTTACCTTATGCCCTTCAATCTCACTTCTTAAATTTGATATAATTACATCACAATTGCTTTGTTTTGCTGAATTATACAGAGTTTCATACATATCCGCTTCTACATAATCATCTGCATCAACAAATCCAATATATTCACCTTTAGCTATAAGAATTCCTTGATTCCTTGCAATACTCACACCTTGATTTTTTTGATTTATAAGTATAATCCTGTCATCTAGTGCCCTATACTTTTCAATAATCTCTACACTATTGTCCGTTGAACCATCATTGATAAAGATAAATTCGCAGTTATGAAGCACCTGATTTAACAGTGATTCTATACACCGAGTAATATATTTACCAGCATTATAAACCGGTATAATTACACTGACATTTCTATTCATGAGCAAATCACCCCTTTGCTTCGAATCTCTTATACTTTCATTTTTAAAAATTTTTGTAGTTGTACCAGTACAATTAATAAACTTTTAAGCCTCCATAATTTCATACAACTTATTTAATTCATACTTATTACTATAATCAGTATTACTACAATTGTTAGCTAACTGCTTTCTTACGGTAGCATCCCTATACAATTTTTCTATTCCATCTGCTATTCCTTCAACGGATAATTCCGTAATATATCCGTCAACCCCATTTTCCACTTGACTGTTTGCGGTTGTATAATTTGTAATTAGGACTGGTTTTGCAAGTATCTGAGCCTCTCCTACTGTAACAGCTTTTCCCTCATATCTAGATGGTTGGACATATAAATCCGCTTCTTTTATATATGGATATGGATTAATTTGCTTTCCTAACAACACAAAGCTATTTTCTAATTTCAAATCCCTTATTAGACTTTTAATCATTGTTTCGTCTCCACCATATCCAACTACATACCAGGCTATATTCTCATAGCCTTTATCTTTCAATATCCTTAAAGCCCTAACAGCATTATCGATTCCTTTTGCATGAGATAGTCTAGCCACAGTTATAATTTTAAAACGGTTATCAAGAAGCATAGGGGTATCTATCTCTTCATTCGCCATGTCTCTAATAAACTGCGGGGAGGTTATATTTTCCATTACTATAACCTTATTTTTTAATGCACTATATTTTTTTAAAAATGAATTTTTGCATGCTTCTGATACGGCTACAATATAATCAAATTTATTCCATACTTTTAAATCCATCTCTATATCTGTCTCAATTGTAGAATAATCTGTATGGATCCATGCTATTTTTTTCTTAGCCTTAACCTTATCTGCTACAAAATAATGCGGCCACAAATAACTAATTGCAACATCATACTCTTTATCTAGTTTAGGTAAAAATGGAATAGCATATTTCCACATTAATTGCATTTGATAATATCCTGTCTCTACTATTCCTTTAGCTTTTCCTGCAAAACGAGTATTTATCTTAGATAAAATTCTAGAAAATCCAATGCCATACTCTTTATCCTTTAAAGTTTCTCCGATTGACTTCCTAAAGGTGGTGTATTGTGGAACTTCTTCTAATAGATTTACCTTGTTACAAACTAATTCCAAAAAATCCCCTTGATGCCTATACAGCATTAAATCAACAGCGTATTTTTTGTAATCAAAACCCTCAAGCATACTTATAAGGCTTCTTTCTACTCCTCCAACTTCCATATCAAATGAGGCCACCAGTATATCCTTCATATATGCCTCCTAATTTTTTGTAACAAATTTTCTTATCCGCGCTATATTTTCTCCACCTATAACCTTAGATGCTAACAGTTTTAAACCACTCTTCAATCTCGCTTTAGGTGGTAACCAACTTTTATAAAAATGATGCATTGCATATGTATTTGGAGTAATAAATTTTCTACAGTTAATATAATCATATGGAGAAAAATATGTTTGAGGATAGAAGGCTCCTATCCCACTTATTTCTTGATATTTTCCATTCAACTGTAATCCTTTATTTTTTAGTATCTCGCTTATAATGGCCACATTGGTTAAACTGTCATACTTTCCATCCTCTTTAATAAAACTTTTTTCTTCGTATGAATCTAGAAACATTTTTATTAATACATTTCCTTTAGTGGCTCCTATTGTACTTGTAGCTATATAGTTCTCTTGTTCAAATCCCCAAAATGAATCATGATGTAGCATATCATCAAAAGATTTGAATACCTCCACATCCGTATCTAAGTAAATTCCTCCAAATTTATAAAGAGCGTATACTCTTACATAATCACTTACAAATGCAAATTTTTTGTATTCATAGGCTTCCTTGACATATAAATTACAATTTATATCAAAATTATCTTCATTCCACTCAATTATTTCATAACCAGCCAAATTCTCTTTCCAGCTATCTATACATTTTTTTACTATTATTGGTTTTTCTCCTTTACCAAACCAACAATAGTGAATGATGCGTGGAATCTTTTCTGTAAATGCCAACTCAGTATCCCCTTTCTAAACTATATAGAATAATACACCTAAATTTCCATATTTCATTGATCAACTAGTCATTAACATATTTCACCTTAAAAAACTTAGAAATTTAAAAAATTACTTTTATAAATAATGTTTAATGTTATTACATTCTCGTATGCATAGAAAATAAAATAAAATATTAATATTGCATAATAAACTAGTTTTTGGTCTTTATCAGTAAATAATTTTATAATCCATGAAATTAAAATTAATTGGTATAATCCAAAATATATAGAAAATCTTGCAAAAATCCAATTTTGTGTTGAAATTATCATGAATACAAGTCCTAATATAGACATATTTACTACATAGTCACTTTTAGGAAATATTTCCCTGAGTTTCTCTCTTCCAATGTAAGCAATAATAATTGGAGGAATATTAACTCCAACTCTAAGTATATTTGCTCCGCCCTCAGAAAAGTTCTTGTAATCTCCATACTGACTATCTCCTATGACTGAGAATAACGTATCTAAAAATTGATTAAACCCTATAACTATGAATACAGAGCAAAAAAGGGTTACATACGTTTCCCATGACCATGCTTTTCTCCTAATCATAAAATATATTGGAATAAGGATAAGTGCAGTTTGATGTATTGTTGATGCAAATAGAATAATTAGAATATACTTTTTCCAGTTACCTTCAAATATATATTTTGTTGCAGCAAAAATAATTGCTGCTGCAAGAAATTGCCTTATCCCATTCATTGATATTAAATACATTCCACCTGTTATATATACATATAAACTTAATTCGAACATTCTTGTATATTTATATAAAACCAACACAATAAGTACATTTGTTATTAGTGCCGTTACAAAAATCAATATTTGAGGGTCATTAGAGAACTGTTTTAAAATCATCTGAAGCACATTAAAACCCATATCTTTTCCTTCTTTTATATGTTCCCAATCAAACGTATCTTTTTTATAAGAATACATATAAAAAAAAGTATCCCCGATATTATTACGGAGACCAGACACCATTACAAGAATAACTATTGTTAAAAATACTAACAGCTTATTTGGCTTTGATTGAACAATGTGTGGTCCCATTATTACAGGAGTAGAAAAATATCTTGCTAAAAAAGAAAGAATATAAACTAAGACCAGCGTAACCCAAAATATAAACATTTTTAAATTCCTTTCATATTATAGATTGTAAATATAGAACTCTTTGCTATTCTTTAACCAAATAATTCAATAATATAGCCTATCAGTCCTATATTTCTCTTACAATCTAAATACATGTGACAATAAAATACATAGTTAATTAAAGACCTACTATTTATTTTTCAAAACAGTAGCTTTACTCGTCTTTTGAATATAAAAATAAAGCATAATCCCAAAAGGTGTAGCCACCAAAGTAATAAGCTTACATGGGGACTCAATAAGAAATTTATAGTTTTTGATCATCAAGTTGCTAGATACATAATGTATAGATTCTCGAAATTTTTCTTTTAATGTAGGAGCATATTTCATAGCAACTTTTCTAAAGAATGAGAACCCTTGGGGGTTTTTTCTATATTGCTTAATAATGTTCATGCTAGATCCATCTGCTAAATACTCAACATGACAAAGAACTTTATTCATGATGAGTAAAGGCTGCTCTTGATCAATAAGAATATATTTATAACTTAAAGGACAGTACTTTTCGCCCGGAAATATTGGATATGGTGGGGTTTTTCGTGTTAACTCTGATCGATAAACTAACTTTTTATCACCTGTGACTTTATATTTCGCATGCAAATCTGTCAGTTTAGATTCCTTCACATGTTCCGGCATCATCGTTCCAATAACTTTTCCATTTGGATTAGCGTCTAATCCTATTATGCCAGCGTAATCATTACTTCCATACTCCTTCCAAAAACGAGTGATATTTTCAACGGCATCATCCGCCATATAATCATCAGAATCAATACAAACATTAAGTTCCGTATCAATTAATTCGTAAGCAGTATTATGTGCCCCGTGCATTCCCTGATTCTCTTGATAATGATACTGAATTGAGATACTGCCTTGGGAAATCCAATTTTCTATTAACTCTCTTGTGTCATCTGTAGATCCATCATCAATAATTAACCAAACAAAATCCTTACTTGTCTGTCGCTTTAAACTTTCATAACATAAATGCAGCGTGTAAGCACGGTTAAATGTAGGTGTAAAAATTGTAAGAGTAGGTTTCAATTTACATCTCTCCATCAATCATCTAATCTATTAAAATTCATCCCCTAATATTGTTAATATACTATTTAATACTAATCTATCAGGTCTTACATATTCATGGTAATATCTATAATTGTTAATCATCATTTGATATCTATAATTTTCATCATTTGATAAAGTATATATTTGATTTATACATTCTTCTGGTGTTTTAAAAACAAGATAATTTTGACCATCACGAAAATCACCTGGGACTTCATAATGTAATTCTTCTGTTACTATAGCCTTGCTTGCTGCAACATACTCTGCAAATTTCCAACCAATAGATTGATGTAATCCCATAGTTGCAATACAAATTGCAGATTCTTTTACCTTTCTTAGGTAATTATTCCGTTCAGTAGCTTTTCCGTCTTCTATAACAATATCTGCATAATTTTTATATGCAAATTCTGATGGTGCTACTCCTCCATAAAATTTATCTCCAAACTCTTTTCGACAAAGTCTAATGCATGTTGCTCGAAAATCATTAATATATGCACGTTCTTCCTTTTTATTCGAAGAAATTTGCCCTTCATAATCTCCATTTACATCCCATAGCCTAGCCATAAAAAGAATTTTTGAATCTATTTCTTTATGAGGTATATCTTCAAAAGAATTAATACGATATAAACCATTGTAATATTGAGACAACGGAACCTTCCGTATTATTTTCTTAATTTTCTCCCTAAGTGGATCTTGAGGCATCGGTGAATGCGCGATATTTCCAGGTATTGTAACCATATAATTTAATCCAAGAGGATAAATTTTTTCCTTATGCCTTAACTTTGAATTATAAAAACTATTAAAACTTCGCTTAAAGTAAAAGTCGTATTTTTCTAACAACACATTCATAAACTCAACATAATCCTGATTTTGCTTAAGCAAATTATCATAACCATCATTAACATCATATAAAACTCGAGTTTTCCCGTTGATTATAACTTCCATCATATTATAAGGTAATTGATCTTGATGATTCTTACTAAGTTTCTCTATCCTCAAGTCTATTACTCCTTGTTGAGCAAGTAGAACAAAACCTGCAGTTATATTATAGAGATGCAGCGGAACTTCTCCTAGCCTAAGACAACATGAAACTCTTGACATCATTGTGCTCCTTTTTAATCCTTTAGACATTATTTAAAATATAGAAGTTACTATTAATTAAAGCGCTTGAAGATAAAAATTCTCAAGCCAAGTAGCCGATTCACTTATATCATATCCTTCTTTCTTGATATATCCTTCTACATCTTGCATACGTTTATTGACATCCAATATATCCTGCGCCCATATTTCGGGGGAGGTATTTATGCTTTCAAAACTCACTAGACCTGCTCCCATGTCTACTTCTTTAGTTATCGCATCCGAGATTACACAAGATAACCCAGCTCCTTGCGCTTCTATAAGAGTAACAGGCAATCCTTCATGAATGGATGGGAATGCAAATACATCAAAAGCTTGAAGTAAATGGTCGATATCGCTCCTTATGCCAAGAAACTTTACATTAGCCCCTAAATTTAATTCTTCCACTTTTTGTTCAATCTTTACCCGTAACGGACCATCCCCCACCAAAACAAGAACGGAATCTCTTCTAAGTTTAACTAACTGAGCAAACACTTCTATAAGGAATCCATGATTTTTTTGATGCGCAAACCTTCCTACATGCCCTACTACAAAGTTATCAACTGTAAGATTTAGTTCCTCTCTTATCTGTTTTCTAATTTCGGGGGAAAATGAAAACTTTTCAGGCTCAATTCCATTTTTTAAAATCGTGGCAGTATCTGTTTTACCTGCAAATAACCAGCGAGATGCTGCATCCGAGCATGCTAGAAGATGTGTCGCACTTCTTAATATATACTTCCCTGCATACCACTTATATACTTTCGCAGCAACTCCACCTTCACTGCTAGTATTGTGACTATGTGCGATACGAACTGGTATACCGGCTTTCTTAGCTGCACGTAACACAAATCCACTCATCTTATCCATGTGTGAGTGTACAATCTTATATTCTTGATGAGATTCAAAAAAATTATCTAAAGACTTTATGTATTCGTTATGACCACCATCAGTAATATATGGAATCCTGTGCACTTTCCCACCTAATTCTGATATTTCTGTATCGAAAACACCTTCCTTACAAGTAAGAAAATCAAACTGCACTTTATTTCGATCTATATTCCGGTACAAGTTCATAATAAGGGTTTCTGCACCACCACGGTTCATATTGACTACAACATGTAAGATTCTTAATGGACAATCCAATCTAACGCCTCCGTTCCACTCATAAACATGGTGTAAATATAGCTCTTTTCTTCTAATACTTTATTGACGGCATAATTATTTTTAATAATCTCACGACCAGACTCTCCGAATATGCCTTGTAAGCTACTATTTTCAGCAAGATATTTTATCTTTTCTGCCATTGCCTGTATGTCTTCACGACCTACTGTCCAACCATTTACACCATTTTGAATTAACTCTTTATGGCCCCTGTTCTCACTAGCTATAACAGGCAATCCACAAGCCATCGCTTCCATAATATTAACCGGTAACCCCTCACGTAGACTGGATGCAACAGAAATATCACAAATAGGTAAAATTTTTGCAATATCATTCCTATAACCAAGGAAATCTATCATTTCAAATACGCCCATTTGTTTAGCTAAATTTTTGCAATCATTTATCAAAGGACCATTCCCAGCCAATAGAAGCCTCGCATTGGGAACATGATCTTTTATTAAGGCCAATGAACGAATCAAAAACTGCTGATTTTTATTTTTATTAAACTCAGCCGCATAAAACATTAAAAAATCATCCGGTTTATAACCCATCTCAATCCTTAGACAATTCTTTTGAGCCTCACTAACTGGTTTAAAATATTCTGTGTCCACTCCCACCCCATGAATTTGTTCAATTTTAGGTACTTTAAACTTTCGCTGAACAGCCAAGTTATAATCTTCTTGGTTAATTGTAATGAGGCAATCTGTATAATTTGCTAGCATTTTTTCAATTGGATAATATAACAGCCAATTTGCAAGCGGGGCACCTTTACAAAAATGAAATCCATGCGCAGTATATAAAACTTTTGTTCCATGCTTTCTAGATTTTCTTGCTGCCAAACGTGCAACGGCTCCCCCCATCGGGGTATGACAATGAATAATTTTATATTGATTTTCATCAATAATATCTTTCAGCTCTTTATAAGCCTTAATATTCTTAAATTGCAAAGGTGACCTTTGAATAGAAATGTCATACTTCTTATCCACATATGGGAGTTCTATGTTGCCAGCAGCAGCAACATGGACTTCCCAGCCTTGTTCTTTAAACCATTTCATATACGGCAAATGAAATGCTTTAAAGTGAAAGTCTACCGTCGCACAAAATAATACTTTATTTTCCATATATATATCACCCTACAATTGTTATATTGTAACTAACCACCTGTGCATACTTCATTCTCATTTCTCTACATAGTAAAACATAAGTCTAAGCATATATATGCAGATCAAAATCCATATTTATATCATATTTCGTGGAGTTATATGACTATTTGCCAATGTCAATACACGTTTTCTTAATTCCGTCTTCTCGAGATTCTTATAAGTTTGGAGAACTGCTTCAATTTCGTTTATACAAAGGTTCGATGTTTTACCTATATAAATTTTAGGATGAATTTGTTGTTCATGTATTTCTTCTTTTTTCAATAGTTCTTCAAAGAGCTTCTCTCCAGGTCTTATTCCAGTGAACTCTATTTGTATTTCTTCTAGCGAATTTCCTGATAATGTAATTAAATTTTTCGCAAGATCTACTATTTTCACAGGATCTCCCATATCTAACACAAATATTTCTCCACCTTTAGCTAATGCACCAGCCTGTATTACAAGCTTGGACGCCTCTGGAATTGTCATAAAGTAACGAATCATATCTGGATGTGTAACCGTAACTGGACCACCTTGCTTAATTTGTTTTTTAAACAACGGTATAACACTACCGCGGCTTCCTAATACATTACCAAATCTTACAGCCACAAACTTTGTATTACTTGTTTTGTCCAAGTTTTGAATTACCATTTCAGCAAGCCTTTTTGTTGCTCCCATTACACTTGTCGGATTCACAGCTTTATCTGTAGAAATCATTACAAACGTCTCGACCCCATTCCAGCTTGCCGCTTTTGCCACGTTTGTTGTCCCAACTAAATTGTTTTTGATAGCTTCTTCGGGGTTACGTTCCATCAATGGTACATGCTTATGTGCAGCAGCATGATAAACAACTTGAGGCTGATATTGACTCATTACTGACATCATTTTCAGATCATCCTGTACATCAGCAATTTCTGTGGTAACGACAATATCTGTGTCACCGTATAGCTCTTTCAATTCCATTTCGATAGAATAAATACTATTTTCACCATGACCTAATAAAATCAATTGTTTTGGGTTGAATTTTGCAATTTGACGACAAATTTCAGATCCAATTGAACCACCAGCACCAGTTACTAAAATAATTTTATTAGTAATAAATTCTGAAATACTTTCAATATCCAATTCAACAGGATCACGTCCTAATAAATCGTCTACTTGGACATCACGAAATTCATTCACTGAAACTTTTCCAGTCACTAAATCCTCTAGCATTGGAAGAATTTGTGTTTTTATTTTTATCTTGGAACATTCTTGAAAAATCATATTTAATGCTTTCTTGCTAAGTGAAGGAATTGCTATTATGATGCTATCGATATCTAATTGCTGAACAGCAAATTCAATACGGTCAATCCCTCCAATTACCGGTATTCCAAGAATATCCAACCCTTGTTTCTTTATATTATCATCTATAAATGCCACAGGCAGTAATTCAGTATCATTACTATTCAAAAGTTGCCTTACAACCATTGTACCTGCAGAACCCGCACCAATAATTAGTGTTCTTTTTTTGTCCTCCCCTTTTTGAATATAAGCATCTCTGAACATCCGCCATAGAAAACGTGATCCTCCAATCAGTAAAATATGAATCATCCACGTTACAACAAGAAGACGGAAATAAATATCTTGAACCAATATTTGTTGTACTACTGCTGTTGTGATAACAGAAAGTGTGATTGCTTTTAAAATAATTAGCAATTCTCCTACACTTGCATACTCCCATGCTTTTTTATAAAGCTTATAAATAAAAGAAAAAATATGATGGCTAAATAGCAGCGTCATTGCACTCACTACGATGGGAAATGTTATGACATTGAAATCAGCACTTACTAAGAAGCGACTAAAGAAAACCGTAGTTAATACGATTAAGGAATCAATTAAAATTAATAAGGATAATCTCTGGCGATACGTCATAATAGGCCCCCCTCTCTAAATTTTTTATATATAACAAAAGGAAATCCTCATAATTGTTATCTTAGAATTAAAAGATTTATATATTGAATATGTCTAGCTAAACATATAGACAAGGAAAATAATCAATAACCAACTAATACAAAGTTCCTATCTACAAAATCCTTTAGAAAGACTTTCTAGACAAGAACTTCAAATAAGTTTGGGCATCCAACCCTCCCTCACACCACACTCTTGACGACTAACGTCTAAGGTTCTTCAACCCACAGTATGATCGAGTGTCTCCATTGATAGTGGTAAGGAGACATCACCGTACCCTATAATTTTCTATAGGTGGTCTTTCATTCTCTACTATAAAATATATGAAAAGCTTCTCATCCTTACGTCACCCATTAGGAAAGCGCTGTATTATTATTTTATGTATAATCAATTCTAATAAATCTCTTATACTTTTTTATTTAGAATAGCCCCTACAAGCTTTCCTTTTGTTAAATCTAAGGCCCTATTCGCTTCAACAACTGCTTCACTAGCAGTTTGATAGCAACTTAACACCAATAATACCCCATCACATTGACTAGCTAGTATATTTGTATCTATAACCTCAAGAAGGGGCGGAGAATCAAATAAAATAATGTCATACTGCTCTATTGCTTTGCTAATTAAATTTTGCATAGATGGTAAACTAAGCATCTCAGCTGGATTATTAATTTCGGGACCACTTGTCAATATATGTACATTTTTGATTTCTGTCTGCATTACCACTTTTTCTAATGCTGCTTTTCCCTCCAAAACATTTGTTAATCCAGATTTATTTTCCATTCCAAAAATCGCATGTAGTTCCGGAGTTCGCAAATCCGCATCAACAACTAAGACTTTTTCATCTCGCTGAGCCATAGAAACCGCCAAATTTGCCACAGTGGTGGTTTTACCTTCTCCATATCCAGGAGAAGTAATAATTATAGTTCTTGTTTTGTCCGTGCCAATTGCAAATTGAAGGTTAGTACGAATTGTTCGATATTCCTCAGCCATCTTCGATTTCGGAGCGATATGAGCAATTAAATGACTATTATCAAGGATACGGCTTTGCTTTTTATTATGAATCAAATGTTTTCCCCTCCACTATTACACTTTCTCTCTTACTTGTTTTATCTACTATATTATTTTTCTTCATTTGAGAAACACTTCCTAAAACGGGAACCGGTAATAATTTTTCAATGTTACGTTCCGATTTAATTGTTTCATCAAGAGAATCCAATACAAAGACTACTCCGATACTCAGTATAAGACCGGCAGCCAAGGCCATCTCAATCGCTTTTGCATGATTCAAGTTTATCGGTAAAGGATGCTCTTGTACTTTTGCTTCTGTTAAGATGCGGACATTCGAAAAATTTAGGATAGCATTGGCTTCTTCTTTATAAACATTTGCTGTAGCATTGGCAATTTTGACTGCCTGGGCTGGATTAGTATCCACAGCCGTAATAACAAAAACCTGTGACTCTTCAATCTTTCCAACACTAACCTGTCCATTCAATGCATCTGCTGATTTTTGCGAATTTAATTGCTGGGCCACTTTCTCTAAAACAATAGGTTCCTTTATCATCACTTTAAGTGTAGCTATAGCATCAGCATTAGCTGGAATGAGGATTCTTGCAGAAGACGCATATAAAGGCGTTTTCATGAAAATGCTATATATACCACCAATACATGCCGCTAATATCGTAATTACTGCAATAATCCAAAATTTTCTTTTTATAACATTAAATAAATTTTTTAAGTTTATTTCCTTTTCCATGTTTCCCCTCCATTACTGTCTATTTAACTAATAAAAAAGCTAATCGCTGGTAAATCAAATCGTATAACCTAAGTTAATTTTGATTATATCGAACATAATTTACTAAATCATAAGTAGAATGAATTTTCCGAGTATACATTCCATTCGGAAAATTCATACCTTGTTTCTTTAATCTTAATATACTCATTTAATATTCATTTTAGTTCTTGATAATGAACCCGTCAATATAAATTTATACATCAAATCCAACAATTACCTTAGTATATTTAATTCAATTATCCTTATATAAATTCAAAAATAACTTCATAAATAATTATTTCAAATGAATTAATTTATTCATATATTGATACATTATAAAAACTATTTAAAACTGAATTAAACAATATCCTACAAGTCTGACGACTGAAAAAAAGAAGTATTATTAAAAAGCTAATTCCAAAAACAGATTCACCTTAACTGTTTACCCAACATATTGATTCTGATCCATAAAAATTTTAGCATCCTTTTCTACAAAAAAAGACTTCATTTCTAATGAAGTCTTTTTTTGTATCGTTAAAGCTTAGTTACAAACCATTGCGCTTTCCACTAACTTTTTCATATAATCTAATAGCTCTTTTTTTAACTCTTCGTGTTGCAGTGCCATTTCAATTGTTGTTTGAATAAACCCTAGTTTTTCTCCGACATCATAGCGTTTTCCTTCGAAATCATATGCAAATACACGTTGAATTTCATTTAAACGCTGAATCGCATCTGTTAACTGAATTTCTCCGCCTGCCCCTGTTTGTTGATCTTCTAAGAACATAAAGATTTCTGGAGTTAACACGTAACGCCCCATAATCGCTAAGTTAGATGGTGCTGTTCCTTTAGCAGGTTTTTCAACAAATTTACTCACTTGATAACTGCGATCCTTTTGCTCTAGCGGATCAATAATACCATAGCGATGCGTTTCATTCTCTGGAACAGTTTGAACACCAATTACTGATGATTGTGTATTCTCATATTGATTCATTAATTGGCGTAAGCACGGCGTATCCGCTTGAACAATATCATCACCAAGTAGTACCGCAAATGGCTCATTTCCAATAAATTTACGAGCACACCAAACAGCATGTCCTAAACCTTTAGGCTCTTTTTGGCGAATATAATGAATATTGATCTTTGAAGATTCTTGTACTTTTTCAAGAGTTTCATACTTTCCTTTTGATAGTAAGTTTTGTTCTAATTCAAAGGAATGATCGAAATGATCTTCAATTGCACGTTTTCCTTTTCCTGTTACGATAATAATATCTTCAATTCCAGACGCAATTGCCTCTTCCACGATATATTGAATTGTTGGTTTATCAACAATTGGTAACATTTCTTTTGGCATTGCTTTTGTTGCTGGTAGGAAGCGAGTCCCTAATCCAGCTGCTGGAATAATAGCTTTTCTTACTTTTTTCAATGATATTCCTCCTAGTAATAATTCTAAGGATAATTATATTAAGTCTTAAAATCTAACTGCTAATAAAAAATACCTTATAAGCTAACTAATGATTACAGTATTAAATACATTCGTTGCCCCTATATATAAAGTAAATTAATATATGAGAATAATCCCAATCCACTCTTCACAGTCCCGTAAATCCCTCACCAACAGAAGCCTCACTTTATGCAAAAAGCCTATCACAATTATTATAATTTTTATCTTGAAACAAAAAATCTCCTATATATCTACATATTTACTTGGAGTTCCCTCCTGCAAAATAATTAATTTATATTGATACCTCAGCTAATGCTTTTTTATCTTGTTTTATTGTTTTTTGTGCTTGATCCTCTAAAACGTTTTCCCATTTATCCCCAACGACATTGAAAGTATATCTTTCAACATTCTTTTTAGCATTCCGACCATACTCTTTTCTTAATTCTTCAGACTCAATTAGCATCATTAATGAATTAGCTAATTCCTCTACATTTCCTTCTTCTACTAGAATACCATCTTCTTTATGTGTAATAACTTCTCTAGGACCCGTACATGCAAAACCTACACAAGGAACTCCAACAGACATTGCTTCAATAATTACCATTCCAAAGGATTCATACCTAGAACTTAAAGCATATATAGAAGCATTACGCATTTCACCTATAATATTATTTGTCTTTTGCATAAGGAAAATATTATTATACGCTTTTTCCTCAAAGATTTTTTCGCGAAGTGCCTCTTCCTCTACTCCAGATCCAAAAATCTTCAGCTTCCAATCAGGATGTTTTTTGATAACTTTAGAAAAAGCCGGAATTAAGAGATCGAATCCCTTTTCAGGAGCATAACGCCCAGCCGCAATAACCACTTTTTTATCTAAATCCGCTGTTTCTTCCGGAATATCTGTGGCATTTTCTACTTTGTATAAATCTACCTTACTTCCTATTAATAACTGCTCATAGTCATTAATTTCGGAGTCTGTTAAGCATGTTAGAGCATCTAGCTTTTTATAATATTTCTTTATTTTATTTTGTAATCCTGGTGCATGACCGGCAAAATACAGATGTTCTTGCCCAATTTTTATTACATCTTTCTTTACAAACTTTGTAGCTAAAATATTAAAAGAAGGTATCGTCGTAATTAAAATTCCTTTGTTTATCTTTTTAAGTGCTGCAATAATTTTAAAATCTACAAATAGATTAAACATATGATATAAATCTTCGCTTTTATCTATAAAGAAACTAGGGAATTTCATTAGTATTTTTTTAATGATTTTTTGATATAGCGGTGTGTTTTTACCAAATAACTTTCCTCTTCTTGCATCAAAAATTGGAGTAATCTTTACTTTTTTATCAATATCAAACATCGGCTTAGCACTTGTTCTTCTCACACTAATAATTTCTACATCATGATTTTTAGAGGCAAAGTAATTGGCTGTATTTATAACCGTTCTCACCGTTCCACCCATTCCATAAATATTGTATACAAGAAACGTAATTTTCATTTTTCTTCACCTCACTATTTAGGTGTTTTTTTATTAGATAACTTCTTAATTTCGTTATAAATTCTTTCAAAGTTGTTCTTATCATGATAAGCATAATATTTTTTAGAATTTATATTATATTTAGGTTTATACTTAAAGTCATTTTCAACATAATCGCTTACGTATTTAATAACTTCTTCTTTTGTATGTGCAATATCCCCAACTAAATCTTTTCTTAAATCTACATAGGAACCTCTATGTTTCAAATAATCATTTACATCAAAATGATAGAAGATTGTTGGCTTTTTCAAATGGTTAAAATCAAATACAACGCTTGAATAGTCCGTAATCATTAAAGAACTGTTTTGCATCAATTCTTTTACACTTTCTTCGCCCAATTTAACAATTTGTATTCTTTCATTTAAAGATGCAAATTCATCCTTATATTTTTTTTGGATTTCAATGTGTGGGAAGAACTTAAGCACTAAATCATGTTTTTCAAGCAAATCGTGCAATTTCTTATCTTTTAATAACCCATGGTAATGCACAAAGAAATCAGATGCTAAAAATTCTTCTCTCGAACCAATAATCCATTCTCTCCATGTAGGCATAAGAAGAATTTCTCTTGTTTTCCTAGCCTTGCTTTTATCTTCTAAAGAATCAAACCTAGCTAGTCCAGTAACCATGACTTGCTTCTCTTTAAATTTCATTTCATTGATCATAATATTTTTTTCATGTTCTGAAGAAACAACAAATTTTTTAATCATCCCATTGTATGAGTTTCTATTAAACTGCAGTTTTTTCATCGCAATAATACCATGTTGTAAATAGATAACTTTCTTTGTATTACTTGCCATCTTATTATGAACAATACTTGGAATAACATCTCTAATTCCATGACTTACAATTGTATATTCACTTAAGTAGTATAAAACAAGATGTTTAAAGCTATCGTATCGTAGAACTTTATCTTTATATGGTAAGAGATTATCCATATTTTTATTATTTTTCTTACTCACATAATACGTCTCTTCTTGGATATTTTTCTTAACACAAGATTCAAAAAAGGCAAATCCGTTATCTTGTGCAACTTCTCCTAGATTTTCACCAATAAGCCATACCGGTTTTTTTCTAAACTTTCTCCATACTTTAGCAACACATCTTGCTGCTAAAAGTCTTATCTTTTCACTTGACTTCTCATGTGCTCGTAAATTTCGCGATTCAAGTGACATTAATCTACTCTTTTTATCAAAGAAAATTGACAGATATAAATCACCCACTACTTTTATCGCATTTGATTTAAAGGTCGAATTCTTATTAATAACATCTAAATTCTTACCAAATAATTTTGCTTGGACGATATTATTATTTACACGTGCAGAAAAATAAATTTCCCATCTACCTTGTTCATAAGACCCAATAGATTTGATAAATGCTAGGTCCATATTACATACATATTCATTTATACTTTTTGACTTAAGCTGCTGTTTTATAATTTCTTTTGTTTGACTATGCCTCAAAACTAATTCTGCATCTTGCAATACAAACTGGTCTTGTATTGTTAGCTGAATTGTAAATTTCACGTGCTTTTTCTTTGCATCCATCGTGATACAATGTGCTTGAAGAGAGTTCCGTATTGAAACAGACAGTTCATTTTCATTTGTATAGTAAGGTCGAATTTGTATCGGATATCCATTAGCATCTTTATTTAATGGTGGATATATCATGACCTTTGCTTTATTTTGGATATCATCTAAATTAGAGGCTAATCTAAACACAATGTTATTTCCATTACCCTCAATATAAATCATAAACTGTAAGTTTACTTCACCAATTGTTTCTATATCAAATGAATCCCAATCATATGAGCTATTAAAATAATAGCCTCCGTCTCCTTCTGAAAATTCATTTATACAATCAATTTTTAAATCCATAGATTCCTCATGAAGATACACATCTTTTAAAACATAGTTAACATCCGGAATGCTTACAAAGCCTTTTACGATTAGCTTACTCGCTTCATAATCAACTCTAATAACATCACAGTATACTCCTTCATCTCTAACCAATACTGCTAAATTATTATCTAAAGTAACATACGGTCGAATTCTTTTTATAGTACCGGATCGGGTATAAATTGTTTTAGGTATAACTACAAAGTCCATTTTAGATTCTAGGGTAGAATCTAGATTTAATGGAACTCTATCTTTAACCCCGCTCACTTTAAAACTTAAGAACACATCCCAAATTCCCTTTTCTTCAAAGAAATCACCTTCTTCAAACGCTATTGTCTTTGTAAAAGAATGGTTTATTATCCTAATAGGATGTGATTGGTGTCTTTTCGTATCTCGATGGACAAACAATAACTCTACCATCTGATTTTCCGCATCCACCATATAATTAAATTGCACGAATCCTTCGATAGTGAGCTTGTTTTGTCCTAAATTTACAGTTTTAATTTTAGTAGAAACCATTCTCTCTTCATTTTTTTCAATTTTAAGAATTAATTCCTGTTTATTATTACGAGAAAACACGTGATAATACAATTGATCATTATAACGAAAATAATTTCCGACTACTTTTCTTTCTTGTTTATTTTCAACCTTTATTAATACAGACTTGCCATTAAGCTCCCCTTCGCAATACAATTCCCAGTTACCTTCATATAAAGGATTTCCCTTTAAATTCAGCGTTACTTGATATTCATTTGTACTGTCATTCACTTTTAAATCTGTTAAGTTTTTCACTTCTTTTGTAAGGCCGTTTTTCAAAAAGAACTCTTTTAAACAAACCTCTCTACGCTTAGACTTCGGAGAGAAATCCCCCAGTATTACAAAATCTTTTTCTTCATTTTCAAAAATTTCATTTGCAGAGACAACAATACCTACAGAGTCTTTTCTACTAAATTCAACAAACTGTTCAGCTGAATTAATCGCATTCACTTGAAAAATTGTGTTATCAGGACATATAAAGAATTCCTTCTCCAAATTGTTATATACATGAAGAACAACAATGTCTTTATCTAGTTGTAAATAAACTTTTAATTTTCCATTATTCGTTATTTCGGAAAGTCCTGAAATTGGTAGAACACATATAATTCTATCTTTATGGATTTTCATACTAGATAGTGATAACTGTCTTTTAGAATCTCCTTTATGAATAAATAATCCCTTTACTCTCTCATAAATATCTTGCATATTTCCATCTGTTTGTATAGAGATTTCAAGTTCGATGCTTTTATTTTGCGTAATTTTCATTTCTTCCAATAACACTTTTACTTTCAATTCAATCTCACCTTTCATCTGCTAACAGTTAAATCCACTATCCGACTACTTTGTGTCCATTCCTCTATTTACAATTTATGTTCTATAACTTATATAAAAAATTATCCTAACTACTATCATTAGTAAGAGTGGTATTAATATATTTAAATAAATAAAACATAGTATACTTATTTATTTAATTAACAATATAACGAAACAATTCTAACGAAAAAAGGGCGGATTTAGTTTTTCAGTTGATCTCTCTTTGCAAGGATCTCCAGGACAATTCTCTTTGAGTTGTTTTGATCGATATATGAGAATAAATGATTTCTAAGCAATTTATACCTTTCTTTCTCCTTAAATCCATTGTGCATATAGAAAGTTAAGAGTTGAACTAGTTCATCCACATGCACACATCTATCTCCAAATAATTCATGTTCTACGTTTAAATAACCATTCATTATATGATCGAACTGAAAGAAAATAATTGGTTTTTTTAAATAATACATATCCCAAGAAACACTAGAATAATCTGTTATAAGCAGTGAAGATTCCATTATCAACTCATTAATTTTTATATCTTTGTATTTTACAAATTGTACATTTGAAGTATTACACTCAAAATAACGAATAGAACTATGAATTCTTGGATGCATACAAAATTTTAAAATAACGTTATGTTTCTCTAGTTGTTCAACAAGAGTTGTATCATTTAGCAGCCTTTCATATTGCCTATAAAATTGACTATCTAAAAACCCTTCCTCTGATACCTCATCTAGCCACTCTCGCCATGTCGGTAGCAATAGAATTTGTTTTTGCTCCCCACTCTTATCTTGCAAATAATCCCACCTTGCTAATCCACTCACAATGATTTCATCTTCTGTATAATTAAAAAATTGTTTTACAATTTCTTTTTCATATTCCGAAGATACACAAAATAAATTCGTTCCATTCGGACTACCTTTTTTAAAAATTGAATCCACCTTTTTCAAACCTAGCACACCGTGTTGTAGAAAAACGTGCTTTTTAGTATGAATAACTTTCTTTAACGTTCCCCTGTTTTCTTTCCATATATAACAATGTGCCTTTGACTCAGAAGATATCATAAGTGTACTAGCAAGGAGATAAATCATATACTTGATGCTCATAAAGTCGATAACTTTATCCTCATATTGATCAAGCGTCTTATAGTCATTAGACTTTTTGTTAATCACATAATATAGATTAGGAATTTGCTTATGATCATAGCAATACTTAAAGAAATAATAAGAATTATCTTGTGCGGTATGGCTAAATTTCTCATATACTAATACAATGCCTTTTCGATCCCAATGCCATTTAAATGTATAATATATGATTAATGCCAGCTTTTCTTTCAAAGCATATTTTAACTGATCATAGGTTCCCTTCCTTCGATAATGTAAGCTGAGTCCACCTTTAACAGTCACATATGGATATACTACATATCCATCTTCACCATGGTCACGCTGTAATCGATTGTTTAGCTTTCTATTAACAATATAGCTGGGATGTTTAATTCGATAACTTTTAAGTTCATCGGATTTCAAATGTACATAAAAATCCCAAAAAAACGGGCCTAGCTCAAGTTGATCCAGCTCTATTTCAAAGATAACCTTTTTTTCAAATTCATTTACGCTACTTTCCTGATACGGGAGTTGATAAACTTTATCTCCGTTCCTTTTTTTTAAAGTTATAGCCTCGACCGTACATTTATCTCTACATTTTACTCTAATAGCAAACTGCCATTTTCCTTTTTTCTTCTTAAATGACGTTATTCGTATTTTAGAAATTAACTTTCCGGAGGATTTGACCATTCGCTTCACTCTTTCTTTAGCACTTCAACGAATCAAATTCATATAGTTAAATATATGATTTTCAAGAAATTTGTATGTTATAACTCAACTATGAGCGATATACGAAGGTTTTAATCCCACCGTAATCATGTAAACACTTCATCAATTTAATTAGCATGTAAAAATATAGATATTTGATCAACAGTTACACCATCTGCGGATGAAAATTTAAAATCATATTTATCAGAGCGGTATATAAATGATGCTCCGTCTTCACTTACTAACTGCGCTTGACCTAACTTCTCTAACATCGCCACCTTAGGGATAGACATATTCTGTATTGTAACCTGTTTTACAGTGAACTGATGGTTATATAGAACATTGATATTTTCATAACTATTTAATGTACCCTCTAATAGTTCTTCGGTGTTTTTTGGCTTCCCTATCACACCTTGTACATCTTGTTGATTTTTTCCTAATAAAGATATACCACTTTCAAAGTTTTGATTTGAGCCCGATAGCCCCTTTAACTTGTTGGAGATAACCTCATACTGTAAAGCTGAGCTAAAAGGAATCGTACTTGACACACCCTCACTAATCCATCCTTCTGTTCCATCTTCATATACAATTTCCAACCAGTTTATATCGTTTTTTTCATCTTTTTGCTGTGTCTTTACCACAAACGGTGTACCAAATTCCATCATAGCTACTTGTTTACCATTTAGATTTGGCATACTTCTGATCTTTGCCTTTGCCATTTTCACATATCGAATATCTAAATCCGCCAATGGATTTTTTTTCTTTTCATTAGACACTTGTTTCTTTTTACTTTCAGCTTCCGCCTGGGGAGGCTGGACAAACAGATCCTTTTTCAAATAAGCAGTACTTCCAACTCCGATACATAAGACCAATCCTGCCAATGGAATCATATATT
This sequence comes from Bacillus sp. SRB_8, assembly GCF_003264205.1. Lineage (NCBI taxonomy): Bacteria > Bacillati > Bacillota > Bacilli > Caryophanales > Bacillaceae > Bacillus > Bacillus sp. SRB_8. The sequence continues at coordinate 229,230 of NZ_NADT01000004.1, read as the reverse complement.
TTTTCTTCCGTTTCCTTGGATTTAATCCAGTATGTGCAATATCTAAAGCCTTAGCGTCCTCCTGCTTCATTTCCTGACCGGCTTGTTTTCTCTGTGCTTCTTCTTTAAATTTTTGTTGCTCCTCTTTACTCATAGCACGGTATTCTTTTAAAAACTGTTCGTATTTAGGCATTACGTCTTGCATAAGCCCATAATCCTTAATTTCACCATATTCAATCCATAACGCTTTTGTACAAAATTGCTTTACTTGTCCTAATGAATGACTCACAAAAAAGATCGTTTTCCCTTGTTCTTTAAATTCATTCATTCGTTTTAAACACTTATCTGTAAATGTTTGGTCACCTACGGACAAGGCTTCATCAATAACTAAAACATCTGGATTAATATTCACAGAAATTGCAAAACCAAGGCGAGATTTCATACCGCTAGAATATTTTTTTACAGGCATATCAATAAACTTACCAATATCGGCAAACTCGATAATTTCTGGTGTTAATGTTTGAATCTCATCCTTACTTAGCCCCATCATCAAACATTTCAATTCAATATTTTCTCGACCTGTTAATTGGTTATTAAGTCCGACAGCTATAGCAATAAGTGATATTTTACCCTTTATATCAATAGTTCCTGCCGTAGGTGGTGTAATGCCAGCAATTAAATTAGACATTGTTGATTTACCAGATCCATTTACGCCAATAATACCAATTACATCACCTTTTTGGGCTTCAAAACTTAAATTTCTTAACGCGTAAAAATCTTCACCAAACCCGCCCGGATATATAATATCCTTTAACTTATCAGAACTTTTACTATGCATTTTATATTTTTTTGTTACATTATGAAACTTCACTGAATAGTTCATTTTTTACAATCCTCATTATAGATAGTCTACAAAATGTTTTCTAAATTTCACATGTACTGCTGTACCAATCAATAGCATAAAGAACACAATTCCCCAGAAATACAGTGTATACATTATATCTTCATAAAACCAACCCGTTCCTAAAAAAGCATTTCGATAGCCTTGGACTATGTAGCATAATGGATTCAGCTGCATAATCTTTTGTAAAACAAGTGGTAACTTCTCAGGGGTCCATAAAATGGGAGTTAAATAGAGTAGCATCCGCATTAAAGATTGCACTATCATTTGTACATCACGTACGATCGTAGATAAAGTAGAAGTAATTAAAGAAAACGCAAAAACAAGCATAACTGTGGCAAACATATAATAGGTCAATTGAATATAATAGATTGAAATCCCTTGACCCGATACTAAAAATATAAAGGTAACAATGCCTATTAATACTAGATGTTGATAAAAGTTAGACATAATTACATAACTAGGAATAACACTCATTGGAAAGCTCATCCTTGAGATCATATTTAACCTTGTATAAATAGATTTAGAAGCTTGCATAGTTGCAGGATTAATAAAGAACCATACCGATATGCCAGAAATCAACCAATATATAAATGGAACACCATTTACCCCTGAACCACCTCTTATTGCAGTTCCAAAAACAAACCAATAAATGCCCATTTGGATTAGAGGGTTTAACATTTCCCAAACGATGCCTAGATAGTTATCTTTATTTGTACTTTTAACTTGATAAATAGATAGGCGTTTAATTAAATAGAGACTATTTATCTGTTCTTTTAATACCATAATCATTGCATTCATTTTATTGTGCCTCTCCAAAAAACACTTTCTCTACTACACGTTTAGATGCAAGACCATCTTCCAAATAACAGTAGTTATTATAGAAAGTATCATATTTTTTTTCAAATTCGCCCAATCCATCCCTTGTGAATTTCATAATCTCTTCCAATACACCTTCAGTTGTTGAAACAACTGGTCCAGGAGCTTCCTTTTCTAAATCAAAATAAAAGCCTCTTAGCTTATCACGATATAAATCAATATCATACGTATAAAAAATAATAGGTCTTTTCAAATTTGCATAATCAAAAAAGACAGAAGAATAATCTGTAATTAGCACATCTGATAATACGTACAATTCATTAATATCGACATGATGGGAAAAGTCATAAACAAACCCTTTATACGGAACTAAATCAAACTGTTCTGCTACTAAATAATGCATCCTTAACACAATGATATAATCAGAACTTAACTTTTGCTGTAAAAGGTTTAAATCCAGTTGTAAGTCTAATTTATAACGCCCTTGGCTATAAAATTGATCATCTCTCCACGTTGGAGCATATAAAATGATTTTTTTATCTACAGGTAAACCGTTTTTTTTCTTCAGCTCTTCAATCTTCTTACAATTATTGTTTACATATAAAAAGTCATTTCTAGGATATCCAACTTCAACTACATCTTTTTTAAATTGAAATGCGCTTCGGAAAATCTTTGTTGAATACGCATTCGGTGACAATAAATAATCCCAATTTTGCGCTTCTCTCTTAAAGTTTTCCTTATATTTTTCTGTAGTTGTGCCTGGCATATGAACTTCCTTCATATCCATAGCTAATTTTTTTAGTGGTGTACCGTGCCAAGTTTGTACATAAGTAGTATGCTTAGGCTTTGGAAGCCACAATGGCATCCGACTATTTGTAACCCAATATTGCGCACGTGCCATTAAAATAAACCAACGGATTGAAAAGCGCTTAACATATGGAATATTCGCCTCTTTAAACTGTTCTATATAGTTTTTATTCACACTCCACACCATTTGGAATCCTAAATGTTGCTGTTCCATATACTCGTATATCGCACGTGGATTACAACTATACTGTTTGCCAGAAAAACTTTCAAAAACAACTAATTTCTTTTGAGCAGGTAAGTGACTGCATAGTACAAATATCGTTTTACAAGCAACCTTTACTATTCGATGATTTTTTATTTTTTTGATTACACTCATATTATCCATGCACCTTCTAACTACAATTAGCCTTTTTATAAATTATCACGATAACCATTTACATTCTTACATTCAATGCCCCTGATTCAAAGACCGTAAGAAAAATTAAACACCCACGAAAAAAAGCTAAGTATTTTCCTTGGATCTTACTTAGCCCCTTTACCTTACAACTTAACTTAAAGCTCAACCTCTTTTTGATCAAATAAGCAATTGACCAACTTCTTACTTGAATTCCCATCCGAATATTGATTCCAACGTGCATTGAATTGCTTCAACTTATTACTATCAAACGAATAGTTTCGCACTGTTTCAATAATTTCAGCTGAGTTATACACAACAGGTCCAGGGACATCAGCAATAAAGTCTCCAATGATTCCTCTTTTCTTCACATATTTCTTTAGATCATATGCAAAAAATATCATTGGTTTATTTAACAAACAAAATTCAAAAGGGACAGAAGAATAATCTGTTATTAAAATATCTGTTACTAAAAACAAATCATTTATATTCGGGTATAGAGAATAGTCGTATAAGAAATCTTTATACGATTCCTTATATTCCAGATTATTTCTAATAGCTGGATGTAGTTTGATCACAAGAATATATTCATCTTCTAAAGCCTCATACATTGCATCAATATTTAAATGTAAATCAAAATCTTCCAGTTCTTTATCTCTAAAAGTTGGAGCATATAAAATGACCTTTTTCCTTTGTAGATCAGGAAGACCACATAGGAGGCTATTAACAATATGCTTTTGATGATTTTTATTAAAAAAAACATCTGTACGAGGGATGCCCGTTTTTAATATATTTTCCTCTTCTATTCCAAAGGCATCCATATAGATATTTGCCAAAGCATCAGAGCCTACTACAACTTTATGAAAATTGTTGTAAACCTTTAAAAACCTTTTTTGTGCGTATTTACTTCGCCTTTTAAAAGAAGGGGCCAATAATCCGAATTTTTTAATGGCACCCGCCGCATGCCAAATTTGGATACATTGTACCCCGCTTTTAAACCGGATCGTTGACAACGATCCAAAATAATTATCGATAATAACATGTTGAGATGTCGCTAAATGATACGCTGCTTGTATAGTTTGTACTATACTTTTTGTTTCAAATGCGAATGATTTTACATCCGGATAACTTTTCACTTCATACTTACAAGTTGATTTATACAAAAAAACAACTTCACAATTTACATGTTGTTTCTGCATTTCTTCATAAATAAAGATAAGATTTTCCCCATAAGACATAATAAAGGTTACCTTATTTTTAAGAGGAAATACTTTTGCTATGTTGAATAGGATTTTGAACACAATTAGATATACTGTTACAATCAGTTCTCGAAACATAATACACTATCTAGCAACTAACACTAGCTCCTGTTTAATTTTAGTAGTAGAAATCCCAATTGTTCTTGGTAAATAAACAACCTCACAGTATTCTTTCAAAAAATCAAATTCTCCTCCCCAATCATCACCCATAACAAAAATATCTACGTCATGATTAACAACATCTTTTACTTTCTGCTCCCAACTATGCTCAGGAATCACCTCATCCACATAACGAACCGCTTCTAGAATCATTTTACGATTCTCATAGCTATGATAAGATTTTTTATTTTTTAATTTGTTAAATTCATCTGAAGAAACAGCAACAATTAAATAATCCCCTAAATCTTTCGCTCTCTTCAATAAGTTAATGTGTCCCCAGTGCAATAAATCGAAAGTCCCATATGTAATAACCTTTTTCATAATCGCGCCCCCTGTGAAATGTTCTTTTTTATAATTATTTACTTTAGAAATATATTAAAATTAGAGCTTCCCTTGCGCCTATGCACGATAAGAAGGACTCAAATTCCCCTATGTAAATCCAAAACAAATTTACATAGATTTTACATCAAGTTCACACGAAATTCACAAGGATGATTATAACATAATTTCCATTTACAAACCATGACAATAACCTAACAACTATTGTCACACCTCGTTTAAGAAAGCGCTTTCTTTTCTGGCATTACAAATCTCCTCTTACTTTCTTTTATTTACAAAAAAAGTGCGAAGGAACTATTTCCTTCGCACTTTTTACTACCCTTTATATAACTATTTCAACATACGATGTGGCAATTTATCAATGTTCTCTAACATAATACCGGTACCAACTGCAACACAGTGCATTGGGTTTTCAGCAATTAATACTGGTAACTTCAATTCTTCTGCTAGAAGCATGTCGATACCATGTAATAACGCTCCACCGCCTGTTAGAATAACACCGCGGTCGATAATGTCCGCAGATAGTTCTGGTGGTGTGCGCTCTAGTACGCCTTTTGCAGCTTGTACAATGATATTCGCGTCTTCTTTTAGTGCGTCTGTAATTTCTTCAGAGCATACTGTAATTGTACGTGGTAAACCAGTTACCATGTCACGTCCGCGAATTTCAAGCTCTTCACTGCGTGCACCTGGGAATACTGTACCAACTTTAATTTTAATATTTTCTGAAGTACGTTCTCCAATTAATAGCTTATACTTACGTTTAACGTAGTTTAAGATCTCCATATCAAACTTATCGCCAGCCATTTTGATAGAGGAAGAGGTAACAATATCACCCATAGAAAGTACGGCAATATCTGTTGTACCTCCACCAATATCAACAACCATGTTTCCGCTTGGTTGGAAGATTTCCATACCAGCACCAACTGCGGCTACTTTTGGTTCTTCTTCTAAAAATACTGTTTTACCACCTGAACGCTCAGCAGCTTCACGAATTGCTTTTTGTTCTACAGATGTGATATTTGTTGGACAACAAATTAAAATGCGGGGCTTTGAAAAGAAGCTCTTTACGTCCAATTTGTTAATGAAATACTTTAACATCGCTTCTGTAATTTCGAAATCTGCGATTACACCATCTTTAAGCGGACGAATTGCCACAATATTACCAGGTGTACGTCCCACCATACTTCTTGCTTCTTCACCTACTGCTAATACTTTTCCACTATTACGATCAATTGCCACAACAGATGGCTCATTTAATACAATACCCTTACCTTTAACATGAATTAATACGTTAGCCGTACCTAGGTCAATTCCGATATCACGCGCAAACATTCCCGTCTTTTCCTCCTCGATATTCAAAATCAGGTTACACCCGAATTCTTTTACACCTAATTCCTGATTTTATCATAAATTTAACAGAAACGTAATATTCGCAAAAAGAATTTTTCTGAAAAATATTACCGAATGAATAAGGAATGTTTGCTATTTTAGATTTATTGGCGCACAGGGTTTTCAGTATCTTCTTTTCTATACTTCTGCTTTGTTGCTTCTCCCCCTCTTAAATGACGAATAGACTTATGATAATCAAGAATTTCTTTCACTTCATTTGCGAGCTCTGGATTAATTTCTGGCAAACGTTCTGTTAAATCTTTATGGACTGTACTCTTTGATACCCCAAACTCCTTTGCGATTACACGCACTGTCTTTCTTGTCTCCACGATATACTTGCCAATCTTGATAGTTCTCTCTTTGATGTAATCGTGCACACCACTCGCCTCCCTAAATTGGATGTGAGAAGTGTGAAATGAGACTCGCTGCATACGACTATGAAGTAAATGTGAGTGCTGTTTGTAAGCGTTAAACATTCTTGGATTTATAATGAAATGATTCACGATTTCTCACCTCAAACACTCTCTTTGCATTGGTTTATAACATTGTATTGCCCGCACTACTGATATATGCTACATGTTCACTATTTTTGCGGACTAAGTTAAGAAAAATTACTTTTTTTTGTGAGAAATACGTTAACAATGACAATTATGGCGAAAAAAAGTGACACCTCTTTATAAAAGGTGTCACTCTTCTCTTTCATACTCTTCTTCTAACAACTGATGGTGGGGACCTTCTTTCTTACCGGCAATATAATAATATAAAGCGAATAAAACAAACAATAAAATGATAGCAATCGACAGAACAGATAAAAATGACACAGTATCCCCTCCCTTTTGTAATATATATTCGAGAATCTCGTCATTTTTCCTTGTTATTGCAACTTTTTTCTCGAAATTGATTATTTTTATATAAAAATAAAAAAATCAGCTCTCCTAATGAGAACTGATTTTTTTACTTTATTATTCTTGTGAAGAAGAACCGTTAGATGATTCTGTAGAACCATTCGTTGATTTTTCTTCTTTTTGAGATTTGTCATCTTGTTTGCCGTTCGTCTCTTTATCACTAGTCGAACCGCTTGTTGATTTTTCTTCTTTTTGAGATTTCTCATCTTGTTTGCCGTTCGTCTCTTTATCACTAGTCGAACCACTTGTTGATTTCTCTTCTTTTTGAGATTTCTCATCAGCTTTTTTGCCAGAAGCATTTGTCGCCTTTGCAGCACCTGCATCAGCTTTAATTTCTGCTACTGATTTATTTAAGTAACGCTCAGGGTTCACAGCCACATTGTCTTTACGTACTTCAAAGTGAACGTAAGAACCTGCCTCTTTATTCATTGCATTTAGACCTGATTTTCCTAACACTTCACCTTGTGTAACTCTTGCACCTTTTTCTACTTTCACACTGCCTAAGCTTTGATAAGATGCTGCTACACCATTTCCACTATCTACTGTTACAACATAACCAAGAAGTGAATCTTTTTCAGCTTTCGTTACTGTACCACTTAAAGCAGCTGTAACATCAAATTCTTTTCCATTTTTCGCAGCAATGTCGATTCCTTTATTTGGGGAATATGTGTTGTTATAAAAGACAAGTGCTTTTTCTTGTTCCGCCTCTGATGCTGCATCTTCATAGAATTTCTTCTGTACTACTACTGCTGCATTTGCTGCAGCTGGCATTTTCACTACTTCTGAAGATTTTGTTACCGGTACTGCTGGATCTTCCGTTTGTGTATACGGTGTTGCTTGATCTTGGTTCGGAGCTTTCTTTGGATTAGCTCCCTGGAACCATAGCGCAACCATTAAGATTACCGCTGCACAAGCAATGTATAGTGCCGGAAACACCCATCTTTTTTGAAATAAATGTACTACTTTTTGCGACTTTTTACTATTTCTTCCTCGCATTCCATCATCACCTCAGCAATCATTTTGAACAATATTAACTCATCCTATACAACCTATAACTAATTACTTTTCGACAAAATTTGTAAAAATATGTATAAGAATTGCAGGATTTCCGAGGAAATGATGAAAAAAGAAAAAACTGAGCGTTTGAGCTCAGTTTTTAGTCCATTTGTTTCTTTTTATATACAATCAAACATGCAATAAGCGAAAGAATGAACCAAACTGTAACGTTCAACACATGACCACCCATACTACTAAAACTAGCTCCATCTACTAAACTGCTCATCGCTTTTGTAATATGAGATGTTGGAAGATATTCAATCATCGTCTTAATTGTTTTATTTTCGACAAATGGCTCAAATTGTACAGCTAAATACATTGTCATTAAAATAGGCATTCCGATTAATGATGTTTGCGGTACAGAAGATGCAAGTAATCCAATCATTGTTCCCATCGCGATAAATAAAATAGTTCCACATAAGAATATCAATCCTACCAATGGAAGATTTATATTTAATTGATCTAAAATGAATAAATTCGCAACACAAATGACCATCGTCAGGCCCGCTGTTAATAAACTCTTTCCAAGAAGAACTTCAACAGAAGATGCTGGGGATAACATTAACACACGTAGTGTATGTTTTTCTTTTTCTTCTGCAATTACCATAGATTGAACAAAACCTGCGACAAACAGGAAGGACATTATAGTAGTAGTACCCAACACTTCCTTGCCCACTCCAAATTTACTATATATAACCGAAAATATAAGTGGTAAAGATGCCATTAACAACACTTGTGAATTTGTTTTAAAATCTTGTACTTCTTTCCTAAAAATAGCTGATACACGTCTCATTGAAAATGTCATTATAGTCCCCTCCCAGTAACTTCAATAAAGATATCGCCTAACGTTGGCTCGTGTGAATGAATAGATAGTAATTCACCTTTTTTCATCCATTCTGAAATGCGTTTTGCTCCTAATTCATCTTTTTGTACCGTTTCTTTTTTCTTATCTTTTAACACAACTTGTATTTGGTCTTTCGCATATTGCAAGCGAAGGTTTTCAGGTGTATCAAGCGCTACTATTTCTCCTCCGCACAGAAAGGCAATGCGGTTACAAAGCGTTTCTGCTTCATCCATATTGTGAGTCGTTAAGAAAATCGTTGTTCCCTCTTTATTTAAGTCTTTTAAGATTTTATGAATGTTTTGTACGTTTACTGGATCAAGTGCGGATGTTGGTTCATCTAAGAAGAGGATATCTGGTTTATGAAGAATTGCTCTCGCTAATGTGACGCGCTGCTTCATTCCTTTTGATAATTTTTTCACCTGTGTTTTTTTATCATCTAGTAAGTTCACTTGTGCTAGCACTTCATCGATTCGTTCTTTTTTACAATCGTATAAGTCACAAAATAATAGTAAATTATCATAAATGCTAAGTCTTTCGTATAAGCCGCTATTGTCTGTTAAAATACCAATTCGTTTGTAATCGATGCTACTTGGCCCTGTAATATCTTTTCCTAATACTCTTACCGTTCCAACACTATGAAGCAATTGAGAAGTTAAAATTTTCACTGTTGTTGTTTTACCAGATCCACTCGGTCCGAGGAATCCAAAGATTTCTCCTTGCTTCACCTCAATATTTACATTTCGAAGTGCTGTTTTTTTGTTGAAAGTTTTCATTACATCTTTCATTTCAATTGCCAATGTCATTTCGTCATCCCCTTTGTTTTTCTTTTTATAGATGAAAGTCGCTTTATCGCTTTTCGTTTGTTTGTTTCGCTTTTCTTGACTCAATCATATGAAAAACAAAGGGGTTACGCAGTAAAATACCGGTAAAAGGAGTATTTTTACCGGTGAATGAATCCTATTTTGAGCTTATTGGAGCATTTTTATAGTCCAATTACACCTTTTAATTCATCCATTCGTCCTTTCGAAAGCGGGATTGAACTTTTTCTTTCGTCATCCAAAATTAAACTAAAACTATTACGTGTCCACGTAATGACTTCTCGTACTCTTTGTAAATTAACGAGGTACGAGCGATGACATCTAAAGAATCCGAATCCTGTTAATCTCGTTTCTAGTTCACTTAATGTTAATGCGCATACGAAGTCACCTTCGCGCACATGAACATGTGTCACTCCATTCTGCGTTTCAATGAAATGAATTTCCATCGGATCCAGTAAAATAATTTTATCGTTCACTTTCGCTGGAATTCTTTCAAGTTTCATTTGCGGAATCATTTGAACTACTTTTTCTTCATCTACTTCTTCTTGCTCTATTTCTATCTTTTTCACACCATCGTTGTTTAATATGTATACATCTTCTGTCAGCGAAAGGGCATCTGATAAAAAGGAGGACGTAATAAAGATTGCCTTTCCTTGTTCTTTCATTTTCATAATCGATTTTCGAATAATAATCGTACTCTCTGTATCTACATTTTGCTCTGGCTCTTCTAAAATGACTAAATCCGGATTGTGAATCATAATCCTCCCAATATGAAGACGGCGTTTCTCTGAAAATGATAATTTTTCTATTTTAACGTTTAACTTATCTAGGAGACCGACATATTGTACTACTCCTTCTATACTCATATTTGATTCATAAAGCCCTAATAAAAACTTGAAGTACTCTTTCACCTTCAAACGGTCGTATGCTTCATCTTTCAAAAAACAAAAACCGATGCGTGAATACATCTTCTTTCCAATCGATTCACCTTCAAATAACACACTGCCCGAGGAAGCCTCTTCTTCTCCGATAATAATACGGTGCAACACTTTAGCTGTATGATTGTTGCATTGCAAAACAACACATTTCCCTTTTTCAACCTTCAGTTCAACTGCTGGTAACTGGTTCGTCTTCCCTAACTGTTTCAACTCCAATAACGCCATTCTGTCTCCCCCAAATGTTTTTTAGTTCATTATACCAAACAAATAATGGAAAATTACGATATTTTAAGCAGAACAAAAAGGAGCTATTTTAAATTAGCTCCTTTTTTACTATGTCGAAAAATCACTATACGTCCAATCCTACAGCCTATTTTTTCACCATCAATTTCCCTTCATACTCGTTCATCGTCTTTATTTCAACACCTTTATAGTAATGAGCGACTATATCTGTATATTTCTTACCTTCCGCTGCCATACCATTCGCACCGTACTGGCTCATACCGACGCCGTGACCGAACCCTTTCGTTGTAACGGTGATGTTATCTCCTTCTTGTTTCCACGTAAAATCTGAGGAGCGTAAGTCTAACTTTTCACGAACTTGTTTTCCTGTTAATGTTTTTCCTTGAAACGCTACATCCTTTACTCGCTTTCCTTCCGTAAGGTCTTTAATATTACCAACCTTTCCGTCCGCTAGTACTTTCACACCGAGGCGTTTTTGAAAATCAGCTACTGTGAATTTTTGCTCACTCGTAAATTTTGGAGAGGCTTGATCCCACGGACTATCTACACTCTTTAAGTACGGATAATCATTTCCCCAATAATCAGCTGCATTTTCTGTTCGGCCGTTACTCGTTGAGAAGAAGGATGCTGAAATTGGTTTTCCATCATACGTTAAAACTTGTCCTGCTGTTTTCGAAACGGCTTCCTCAATTTTCTTTAAATTACTTTCGTAGTTATTACCCCATTGTTTCTTCAATTCCTCTTTGCTTTTGTACACTTGATCTTTCACCGTATCTGTCACGTCCGCATTGTTTTTCTTACCACCGCTTAGCATGCGCTGCACTACAAATGTTCTTGCTGCTAATGCCTGCGCCTTTAGCGCCTCTATTTCAAAGCTGGCATTCATCTCAGAAGCTACTACACCGGCCACATACTCCTCCATAGGTAATGTTTCTACCTTCTTCTGCTGATCACGATATACAGCAACTTGAACCGCTGTATCCACTTTCCCTGGAGCTGGTATACTTTCTATCGCTGGAGGAGTTTTAGAAGCTGCTTCTTCCCCTACTTTTGCTTTCGCAAACGGAATAACAAGAGCAGCAGGTACAATGATAACGAGCGCTATTAGGAGCGCTACTGTAATGAAAAGTGGCTTTGAAAATTTCATCCTATTCCCCCAATATAAAGTGAAACTTTAATCAGTGGGGGGGTTTGTTCATCCCCCACTGATTATTAGTTGAACCAATCGGGCTTTTACGGGCAGCCCGACTCCCACCTAACTTCTTTGCTTCAGCCGAATTTTGAGGTGGGAGTTTTATTGACCGCAAATAGCGGGATAAAGTTGGATTCCTTTCATTCTTATGGAAATACGGGATCTTTTAGAACATACTTGGGGGTATCGATATAAAGTGAAACTATAATCAGTGGGGGTTTTGTTCATCCCCCACTGATTATTAGCCCTCACCAATTGGGCTTTTATGGGCAGCCCGACTCCCACCTAACTTCTTTGCTCCAGCCGAATTTTGAGGTGGGAGTTTTACTGATCGTTAATGCGGGATAAAACGAAAATTTAATGCGGTGGGCGTCTTACTGACCGCAAATAACGAAATAAAACGAAAATTCTCTAAATATTTTCACTGAGACGTGCATAAGTATAGAATTTATTGACTATAACAGTAATAACCCAAAAAAAATAGCCCCTACGTCAAAAGACATAGAGACTATTTTAATTAAGCGTGAAGATCAGAAACTTCTTGTTCTTTCACTTCTTCTACTTTTTCGTTTACACGTTCAATAGTTGCACCTAATGCAGCTAATTTCTTATGGAAATCTACATAACCACGGTCAAGATGTTTTAACTCTGTTACACGAGTATAACCTTCTGATACTAAACCAGCTAAAATTAATGCTGCTGCAGCACGCAAATCAGTTGCGCCTACTTCAGCACCTTGCAAGCTACTTGGACCGTTCATAATTACAGAACGACCTTCGATTTTAATATCAGCATTCATACGACGGAATTCTTCAACGTGCATAAAGCGGTTTTCGAATACCGTTTCTGTAATCATACTTGTTCCATCAGCATGTAGTAATAATGCCATCATTTGTGATTGCATGTCTGTTGGGAAACCTGGATGAGGCATAGTTTTAATATCAACCGCTTTTAACTTATCTGGGCCGATAACACGTACACCTTCATTTTCCTCAATAATTTTAACACCCATTTCTTCCATTTTCGCTGTAATTGAGCGTAAATGTTCAGGCACAGCATTTTCAATTAAGATGTCTCCACCTGTAATTGCCGCTGCAACCATGAATGTTCCTGCTTCAATACGGTCAGGAATAATAGGGTGGTTTGCACCATATAATTTCTCAACGCCTTCAATACGAATCGTTCCAGTTCCAGCTCCGCGTACTTTCGCTCCCATTGCATTTAAGAAGTTAGCTAAGTCAACGATTTCTGGCTCTTTCGCTGCGTTTTCAAGGACTGTTGTCCCTTTTGCTAATGTAGCTGCAGACATAATGTTTTCTGTTGCGCCTACGCTTGGGAAGTCTAAATAAATTTTAGCTCCTTTTAGTTCTCCCTCTACGTGTGCCTCAACAAATCCATTACCAACTTTTACTTTCGCTCCCATTGCTTCGAAGCCTTTTAAATGTTGGTCAATTGGACGTGAACCAATTGCACATCCACCAGGAAGTGCAATACGAGCACGACCGTTACGTGCTAATAATGGTCCCATTACTTGAACAGATGCACGCATCTTACGTACATACTCAAATGGTGCTTCAATGTTTAATTCTTTAGAAGAATCGATTGTTACTTGGTTATTTTCAAATACGACTTCAGCATTTAAATGACGTAATACCTCGTTAATTGTGTATACATCAGATAATACTGGTACTTCAGATAGTACATTCTTTCCGTCACTCGCTAATAGGGCTGCAGCGATTATAGGTAATACAGCATTTTTTGCGCCCTCAACACGCACTGTGCCGCTTAACCGCTTTCCGCCACGGACGATGATCTTTTCCAAATTATTCCCCTCCGTGTCCTTTTTTCAGTATCTATTCACTCAATACTCAGAAGTTATGATCGGTGTGCCAACCACAATTGTATCTTTGTTGTTTGTAGAACGTATTGCTATTTGCACATTTATTTTCTCTCTATTTGTTGAAAGAGCGTCATTCCACTTTTTATTATATGCGGAGACTGATACAAATGCTCTTTCTTCTATCTGCTCGATCGCTCTTGCTGAAAGATCTTTCAAAACCTGATTGGTTTTATTTTGCAAAACACCTTCAATCTTATCATTCAATACACCTTGAACACAAGTGTAAATTATAGGTTTTTCGCTAAAAATTTTATTCATTCTCTGAACATACTTTGGGTCCCATTTCGCCCCGCTTACTTCAAATATAATGAAAGTGTTTTCTTTAGTATTTTCCTTACTCCAAGTTACTACTACTCGTTCTTCATATGAAGGAGATTTTTTATAGGATGTAGCTTTATATCCATCTGGAGATTGTTCTAATTCCCACTCTTGGATATTTGCCTTTTCCTTCACATCGTTTAACAAACTTTGAAACGTATGTATATTAGAAATTGTTTTCGTTTCTCGCGCTAACCATGACCACCGCTCTACTTTTGCATCATTTTTCTCTAAAGCTGCAATCATGCTCTCCATTTTCTGTTCATCGCTTATAGGTTTCATCTCTCTATATCCAACCAAAAATAAAACAACACTTACGATAACGATAAGAATGGCTTTAAGCTTCAACTTCATCCCCTCCTATCCCCATTGTTAACGGAGATATGAGGTTCTATACACTTACTTTACTAAATACGTTAAACTCTTTGAATAGCCTAAATAATCAAGGAAAAAGTTACTTACAGATGTCCCAATTGCAATTGTAATTAGGATAAGTAATACTCTCGTCTGCATCACTTTCCCAGACTTCATTAAGCGCTCAATGTGAATACCTTGTAAGGCCCACCACGTAATGGTAATAAACAATAAATGCGAAACAATGGCAATCAGTGCTTGTTGCCCTAAAAGTTGTGCCAAAAAATCGACCCCTTTTTTGCTTAGCTACTACTTATGCAAAATGTAAAAAACGATACCATAAATAAGTAGGAGCCACACTTTTTCACACACAAATAAGCATCTTACATTTTACATCGTAATTTTCTGTTAAAAAACATATACCTATAGGTGTTTTCGTTTGCTGTTACTCCAAAATAAAAAGCGTAGAGTATGGACTCTACACCTTTTATTTTTACTATTGTACCACGTTCCCTAAGAAGAAGAAATCTTTCATTAATGGAAAATATTCATAGAAGAAATTGTAACCAATCATCGGCATAATCCCTAGTATTACAATCGAAATTGCGCAAAGACTCATGACAATCTTTATATTTAACGGTAATCGAAGCTTTTCTTCTGTTTCTCCCGTGCGGAAAAACATTTGCTGTAATATCCGGAAGTAATATACGAATGAAACAACTGTTGTCCCCATCATAATAGAAGCTAATACGTAATGAGCAGGTTCAACATGAAGTGCCCCTAAAAAGATGTTAATTTTTCCGATGAAACCTGCTGTCCCCGGTATTCCAGCTAATGATAAAATAAAGACCGTCATCACTATAGCTGTAAATGGGGATCGCTTATATAACCCTGTAAAAATCGTCATATTTTCCTTATCATTTTGTAAGATTAATCCGTGGATGATTGCAAATGCTCCTATATTCATAAGCATATATGCAAGCATATAAAACCACATACTATCCATCGTAAACTGTGATAGCGCTACAAGGGGGACTAGCAAATACCCAGCATGCGCGATACCTGAATAGGCAAATAGACGTTTTACGTTGTATTGCTTTAATGCTACTACATTCCCAATAATCATCGTAATACTAGCTAGTACCGCAATGTATATACTCATACGCCCGTACAAAGATTGTGCGTCTCCTTGGATTGCCACGCCTGCAAACACCATAAGAAACAAACGCGTAATGAGTAGAAAACCAGCAATTTTAGAAATCGTTCCGAGAAAAGCAGTGACAGGTGTAGCCGCTCCCTCATACACATCTGGTGCCCACATATGAAATGGCACTGTTGCAATTTTGAATGAGAGTCCAACGAGCAAAAGTAGAAATGCGAGAGCTAACAATAATTGAATGCCACCAGCCAACCCTTGCGTAAATGCCTTTTGCATTTCCACTATGTTGGTCGACCCTGTAATACCGTATAAGTAACTCATTCCAAAGAGCGTAATTGCTGTTCCAATGCCTCCGTTAATGACATATTTCATCGCTGCCTCATTTGATGCGCGGTTTCTCTTTCGGATTCCTACTAGAATGTATGAAGAAAGCGAAAGCAACTCTAAACCGACGAATAGTGTGATGAAATCAACGCTAGAAGCCATGAACATCGCTCCAAGAAGCGCCATTAAAAACAAATAATAATATTCTCCTTTATCTTGAATAGGCTCCTTCTTGTCATCGCTTATTGCCATACATAAAACGAGAGCTGCTCCGCCTAATAACAACGTTTTAAATCCTTTTGAAAATCCATCTAGTACAAACGATCCATTTAAAATATCTCCTGCCGGTTCGCTATATAGCGTCATTAATGACACTATCGCTAACAAGGCAGCGGCAATTGCACCAATCGCAACGTACCTATGGTTCAGCTTAAAAAACAAATCACATATGGAAAGAAGGATGGCTGCCCCGAGAATAATGAATTCTGGTACCATGAGATGCCATGATAAGCTAAGTAACGTGTTCATATCCATCCTACTTCACCCCCAATGTTTTCAATGTAGTTTGAAGTGGATCCCCTAGTAGTTCTGGCATTACCCCAATTGCAATAATACAAACGATAAGCACTATAACAGGAACGTACTCCCATCCGTGTATATCAAATTTCGCTTCCCATTCTTTCTTACCAAATATCACTTGAAGTGTCGCTCTTAATACGTATACAGCGGTTAAAATAATTCCAATTACACCGACGGCGGCGATAACAGGTTTCCCTTGGAATAAACCGAGAAAGGCAAGGAATTCGCTAATAAATCCGGACATCCCTGGCATTCCAAGCGATGCCATACCGCCCGCTAGGAAGAAACCGCTAAGCACCGGAACACTTTTTGCAAGTCCACCAAGTGCTGTAATATCCGAAGTCCCGAAACGCTCTTCAATAATGCCAAGCAAGAAGAAGAGTAAGGCCGCAATTAAACCGTGAGACACAACTTGGAACAATGCCCCTTGTGTACCTGGTGCATTTAACGCCGCAAGCCCCATTAATACAATGCCCATATGCGAAATACTAGAGTAAGCAAGTACCTTTCTAAAGTCCGTTTGGATGAGTGCTAGAAAGGCCCCATACAATAAATTAATTACCCCTAAAATCGCAATTAGCGTTGCAAAATCACGAAAATATTCTGGGAATAATCCTTTCCCGAAGCGAACAATACCGTACGCGCCAATCTTCAGCAAAACCCCCGCGTGAAGCATAACTACAGCAGGATGCGCTTCTATGTGTACATTGACCATCCAGCGATGCAAAGGGAAAACAGGGAGTTTAATCGCAAAAGCAATCATTATGGCAAGAAACAAGCCGAACTGTACGCTACTTGAGACGGCCATTCCTCCCCCAGCACCTACACTCGTTAATATTTCTTTAAGCTCCGCAATATTTGTTGTACCTGTTTTCGCAAATAAAACCGAGAAAACGATAAGTAAAATAGCTGATCCAATACCGTTATATATTAAATAACTATATGCAGCCTTTTCACTCGACAATTTCCCCCACTTGCCAATTAATAAAAACATTGGTGGCAACGTAATCTCAAAGAACATGAAGAACAACATTAAATTTTGAGCAGCGAAGACACCGAGCATACCTATTTCTAACATGAGTAACAGCATGTAGAATGCTTTCAAATTTCTTTTAATAGAAAATGCCGCAATAGCTGCAAGCATCGCTAGAAGGGCTGTGAGCACCATCATTATAAGCGATAAACCATCAATGCCGAGCTCGTAATAAATTGAAAACCACCTTTTGTCCACTGCTGTGAAATCCCCAAATTTAATCCATTTCACTTTTTCATCAAATATCGATAAGCTCTTTCCTGAAGCGTATGTACAAGCAAGGACGATAGTAATTCCAAATGGAAGCGCCGTTCCGAATAAACCAAGCGCCTGCACTGTACGCGATTCTCGTTTCGGCGTTAATAAAAGCAAGAGAATTCCTAAAAGCGGGGAAAAAATGAAGAACGTTAATAGCAATCCATTCACCGTAAATCCCCTCCCGTATATAACAAAATAATTAGGAGCACTGCGAGCGAAACTGCTGTTACAGTTCCATACACTTGTACATTCCCGTTTTGAAGCCGCGATCCTAGTCCACTCATACCTTTAACGAGTCCAGCAATTAAAACTGCGATTCCTTCTACAACGTATACTTCAAATAAGCGAAGCACATGAGCGATTCCTTTCGTAATAGGAAGAACCGTCGCATTGTATAGTTCATCCACATAATATTTTTCTTTCAAAAGGTTATAAAAAGACGTCGCTTCTCCGCCGGCCCAATCTCTAGAGATAGATTTCTTGCCATATATGAAATATGCGAGGGCAATTCCCGCAAATGAAACGAGCGTCGCAACAACCATAATCCAAACAGGTCCATGCACTTCCTTCACCTGGAATCCTATATCTTTCGTAAGCCAATCCCCAAGAAACGTTCCGAACCACGGTGTATTTATATAACCTGCCACTACCGCAAGAACACCAAGGACAATCATCGGATACGTCATGGTGCGAGGTGATTCATGCACCTCTTCCTTCGTCTTCGTTTCCCCCGTAAAGACAAGAAAATATAGACGGAACATATAAAATGCTGTTAGAAATGCCGCAATTACTGCTAAAACGAATAGAAAGTAATTGCCATTCATCCAAGCCGCCGCTAAAATTTCATCTTTACTAAAAAATCCGGAAAGCAGAGGAACACCACTAATTGCAAGTGTGCCTATTAAAAATAGTGCACCGGTTAATTTCATCTTTTTCTGTAAACCGCCCATTTTATTAATGTTTTGCGTATGGACTGCATGAATTACACTTCCTGCTGCCAGGAACAATAATGCTTTAAAAAAGGCGTGTGTCGTTAAGTGAAAGATACCAGCTACATAACCAGCCGAGCCTAGCGCAAGCATCATATACCCGAGCTGACTAACTGTAGAGTAAGCAAGAACCCTCTTAATATCAGTTTGCACTAGACCGATAGAGGCCGCAAAGATTGCGGTGAAAGCCCCAACGATTGCCACAGTTTGCATCGCTACCGCACTTGCTGAAAATAGCGGGAACATCGTCGCTACTAAATATACGCCGGCTGCAACCATCGTTGCCGCATGAATAAGCGCCGAAACAGGCGTCGGTCCTTCCATTGCATCTGGCAACCATGTATGAAGCGGGAACTGACCCGATTTCCCCATCGCACCGATAAAAATTAATATCGCCGTTATTGTAATCATAGAAGGAGAGAGGTCACCCGTATGAATCGCTTTAAAAATCGCGTCATATTCAAAACTACCTGCGTGCCAAAAAATTAATATCATCCCAATAAATAGCCCAACATCCCCAATGCGTGTCATAATAAAAGCCTTTTTCGCAGCAGCCTTCGCTTCTTCTTTAAAGAAATAAAAACCGATAAGTAAAAACGAACCAAGGCCGACTAACTCCCAAAATATATAAAGCTGTAATAAATTCGTCGATATAACTAGCCCAAGCATCGCAAAGGTAAAGAGCCCTAAATATGCATAAAAGGTTGGTAATCTGGTGTCACCTTTCATATAACCTTTTGAGTACACATGTACAAGAAAACTCACAAGCGTAACGATAAACAACATTAAAGCCCCTAATGCGGTAACTTCAAAACCAAATGATATATCTATATCTCCTACCCTAAGCCATACCCACTTATGCTTCACTGCCTCGGATGAAAACCGTTCTATTAGTACCACTACCGCGGATATAAAGGAGAGAAAGGTAAAGAAAATACCTAGTACACTACTTCCCTCTCTAATTTTCTTCCCGAACACAATAAGTAACAAAAACGAAACAAGCGGGAAAAGCGGTATGAGCCATGCATAATCGATCATTGTTTCCTTCCCCCTTTTCGGTCACAATGCTATCCTTTGAGCGTATCCATCTCATCTACATGAACTGTCGGGCGATTACGGTACAAAGCAATCAAAATTGCAAGACCTACCGCTGCCTCCGCTGCCGCTACAGACATCGTAAACAGCGAAAAAATTTGTCCTGTTAAATTCGGAAACAAGCCTAATTTACTAAACGCTACTAGATTTAAATTGGCGGCGTTTAACATCAATTCGATACAAACTAGTACAATTACTGTATTTCGCTTTGTTAAAGCTCCAAATAAGCCGATGCAAAACAAAATAATCGCAAGTGTTAAATACGCAGAAGCCGGAACGCTACTCATGGGAATCCTCCTCTCCCTCATCCTTCTTCGCAAGGATAATCGCTCCTACAAGTGCTACAAGTAAAATAACTGAGGTTAATTCGAATGGAATAATATATTTTGAATAGAGAAGTGTACCGATTTGAAGTGTGTTATTTTCATGGAGAGGTAAACTTCCTTGTGTGCTTTGATTTGAAAAATCGATACTATTAACAGCGAAATACATAACTGCTCCAAATGCTACAACCGCAAAGAAGATAATCCATTTTCGAAGAGTAAGGCGCGATTCATTTTCCGCGTTATGTTTCGTTAACATAATGCCAAAAATCATAATAATAGTGATTGCACCAGAGTAAAGTAAAATTTGTGCCACTCCGATAAATTCGGCTGATAAGAGAAAGTACAAACCCGCAATGCTAAGGAACGTAAGCACAAGGGCCAGCATCATATGCATTACTTTCGTTAAATTCAGCATAAGAACGCCGCCGATAATCGCAGACAAGGATAATATAAAGAAAGCTACAAACTCGCCGTTCATGCTTTATTCTCCTTCCTGATGTTCTCGTCGTTCTCGTCAAGCCACTGCAAATTTTTAAATAAATCATCACGTGAATACTCTGCAAGTTCAAAGTTATTTGTCATTACGATCGCCTCTGTCGGGCAAACTTCTGTACATAAATCGCAAAGAATACAAATTTCAAAATTAATATCATACGTGTCGATAATTTTCCCTTTTTTCGTAGGATCAGGATGTTTTTTTCCTGTTAATTGAATGCAATCTGTCGGACAAATATTGGAACACTGATTACAAACAATACATTTCTCTGGATAAAACTTTTGAATACCTCGAAATCGGTCTGGTAATGGCAACGGTTGATTTGGATAATCATACGTTACCTTTTTCTTACTCAAATTACTAAGCGTATATTTTAACCCTTTAAATAGTCCTTTCATCTCTTACTGGCACCCCCTTTATAGATTAGAAGAATAGCTCCTTAATCAATGCCGTTAAGAAAATATTTGCAAGTGCGATTGGTAATAATACTTTCCAACCAAACTCCATTAACTGGTCACCTCTTATGCGCGGGAACGTAACGCGGAACCAAATCAATAGAAAGACCACACTGCTGAATTTCAAAGCAAACCATACGGCTCCTGGAATAAACCCAAGGAACATAACTGGATTCCAGCCTCCTAAAAAGAGTACTGTAATTAAAGATGACATCCCGAAGAAATACACATACTCTGAAAGCATGAAAAACGCCCAGCGAAAACCTGAGTATTCCGTATGGTATCCTGAAACAAGTTCTGACTCCGCTTCGGGTAAATCAAACGGTGTCCTATTTAACTCTGCAACTGCCGCGATTAAGAAAATGACGAAACCGATTGGCTGTGCGAAAATGTACCATACCTTTTCCTGCGCCGCTACAATTTCATTCAAGTTAAGACTACCAGCTAACAAAACGACGCCAATTACACTCATCACAAGTGGAATCTCATAAGAAATCATTTGCGCTGCTGCGCGCATCCCTCCTAAAAGGGAATATTTATTATTTGATGCCCATCCCCCAGTTACAACTCCAATCGTCGTAATCCCAGAGACAGCAATGTAATACAGTAACCCTACGCCAATATCCGCAAACTGAAATTTATCAGTAAACGGGATAACCGCAAGCACCATAAATGCTGGTGCGAATGCAATAACAGGAGCTAATATAAACAACGGTTTATCTGCAGCTTTCGGAATACTATCTTCTTTTAATAATAATTTCAAAACATCAGCTACCGTTTGGAGTAAACCGAACCGGCCCCCAACTTGGTTTGGTCCAATCCGTCCTTGCATAAATCCCATCACTTTCCGTTCTGCCAAAATACCGTATGTAACGAAGCCAAGGACTGCAAATAATAGAAGCACCGCTAATCCGAAAAAAATGAAGAAATTCGTCCAGCTTGAAGGTGATTGTAAGAGCGTCTCAATCATTAGCCGTCAACCTCCCCAAGTACAATATCAACCCCACCTAAAATCGTAATTAAATTGGCGATGTTTTCACCTTTCAATAACTTCGGTAAGATTTGCAAATTATAAAAAGACGGTCTGCGAAATTTCAAGCGGTACGGCTCTTTCTTTCCATCACTAGCAATATAACAGCCAATCTCTCCCCGCGGTGACTCTATACGGACGAACGCTTCTCCCTTAGGTGCTTTAATAATTTTCGGCACTTTCGCTATAACAGCTCCATCTTTTGGGAACTGCTCGGCTGCTTGCTCAATAATTTTTAATGACTCCTCAATTTCCTTCATCCGGCAAACGTATCGGTCCCAAGCATCTCCCGTGCTCCCAACAGGGATATCAAAATCAAAACGATCATAAATAGAATACGGCTCATCTTTACGAAGATCCCAGTGGACTCCCGTGCACCGTAAATTTGCGCCGCTTAAAGAATACGAGATCGCCTCTTCCGCGCTATATACGCCAACGCCTTTCACACGATTTAAGAAAATTTCATTTCCGCTAACAAGGTCGTGATACCCTTCCAACTGCTCTCTCATATACGGAACAAACTCTTTCACCTTTTCAATCCAGCCGTCTGGCGCATCCCACTTCACGCCGCCGACTCTCATATAGTTGAAAGTAAGCCTTGCACCGCACAATTCACTTAATAAATTTATAATCATCTCTCGTTCACGAAAGGCATATAAAAATGGACTAACCGCTCCTATATCAAGCAGGTTCGTTCCCCACCAGACGAGATGGCTCGCAACTCTCCCAAGCTCCATCGCAAGCACCCGTAAATATTCAGCACGCTCTGGAATCTCAAGATCCATCATCGTCTCTACAGCGTGGCAAAGGACGTAATTATTCGTCATTGCTGATAAATAGTCCATTCGATCTGTATACGGAATAATTTGTGTATATTGCAAGCTCTCAGCGATCTTTTCTGTTCCGCGATGTAAATATCCGATAACCGGTGTAGCCTCTTTAATAATTTCCCCGTCAATCTTAATTACAAGCCGAAACACACCATGTGTACTCGGATGCTGCGGCCCTACATTTAAGAGCATCTCTTCCGTACGGATCACAAGCTACACCTCCACATCATACGGTTCATAATCCTTTCTAAGCGGATACCCCACCCAATCATCAGGCATTAAAATGCGAGATAAATTAGGATGACCTTTAAACACAATACCGAGCAAATCATACACTTCGCGCTCCGGCCAATCTGCCCCTTTCCAAAGCGGCGTCACCGATTCTACTTGCGGCGCTTCCCTATCCAGCTTTACCTTCACTGCTACTGACTGTTTCTTTCCATATGAAAATAAATGAACGTATACTTCCATATGTGTCACAAAATCCGTCGCATGTAGCTCTGACATATAATCAAAAGCAAGTCCCTCATGGAATCTTAGCAATTCCATCACTTCATAATATTTCGAAGGCTCCGCCACAAGCGTTGGAACATCTTTTGAAAGCTTATTAATATAGGAATCTACTAATGCATATTCTCCTACCCTCTCCTTAACAACCTCCACATAGCGATTTAAATATGGTTGGTTAACTGATGGTTCTTCCTGCTGCAGTTCGTCTTCTATCTTATTTACAGATCCCTTTGCCCTTGCCGCAGCAGCGGCTTTCGCTTTCGCGGCTGCAATTGCCTTTGCTTTCTCATCTCCAGAATCCCCCTCACCTTGTGAGGCTTTCTGCTTCGCTAACGCTGCTGCTTTTGCTTTTGCAGCTGCTTTCGCCTTTGCTTTAACTTTTTCTTCGTCCGTTACTTCTTCTGATCCTTCTCGCTTCTGCTTCGCTAATACCGCTGCTTTTGCGGCTGCTGCGGCTTTCGCCTTCGCTTTGGCTTTTTCTTCGTCCGTTACTTCTTCTGATCCTTCTCGCTTTTGCTTCGCTAATACCGCTGCTTTTGCGGCTGCTGCGGCTTTCGCCTTTGCTTTAACTTTTTCCTCGTCCGTTACTTCTTCTGATCCTTCTCGCTTTTGCTTCGCTAATGCCGCCGCTTTTGCTTTTGCAGCTGCTGCGGCCTTTGCCTTCGCTTTAACTTTTTCCTCGTCCGTTACTTCTTCTGATCCTTCTCGCTTTTGCTTCGCTAATGCCGCCGCTTTTGCTTTTGCAGCTGCTGCGGCCTTTGCCTTCGCTTCTTCTACATTAATCCCCTTATCTTTTGGTAGCGCTTTCTCTTTTTCTCGATGTTCTCCTTCAAGTTTAGACATTTCCGCCCCATGTTTCGCAGCAAGACGTTTTCGCGCTTCCTCTTTCGCATGACGGGCTGCTTCTCTTTTCATACTTTCTAAGTCTTTATTTGGATCACTCATTTATTCGTCACCTGCTTCCCGGTCCTCGCCTCGTAACGAATTTTTTCTTTTAATTTATTAATTCCATAAATTAAAGCAGCAGGATTTGGAGGGCATCCAGGAATATACACATCAACTGGTACAATTTGATCTACACCTTTCACAACAGCATACGAATTCACATACGGACCACCGGCCGTTGCACAAGATCCCATCGCAATTACCCACTTCGGTTCAGGCATTTGATCATATAGGCGCCGAACAATAGGTGCCATTTTCTTCGTTACCGTTCCTGACACAATCATGACGTCCGATTGTCTTGGTGAAGTCCGAAAAAATGACCCAAATCGATCTAAATCGTAGTGTGATGAGCCTACTCCCATCATTTCAATCGCACAGCATGCCAGTCCAAATGTCATCGGCCATAAAGAGTTGCTCCGCGCCCATCCCTTCAACTGTTCCAATGTAGAAAAAAAGATATTTCTTTCTAATTCCGCTCGCTCCTGTGGGTGTAATTCCTCAAAATTTATAACCATTGTAACACCTTCTTTTTCCAAGCATACGCTAATCCAACTAGCAACATCACAACAAAAATGAGCATTTCAATCAGTGCAAATAAACCAAGCTTGTCATATGCAACAGCCCATGGGTATAAAAATAAAGTTTCTACATCAAAGATGACGAACAATAAAGCGAAAATGTAATAACGAGCATGAAACCGAATATTTGCATCATGAAAAGGCTCAATTCCACTCTCATACGTCGTCGCTTTCGCTGCACTCGGTTTGTTTGGACGCAGCATTTTCCCTAATGTAAGAGCCACTACCGGCAGCAATATACCTAATAGCAAGAAAATCAAAACGATCATATAACTATTTTCATATACACTTGCCATTGTGAAACCCTCCCCCCTGAATTAAGAACAAGTTCACATAGTAAACAATATGTCTTACTTGCATTATTTATTATTTTTAATTTTTTCTAAATAATGCAACTATTTAATTCATTATAGCAAACTTCAAATTCCTATGTCGATATATTGGGAACAGAAACAACAATTAATACTTGCTGAGCAAATCTATTTTTACAACTCATTATAAATGTGTAAAATAAATATAGAAATTCTATATGTTTTCAAGCAATCATAAAAAACATAAACTACAAAAAGGTGGTTCTTATGTATATACAGTGGATGATATAAATGAAAAAACAAACACATGTAAGTATTCTTATAAGCATTTCATTGTTGTATATAACTATTCATTACGTATCAATGCCCTTTTTATATGAATACGCACTTCCATTTCAAATTTTGACTGGAATAAGTACCATATTAATTGATATTACAATTTGCAGTTATATATTTTACTTTTCAAATGTAAAACAAGGATTAGCACGTTTATTTTGGATAATATTAACTATTGGAACCTTCTCTTATTTCATCGGTGACATAATAGTTGCTTATCAACGCTTAATTTTGCATGACTACTATACATTCGTTGATCCATCAGACTTTTTTTACTTATTATTTTTAGTTAGCTTTGCATTTGCCTTTCTATATGAAATTATTTATGGCCGAAACTTATTGGAACAGCTTTTTACGATATGTGATATTTGTATTATTGTTACGGCTCAATTTACTTTAAGCTACTATTTGCTTATTGAAAGAACCATTCATATTTTTACAACATCATATATCGACATGTTTGTTCAACTCACGTATCCAATGGCTGATTTACTCTTTCTTTTAATAGGAATCAACCTTTTATTCAGACCATTATTCTTACTACCAAAACAAGTTGGCGCTCTTCTTGGCAGTGCTTTAATTTTGTATGCTACTACGGATGCTATTTATGCTTATATAAAATATTTCCAGCCCGAGCACTCTATGTTCACAGTTGCTCCATTATATCAAGTAACCTTAGTATTAGTAGCAATCGCTTGTATACTTCACACAAAAGAGCCTGAAAAACAAGAACAAGTATTACTAACACCTCGATTGGGTGAATCAATCCGATTATCATTACCGTATATTTCTGTAGTGATGCTTATTGTTTTTATATTGGTCGAAAATGTTTTTGCACCTATCGTAATAATTGGGCTTATGGTAACCTTCGCCTTCGTTCTCATACGCCATATGTTAGTTCGAAGACAAAATAAAATATTATTGCTAGCACAAATGCAATTCAGCTTAGAACTCGAGAAACAAATCGAACTACGTACAGAAGATTTAGTAGAACAAAAAAATGAGTTATATCATAACCAACAAATGTTTAAATCTTTATACGAGCATCATCCAGATCCAATTTTCACATTAGATTTGTACGGTAATTTTCTCAATGTGAACAACGCTGGAACTACTTTACTCGGTTATCAAACGAATGAATTATTAAACCAACCATACTATTCACTTATGTATGAAGAAGATTTAGAAGAAATCATTACTGCCTTTCATCACGTGAAAAAAGGGAAATCTATTTCTTTAGAAATACGGGCATATCATAAAAATAGAGATATTTACTACTTGCATGTTACAGCCGTTCCCATCTTTTTAAAGGAACATATTTCTGGGGCCTATTTAATGATTAAAGATATTACAGAAAGCAAGCAGCAACAAGAGCAAATTAATTTCCTAGCATATCATGATACTTTAACGGAACTTGCAAATCGCCGTTCATTTCATCAACAGTTAGAAAAGGCAATTGCACGAGCAAAACTATCGAAAAAACCTTTTGCTGTTATGTTTCTAGACCTAGATCGCTTTAAAGTTATTAACGATACACTCGGTCATCGGGTAGGGGATCTTCTATTAATTGCAGTAGCAAAAAGACTAGAACGAATATCGACGTCAAATATGAAACTTGCTCGGTTAGCTGGGGATGAATTCACAATTCTTATAGAAGGTTATAAAGAAGATAGAGATGTACAAAAAATAGCTGATATGATTGTACTATCTATGAATGAGCCATTCGAAATTGAAAATCAACATTTACAAATCTCGCCAAGTATCGGGATTGCAATATACCCAGAAGCAGGCGAAGATCCGTTATCTATTTTACAACATGCTGATATGGCCATGTACGAAACCAAAAATAAAGGAAAGAATGGTAGCTCACTTTATACGAAAGAGTTATATAAAAAAATGGAGCGAAAAGCTCGAATTGAAAAAGATTTACCACTTGCTTTAGTAAATAAAGAATTCTTTCTCGTCTATCAACCACAAGTTGACATTTCAACGAATAAAATCATCGGTGCTGAAGCATTAATACGTTGGAAACACCCGCTCCTAGGTGACATTTCACCATGTGAGTTCATTCCAATTGTGGAAGAGACTCCGCAGGTCATCCCACTTGGACATTGGGTGCTACGAGAATCTTGTCTTCAACTAAAAATATGGCAAAGTTTTGGATACACAAACTTAAAAATGAGTGTCAATTTATCAGCGAAAGAATTTCAACAAAATCAATTAATCGAAAATATTTCACGAATACTAAAGGACGTTAAGATTGACCCGAAAGATGTAACACTTGAACTAACAGAACGAATTGCGATGATTGATGAAAAAGAAACATTATCGAGACTAAAGCAATTAAAAGAATATGGTATTCAAACGTCCATTGATGACTTCGGTACCGGCTACTCTTCTCTTGCTTATTTATCAATTTTCCCTATCGATACATTAAAAGTACCAAAAGAATTTACACAACTAGCCGATCATCGGCCTGAAGAAAGAGCCATCGTTTCCACTATCTTTTCCCTTGCAAACACTTTAAATCTCTCTGTCGTTGCTGAAGGAATTGAAACAGAAAAACAGCTTAAGTTTCTGCAAAAAAACAACTGTAAATACATGCAAGGTTACTATTTCAGTAAACCTCTAACAAGTAAACAGTTTATAAAATTCCTACAAAAAACACCCAGTATGAACCAATAGTTCACACTGGGTGTTTTTTAAAGTGTCGGAATTCTTTTTTCGTAATATTCTTCTGCAATCTCTTCGTAAAAAGCTGCTTTTGTTGTATAAAAATATGGAGTTAACCATAAGAATCCAATTCCTAATGTAATCACGCTTAATATAAACCAACCAATAAAACTTAAACATAAAATGAAATACTCCATTTTATGTCCAGCCATCATATGACGGCTTTCTGTAATAGCTTGGTTCAATGAGTACTCAGGATGATCATTTAAAACATAATACGTCATCGCATAAGAAAATGATTTAATAATGCCTGGAATAATAAAAAGCAAGAACCATAAAAAAATATAAACATTTACTAGTATATATACTAAAAATGACTTTAGAAACTTTGTACCTTCTGTAAACCAGCTGAATAGATGCCCAATACGAACTTCTTTTTCCCGAATTATATGTAGCGCTAAACAATAGCCACCTAGCGTTAATGGACCCACTATAAAAATTGTAATAATCTCTATCGAAAGCGAACTATTCCATTCTCCCCAGTTCCATACTTGCGAAAAAATAAATTTAATACTAACACTAAAAGCTGACGTAAGAATCCAAATAAGTAATGTAGCCCCTACACCTAATCCCCATTTCCCTTCCAGTGAATCTAGCGCTTCTCCTTTTAAATCACTAATCATACTTAACCTGCTACTAAAAATATAGATAAATGTATATTCTTAGAGTATTCCTGCTTCTACGTGTCCTGTCTCGCCAATCACTCGCTACTACAGTTTGCTATAACACTCCACAGGCGTAAATTCCGATGTAGCCCACCGTACATACATACAATCTATTTACGTTAGTATTGTATATTCTTTCGCTTGTAAAAGGTTGATTGATGCGTTCAAATCTCTATCCATTACATTTCCACATTCACATGTATATACGCGGTCAGATAGCTTTAAATCCACTTTCTTTTGACCGCAACATGAACATAACTTTGACGATGAATAGAACCTGTCTACCTGACGTAGTTCAATTCCATATTCCTCACATTTAGTCAATAGCCATATTTTAAATGTATAAAAACATTGCCCAGCAACTGCTTTAGATAGATGTTTATTCTTCATCATGCCTTTTACATTCAAATCTTCTACTGTAATAAACGTCGGCTTGGTTTTCACCACATCATTTACAATAGACTTTACATACTCTAGTCGAATATTTGCTAATCGAGCATGTAGTTTTTGCACCCTAAGAATGTTTTTATCTATATTCGCTCTTTTGTTAGTAACAGATTGTTCACCTCGCTTTTTTGTATTTTCAAATTTACGCGATAAAGAGCGTTGTACACGTTTTAACCGTTTTTCTATCTTTTTTACTTTTATTGTTTTGTTGATGTTTTCATGAACGATACGATCGCTACGTATAGCGAAATCCTTCACCCCTAAATCAATACCTAGACCTGTTTGATTAAGTGTTGGCTTTGTTGCTCTTTCTTCCAATTCACAAAGCACAGATACAAAATATCTCCCTGCTCGGGTAAATATAGTTCCACTTTTTACAATCCCTTTTTTGGGGATATAACCATATTCTTTTACTCTCATCCAACCAATCGTTGGAATCTTTACTCTATGTCTTTCTATTGTCCAATCTGTTTTGTTGTTTTTAGGAAAATAGCACTTCACATCTTGATTCTTCTTTTTCTTGTAACGAGGAAATCCAGATAAGCCCTTAAAAAATCTCTTAAAAGCCTTATCTCCATTCATAATTGCCTGTTTTACCGCTTTACTAGATACCTCTTTAATCCATTGATCACATTCTTTTGTATAGACATTGTTTAACCATTTAGAAAAGTCATATCCACTTAGAAAATTTCCCTCAGATTCATACATCTCTTTGTTTTTAGAGAGATACAGATTGTAAACATACCTACACACTCCAATCATTTGATTGATCTTGGTTATTTGTTCATTTGTCGGTTTCATCTCTATCAAATAGGCTCTTCTCATACCTCTTTATCCTCCGACATTTGCTTTTTGTATTTTCTCAATCCATATATCCTACAACTACATACATGAATGATAGATAGCAAATCTTGAACAAGTTCTTCTTGTGAAGATAATTTTTCATTATGAACAACAAGGATTTCCATTCCCATTTTATTAAGAAACTGTTCAAACCAATCTTATTCAAAATGAACAAATCTATCTTTGTGTACGATGATAATAGTCGAAATTTTTCCTTCTATTAGTATAGCACGTCCCTACTGCAATTCATCTTTTGTAATATAGCGATAAAAATGTGCTGTCGTAGTACCTACATATGGACTAAGCCAAAGAAACCCTATTCCAAGAGTAAAAATCGCTAAAATAGCCCATCCTATGAAGCTAAGCCATAGAAGAAATAAGTCTAATTTATGTCCCTTCATAAGGTTTTTACTTTCCTTCATCACCTGTGAAACTCTATAATCTGGATTTTCAATCATAACATAATACGTCATCGCATAAGAAAAATACATCACAATCATTACAACAATCGAAATAGCTAATAGTACAAAGAAAGCAATCGTTAATGATACATTCCCTTCCTCACCAAAAAACGCGAATACACCTAGTAACAACATCGGAATCCACGTACCTGTATATAACAAAATCGCAAGCATAGCCCACATTGTTTTCATCATTCTTTTAAAGCCACGAAATCCTTCAAATAAATAATCTACTCTAGCATCTTCTCGTTTACTAATTTGTAGCAACACATTCGTATAACCGTATGATGTAATACCATAAGATGCATTACTCAAAATGATCATTATGCAATAAAAAATTCCAAATGTAATACCTGCCCCGACTGATATTGCTTCCTCTTCAATTGAACCCGCTAAACCAACAACTAAGAAAAATATAATAATTCCTGGAATTAAAAGTATAAGCATTGCAGCCATTGAAACAACATAACTTAAAATAATATGTAAAATCGTTGATCCAACACCTAGTCCCCATTTTCCCTTTAAAGAGTACAATGCTTCTCGTTTCATTTCACCGATCATTTGTTCATCTCCTTTATGAAATATAAATTGTTATATATTCTCTACTTATACAAACAACAATATAATTATACCAATTTTGTTAGTCTATTCCATCTATTAAATTGAGTTTCAGTTTCGACATTTAAATAAAACACAGCTATGCATGGCTAGATGCTCTCTACTATCTAAAAAGAGGCGTTTTTTTCCCCATCTAAATTTATAGCTATATAACAGAGAGATAACCTGCAGTTCTTTTTATTTCTCGATTTTCACTTGGCATGGGGCAGAAAAAGGCTCTGACCGCTTCTATGCATGGCTGGATGCTCTCTCCTACCTAAAAAAGAGGCGTTTTTTTTCCTCTTTTAATTTATATCCATAACAAAAAATCCGTAAGGGTCAGAGCCCTTACGGATTTTTTTACTTCATATCAGAAACGTTTAAACGGTTCACAGCACGCTGCAAGGCCATTTCTGCACGTCTAAAGTCAACATGTGCTTGTTTATCTTGCATACGTTGCTCAGCGCGACGTTTCGATTCATTTGCACGATGGATATCGATATGGTTTGCTTCTTCAGCAGATGATGATAATACAGTTACTTTATCTGGACGAACTTCGATAAAGCCACCGCTTACTGCTACATAATCAGTGTGCCCACCATTTTTCAGACGAACTGCACTAATTTTTAACGGTGCAACAGTTGGAATGTGACCTGGTAAGATCCCCATTTCCCCACTCTCTGCTTTTACGCTTACCATTTCTACTTCTTTTTCGTAAACCGGTCCATCAGGAGTTACAATACTGACTGGAAATGTCTTCATAATTCGTCCCTCCTAAGGCCTTACGCCATCATTTTCTTCGCGTTTTCAATAACTTCTTCAATGCTACCAACAAGACGGAATGCATCTTCTGGAAGGTCATCATATTTTCCTTCTAGAATTTCTTTGAAGCCACTAACTGTATTTTTCACAGGTACGTAAGAACCTTTTTGACCTGTGAACTGCTCAGCTACGTGGAAGTTTTGAGATAAGAAGAATTGAATACGACGAGCACGATGCACAACTAACTTATCTTCTTCAGATAACTCATCCATACCTAAGATAGCGATGATATCTTGAAGCTCTTTATAACGCTGTAAAGTTTGCTGTACTTGACGAGCTACTTCATAATGCTCTTCTCCTACGATTTCTGGAGAAAGTGCACGAGACGTAGATGCTAATGGATCTACGGCTGGGTAAATACCCATTTGTGTTAAACGACGCTCTAAGTTTGTTGTTGCATCTAAGTGAGCGAACGTTGTAGCTGGTGCTGGGTCAGTATAGTCATCGGCTGGTACGTATACCGCTTGGATAGACGTGATAGACCCTTTATTTGTAGATGTAATACGCTCTTGTAATTGACCCATTTCTGTTGCAAGTGTTGGTTGGTAACCTACCGCAGATGGCATACGACCAAGAAGGGCAGATACTTCAGAACCTGCTTGCGTGAAACGGAAGATGTTATCGATGAACAATAGTACGTCTTGTCCTTGCTCATCACGGAAATGTTCAGCCATTGTTAAACCTGTTAATGCAACACGTTGACGTGCTCCAGGTGGCTCGTTCATTTGTCCAAATACCATCGCAGTTTTCTTAATTACGCCAGAATCGCTCATTTCGTGGTATAAGTCATTACCCTCACGAGTACGCTCACCTACACCAGCGAATACAGAGATACCACCGTGCTCTTGTGCGATGTTGTTAATTAATTCCTGAATTAATACCGTTTTACCTACACCGGCACCACCGAATAGACCGATCTTACCACCCTTAATGTAAGGAGCAAGTAAATCTACTACTTTAATACCAGTTTCAAGAATTTCTATTCTTGTAGATAGTTCTTCGAATGCAGGTGCTTGACGGTGAATTGGATCACGACGTACATCCGCAGGAACATCACCATCTAAGTCAATTGCATCACCTAATACGTTGAATACGCGACCAAGTGTTACATCACCAACTGGTACAGAGATTGCTTTACCAGTATCTTCTACTTCTGTGCCACGAACAAGTCCATCTGTGGAAGACATCGCAACTGTACGAACTGTGTCATCACCTAAATGAAGTGCAACTTCAAATGTTAAGTTGATGCTTGCTCCGTTTTCGTTGCTTTGTTTTACCGTAAGGGCGTTGTAGATTGCTGGTAGCTTTCCGCCATCAAACTTAACGTCTACAACCGGACCCATGATTTGCGTAACGCGCCCTTTATTCATCGGGTTCCCTCCTAGCTTTCTTTTAATTAGCCAGCTTTCTAAGAGAAGTCGGCTTTTAATTTTTTATTACTATTCTAACGCTGCTGCTCCACCAACGATTTCCGTAATTTCTTGCGTAATCGCTGCTTGACGCGCACGGTTGAATGAAAGTGTAAGTGAATCGATAACTTCCATTGCGTTGTCTGTAGCACTCTTCATTGCTGTCATACGCGCCGCGTGCTCACTTGCTTTACCGTCTAGTAATGCACCGTACACTAAGCTTTCTGCGTATTGTGGCAATAATACTTTTAAAATTTCTTCTTCAGAAGGTTCGAATTCATAAGCTGTCGTCGGTTTATTAGACGCCACATCCGTAAGCGGTAAAATTTTATTTTCCGTTACTTCTTGTGAAATTTTACTTACATAATGATTGTAGTAAATGTACAGCTCATCATAAGCACCGTCTGCGAACATCGCAATTGCTCGAGAAGCAAGATCTTTAATATCAGTAAATGATGGGTGGTCAGATAATCCAACTACTTCATCAATGATGTTAAAGCCGCGACGTTTTAAATAATCACGTCCTAGTCGTCCAAGCACAATAATTGAATATTGGTTTGAATCCATATTATGACGTTCACGAACTACGTTACTTACTGTACGTAATACGTTACTGTTATAACCACCTGCTAGTCCGCGATCAGATGTAATAACGATGTATCCTGTACGCTTTACAGGACGCGCATTTAGCATTGGATGATTAATTCCTTTACTTCCTTGCGCAATGCTCGCTACTACTTCTTGAATCTTTTCCATATACGGAACGAAAGATTTAGCATTTTGCTCTGCACGGTTTAACTTAGATGCAGATACCATCTCCATCGCTTTCGTAATTTGACTCGTTTTCTTTGTCGAGGTAATCTTCGCTTTTATATCGCGTAAAGATGCCACAGGTTTTCACCACCTTTTTTCCGGAAGTTGGCACGATTAGTAAGAATCCTCTTTCTAATCTACGTTGCAAGATATTCTTGCTCATGATTGAAGGAAAAGAATAGGTGCACCTACTCTTTTCCTTTACATAACCGTCAGCAATCTCAAAAGCTGAGATGCCTTTATATGATCTAGCTAAGCCACAGTCGGCTTCACTTTTTATTTATCTAGCTCCAGCGGCTTGAATGCTCGGTGGTTTCACTTCTTCCTACGAGGCAAAGACCGCCTCTTCGTCAGAAGCTCCATCCCCCTCACATTCAGAACGAGCCGCTTCCGCTTTTATTTATTATTCAGAAGCTACGAATACTTTTTTAAATCCGTTAATTGCTGCTGCAAACTTGTCGTCATCCGCAAGTTTCTTAGTTGTGCGGATTTCTTCTAATAAGTCAGTTGCATTTGAATCTAACCAAGCGTGGAATTCTTCTTCGAAACGAGTGATATCTACTACTGGGATATCATCTAGGAATCCACGTGTTAAAGCGTAAAGAATGATAACTTGTTTCTCTACACGTAACGGTTTGTGTAATCCTTGTTTTAATACCTCAACTGTACGAGCACCACGGTTTAATTTCGCTTGTGTTGCTTTATCAAGGTCAGAACCGAACTGAGCGAACGCTTCTAACTCACGGTAAGATGCAAGGTCAAGACGAAGTGTACCTGATACTTTACTCATTGCTTTAATCTGAGCAGATCCACCAACACGAGATACAGAAGTACCCGCATCGATCGCTGGACGTACGCCAGAGAAGAATAGGTCAGATTGTAAGAAGATTTGTCCATCCGTAATCGAAATTACGTTTGTTGGGATGTAAGCTGATACGTCCCCTGCTTGTGTTTCGATGAAAGGTAGTGCAGTTAAAGAACCGCCGCCTCTTGCATCACTTAATTTTGCTGCACGCTCTAATAAGCGAGAATGTAAGTAGAATACATCCCCTGGATATGCTTCACGACCTGGAGGACGACGTAATAGTAATGAAAGCTCACGGTAAGCCGCTGCTTGTTTTGATAAGTCATCATATACTACTAATACGTGTTTACCATTGTACATGAACTCTTCACCCATTGTTACACCAGCATAAGCAGCTAGGTATAATAATGGAGCTGGTTGAGAAGCTGATGCAGTTACAACGATTGTGTAATCTAATGCACCGTGCTTACGTAGTGTTTCTACTACGTTACGTACTGTTGATTCTTTTTGTCCGATAGCTACATAGATACAAATCATATCTTCATCTTTTTGGTTAATGATTGTATCAAGTGCAACTGCTGTTTTACCTGTTTGGCGGTCACCGATGATTAACTCACGTTGACCACGGCCAATTGGTACAAGAGCATCGATCGCTTTAATACCTGTTTGAAGTGGTTCATGAACAGATTTACGATCCATTACACCTGGTGCTGGACTTTCGATTGGACGAGTGTTTGTTGTATTGATTGGGCCTAAACCATCAACTGGTTGCCCTAATGGGTTTACAACACGACCGATTAGTTCTTTTCCTACTGGTACTTGCATGATGCGACCAGTACGACGAACTTCGTCACCTTCACGGATTTCTGTGTAAGGTCCTAAAATAATGATACCTACGTTGTTTTCCTCTAAGTTTTGTGCTAGTCCCATAACGCCGTTAGAGAACTCTACAAGTTCACCAGCCATAACGTTATCAAGACCATGAGCACGCGCAATACCGTCACCGACTTGGATAACTGTACCAACATCACTAACTTCGATTTCAGACTGATAGTTCTCGATTTGTTGCTTTATCAGTGCGCTAATTTCTTCAGCTCTGATGCTCATGTGCTTCACCCCTATCTATTCTTCATTAATTCACGCTGAATACGTGCTAATTTTCCTTGTAAGCTTCCGTCGTAAATGCGATTTCCAATACGTACTTTAATGCCGCCTAGTAAATCTTCATCCACAACATTTTTCACGCGAATTGCATCTTTTCCTGTTTTTTTTGCAAATGCTTCTGCAATGTTAAGTTTTTCTTCTTCCGATAGAAGACGAATAGAATATACAGTTGCATCCGCTACGTTACGTTCTTCATTAGCAAGAACAACATATTCATTTGCAATTTCAGGTAGGATATCAATACGCTTGTTATCAATTAAAATATATAACGTATTTAAAATAGATTCAGAAACAGATGCGAATACGTTTGCAAGAAACGTTTTCTTCTGCTCTTTTGAAATGTTCGGTTGCGTTAAAAAGCTATGTAGTTCTCCGTTCTTTGTAAAAACGTTTTGTACAAGGCGTAATTCCTCTTCAAACATTTCTAATACGTGTTTTTCTTTTGCAATTTTAAAAAGAGCGACAGCATAACGTTTTGCTACAATCCCATTGCTCATCGCGCTTCTCCTACTTCTTTAATATAATCGCGAATTAACTTCACTTGATCTTCTTCTTTTAATTCTTTTTCAATTACTTTAGAAGCAATATGAACAGATAAAGAAGCAACTTGTTCTTGTAAAGCAGCAATCGCTTGCTCTTTTTCGCGTTGAATTTCTTGTACAGCAGATGTTTTAATTGATTCTGCTTCTTCTTTCGCAGCAGCAACAATAACATCCTTTTGATCTACAGCTTGTTTCTTCGCTCTTTCGATTAACTCTTGTGCTTCAACACGCGATTGTTTTAACATTTCACGTTGTTCTTCTACTAATTTCTTCGCTTCAGCATTACTTCTTTCTGCAGCGTCGATTTCATTAGTAACATGCTCTTCACGTTCTTTCATAATTCCCATTAAAGGACCCCACGCGAATTTGCGTAGCATTACTAATAGAAGTAAGAAAATGAACAATGTATAAGCAATCGTTCCAAATGGAATGGAAGCCCCTAATAATAAAGTTGGCACAAGGATTCACTCCCTTCAAAATATCTAAATTGATCATATGAAAAAAAAAGACATACGTTTCGTTCATAAAGCAATGGCGAAGAAAGTTCGGAAAAACACTCTTCGCCATCTATGTAAGGGGAGTCTCCCTTATTTGTTCATTACGATGAAAGCAATAACTACACCGATAATTGGAAGTGCCTCAACTAATGCAACCCCGATGAACATAATTGTTTGAAGTGCGCCTTTTAATTCTGGTTGACGAGCAACACCTTCGATTGTACGTGATACGATAAGACCGTTACCAATACCTGCACCTAATGCTGATAAACCAATTGCAATTGCAGCTGCGATTACACCTAAACTCATTTAATTTGTCCTCCTTTGTATTATAAAAAAATAAATTTTTTCTTACTTAAATTATATTAATGGTCATGGCTTACTTTATGAGCCATATAAACCATCGTTAACATTACGAAAATAAATGACTGGATTGAACCAACGAATACGCTGAATCCCATCCATGCTAACATCGGTACAAGTGCACCTAATGCTCCTAAGAATGATGCCCCGCCTAACTTAGCAAGTAATCCTAATAAGATTTCACCTGCGTAAATGTTACCAAATAAACGAAGACCTAACGTTAATGTGTTAGCAAACTCCTCAATAACCTTTAATGGGAATAAGAATTTCATAGGTTGGAAATAACCTTTAACATATTCTTTCGTACCCTTCATCTTAATTCCATAATAATGGGTGAGGGTAACTACCATCACGGCTAATGTTAATGCAACTGCTGGATCAGACGTTGGTGATCTCCACCATGCAATATGTTCGCCAGCCTCAACTGTTGAATACATGAATGGTAAACCAAGGAAGTTCGATACGATGATAAACATGATAAGCGTAACGCCAAGCGTTAAGAAACGTCCACCTGTTTTCCAATCCATCGTACTATTGATAATCCCTTTCACGAAGTCAAACACCCATTCCATGAAATTTTGCATCCCGGTTGGGCGAAGCGCTAAGCTGCGAGTTCCGATAACAGCGATTAAGAAAACAATAACTCCTGCTACAGTAACCATCATAACTGATGACAAATCGAACGTTAAACCTAGAAATTCAACTAATTTACCGTGTTCCACTAGTAATTCACCTCTCTTCCCTGCTCGTATACTCTAAATAAAGAAAATCTATGATCATGACAAGGTATCCTGTCAGCAATCCTACACCTAAGCCCCACATCGCAATTAACTCTTGATATTTGGCTGCAAATAAAATTAGTAACCCAATCGTGGCGAATCTTGAATATGTACTTACCGCTGTCGCCTTAAACTTCACGTTTTCTCCATTTGTTACGCGATCTAATAGCTTGTCTGTTCTACGTGCAATGATGCGCAAACTAAGAAAACTGAAAATCGTTCCGATAATCAGCCCAAGAAATACATCCTTGTAAGAGGTAATTCCCCATCCTAGCACTAGAAGCGCAAGCAAGTAGTACATATATTTCTTTTGTCGTTGGACAAGTCCATGTACGTCTATCATCATTGCTCTCCCGAATAGTAATGTTGAATGAGTCGAATCATTGCGTATACCCCTGTTCCTAACCCGAGTAATAACCCTATAATAAGAAACAACGGAAACGTTCCAACCTTATTATCAATCCATTGCCCACCAAAGATTCCGATAAGAATAGAACCAACTAACTGAGCAAGTATTCCTGACATTAAAGCATACGCTTTTATATGGCTGCGATCGTTTTTTTGCAAGGATTCATCCCTCCAATATGTAACCCTCATTCACGATGTGTTAATAATAACTCATTTTTCTGCATAAATTCTATACAAAATAAAAAGTTTACATTTTCGTCACGGAATAGATGCATTTTTGTCACTGAAAGCCCTACCATCTATCCCCGTTGTTAGCATACAATAGGGTATTAACAGTGTCAACGAGAAATCGTAAAAAATCAAAAAATTTGAGTATTAGGCATTTCCTCCCAAAAATGAAAACGTTCCCCTTCTAAATACTGGTTAGAGATATGCAATTTCTAACAGTTTTCTCTTTATAATAGAAGAAAATGTTCACAAGTTTGTCACTATTATATTTTTAAGATATAGCGCTTTCCTTCCATAATATAGTGTCCCCGAGACGTAAGACTTCTATATTATATGTGATGTGTATATAACTTATGTTGTATATACCCTGTATATTTATCTCCCCCTCCCCCGTGCGCTGAGGGCGAAAAAAAACGAGAGGGGAATCCCCCTCTCGTTTGTTGTCTTACTTCGTTCCGAATAAACGGTCACCAGCATCACCAAGACCTGGAACTACATAACCATGGTCATTTAACTTCTCATCTAATGCTGCTACATAAATATCAACATCAGGATGCTCTTCCTGCACTACTTTTACTCCTTCTGGAGCAGCTACGATACACATTAATTTAATTTGCTTTGCACCGCGCTTTTTCAGAGAATTAATTGCTTCAGCCGCAGAACCACCTGTTGCTAGCATCGGATCTAGTACGATAAAATCACGCTCTTCTACATCCGTTGGAAGTTTCACATAGTATTCTACCGGTTGCAATGTTTCAGGGTCACGGTATAAACCAACGTGTCCTACTTTTGCTGCTGGAATTAATTTCAGAATTCCATCAACCATTCCTAAACCTGCACGTAAAATCGGAATTAAACCAAGTTTTTTACCAGCGATCACTTTTGTTGTCGCTTTGCTTACAGGTGTTTCAATTTCAATGTCTTCAAGTGGAAGGTCACGAGTAATCTCGAAAGCCATTAAGCTTGCTACTTCGTCCACTAATTCACGAAAATCTTTCGTACCTGTATTCTTATCGCGAATATATGTAATCTTATGTTGAATTAACGGGTGATCAAATACATACAGTTTTCCCATGTGAATCTCTCCTTTAGATGATATTCATGCGTTTACACGCTTCTTTACACTATTTACGATTGTAAAGAAAACGCTACTAATATTCAAGGGCAAATTTGGTAAAATCATGATTTTACGATGAATCTATCTAGTATCTTTACCAATTATGGGAGCTGTATCCTTCATTATATCGCCAAAATTTATTCATCATTTGTATACATACTTTAAAAACAATATATGTCCACAAAAAAAGACTACTAAAACAATTACGTTTCAGCAGTCTTTTTTAATCTATTATAGATTTGTATACATTGGGAATTTGCTCGTTAACGCTTCTACACGTTTGCGCGCTTCTTCTAGTTCAGCTTCATTCTCATGATTTTTTAATGTATGAGCAATAATTGCTGCAATCTCATCCATTTCTTCTAAACCGAAATCACGTGATGTTACCGCCGCTGTACCGATACGTACACCGCTTGTTACAAATGGGCTTGCTGTTTCAAATGGAATCGTATTTTTATTCACTGTAATACCAACTTCATCTAATACGTGCTCTGCTACTTTACCTGTAATTTCCAAGTTACGAACATCAATTAAGATTAAATGATTGTCTGTTCCACCAGAAACAAGTGTAAGTCCTTCCTTTTGAAGGCCTTCAGCTAAACGATTCGCATTATTAATGATATTTTGTGCATATGTTTTAAACTCATCTTGTAGTGTCTCACCAAATGCAACAGCTTTTGCAGCAATTACATGCATAAGTGGGCCACCTTGAATACCAGGGAAGATTGATTTATCAATTTGTTTTGCAAATTGCTCTTCACATAAAATCATACCGCCACGTGGGCCACGTAATGTTTTATGTGTTGTTGTTGTAACAAAATGTGCATGTGGTACTGGATTTGGATGTAAACCAGCTGCTACTAAACCGGCGATATGTGCCATATCAACCATTAAGTACGCACCCACTTCATCTGCAATCTCACGGAATCGTTTGAAATCGATAACACGAGGATATGCACTTGCACCTGCAACGATTAATTTTGGTTTATGTTCTTTCGCTTTTGCTAATACATCATCGTAATTAATACGGTGAGATTCAGCATCCACGCCATATTCTACGAAATTATATTGTACTCCACTGAAGTTAACAGGGCTTCCGTGTGTTAAGTGACCACCATGAGATAAATTCATGCCAAGTACTGTATCGCCTTGCTCTAAAATCGTGAAGTATACTGCCATGTTCGCTTGTGCACCAGAATGTGGTTGAACATTTACATGCTCTGCGCCAAAAATTTCTTTCGCGCGATCACGTGCGATATCTTCTACTACGTCTACGTGTTCACAACCACCATAGTAACGTTTTCCAGGATATCCTTCAGCATACTTATTCGTTAGAACAGAACCTTGCGCCTCCATTACTGCTTCACTTACGAAGTTTTCCGAAGCAATTAACTCGATCTTTGAACGCTGTCTTCCTAGTTCTGCCTCAATTGCAGCAAATACCTTTTCATCTTGACGTTTTAAATGATTCACCAAAATCCCCCTTTTCTGAACGAATTACATCAATTCCCAATAG
Organism: Bacillus sp. SRB_8; assembly: GCF_003264205.1. Taxonomy (NCBI): domain Bacteria; kingdom Bacillati; phylum Bacillota; class Bacilli; order Caryophanales; family Bacillaceae; genus Bacillus; species Bacillus sp. SRB_8. The sequence goes on along the minus strand of NZ_NADT01000004.1, from coordinate 187,153 downwards.
TTTTTTCTCATTTATTCAGAAAAAACGAAAATTCAGGTTGTAATTCTTTCGAACCTTCATGTTTTCAACTACATTCTAACATGACTTTCTATATCATAAAAGAAAAAAAAAGACCAAAATTGGTCTTTTCTTTCTTCTATTATAAAGTCAGACTACATACCTTTTACCTTTCGATATACAGCTGTTATAAGACTTTATAATTTTTCATGTTTAACGGCAAGGAATAGCTTCTTCATTTGCCGCATAAACGGCACGTGCTCCACCTATTAGTTTCCCACGTGTTTTCGCCATCGTTACATGCGCACTTCCTATTTCCTTCACACTTGTACGAACCGGTACAGCTACATGCTTTAAATGCATACCTATAAATGTATCGCCGATATCCATTCCTGCATCTGCTTTAATAAACTCAATTACTACCGGATCTTTAAAATTGTGATACGCATACGTCGCTAATGCACCACCTGCTGATCTAACAGGCGTAACTGTTACAATTTCAAATTGATATTTCATCGCTACATCTCTCTCAACTACTAAAGCACGATTTAAATGCTCACAACATTGAAACGCCAATTCAATACCTGTTCTCTCTTGAAATTGTTTTAATTCAGAAAAAATCGCCTCTGCCACTTCCATCGTTCCTGATGTTCCAATTCTTTCACCTAGCACTTCGCTCGTGCTACACCCCACTACAAAAATTTGGCCTCTTTGCAGCGTGGCTTGTTCTTGGAAATCAGAAAGCAACATTTGTAGCTGTTCTCTTACCTTTACGATTTCTGTCATTACGCCTCTTCCTTTCACAGGTTGGTTCACCAAATTATATTTCATACTACTTATAGTTAGAATCTATTACTTTGTTTCGTACGTTTTAATTTTTCCTACGCGGTTTTCGTGACGGCCACCTTCATAGTCAGTTGTTAGCCAAATTTTCGCGATATCACGCGCTAGACCAGCTCCAATTACACGCTCGCCCATCGCTAACATGTTAGTGTCATTATGCTCTCTCGTCGCTTTCGCACTGAAAGTATCATGAACTAATGCACAACGAATACCATTTACTTTGTTTGCTGCGATTGACATACCAATGCCTGTCCCGCAAACTAAAATACCACGATCCACTTCACCATTCGCGACCATTTCTGCTGCTGGAAACGCAAAATCAGGGTAATCAACAGAACCAGCTTCACATTCACAACCTAAATCAATATATTCAATATTTAGCTCTTCTAATAAACTTACAAGTTCTTTACGGATATTCATACCGCCGTGATCAGATGCTACTACTACTTTCATTTTTACCCCTCCGAAGTTTCAATCAATTATCTTCATTTCACACTCGCTACCTAAATGGAACAAAGTGATCTCCAATATCGTATTATACACGAAACATCAACCTTCTGAATGTTTTTTCAGTAAAGTTTGTACAAGTTTTTCCATCTCTTCTAACGTTTCTTTATAAATAGAAAGCGATCCGCCAAATGGATCTGAAATATCCTTACTTACACCCTCAGTTAATCCATATAATGTATCCAATTTCTTTTCCACGCTCGGATAATACCCAAGTACAATTTGCTTATGGTTTTCCGTCATTGTTACTACAATGTCCGCCCAATCAACCAAAGTATCGTTTACCTGCTGCGCGGCATGATCGATTACAATTCCTTTTTCAGCTAAAGCTTCCTTTGCATGTATCGACACATCGCTTCCAGGATAGGCGAAGACACCAGCAGATTGCACTTCAAATTTACCTTCTCCATAATGACGAAGCAAAGCCTCAGCCATCGGACTACGGCATGTATTTCCTGTGCAAACAAATAACACCCGTTTCATCTAAACCCACCCCTTTTTTTCTGTTTCCTACATTTATCCCGATTGGTGAAGGCTAATAATCAGCGGGGGATGAACACCCTCCACTCATTAAAGTTTCACTTTATCATAGCGTACATTAGAATAGAACAAAAGAAATGTGAATATACGAAAGGCGCATTTCTCTTATATTTTTTCTAAGAAAAATGCGCCTTATTCACATATATGAAACCCTATTTCCAAGTGCCCAAAGTATTTTACCATACATAATGAACACACTACGAAACAAAATAAGGAATCCATTTCATATGAAACGGATTCCTTCTATCAAATAATTATTTCATTGTAACTTTCATTACTTCTGTTGAACCTTTTGTAGCTGTTACACCTACAGTTGTCTTAATAGACTCAGCTGCATCTGTGTTTGTAATAACGATTGGAGTAATTGTGCTTTTCGCTTTTTCACGAATTAATTCTAAGTCAAATGAGATTAATTTATCTCCAGCTTTTACAGCTTGTCTTTCAGAAACGTGAGCTTCGAAACCTTCACCTTCCATTTTTACAGTTTCTAATCCAACGTGGATTAAAATTTCTGTACCGTTTTTCGCTTTAATTCCAATAGCATGTTTCGTGTGGAATAATTGTACGATTTCACCATCAACTGGAGATACAACTACACCTTCAGTAGGATCGATCGCAACACCGTCACCCATCATACGACCAGCGAATACTGGATCTGGTACTTCTTCAATATTTTTCACTGCTCCAGTTAATGGAGCTACGATTGTTTCTTCATTTGTTTTTGAACCAAAACCGAATAATTTTTTAAACATAGGATAGTCCTCCTTATAATTTACCTAAAAGTTTATAGGGCAATCTCTATTCAAGATCGAAATACACGTAAGACTTCATACTTCGAATGTTATACTGTAAAAACTCTTTCGAAATAAATCATGTCATTACTACTAGACTCTTATTGTAGCGCTTCACAAAATTCCAGTCAATTCTGATTGTCTGAATAACAATGAGAAGTTAACTTCTACTTATATTTTCTCTTTTTTTCACTTACTTGTCTAGAGGTCTTTACTACATTTTATTTTTTGTTGTTAATTTGTAAAATTCCTTTCAAATTTTTGTTAAAATCCACTTGACTAAAGTAAGTAACTATTTTATCATTACTTACATAAGATAAGTTAATAACTTTTAGGAGGTTTTTTTAAAATGATGGATATCGGTCTTCTTATTATTCGTCTTATTATAGGAATTACATTCATGGGTCATGGTGCTCAAAAATTATTTGGTTGGTTCGGCGGTTACGGCTTAAAGGGAACTGGCGGCTGGATGGAGTCAATCGGCTTACGTCCTGGTGTATTTATGGCATTTATGGCTGGCGCAACTGAACTATTAGGTGGTTTCTTATTCGCAGCAGGTATTTTCACTGTAGTTGGTTCATTATTTATCGTAGGAACAATGTTAGTAGCAATTTTCACAGTTCACGGAAAAAATGGTTACTGGGTAACACAAAACGGATTCGAATATAATTTAATGTTAATCGCTGTCGCTATCGGTGTAGCTTTAATTGGACCTGGCGCTTACGTTTTACTTTAATATTTATCTCTATTTCAAGATATTTACCAAAAAAGAGATTACTTCAGTACAATCGAGGTAATCTCTTTTTTTTACATCATCAAAAAAATATTATTTTCAGCAGGAGATTCCCATTGATATCTTGTAAAGGAACAATAAGTATTCATATTTAGAAAGGGGATTACAACATGTTATCCATTAATCCAAACGAACAAACTGAAAAAGATAATTACAAATTACTAACAGGAAGTATCATTCCACGTCCTGTTGCATTCGTTACTTCTGTAACTAAAGATGGCGTATTGAACGGTGCGCCATATAGTTATTTCAATATCGTCGCTGCCAATCCACCACTTATTTCAGTTTCAGTACAACGCAAAGAAGAAAAACAGAAAGACACTTCCAGAAACGCAATAGAAAAAGGGGAATTTGTCGTACATATTTCTGATGAATCTTACGTAGAAGCGATCAATGAAACAGCAGCGAACCTACCTCCTAATGAAAGTGAAATCGAATTAGCAAAACTAACACCGATTGACAGTGATGTCATTTCAGTACCAGGGGTTAAAGAAGCAAACATTCGAATGGAGTGCATATTAGAACGCGCTATCCCACTCGGCGGAACCGAAGACTCGCCAGCTTGTGACCTACTAATCGGCCGCGTCGTTCGCTTTCACGTCGCTGAACACTTATACGAAAACGGCCGAATTCACGCCGAAGAACTAAAACCAATAAGCCGCCTAGCAGGACACAACTACGCAAAACTAGGAGAACAATTTGAATTAGTGAGGCCCATTTAAAGGCGGAAGCGGCTCGCTCAGAATGAGAGGGGGATGGAGCTCCTGACGTAGAGGCGCTTTTTGCCTCGCAGGAAGGCGCGAAGCCACCGACCATTCTAGCCGCTGAAGCTGGATACATTTAAAAGTGGAAGGGGCCCGCTTAGCTCTGACCAGCTAAGGTTCTCTCGCACAAAAGGTGCTTTATACCTTTAGTGCGGGAGGTTCTTAGACGCGAAGAGCTGGCCACTGGAACTGGATACCACCGAAAAGCTCCAGCTTCATCACTCAAACATAACCCCCCGCTGAAAGCGGGGGTTTTTTATCGTAATTCTTCGTTCTTCTCCTCTAATGCCGGGATTTTCTCTTTTTTAGATCTACCAAGCTTTATTACAAAGAAATATAAGGAAAGTAACGTAATAAGGAAAACAATTAAAAACGGGTACGGAGAATAAAAAGTACGCGCCGCCTCCGATTTTCCTGCAACAAACTTCAATGACTCAATATCTAAAAACTCAGCAAACATTTGTACACCGAGCATACTGAACCAAAAAACAAAAAAACTAATAATAATACCAAAAACTTGCTTCAATCTCGTCATTCATCTCATCCTTTCTATATTTGTAATTTTTTAGTGTGATCAATATAGTACAAACGAAACTATGCACAGAAAGGAACTATCTCACCATTCACGAATTAACTTAATCCAACCTAACATCGAAATTTGCAAAATAACACCCAATATTATAAGTCTTCTTAGCCATCGAGGAAAGAAGGTTAAAAGCTTAACATACCATTCCAATAGCTTGTTCATAATTCCCTCCTACATAAAATTATATAGGAAAAAGGAGATACAATCCAAACCCAACAAGAATAATACCACCTACTATTTCACCGTATGTGCCAAGTATATTTTTGGCATGGCTACCAAGCAATAAACCCATCCAAGCCAGTAACATACTTATTAGTCCGAACAATAATATCGTAATAATTGTCTCTGCTCCGTAAATTCCAAGACTAAGACCTACTGAAAAACTATCTATACTGACACCAAATGCAAATACAAATAAACTAATTCCAATTGGAGCAGTTCTAGTCTCTTCCCCTTCTAAAATAGACGAATATACGATATAGAACCCTAGCCCAATTAATAAAATAGCTCCTGCAAAGTTTGCGACATCCCCATACCTCTCTGATAGAAAACGCCCTAGTACCATTCCGATAAATGGCATAATAATATGAAATATCCCAATCGTCATACCTATATAAAGGATTTGTCTTAACTTTAATGTTACCATCCCCATACCGAGGCTCACTGAAAATGCATCCATCCCCAGGGCAAATGCCATAATTATTAAAGGTATTAATTGTTCAAGTGTCATTCATATCCCCCCTCGGACGTGCTACTTCACAATATGCTTATCCGAGGAGAAATATTCTGTTTGCTAAAGGTACATTATCATTCAATAATAATCTGATGCCCCGCAGCTTTTGTTAAACGATTCATAATTGCATTTCCTATGCCTTCATTCGGGAATGATTCACTAAAAATAACATCTACTTCACTTGCATCAAACGTTCTAAGTACATCATATAACTTAGTCGCAACGCTGGCTAAATCACTTCGCACACCACAAGACAATACAACATCTGCACTATACACATGCTGATACTCTTCTGTCGTTAATACACCTACTTTAAATCCTTCTTTCTTTTTCTCATCCACAATACGTTGAATAAACTCACGGGACCCTTCAACAATACTAAGTGGCGCTTTCGGTGCATAATGTGTATATTTCATTCCAGGTGATTTCGGTTTTTCTTTCTCATCCTTTAAAGCTGGATCTAAAGAAACATTTCCTATCACGGCCTCTAATTGCTCCTTCGTAATCCCACCTGGACGTAAAATCGTCGGAACTTCGCTCGTACAATCAATTACAGTTGATTCAACGCCTACTCCTGTTGCCCCGCCATCAACAATACCAGCAATTTTCCCATTTAAATCTTCATACACATGAGAAGCTAACGTTGGACTTGGGCGTCCTGAACGATTCGCACTCGGTGCCGCAACAGGCACGTTTGCCTCTTCAATAAGGGCGAGCGCTACTGGATGATCCGGCATCCTCACTCCGACTGTATTAAGTCCTGCCGTAACTCTCTCTGAAATCCCTTTTTTTCTCGGTAAAATGATTGTTAATGGTCCTGGCCAAAAATGCTCCATTAACTTTTCTGCAACCGGCGGAATTTCTCTTACGATACCATCTAACTGAGATTTTGTTCCTATGTGAACAATCAGTGGATTATCGCTCGGTCTCCCTTTCGCTTCAAAAATTTTCGCTATCGCTTCATCATCCATTGCGTTTGCTCCTAACCCATATACCGTTTCCGTTGGGAAGGCTACCGCTTCATTTTCTCTTAATAATCTTGCTGCTTCTTTTAATTGTGGATAATATTTTTTTCTTTCCACAACATTATCCACAACCCACATATTTGTATGCATTTTTTCCCACGTCCTTTTCTACCATGAAATACTTGTCTATTTTTAGTTTACTATGAGATTTATCCAAAAGACAAACAAGGTTTATCCACAAAATGTGGATAAACCTTGTTAATCCGTGGATAACTTTGTGAATAGCTGACAATTTAGTATTATTGCATTTAGCTCTTTTATATTTTTACAAAAGTGCTCTAACTGTCGAATTTCCTCTGGCACTTCCTCTTTCTCTATAATGACAAAGTTAAAAAACTGAAAGATGGTCACAGATTGTGGATGATTTGTGAGTAAGTACAATTGTCGAATATCTTTTTCTTTCATATACTGCAAAAACATCTCGAAAAAATATAAGAAAGTCTGTTTATCCACATTAGGTGTGAATAAACAAGAACGGATAAGTGCATTTTCTCCACTTTGTTCATATCCAATTACCGCTCGTATTTCTCCCGCCTCTTCCAAGATCATAAATTGTGCGTACAACTCATTTATTTTATCATCTTTTTTATTAGCTTGTCCGAAAAAAGAATGTAATCTTTCTACATCTGCTTTCGTAGCAAAATACACGTTCTTCATAGTAAATCCCTCCTCATTGATATATATGAGGAAGGATTTATTAATAGCACTATTTAGAGAATAAAGATGTAAAAGCTTCGACGATAAATAATTTAACCTCTGGTTTCTCTTCCTCTTCTACTGTTACATATTCATTTTGCTTTTCTTGTTTTTGCTCCACAGGTTTCTCCACTTTCTCCACAGTTTTTGTTTCTACTTTTTTTACAGGCTGTTCTTCTACTTGTGTTTCGTGTTTTACTACTTTCTTTTCTTTCACCTTATCCTCTTTCTTCTCCGGTACATCCACCACTTCTTCATCTGATTGTCTCACCTGCTCCTCTTCAGGAGATTCAGCTTTCACAACATGTTCTTCTTTCCTTACAGCTGTACCACTTGAAAAATCTAAGAAACACATCGGTGGAAATAATACACACCACCAGTTTGCACCTTCACCTTTTCCAATTGTAATAAGTACCGCTTCATATTCTCCTGCCGGATAAATAAAATTCCCATATACCTTTGTAGGAAACTTCACATTCTTACCGAATTTCACTTGAAACGCCTCTTTACTTCCTTCTCTTTTCAGCGTATTCGCCACTGTCTTTTCAATTTCAGGAATATGATTTTGAATTACTTTTCGAGCTTCTTCAAATGACGTTAACTCCGCTACCCATCCATCAATTTGCGCTTTCACTTCATCACGTACTTTACGTTTTAATGCCTGATCTTTATCGGAATCACTATTAGCTAAAATACGTAATCGAACGGCCTCTTTCGGAATAACAGTAGGCCCTTTTGCATCAGCTTTCATATATCCAAACTGCACAAGTAACTGTGCACCAATTAATAATAAAAGAAAGTAAGCAATAACTTGTTTTTTCATTTCCTCCACCGTCCCCTCTAGAAACAGTGTGGACAGACTTTCATCTTTCTAAACTATTAAATTCGAAATCTATATAAAAAACCGATAGAAAAGCATTTTTTTAATTGGCGATAGGGACTGGCTATGTATAGGAGCGGTCAGGGCCTTTTCCTGCCACGCGCAAAGTTTTAAAACAAAGACAGGCAACAAGGTGTATGTCCATTTTTATCTTTATGACAGCAATCTATAGGTAATAAGGTGCTTATTTTCACTGAAATAATACCCCTTACCAAAATTCTAAATAAAATGTATGGCTGAGTAGTTACGAATTTTTCATACAAAAAATAGAGTAAGGCTTATGCCTTACTCCATCTCTGCAAATACCATGCGATCTTTTCCATTAATATCAAATACAACTTCAACTTGAGCGCGCGGGAAAGTTTGCTGTAATAATGCTTTCACATCTTCACCTTGCCCTACACCAATTTCAAACGCAACAATCGCCTTGTTATGTAATACATTCGGCAATTCCTCCATAAAACGACGATAGAAATCTAGTCCATCTTCCCCACCAACAAGCGCACGCTTCGGCTCATGCTCCTTCACAACAGTAGAAAGACCACGCCAATCTTCCTCTGGTATGTACGGAGGATTGGAAACAACAACATCTAACTTCTGACCTGTTTCATAAAACGGAGACAGTAAATCGCCGTGATAGAAAGTTACATCCGCCCCTAAAGTTTTTGCATTTTCTTTTGCAACTTCAATCGACTCCTGTGCGATATCTACTGTATACACATGAAGGTTTTTATTTTCTAAAGCGAGCGTAATAGAAATCGCTCCACTACCTGTTCCAATATCCGCTATGTGAAGCTCCTCATTACCGAAATGGCGCTCAATTCTCTCTAGCACTCCAACTATAAGTTCCTCTGTTTCCGGTCTTGGTATCAATACCTCTTCATTTACAAAGAATGATCGGCCATAAAACATTTCATAACCGAGCATATATTGGATCGGAATACCTTCTACATGCTTGTGGATAAATTGTGCAAAACTTTTCTCTTGTTCCGCAGTTATTTCTTCACGCATATTCATGAGCATTCCGGTTCTGTTCGTCTTTAATACATGACAAAGGACAATTTCTCCCGCATTTTCATCTCGTCCATTTTTCTGTAAAAAAGAAGAAGCCCATTTCAGGGCTTCATAGACACGCATTACTCAGCTGCCTCCATCTTTTGCGCCTGATCTTCCATCACTAAGGCATTGATGAAATCATCTAACTTACCTTGTAGGATTTGATCTAGCTTTTGAATCGTTAAACCGATTCGATGGTCTGTAACACGGTTTTGCGGGAAGTTATACGTACGAATACGCTCTGAACGATCTCCCGTACCAACAGCTTGTTTACGGTTTTGATCATACTCAGCTTGCGCTTCTTGTCTAAATTTATCATAAACACGTGCGCGTAATACTTTCATCGCTTTTTCTTTATTCTTAATTTGTGATTTCTCATCCTGACAAGATACAACTACACCAGTCGGTAAATGCGTTAAACGTACCGCTGACATCGTTGTATTAACGCTTTGTCCACCAGGACCACTAGAAGCAAACGTATCAACACGAACATCTTTTTCATGAATATTAATTTCTACTTCTTCTGCCTCTGGTAGTACAGCTACAGTTGCTGTAGATGTATGAATACGTCCGCCAGATTCCGTTTCAGGAACACGTTGTACACGGTGAGCACCATTCTCGAATTTCAGCTTCGCGAAAGCACCTTTACCGTTAATCATAAAGATAATCTCTTTATATCCACCTAACTCTGTATAGCTCGCTTCGATAATTTCAGTTTTCCAACCTTGCACCTCAGCATAACGGCTATACATACGATATAAATCACCAGCAAATAAAGCTGCCTCGTCACCACCAGCAGCGCCACGAACCTCAACGATAACGTTTTTATCATCATTAGGGTCTTTTGGAACAAGTAAAATTTTCAGACGTTCTGATAATGTTTTCTCTTGTCCTTCTAATTCAGAAACCTCTTCTTTTACCATATCACGCATATCAGCGTCTAACTTATCTTCTAACATTGCCTTTGCATCTCGTAATTGCTCACGAACATCTTTATACTCACGGTACACCTCTACCGTGTCCTGAATATCAGATTGCTCTTTTGAATACTCACGAAGCTTATTTGTATCGCTAATAACCTCTGGGTCACTTAACAACTCATTCAACTTCTCATAACGATCTTCTACAGCTTGCAAACGATCTAACACACCATTCACCTCTACATCCTAGTATCTAATACAAATAGTATATGGTACTTAATCAAAAAAACGCAAATTATATTTAAAAGCGTAAGCGGCTTGCTCAGGATCGCAGGACATTGGAACTCTCGACCTTGAAGCGCTTTTTGCTTCGAGCGAGAGAGTGAAATGGCCGGAGATTCTAGCCGCTGGAGCTAGATAATATATTTAAAAGTGTAGGTGGCTTGTCCAGCTCTGATCAGCTAAGGTTCTTTCGCCCTAAAGGTACTTTTTACCTTTAGGGCGGAAGATTCTTAGATGCGAAAAGCTAGCCACTGGAGCTAGATAATATTTAAAAGCGCAAGCGGCTCGCTCAGCTCTGACTGGCTAAGGTTCTCTCGCACAAAATGTGCTTTTCACCTTGAGTAGCGGCGGTTCTTAGACACGAAGAGCTGGCCACCAATCTTCATCTATTTTCGAAAAAAACCCGCTCTACATAGCGAGTTTCACTTATCTTTGTTTTGTAGGTACTGCATGACAATGACGACAACGTGGTTCATACGATTCTGAAGCCCCAACTAAAATAATTGGATCATCAAATGCCGCTGGTTCTCCATCGATTAAACGTTGCGTACGACTTGCAGGAGATCCACATTCAGAACAAACTGCCTGCAATTTAGTTACATGTTCAGCAATCGCCATCAGCTGAGGAACTTGTCCAAATGGTAGACCACGGAAATCTTGGTCTAATCCAGCTACAATGACACGATAGCCACGATTTGCCAATACTTGCACCACTTCCACAATGTCCCCATCAAAAAATTGTACCTCATCGATTGCAATAACATCCATTTCTTCTGTTACATGGTTAAATATATCTTTTGAAGCTGAAACAGGAACTGCTTTAACCTTTAATCCATTATGTGATACAACATCTTCTTCACTATAACGATTATCAATACATGGTTTAAATACAATTGCATGTTGTTTCGCAAATTGTGTACGGCGTATACGGCGGATGAGCTCTTCTGATTTTCCAGAAAACATACTCCCGCAAATCACTTCAATCCAACCATTTTGATTCATTAAGTACATTGAGCTCTCCTTTCATCTACTTTCCTAATCCAAAGTAGGGTAAAGGTTTAATATTTTCGCAAAAAAAACAGACAAGCGAATACATACACTTGCCTGTTTTATGTTCTTTATTACTTGATGCCGTATTTCTTATTGAAGCGATCAACACGTCCGTCTGCAGTAGCAAACTTCTGACGTCCAGTGTAGAATGGGTGAGAATCAGAACTGATCTCAATTTTTAGTAATGGATAAGTGTTACCATCTTCCCACTCAACAGTTTCGCTAGAGCCTTTTGTAGACCCGCTTAAGAATTTGAAGCCAGTGTTCGTGTCCATAAATACAACTTTATTGTAATTTGGATGGATTCCTGCTTTCATTCTTTTCATCTCCTTCCGCCCTGAATCATTTTCGAAACAGAGTTTTTCATCTTCAGCTGCTTACACAACTATATTGATGAAACACATATGATGAAATTATAACAAGGCTAACTCCATTTTGCAACTACCTGTTTTTGTCTTTTTAAAAATTAAAAGCACAAGCGGCTCGTTCAGAATCGCAGGACATTGGAGCTCTCGACCAAGAAGCGCTTTTTGCTTCGACCGAGAGAGCGAAATGGCCGGAGATTCTTGCCGCTGGAGCTGGATATACCTAAAAGCGCAAGCGGCTCGTTCAGAATCGCAGGTCACTTCAAGCTCTCGACCAAGAAGCGCTTTTTGCCTCGTAGGAAGAAGCGAAGCCACCGACCATTCTAGCCGCTGGAGGTGGAACTAGATACACCTAAAAGCGCAAGCGGCTCGCCCAGAATCGTAGGGCACTTCAAGCTCTCAATCCAAATATGATTTCCATCTCAAAAAACAAATTTTTTCCATATATTACTCTCTAATATTCCCTTAAAAACATAAAAAACTCGCTTACTACGAAATAAGGGAGTCCCCATCTTTTCCCTTTACTTAGTGGTTACATACCTTTTTGAGTCTGCAACAATGTTTTGTAAAAATTCTTCATTTGTCTTTGTTTGACGAAGTTTACGTAAGAAGCCTTCAACAAAGTCTGGTGTATCACGCATTGTTTTACGAATACCCCACAGCTTGTCTAAATGTTCTTTCGGAATTAATAGGTCTTCTTTACGCGTACCAGAGCGACGAATATCAATCGCTGGGAAGATACGGCGCTCAGCTAATGAGCGATCTAAGTGAAGTTCCATATTTCCAGTTCCTTTAAACTCCTCGTAAATTACATCATCCATACGAGACCCTGTATCAACAAGCGCTGTTGCTAAAATCGTTAGGCTACCGCCCTCTTCGATATTACGCGCAGCCCCAAAGAAACGCTTCGGTCTATGAAAAGCAGCAGGATCAATACCACCCGATAAGGTTCTACCACTTGGCGGAATAACAAGGTTGTAAGCACGCGCTAAACGGGTAATACTATCCATTAAAATGACAACGTCCCTTTTATGTTCTACAAGACGCATTGCACGCTCTAATACAAGCTCCGCTACTTTAATATGATTCTCTGGCACTTCATCAAAAGTAGAACTTACAACATCACCTTTAACAGAACGTTCAATATCTGTTACTTCCTCTGGACGCTCATCAATTAAAAGTACAATTAATTCTGCTTCCGGATGATTTGTTGTGACACTGTGTGCAATTTCTTTTAACAGACTTGTTTTACCAGCCTTTGGAGGCGCAACAATTAAACCACGTTGTCCAAATCCAACTGGTGCGATTAAATCCATGATGCGTGTCGGTAACTTTTTCGTTTCCGTCTCCAATTTCATTTGGCGATCTGGGTATAACGGTGTTAATGCAGGGAAATGTACACGCTCTTTTGCTGAGTCTGGATCATCTCCATTTACAGCTTCAACTTGTAGCAATCCAAAATAGCGCTCATTTTCTTTCGGAGGTCGTACTTTACCAGAAACCTTATCTCCATTACGTAAATCGAAACGACGAATTTGCGAAGCCGAGATATAAATATCTTCTGAGCTTGGAGAATAATTGATAGGACGTAAGAATCCAAATCCTTCTGATTGAATAATTTCTAATACGCCTTCCATGAAAAAGAAACCTTCTTTTTCTGCTCGAGCTTTTAAGATAGAGAAGATTAGCTCTTTTTTCGTTAACTTGCTGTAATACGAAATCTTAAATTCCTTCGCAAGCTCGTATAACTCTTTTAATTTCATGTTTTCTAATGCTGCAATTGACAAATTCATTCAGACACCACACTTTAACTTTATTCTCTTTTCACATGGGTAAAGGGAAAAATACGGAAGGCAAATAAATAATAATGAAAGGCAATAAGTTCAAGTAGGATAATATTCACTATTGTAACCCTTTTATCTAGTTTTAATCAATACGTTGAAACACAAATACAAGAAGCGAAGACAAGAAAATTTGTCTTCGCCTTTTCATATTTCTTTCTTTTTTCTACTCACCTGATTTTAAGGCAGAATAGATAAGGCATTTCTGCTTTTATTTAATCCAGCTTCAGCGGCTAGAATCTCCGGTCATTTCGCTCTCTCACTCGAAACAAAGAGCGCTTCAAGGTCGAGAGCTTAAAGTGCCCTGCGATTCTAAACGAGCCGCTTACGCTTTTTATTTAATAACCAAATTCGGTTTTTTATTTAAGCTATGGCGGCCGTCTACGAAGCGTACTGTGCCTGATTTTGCACGCATAACAAGGGATTGTGTTGTTCCGACGCTACCTTTAAATTGAACGCCTCGTAATAGTTCTCCGTCTGTTACACCTGTTGCTGCAAAGATTGCATCGTCACCTTTTACTAAGTCTTCCATACGAAGGATACGATTGATATCTTCAATACCCATTCTCTTACAACGAGCTAGTTCAGCTTCGTTTTGAGGTAAGAGCTTCCCATGAATTTCTCCACCTAAGCATTTTAATGCGACCGCAGCTAATACACCTTCAGGTGCTCCACCAGAACCGAATAGAATATCTACACCAGTACGGTCAAATGCTGTATTGATTGCTCCAGCTACATCTCCATCGTTAATTAATTTAATACGAGCACCAGCTTTACGAATTTCTTCGATAATTGCTTGATGACGTGGACGGTTTAAAACTGTCGCTACAACATCTTCGATATCTTTATTTTTCGCTTTCGCAACTGCACGTAAGTTGTCGATAATAGGTGCGTCAATATCAACTGCACCAACTGCTTCTGGACCAACCGCTATTTTATCCATGTACATGTCAGGAGCATGTAACAAATTGCCGTGATCTGCAATTGCAATAACAGCAAGCGCATTCCAGCCGCCAGCCGCTACGATATTTGTCCCTTCTAAAGGATCAACTGCAACGTCTACGCGTGGTCCATATCCTGTACCCAATTTTTCTCCGATATATAGCATTGGCGCTTCATCCATTTCACCTTCGCCAATTACAACTGTACCTTTCATCGGAATTGTATCAAATACATCACGCATAGCTGATGTTGCTGCACCATCTGCCTCATCTTTTTTTCCGCGCCCCATCCAACGCGCTGATGATAATGCTGCAGCCTCTGTTACACGTACTAACTCCATAGATAAACTTCTTTCCACGATAATCCCTCTCCTTTAAGTCTTTATATTTCTGCCGTATTTTGTGAACCTTGTTTTTCTATAAAGTGTACTTCCGTTAGTAGTGATTCTTCGCTCCCCATTAACGGAAGTATCACCACCTTATCCCGATTGGTGAGGGTTAATAATCAGCGTGGGATATCCCATACTGATTAAAGTTTCACTTTATGCATTCTTCATTTCTTCAATTTCTTGCTTTGTCATTTGTTCTCGCCAAATGTTTGCACCAAGCCCTTTAAGCTTGTCTACTATATTTTCGTAACCTCGATCAATATGATCAAGTCCCGTCACTTCTGTAATGCCATCCGCCATTAAACCCGCAATAACAAGGGACGCACCAGCTCGTAGGTCACTCGCTTTCACCTTCGCACCTTGCAATAAAACCGGTCCAGTCACAATTGCTGAACGGCCTTCTACTTTAATTTGCGCGTTCATACGGCGCAATTCATCAATATGCTTGAAACGTGCGCTGTAAATTGTATCAGTTACAACTCCTGTTCCATGCGCTTTTGTTAAAAGCGTTGTAAACGGCTGTTGTAAATCCGTTGGAAACCCTGGATATACAAGCGTTTTTACATCAACTACTTTTAACCTTCTATTGCCGTTCACTGTAATTTGGTCATCGTTCGTTTCAATTTGAACACCAGCTTCTCTTAGCTTCGCAGTAACGGATTCTAAATGCTGAGGAATAACATTATCAACTGTTACTTCTCCTCCTGATGCTGCTCCTAAAATCATATACGTACCCGCTTCAATACGGTCTGGAATAATAGTGTGGTGACAACCGTGCAGTGAATCCACACCATCAATTCGGATTACGTCTGTACCAGCACCTTTAATACGTGCTCCCATACTCGTTAACAATGTAGCTACATCAATAATCTCGGGTTCTTTCGCTGCATTTTCAATAACAGTTCTACCTTTCGCTCGTACAGCCGCTAGCATAATATTAATCGTAGCTCCTACACTAACAACATCTAAATAAATACGTGCCCCACGTAGTTCGTCTGCTCTTAAATAAATGGCACCTTGTTCATTTGTAACATATGCCCCTAACGCTTCAAACCCTTTAATATGCTGATCAATCGGTCGTGGCCCTAAATGACATCCACCTGGAAGCCCAATAACAGCTTTTTTAAAACGGCCAAGCATTGCACCCATTAAATAATAAGAGGCGCGCAATTTTTTCACTTTTCCATTTGGTAAAGGCATCGCAACCATGTTAGAAGGATCGACTACCATCTCTTCTTCCTGCCCATAAGTTACTTTCCCTCCAATTTCCTCTAGTAAGTCTCCTAACATTTTCACGTCCGAAATATTAGGAACACCACCAATAGTTACTGGAGTATCCGCTAAAATTGTCGCTGGAATTAGTGCAACAGCACTGTTCTTTGCACCACTCACACGAATCGTTCCATTTAAAGCTCTTCCGCCTTCAATTAGCAACTTTTCCATATTGAGCTCCCTTCTTGTGAATGTATTTATCTTCTACTTCTTTATAAGAAGTAGAAGATTCCCCCTTAAGAATCTCAATCACTCTTTCCATCCTGAAACTCAATAAGTAGAAAACCATCACCTGTAGCTCCCCTGCTGTACAAATAGATGAAGATTAACTATTCATCGAATCAAATTACTCAATTCAGATACTTACCACATTTATTAATAGGACTATGCACATTATTTTCTATATTTGCAAACCAAAAATTCACTTTATAAAATCTTTAGACTTGTTCGCGCTTTCATTATACAACGAAAGGAAACCGTCTAAAAGACTAGACGGTTTCCAAAACGGAATTTTATTCTTACGCTTTACCGTTAGAACCGAACTCACGCATTTTACCAGCAACAGTTGCTTTGATAGCGTCGCGGCCAGGTCCAATATATTTACGAGGATCGTAAACTTCTTGGTCTTTGTTTAATGCTTCACGAACAGCTTTTGTAAACTCAATTTGGTTCTCAGTGTTTACGTTAATTTTTGAAGTACCTAAAGAAATAGCTTTTACGATATCAGCAGTTGGGATACCAGTACCACCGTGTAATACTAAAGGTACGCCAGTGAAGTCGCGAACTTGTTCCATTTCAGCGAATCCTAAGTTAGGCTCACCTTTGTAAGGACCGTGTACAGAACCTAAAGCTGGAGCTAGGCAATCGATACCTGTTGCTTCAACAAGGTGCTTACACTCTGCTGGATCAGCGTAAATTACGCCTTCAGCGATGATGTCGTCTTCTTGTCCGCCAACTGTTCCAAGCTCAGCTTCAACAGATACGTTACGAGCGTGTGCGTATTCTACCACTTTTTTAGTAGTTTCAACGTTTTCATCGAATGGGTGGTGAGAAGCGTCGATCATTACAGATGTGAAACCTGCATCAATTGCTTCTTTACATTTTTCGAAGCTTGAACCATGGTCAAGGTGAATCGCTACAGGAACAGAAATGTTCATTTCTTCGATTAAAGCTTTAACCATAGCTACAACTGTTTTGAAACCAGTCATATGACGAGCTGCACCCTCAGATACACCTAAGATTACAGGAGATTTTTCTTCTTCCGCAGCAGCTAAGATAGCTTGAGTCCACTCTAAGTTGTTCATGTTGAATTGACCAACTGCGTATTTTCCTTCTAGTGCTGTGTTTAGCATTTCTTTCATAGAAACTAAAGGCATGGTGAATCCTCCTAAAAAACGTTTTTTGTATCCGATAAATTCTTATCGCTGGTAGTATGACCAGAATAAGGTAAAATATGTATATTTACATACCGGACTTCTTTCTACACTCAATAGGATAACAACTTGTACTCAAAAACTCAACTGTATTCACCTGCTCAATAGTCCATGTAAACGCTTTTTTCCATATTTTTTATAAAAAATTCATTTTTTACGCCTCTACAGCAAGCTGATCTCTCACTGCTTGACGAATCTCATCAATATCAAACGGTTTAGCAAAGTGCATTAAAGCTCCTAAATCTTTCGCTTCTTGAATCATATCCAATTCTCCATAAGCAGTCATTAAAATCACTTTAATACTCTCATCAATTTCTTTTACATGTTTTAAAATCTCTATACCATCCATACCTGGGATTTTCATATCTAACACTACTAAATCCGGATTATCTTTTTTCACGATATCTAAAGCTTGAAATCCATTCGCTGCTTGGAACGTCTGATAACCTTCTTTTTGGAACACTTCATGCAATAAAACACGAATGCCATATTGATCATCAACGATTAAAATTTTCCCTTCCATAACTCCCAACCTTTCTGTGTAAGTACAAGATTTAAAGCTTCTTATATCTTATCGGTTTATTTTCGTTACTCTTTGCCAAATCCCTTCCTATTCTTTCTTATTTTACCGTTTCCTATTTTGTTATGCCACCCTACTATTTCCCCTTTCCAAAAAAAATAAGCTATAATGAGAACCAGCTAACACGAAAGAAAGGAGCAACAGCATGTTAAAAATTTTCTCGACTCAATTAAGTGGATATTTCTCCCGAATTTCTCAAAAAGAGGAAATGAATATAGAAGATAGCGCTCGTCTACTTGCCCAGGCGTTAGTTGGCGATGGCTTCATTTACTTGCATGGTACAAACGAAATGGAAGGTATTGTTTCAGAAGCATTATTTGGCGCCGAACCAATGAAACAAGCAAAACGTTTAATAGAAAACGGTGAACCGGCGGCAGTGACTTCTGCGGACCGCGTACTTCTTATTAGTCGTTTTTCGACAGATGAAGAAATTATAAAAACCGCGAAAAAACTTCATGAAGAAGGCCAATCTATCGTTGGAATCTCGGCTATTCAAGAAGGTGTTGAATCACTGGAACAATATACAGATGTACATATTGATACAAAGCTGTTAAAAGGTCTTATTCCAGATGATGAAGGTAACCGCTATGGGTTCCCAAGTTTAATTATAGCTTTATTTGCTTATCACGGATTGAAATTTACAATTGATGAAATGTTAAACGAATATTAAAAAAAGCGCCCTATTTCAGGCGCTTTTTTTTATTACTTGCTCTCTTTATTCGTAATAGAAGCACTTACGAAGTCATGGAACAATGGTTGTGGACGGTTTGGACGAGATACAAGTTCTGGATGGAACTGTGCTGCCACGAACCAAGGGTGATCTTGTAATTCAATAATTTCCACTAGACGACCGTCTGGGCTTGTACCAGAGAATACAAATCCTGCTTTTTCCATATCTGGACGGAATTGATTGTTGAACTCATAACGATGACGATGACGCTCATATACAACCGGCTCATTGTAAGCATTGTAAGCATTTGTTTCTTCAGCAAGCTTACATGGGTATAGACCAAGGCGAAGTGTACCACCTAAATCTTCTACATCTTTTTGTTCTGGTAATAAATCGATAATTGCATAAGGTGTGTCAGGATTAATTTCAGAAGAGTTAGCTCCTTCTAATCCTAATACGTTACGTGCAAATTCGATTGATGCAAGTTGCATACCTAGGCAAATTCCTAAGAATGGAACTTTGTTTTCACGAGCATATTGAATTGCAACGATTTTACCTTCTACACCACGATCGCCGAAGCCACCTGGTACAAGGATACCATCTGTATCGCCAACTAATTCTTTTACGTTCTCTGCTGTTACGTGCTCAGCATTTACCCATTTCACTTCTACATCTGTGTCGAATGAATAACCTGCATGACGAAGCGCTTCTACAACAGAAATGTATGCATCTTGAAGCTCTACGTATTTACCAACAAGAGCGATTTTTGTTTTCTTAGAAAGGTTACGTACTTTATTAACTAGCGCAGTCCAATCTGTCATATCTGCAGCTGGATTGTCTAACTTCAAGTGATCACAAACGATTTGGTCCATGTTTTGTTCTTGAAGAGATAATGGAACCGCATATAAAGTATCTGCATCGCGTGCTTCGATAACTGCTTTTGTATCGATGTCACAGAATAATGCAAGCTTGTCTTTCATGTCCTGAGAAACAGGTAGTTCTGTACGAACAACGATAATATTTGGTTGAATACCTAAGCTGCGAAGCTCTTTAACGCTATGTTGCGTTGGTTTTGTTTTCATTTCACCCGCTGCTTTTAAGTACGGGATTAACGTACAGTGGATGTACATTACATTGTCACGACCGATGTCGCTCTTAATTTGACGAATTGCTTCTAAGAATGGTAGAGACTCGATATCACCAACAGTTCCACCGATTTCTGTAATAACAACGTCGGCATTTGTTTCGCGACCAGAACGATATACACGTTCTTTAATTTCGTTAGTAATGTGAGGAATAACTTGAACTGTTCCTCCTAAATATTCACCACGACGCTCTTTTTGAAGAACTGAAGAGTAAATTTTACCTGTTGTTACGTTGCTGTATTTATTTAAGTTGATGTCGATAAAACGCTCATAGTGACCTAGGTCTAAGTCCGTTTCTGCACCATCATCTGTTACGAATACCTCACCGTGTTGGTAGGGGCTCATAGTCCCTGGGTCTACGTTAATGTATGGATCAAACTTTTGAATAGTTACGTTTAAACCACGATTCTTTAAAAGTCTTCCAAGAGATGCTGCTGTAATACCTTTACCTAAAGACGATACTACACCGCCTGTTACAAAAATATACTTAGTCATGAAAATACTCCCTTCTACTTCGTTGTTATATAATCACCGTTGCAAAGCGCAACGTATGTAGATAACACTGTATCTATCTTATTGTTAGGCTCTTTTTATTTTCTAAACAAAAAACAAAAAAGAAAATTGCTCCCCTCATCACATAAAGTAATAAGTAGGGAGCAATTTTCTTTTATATTTACACTTTAAAAGTATTATCGTCTTTTTTTAAAGAGCCCAAAAATGATTCTACATGGACGATAATGAAAAGTCAAGAACTACCGCTCTTCCTCTTCTTCAGTTTCATCATACTCAAGTTCTTCTTCTGCGAAGTCTTCATTATCTTCTTCTAAATCATCAAGATCATCATCTTCATCATCTGCGTCTTCGTCTTCAAGAACTTTGTCCAAATCTACTACATCTTCTTCTACATCTTCTTCTACTTCTTCTTCTACTTCTTCTACATCATCTTCTTCAATGTAGTCGTCAAAACCGTCTTCTTCAACTTTGCGTTTCTTCTTCGGTTTTGGCTGAGGCAGAATTTCTTCATCAATTTGCTCATATGGGTACCAGCTACGTAGCCCCCAACGATTTTCTCCTAAATTAATGAAACGTCCATCGATGTTTAAATCTGTATAAAATTGTGCGAGTTTCGTATTAACTTGCCCTTGAGATAGTCCCAGCACTTGAGCGATTTCTTGAACCAACTCGTTGAATGTCGTTGCTTGTCTTTTATTCCCTAAAACACTATGTACAACTTCAATCATTGAACATTCTTTTAGCTCTTCTGGTGAATATTGCTTAAAACCCACTTATGCGGCACTTCCTTTCTTCAAATATAAGCTTATATATAACGGTCTGCTTAAAAAAATCCATACTATTCATTATAAACAAAAGTCGCACAAATATGCTACAAAAAAAACGGGAAACTTTTATCGCGCTATTTACGGGCAATAAAATTATAATTTGTCCATTCTTTATTTCGGAGACATATGTGCTCCTTGCAGTACATACCTAATTTGCATTTCTGTATATTCTTCGAGAGTATACAGTTTTTGCAGGGCCCAACGTCTAAATCCCCACATTTGTCCTTGTATGAAAATATTATGTGCAAGAAGCTGTATTTCCTTTTTATTTAGTGTAAATGTCCCATTTTCCGTACACTGCTCTAAAATATCCTCAAACATCCCGACCATTTGAAACTCTTTTTCTAATACATATGGGAGTGATTCTTTCGGTAAAAAACGTACCTCTTGATACATAATTAATACTTCTTCTTGCAATTCATCCATCACTTTAAAATAATTCATTATCGCTATCTTTAAGCTTTCTATACTTCCCTTCTCTGTACACACTACTTCCTCTAACCGCTCTTTTACATGTTCATAAATACTATCACAAACTAAATATAATACATCATCTTTTGTGCGAATATACTCATAAAGTGTTCCGATACTAAATCCAGCCGCTTTCGCAATTTCTCTCGTTGTTGTACGCGGGAATCCTTTTTGCTTAAACAGCTGTACCGCACCTTTAATCATTTGTTCACGTCTTAACGCAACTAATTTTTCATCTTTCACTGACGCATGTACATTATGTTTAACCATCCCTTCACCTCTCTCTATTATTTTTGGAAGTAAAAAGCGTAGGAAAATACCTACGCTTTTGTTCCTACTTCGTTAACATACGAGAAATTACAAGCCTTTGAATCTCTTGTGTTCCCTCATATATTTGTGTAATCTTTGCATCGCGCATATAACGCTCTACTGGATAATCTTTCGTATAACCATAACCACCAAATACTTGTACCGCTTCAGTCGTTACCTTCATCGCTGTATCACCTGCAAATACTTTTGACATCGCTGACTCTTTCCCATACGGAAGCCCTTCAGATTCAAGCCAAGCCGCTTGATATGTTAAAAGACGCGCTGCCTCTACATCCGTTGCCATATCCGCAAGTTTAAAGCCAATTCCTTGTTGCGCCGCAATTGGCTTCCCAAACTGATGACGTTCTCTTGCATATTCTACAGAAGCATCTAAAGCGGATTGTGCAATACCGACTGCTTGTGCCGCAATACCATTACGGCCGCCATCTAATGTCTGCATCGCAACTTTAAATCCTTGGCCCTCTTCCCCTAGTAAATTCTCTACAGGAATACGGCAGTCTTCAAATATAATTTCAGTTGTTGGCGAAGAACGAATCCCTAGCTTACTTTCCTTCTTCCCAACCGAAAATCCTAGCGTATCACTCTCCACAATAAATGCACTCGTGCCGCGCTGCTTCGAATCAGGATCTGTTAATGCAAAAACAACATAAATATCAGCAATACCGCCATTTGTAATAAAAATTTTCGAACCATTTAAAATGTAATGGTCTCCATCTCGTTTTGCAGTCGTCCTCATTCCACCAGCATCTGATCCAGAGCTTGGTTCTGTTAAGCCATATGCACCAATTTTCTTCCCTTCAGCCATTGGGCGCAAAAACTTTTGTTTTTGCTCTTCCGTTCCAAATTTAAAAATTGGCCATCCAGCAAGTGAAGTATGTGCAGACAACGTTACACCTGTAGAAGCACAAACGCGGGATAATTCTTCAACGGCAATTACATACGCCAAGTAATCGCTTCCAATTCCGCCGTATTCTTCAGGCCACGGAATACCGGTTAAACCAAGATCTGCCATTTGATCAAATAAAGCGCGATCAAATCGCTCTTCCTCATCACGCTCTGCTGCTGTCGGTGCTACTTCATTCCTCGCAAAATCCCGAACCATTTTTCTTATCATTTCATGTTCTTCTGATAATTTAAAATGCATTCCCGTCTCCCCCTCTGCCTTTTTATAAAGCTCGACTAATTACAAGCTTTTGTATTTCGCTCGTTCCTTCATATATTTGTGTGATCTTCGCATCACGGAAAAATCTTTCTACTGGATAATCTTTCGTATAACCATAACCACCAAATACTTGCACCGCTTCAATCGCAACTTCAACAGCCGTCTTAGAAGCAAATAATTTCGCAATAGAAGCTTCTTTACCGCATGGTAATCCTTGTGCTCTTAGCGATGCTGCTCTGTATACAAGTAATCGCGATGCTTCTACACTTGTTGCCATATCTGCAAGTTTGAATCCGAGTCCTTGCTGCGCCGCAATTGGCTTTCCGAATTGCTCACGCTCTTTCGCATAATCAATCGCACATGCAAGCGCCGCTTCCGCGATTCCTAATGCTTGCGCTCCGATTCCAATTCGCCCAACATCTAAATTCGCCATTGCCACCTTAAATCCTTGTCCTTCTTCACCAAGTAAATTCTCGGCCGGCACTTTCATATCTTCAAACGTAAGTTGCACTGTACGAGAACCAAGAAGACCCATCTTATGCTCATCTTTTCCAATGATTAAGCCTGGTGTATCTTTCTCTACTATAAATGCTGAAATCCCGCTTTTCCCCGCATCTGGATTTGTAGACGCGAAGACGATATATGTACTTGCTTCACCACCATTTGTAATAAAGACTTTCGATCCATTAATGATGTAGTGATCGTCTTTCTTTACAGCTCTTGATTTCAAACTACCTGCATCTGATCCTGCATTCGGTTCTGTTAGAGCAAATGCGCCTAAATATTCACCAGTCGCCAGTTTAAAAACATATTTCTGCTTCTGTTCTTCTGTTCCGAAGTATAAAATCGGATTCATTCCAACTGACGTATGTACAGCCAAAATTACACCAACCGTTGCACTTACCTTTGAAATTTCCTCAATTGCTAGAATGTAAGAAATAAAATCCATTTCTGCCCCGCCATATTTTGCAGGCGCTGGAATACCCATTAGTCCAAGCTCACCCATCTTTTGCAAAATCTCTTTCGGGAACACCCCTTGTTCCATACTAGGAACAAAGGGAGCTATTTCCTTCTGCGCAAAATCTCGAACCATTTTCCTCATCATTTGTTGCTCTTCAGTAAAATGAAAATTCATGTACTTCGCCTCCGTTTGCTATATATCTTCTTAACAATTTGGTCAGACCACTACTTTAATAAAGGGAGGAATTTATTCGTAAACGTAGAAACCACGACCCGTTTTACGTCCTAACCATCCTGCATTCACATACTTACGTAATAATGGACATGGGCGATATTTACTATCTCCTAATCCTTCATGCAACACTTCCATAATGTATAAACACGTATCTAAACCGATAAAGTCAGCTAACGTAAGTGGTCCCATCGGATGATTCATACCGAGTTTCATTACTTCATCAATCGCTTCTTTCGTCGCCACTCCTTCGTATAACGTATAAATCGCTTCGTTAATCATCGGTAATAAAATACGGTTCGATACAAACCCTGGGAAATCATTTACTTCAACTGGCACTTTCCCGATTTTTTTCGTAATATCCTCAATCGTTTCGTACACTGCATCACCTGTAGCTAAACCACGAATAATTTCAACGAGTTTCATAACTGGAACTGGATTCATAAAGTGCATGCCGATTACTTTCTCAGGACGTTTCGTTACCGCTGCAATTTCCGTAATTGGTAACGATGACGTATTCGTCGCTAAAATTGCGTGTTCTGGAGCGATTTCATCTAAATTCGCAAAAATTTTCTTTTTAATATCCATTTTTTCAACAGCTGCTTCAATAATAAGATCAGCTTCTTTGACACTATTTAAATCGAGCGTCCATGTAAGACGATTTAAAGTCGCATCTTTCTCTTCTTCCTTCATACGGCCTTTTTCTACTTGGCGGGCTAAATTTTTCGAAATAACAGCTAGCCCTCTATCTAATTGCTCTTGCTTTAAATCTTGCACTTTCACATCATAGCCTGCCATTGCACACACTTGTGCGATACCTGAACCCATTTGCCCTGCACCAATTACAACAATCTTTTGTACACTCATTTTTTCTTCCCCCTTAATTGTTAATAAACTATATATCTTCTAATCTTAATTAGTGAACCTCAATCATCACTGCATCACCTTGACCGCCACCGCTACAAATAGAAGCAATTCCAATTCCGCCGCCGCGCTGCTTCAGTGCATGGATAAGTGTAACGATAATACGTGCTCCGCCCGCTCCAATTGGATGCCCCATTGCTACAGCACCGCCATTCACATTCAATTTTTCCGGATCGATCCCTGCGATTTCTGTACTTGCAATTGCTACAGCCGCAAATGCCTCATTGATTTCAAATAGATCTATGTCTTCAATTGTCTTACCTGTCTTTTTCAGCAATTCATTAATTGCATAACCTGGCGTTCTTGGGAAATCCTTCGATTCTACCGCAATCGCTGTATGCGCCAAAATTGTCGCTAATGGTTTTCTTCCTTCTTGCTTCGCTCTGTCCTCGCTCATTAATACAAGTGCAGCACCGCCATCATTTAGTCCCGGAGCATTACCTGCTGTCACCGCTGACGTCTTATCAAATACAGGCTTTAATTCCGCTAATTTTTCAATCGTTGTATCCGCGCGTGGCGCCTCATCCTTAGCCACGACGATAGGATCGCCTTTTCTTTGCTGAATTGTTACTGGTACAATCTCCTCTTCAAAACGCCCTTCTTTATGTGCCGAAACCGCACGTTGATGGCTACGATATGCCCATTCATCTTGTGCTTCGCGAGAGATTCCATCTTCCTTCGCAACTTCTCCGCCATAAACACCCATGTGTATACCTGAAAATGCGCATGTTAAACCGTCTGCAACGTTTAAATCGATAACTTCGTTGTTACCCATTCTGTATCCCCATCTTGCCCCTCGTAAAATGTAAGGGCTGTTACTCATCGATTCCATTCCACCAGCTACAATCAGTGATTGATCACCAGTACGAATAATTTGATCTGCTAACGTAACTGCGCGAAGCCCTGATGCACAAACTTTATTTATTGTTTCTGTCTGCACTTCCCAAGGAATGCCGGCCGCTCTTGCTGCTTGGCGTGATGGAATTTGTCCTTGCCCTCCTTGGATAACCGTTCCAAATATAACTTCTTCAACATCACTAGCGGAAACATTCGCCCTTTCAAGCGCTGCCTTAATTGCGATTCCTCCAAGCTCTGTTGCTTTCACGTCTTTTAAAGTTCCTCCAAATTTTCCAACCGGTGTTCTTGCAGCACTTAAAATAACTGTTTTACTCATGTTTCTTTCCCCCATTTCTTTTTTTAGCACCGAGCGCTCGCTCGGTATCCTTGCGCCTAGAAGAGGTGCAATTATTGCACCTCTTTCTAAATTTGAATGCATTCCTACAAACTACATTGCTTCTTTCTTCTGTCCGATAACTGAGCGTTCTAAAATCTCTGTTACGTCCAAAGTTTGAACTGTTTCTTCAACTTCTTTCGCTTTCGTGCCGTCACTAATCATCGTTAAGCAATACGGGCATCCTGTACCGATAATTGACGGCTGTACAGCTAGCGCTTGTTCTGTACGAGCAACGTTAATACGAGAACCTGTCGTTTCTTCCATCCACATTAGGCCGCCACCCGCACCACAGCACATTCCCGTTTCACGGTTACGCGCCATTTCTACAAGGTTTACACCTGGAATTGCTTTTAGAATATCGCGCGGCGCTTCGTATACCTCGTTGTATCTTCCTAAGTAACAGGAATCATGGTACGTAACTGTCTCTTCAATAGAATGGACAGGTTTTAAACGACCTTCCTTCACCCACTGGGCTAGTAATTCTGTATGATGATAGACTTCTGCTTGTAAGCCAAAGTCCGGGTACTCATTTTTAAAAGTGTTATAAGCATGAGGGTCAATCGTAACGATTTTCTTCACTCCTGCTTTTTCAAATTCTTCAATATTTTTAGTCGCCATTTCCTGGAATACAAATTCATTTCCAAGGCGGCGCGGTGTATCACCAGAGTTCTTTTCCTTGTTACCAAGAATTGCGAATGAAATGCCTGCTTCGTTCATTAGCTTCGCAAATGATATCGCAATCTTCTGACTGCGATTGTCATACGAACCCATTGATCCAACCCAGAATAAGTATTCAAACTCTTCGCCAGCTTTTGATTTCTCCTTTACAGTTGGAACTGTTACTTCATCGTCACCTTGGCGCCATGTTTCACGCTCTTTACGGTTCAGTCCCCACGGATTACCTTGACGCTCAATGTTTGTCATTGCACGCTGCGCTTCCGCGTCCATTTTTCCTTCTGTTAAAACGAGATAGCGGCGTAAATCAATAATTTTGTCAACATGCTCATTCATAACTGGGCACTGGTCCTCACAGTTACGACACGTTGTACATGCCCAAATCTCTTCTTCTGTAATAACGTCCCCGATTAAACTTGGGTCGTACGCTAGCGCTGTAGCCGCTGATTCTTGTTGTCCTTTTCCAGCTGCCATCATCGCTAACTGATTTCCTTGTGTATTATTAAAAGCAACAACTGGAACCCACGGTGCTTTTGATGTTACCGCTGCTCCTTTATCAGTTAAATGATCACGAAGTTTTAAAATTAAATCCATCGGTGATAACATTTTCCCTGTTCCTGTTGCCGGACACATATTTGTACAACGACCACATTCGACGCAGGAATATAAGTCGATAAGTTGATTTTGTCTAAAGTCTTCAATTTTACCAACACCGAATGTTTCTTGCGTTTCATCTTCAAAATCGATTTTTTCAAGTTTTCCTGGATTTGAAAGACGACCAAAAAACACGTTAACTGGTCCAGCAATTAAATGCGCATGTTTTGATTGTGGAACATAAACTAAAAACGTTAACAAAATTAGTAAATGCACCCACCAAGAGAAATAGAACACTGAAATGGCTACGGTTTCATTTAATCCCGAGAAAACGTAAGCGATTGCAGAAGCGATAGGTTCACTCCATGAAAGCTCCTCGCCGTGCCATATAATTCCCATCCCATTACCAAGTAGCACAGAAATCATTAAGCCACCAATAAAGATAAGAACAAGGCCTGATTTAAAATTACGTTTCAAACGAACAAGCTTTTCAATATAGCGTCTATGAAAAGCCCAAAAGACTGCAATTAAAATAACGAGTGTGACAATTTCCTGGAAGAATGTAAATGCAGGGTATAGTGGTCCAAGTGGAAGATGCGATCCTGGTGCAAGTCCTTTCCAAACGAAGTCAATTGCTCCAAATTGGACAAGAATAAATCCGTAAAAGAACATAACGTGAATGATGCCGCTCTTTTTATCTTTCAGCAGCTTTTTCTGACCGAAAACATTGACCTTAAGAAGATCCCAACGCTCTTTAAAACGACGGTCAAATTCGATCTTTTTTCCTAATTGTATGTAGGCCATCCTTGTTCGTATAAGATATACAAACAAATACCCCGCATAAGCAATAACAGCAATGGCAGCCAGCCAATTAATGATTAGTAAGCTATTCATTTTATGCTACCCCTCTCTTTGTAAGCTCTCTTTCTTTTTTAGAATCTTCGAAAATATATAATTTTCTGAATTATATCCCCTATTCCCATTATATAATGAGTGAGCATTCAGTCAACAGTTTTTTGTTATACAACAACACATTTTTTAATAAAGCTGTTTATTTCGGTGAAACTATAAAGTGAAACTTTAATCAGTAGGGAGCTGTTTATTCCCTACTGATTATTAGCCCTCACCAATCTGGCTTTTACGGGGCGGCCCGAATCCCAACCAACTTCTTTGCTTTAACCCAATTTTGAGGTGGGAGTCTTACTGCCCGCAAATAGCGGGATACAGTGAAATTTTGATTTGTAAAAAATTGATGGTGAAAAGACCGTGAAGGAGGGAATTTACTTATGTTTTTCTTATCTCTCTTGTTATTAGGCAGCGCTCTCTGGATTACAATCGACCTTTCATATGGGAGAATTGTTCATTTAAAGCGTGTACGTTCTCGTTCTTTCCCTTTACGTCAAAGTGATTTTCGCCTTTATACATACGGAAATGATCTATACGATGCTCTCTTTACTGATATAAAACAAGCTAAACACCATGTGCACGTTTTATTTTTTATTGTAAAAAACGATGATATAAGTCGTACGTTTTTAAAGTTACTTATCGATAAAGCACAAGAAGGAATTGAAGTAAGACTTTTACTCGACCGGTTTGGAAGTCATTATTTATCAAAAGAAGCGATTTACTCGCTACAAAAGCATGGTGTCTCTTTTTCATTTTGTCATAAAGTGAAATTTCCTTTTCCTTTCTTTTCTGCAAATCAAAGAAACCATAGAAAAATTACAGTTATTGACGGGAAAATTGGTTATATTGGTGGATTTAACATTGGCGAAGAATATTTAGGGCATAATCAAAGGTTAGGGTTATGGCGAGATTATCATTTACGTCTTACAGGAGAAGGGATACAAGATTTACAAAAACAATTTTTACATGATTGGCTCGACGATACAGACCAAAATTTATTAGATTCATCTCTTTATTTTCCTATGCAACAACCAGGGACCATTCTACATCGTTTCATCCCTACTGATGGTGCCTATTTACAAAATACATTTTTACATTTAATCGAAAGCGCGAAAAAAGAACTCTTTATCGGTACACCATATTTTATCCCTGGAAAAAAAATTATGAATGCATTATTAAAAGCGCGAAAACGTGGGGTTCAAATAACTATTCTCGTTCCACAAAAAGCTGATCACGCCCTCGTTCGAGAAGCAAAATTCCCATATTGCCGAAAGTTAATACAAGCTGGTTGTAATATTTACGCTTTTCAGCAAGGATTTTTCCACGCAAAAATTATTATAGTAGACGATCATACTTGTGATATCGGAACTGCTAATTTCGATATGAGAAGTATATATATTAACCATGAAATCAATTGCCTTTTATACGATAAACATTTCATACAAGAAGTAAAACGTAAATTCGAGGAAGATTTGGAACGCTCCTTATTACTTTCCTTCGAAGATGTCAATCCTCTCTCCATTATCGATAGAGGAAAGGAATGGATAGGAACGATACTCGCGTTCTTTTTATAGAGAAATTTCAAGGGCCAAGGAGGTGCATCACATATGATAATTCGATTTGGATATGTCTCACATGCTACGGCATTATGGGACTGTTCGCCTGCCAAAACAATGACATTTACAAGCTGGAAAAAGCTAAAAAAACAAGAGCGTGAAGATAAATTATATAATGTTACACTGCAAAATCTAGAACATACAATACGCATCCTTCATTACAATATTGCACACGAAATTCCATTATATCGTTTATCATCTTCTATCGTTCCGCTTGCAACACATCCTGAAGTTGAATTTGATTACATTCAAATATTTGCTCCACTATGGCGTAAAATAGGAGCATTAATTCAAGAACACAATTTACGCGTAAGTTTTCATCCCAACCAATTCACACTATTTACAAGCGACAAACCACATATTACAACTAATGCTATTACAGATATGACCTATCATTATAATGTGTTAAATGCTATGGGAATTGCAGATTCTTCCTACATTAATATCCATGTAGGTGGCGCGTATGGAAATAAGGAAAAGGCAATCGAACGTTTTCATGAAAACATACAAAAACTTCCATTCCATGTGAAAAGACAAATGACTCTTGAAAATGACGATAAAACATATACAACTTCTGAAACTTTGGCTATTTGTCAAAAAGAGCAAATCCCTTTCGTGTTCGATTATCATCACCACATAGCGAACCTTTGTAATGAACCGCTAGAAGAATTACTTCCTATGATATTTAAAACTTGGTCACATACAAATGTCCTTCCTAAAGTTCATATTTCTTCTCCTAAATCCGAAAAAGAATTTAGAGCTCACGCAAATTATATTGATTTAGAGTTTATTAAACCTTTTTTACACATTACAAAAAAAATTGATCATGATTTCGATATTATGATTGAAAGTAAACAAAAGGATTTAGCACTTCTTCAGTTAATAGATGAAATCTCTTCTATAAGAGGGATAAAAAGAAAAAATGGCGCAACGTTACAATGGTAAATTGTAACGTTGCGCTATTTTTTTCAAAAAAAAGTAATTTTTATAGTAAAAAACATCCCCGTTTGTATGCTATTATTTAGATTAGCATTTTCCCCTGAGATTCAACCTTATTGAAACGGAGTCATAATATGATTAATCAAAAAAATATGTACAATTTGTCATGATGTATATAATTATATTTTCTCTTTGGATATTCCTTATCCCTAAGGATTTAAATATAAAAGAAATTGGAATTCTCTTCTTATTTTGTTTTGCTGCACTCTTTTCTTGCTATTGCTTATATAAAGCGATTAAAAAAATGAAGCGCGGTGACAAACTATTTTGGGTTTTAGTACTATGCACTTGCCTATGTGGATTGACAATGGAGATAACTTTATTTCTTCATTCACTTTCTATATATGATCAAGTCATATTCTCATATAAGGCGTTGCCCTTTTTCATCGTACAATATATTTTACTCTTCTCTGGCTTTGCTATAAAGTTCATAAAACATTACTCTATTAGAGGCCTTGCTCAATTTTCATTCGATAGCATATTCATTATTATTATGAATATTTATTTTACCTTAACCTTTATTTTAGATATTTCAAGCTTTCGTATGTTAACAAAGGACACGTGGATTTTGATTGGGTATTTTATCGCACAATCATTAGTAATTTACGCCGTTATTAGCCTATATAGAAGAGAACGGTATTCTTCTAGTAGAATCTCATTAATTATTGGCTTTACTATCATACTTGTGTACGGATATATACATCTATTCCAATTAAACACGGGAATGGGAACTTCTTCTGAAGTCTCTTATTTAATACATACTGCTTCGATTTTACTAATCGGTTTATCGTCCATACTGTACATTTTGGATAAACCAATGCAACATGAAACGAAAACGAAATATTATCGATTCGATTATGTACGCTTTATATTACCTTATTTTAGTATAATCATTACTTTTTCCTTTGTTGTTATTCAACCTTGGGATGATAAGTTCATGCTAATCGGTCTCGTATTATCACTAGTATTATTATTCCTACGACAACTTTACATGTGGAGAGATAATCAAGTATTAATCGATACGTATGAACAGTTGACTACACAACTAGAAGACAACGTTGAAGAAGGCGTATCTGCCCTATCAAAAAGTGAACAACGTTATAAATCTTTATTCGAAGATCATCCTGATGCTGTTTTTTCTTTAAATATGAACGGGATTTTTCAACAATCTAATAAGGCTTGTGAAAGTTTATTTACAGCCTATTATTGTGAAGTAACAAGCTATTCTCTTAAACACTTCATTGATCCACAAGATCATGAATTATTGAAGAAATCTTTACAAATTACAAAAGAAGGTAGACCACAAACTCTAGAAATTCGTACAAAAGAAAAAGAAGGTTATTATTATCACCTTCACATTACATTCATCCCTATTTTTATAAATAAAGAAGTTGTTGGGATGTTTGGTATCGCACGTGATATTACAACTTTATATGAAAAACAAAAGCAAGTAGAGCATATGGCTTTCCATGATGCACTTACAGGACTACCGAATCGACGGAAATTCGAAAAAGATTTAAAAACGATTTTAAATCTAGCTCAAAACAACACTAATGACGTTGCAGTTATGTTCCTCGACCTAGATCGATTTAAAAAAATTAACGATCGACTCGGCCATGATGTCGGGGATTTATTATTAATTGAAGTAGCAAAAAGATTACGTGGATGTTTACGTTCAAAAGATATCGTTGCCCGCCAAGGCGGAGATGAATTTACGATTCTATTACCAGATATGTACTCTGAAAAAAGTGCTTCTTTTATAGCTGAACAAATTTTAACTATTTTAAATAAGCCTTACTTTATTAAAGATGAAGAACTTTCTATTACACCGAGTATCGGAATTGCAATGTACCCTGACTATGGAACCGATGTAACCGAATTAATAAAAAATGCAGATATGGCTATGTATCGAGCAAAAGCTAATGGGAAAAATAGATTCATTTTCTTCTCAAAAGAAATGAGTATTGCACAAAATGAAATACACTTCCTAGAAGGTGAACTTTCAAAAGCTCTGCAACAAAATGAATTTTTCCTTGAATATCAACCGCAAGTAAATACAAAAACAAAACAAATTATCGGTTTTGAGGCATTAGTTCGCTGGAAACATCCAAAACTCGGGATTGTATCGCCTGCCCAATTCATTCCTCTAGCAGAGGAAACAGGATTTATTATTGAACTTGGCAATTGGATTTTACGTACCGCCTGCTTAGAAGCAAAAAAGTGGCATAACCAAGGATTTTCTCACTTAAAGGTTGGTGTAAACTTATCTGTTGTTCAATTTAATCACGCATATTTAATATCAACTATTTCAAAGGTCTTGGAAGAAACAGAACTAAAGCCGGAAGCGCTAGATATTGAGATTACAGAAAGTATCGCAATTAATCAAAATCATTCTGTAATTGCTAAACTAGAAGAACTGCAAAATCTCGGTATCCAAATTTCAATTGATGACTTTGGAACTGGTTATAGTTCTTTAGCTTATTTAACGAAATATCCAATCAATACATTAAAAATTGCTCGAGAATTTATTTGTGGAATTACAAATAGCCCTTTAGAAGAAGCGATTATCGCTTCCATTATTAAGCTATCGAAAGAATTAAATTTAGAGGTTATTGCGGAAGGTGTAGAAACAGAAGAACAATGGAAGTTTTTACATGAACAAAACTGTGACCATATTCAAGGATTCCTCTTTAGCAAACCTGTTTCTAGTAAAGATGTTTGGATGTTACTCCACAAAAAAACAACCGTCTAAGTAAGACGGTTGTTTTTTTAATGTTCAAATGGTAAATCTGAAGCTAATTGTACCTCTTGATCATTATAAGAAATTACTTGGCTTTTCTCTAAAGCTGTATCTCCTAATGAAATACCCCATGCCATTGCTAACGTTAATAGACTACCAATAAGTAGTTTTTTCATATTCCATCACCCACATTGTTTTCTTATAATATATCATGAAAATTTATCCACAATTTATGCAATTATGCATACCCATTTTTTGGGATACCATTACTTTTGGCGGATGTAACTTACGAAATATAGCATTATACATATTTCAAATCATTTTAATTTAAATACTTCTTCTTTTTTAATAAAGTTTCTTTGTACGAATGTAAATCTAATAAATCAAAGAAGAAAGACGCTTTTTTATACACTTCTTTAATATCATCTGATGAACACTCTAATTTCTCAAGGCACTCGCCCTTTTGATAATACAATTGACCGATTAATTCCATACTTCCCATATAACGAGAAGCTTCGATCGCTTCATTTACTTGGTACAATGCTTCTTCAAACTGATCACTCAAATATAAAGCTTTTGCATAATTGTATCGAACTTTAACTGTGAATGCCTCATTATTATGTAGCGATTCTAACTGTTCTAAAATAGCTCGAAATGAAGTTATTGCCCTATCTAATTGATTATTTTCTGCACAAATACTTGCAATAGAATTTTCAATATATAAATTTTGAAATACATCTATCCCTCCGTATGATTGATGTACAATTTTTTTTAACTCTAAAATGCAATATTCAAAATTAATTTTCTGTAAAACATATGCAGATAAGTAATAGTACCAAAGAAGAAACTGATTAAATTCTGGATGAAACTTTTCTTTTTTTAATTCATTTGAAACAACGCTATAAATTTCAGCATATTGTTTCTTCTTACTCAACATTTGAATTCTATCTTTAAATAACTTTTTTCTTTCAATATCAGAATAAATAAGTACCTCATAAAAGTGAATAATAGGAACTTGTAATTTCGCTGCAATACCTTGCAATATATCCATACTTGGGTATACCGCGCCTGATTCAATTCGGCTCACTTCCGATTGATGACATATATTATCGGATAACTGTTTTTGTGTTAATCCCCTCATCGCCCTAATTTTCTTTATTTCACTTCCTAATTTTTCTGCGTGCATACTTACTCACCATCCCATTATAACAATCTAATTTTTTCAAGTTGTCATACCACTACAATAATGTGCATTCGACAATTTTTGATATGAAATAATGCATAATATATATAAAATTCGGCAAATTCCTCATACAATTCATCTCGCATAATATAATAGACTAGTAATTTTATAGATAAATTATAGAAAATTTGCCCGTGCTTTCGTTACATTCGGTCTTCTTTATCCTTTATCAGCAGAAGCTATTCACACCCAAGAACTAGATAGAAATGAAGTAAACGTTGAAATTGCTCAGCCTAGTTTAACGATTTAAAAATTAACACAACCTCAAAATGATACAAAAATATATGCCGAAAAAGTATTTAAAGGGTGAGATAAATGAGGCTAAAGCTCAACAAGAGTGAGTGACAACTGAAATGAATGTAGATTCCCAACCTACAAATAAAGAAACAAAAGAAAGTCAAACCGAAGTTCGCCTTGCACAAACTTACGAAAATTATAAAGTATATGGCCAAGATCTTATTGTAAAAGTAGATAAAAATGGAGTAATTACAACTGTTAGTGGTAAAGTTGTCCAAAATTTAGACCAACAACCTAATCTTACTATAACAAATTTTTTGTCGAAAAATGAAGTAAAATCTAAATTACGCGATATACTTCAAATTCTGAGCGATGCGACTGCGACGAAACTCTCTATTGAAATACTTGTTTATAAGAAAAAAGAAGTTTACCACTCGTAGGTAAACTTCTTTTCATATCCATCCCTTTTCTTCTGCAATTGTAATTGCCTCAATTCTATTTTTCGCTTCCAGTTTTGCTAATACTTCCGAAATATAATTACGCACTGTACCAGGCGAAAGATAGAGCATCTTAGCAATTTCATTTGTAGTCTTTCCTTCTTTCGCAAGTACCAGCACTTCTTTTTCACGATCTGATAGCGGATTTTGTTCCTGCCATAAGCCAAACATTAGCTCCTGCGAAATTTCTCGCTTCCCTTTCATGACATTTCGAATTGCTGAAGCTAAGTCCTCGCTTGGGCTATCCTTTAATAAATACCCGTGAACACCAGTTTTCATTGCCCGTTCAAAATAACCTGGTCGTGCAAATGTTGTTAAAATCATTACTTTACAAGGTGACTTTTCCTTCTTCAGCGCTTCAGCAACATCTAAACCACTTTGAATCGGCATTTCAATATCCATAATACTTATATCAGGCCTTAGCGATTCGATTAATTTTAACGCCTCTTCCCCATTCGCAGCCTGACCAACTACTTCAATATCATCCTCTAGATCAAGCAGGGCTCCTAACGCACCACGAAGCATTCGCTGATCTTCTGCAATAATAATTCGAATCATGCCCTCACCTCATCTTTTCCTGTTCTAATAACAACTGGTACTTTTACTATTAATAGTGTCCCTGGATTTATCGTATTTAGTTCAACAAACCCATCAATAAGGGCGATCCGCTCCTTCATACCGCGAATACCGTTTCCATCATGATTTTGATTTTCCAAACCTACGCCATTATCCTCTACTTTCAAAATCAGTTCACCTTGCGATTCTAATACAGATACAATGCACTCCGTCGCCTTACTATGCTTTACAATATTCGTAACTGCCTCACGTAAACACATTCCTAAAATATTTTGTTCAATTGGTGATAACGAACTAGAATTAGCTTCTTGCTTTACCTCTAATTCAATATTAGCCGCTTGTAAAATTGCTTTTATTTGCTCAAGTTCTTCTTCCACTGTAATCATACGCATATCAGAAATTAACTCGCGCAGTTGTTTTAAAGCAGTACGAGATGTTTGTGTAATCTCCTTCGCCTCTATACTTGCGCGTTCTGGATTCATCACAATCAATTTCTCCACAAGCTGACTCTTTAAAGTAATAAGAGATAACGTATGCCCTAACGTATCATGAAGATCTCTTGCGATTCGCTGACGTTCTTCACGTTTTACTAAGTCTTTAATTTGTTCGTTTGCTTCGTTTAGTTGATTTTTTAACATCTTTTTTTGATTAAAATTACGCATTCCAAATGGCGTAAGAAGCATTAAAATAAACATTGGAACTATATTCACTAAATTTGTAGTTGTTAAATGCTTAAAATATACGAATATAAAGGCCCCAAGCATTGTAATCAACAGTCCTAACAACACTCGAAATACTTTCTTACTTGGCGCAAAGCCCATCGCACTTGCCGTGAAAAAACCAAAAAATATCATAAAAGCATTATAAAATAAGGCAAATAAAAAGATGAGTACCATTTGAATACATGCCCATAAAATGAACGTCTTATTAACAAAATAAAGTTGACGGTATGTGATAATAAAAAGCACCAACATACCGCTCCCTATCCCAAGTTTCCACCCTGATACCTGCGTTAGATGGTAAATCGGAAATAACAGATACACTAACCACATATACGGGAAGAAACCCATCTGTTTCGGAAAAACTTCAAACCTCTTCTTCTCTATCATTTATACCGCTTCCTGTCTTTTTCTTATATATATTGATACTACAACAAATATAAGGAAATAACCTCCTAGTACCGCGATATTTTCCCAACCAACTGATTTCCCAGCTACAATGTCCCATGCACCGCTTCCAAAGTGGTATGTTGGTGTCCATTCACCAATAGATCTTAATATTTTCGGGAACACTTCAATTGGCATCCATAATCCACCGATTACAGCCAGACTCATATTTAAAATATTGGCTAAACCAGCTGCTGCATCCGCCTTCTTAATTGAACCTATTACTGTTCCAAGGGCTAAAAATGGTGTCACGCCTAGTAATAGCCATAATCCTGCACCAATCCATTGGCCTATCGTTAACTCAACATTATTAATTAATATTCCTGCCATAAAAATAACTAAGATTGAAAAAGCATTCACTACTGTTTGAGCAATAATTTTAGCTGCTAAATATGCTCCCTCTGGAAGCGGTGTAATTTTTAACAAATGTGTCCATCCTTGCCCTTTTTCCTGAGAAAGTCTCACACCGAAACTAAAAAGGGCAGTCCCTACAATACTGAAAGTCGCCATTGAAATTAAATAATGTGCTTTCCATGCATCTCCGTTTTGCGGGACTTGAACAACATTTGTAAAGATGTAATAAAACATAACTGGCATTAATAATGAGAAAAAGATGAATAATTTATTGCGGAACGTACGTAAAACCTCTATTTTACATTGCATCCATAATGCTCTCATGCGATTCCCTCCTTCTGATTTGCAACAAACTGTTCAAATGCTTCATCGAGGCTTCCACGTTCAACTGAAACGTCTGTTACAGGTAGATTCCTCTGATAAATTGCTTGTAAAGTGGCATCTGTATCTTCCGTCGTTAAAGTGAAGCGCCCTTCATTTGACTGTACTTCTGTTACATGCGGTAAGTCCTTTAGTAAACTCTTAGGAATTTTCTCTTTCGAATAAAACGAGATTGTTTTTCGAGAAATAGTCGCTTTCATCTCATCTGGTGTGCCATCTGCGATAATCTTTCCGTTCGCAAATAATAAAATTCGATCTGCTAGCGCATCCGCTTCTTCTAAATAATGTGTTGTTAAAATAATCGTTTTCCCTTCACTTGCTAATTTTCTAATCGTTTCCCAAAACGTTTTTCGAGATGTTATGTCCATCCCTACAGTTGGTTCATCTAAAAATAACAACTCTGGATTCCCTGCAAGTGCCAGCGCAAAATTTAACCTTCTTTTTTGACCGCCCGATAATTTCTCACATCTTTGCTTTCTTTCTGGTTCTAAGTTTGACAACTGCAGTAATATTTCTTTCTCTACAGGATTCGTATAATAACTACGGAATAACTCAATTGCCTCTTCTACCGTGATACTATCAATCACACTTACTTCTTGTAGCATCGCACCAAGGCTATTACGAACATCTCTATGCTTCGGACTCTTTCCAAATATAGAGACATTCCCCTCTGTCGGATCTTTTAATCCGAGCATCATTGAAATTGTCGTTGTTTTCCCCGCACCATTTGGACCGAGTAATGCTACTATTTGCCCTTTATTTACATGAAATGAAACGTTATTTACTGCTTTTTTATGTTTAAATGTTTTAGAAACACCATTTACTTCAATAATCTTTTCCATCTCTCCACCCCCGCCGTTTCTTATATTTACATTGTATGTGTTGGAAAAGTTAGGAAACAGTATGATGCGTCATGACATCCATATGACAATTGTCATGTATTCTTTGTGAGAGGAATCAACCCGCATACTGCAAGCGAGTAGCAGGAGCAAAATAAACATGATACAATCGGATAAGATATATATTCGAGGAAGGACAGTGGTTTTCATGATTATTCGTAATGAACAAGATTTAGAAGGTTTACGAAAAATCGGCCGCATCGTTGCACTTGCACGCGAAGAAATGAAACAACAAGCGAAGCCAGGTATGACAACGAAAGAGCTTGATTTAATTGGTAAAAAAGTATTAGATGAGCACGGTGCTATATCAGCACCTGAAAAAGAATATAAATTCCCAGGTGTAACTTGCATTAGTATAAACGAAGAAGTTGCTCACGGTATTCCAGGAGATCGTGTATTAAAAGAAGGCGACTTAGTAAACGTAGACGTATCAGCAGCACTTGACGGTTATTATGCAGATACAGGTATTTCATTTGTTCTTGGTGAAGACGAAAAAAAAGAAAAGCTATGCCAAGCTGCGGTAGATGCGTTTTGGG
Organism: Bacillus sp. SRB_8; assembly: GCF_003264205.1. Taxonomy (NCBI): domain Bacteria; kingdom Bacillati; phylum Bacillota; class Bacilli; order Caryophanales; family Bacillaceae; genus Bacillus; species Bacillus sp. SRB_8. The sequence continues at coordinate 146,982 of NZ_NADT01000004.1, read as the reverse complement.
AAGCAATGAAAAAAATAAAAGCTGGATCAAAACAAAACCAAATTGGTCGTGCTGTTTCTAACTTTGCACATAAAAATGGATACAACGTTATTCAAAACTTAACTGGTCACGGCATTGGGCTTAGCTTACACGAGGCTCCAAATCATATCTTAAGCTACTATGATCCAATGGATAATGCACTTCTAAAAGATGGTCTTGTTATCGCTGTAGAGCCATTCATATCTATGAAAGCAGATCATATTATTGAGCGCGGGGATGATGGTTGGACATTCGTTACACCTGATAAAAGTCTTGTTGCACAATGTGAGCATACAATCGTTGTAACACGTGGCGAACCGATTATCTTAACCGAAATATAATAAAAAGCAGCTGTTTTGTAGATTCCTGTTACTGAAACGGCTGTTTTTTATTATTTTTATGCATGTAAAAGCTTATATAAATAAAAAGGTGGTGCATCAAAGCATCACCTTCTTAACGGGGTGAGGCTGTCCAAAAGTACGGAAAACTCTTGAACAGCCTCGTATTTTCATATGGATGCCTTACATATATCACTGATGATAATTATGAAATGCGGAAACATAGTTACCATCACATGATTCAAACATGAGAAAAGAAACCCTATAACGGATTCCTTTTCCCTACATAATCTAAAGTTTGGGTACACTAGATTCATGCAATGTAGGAGCCTTCAGAACAGAAAGCAAACCTTCATTTAGAATGATAGCATACATATACTCACTAAAAATATGCAAATATACATATAGCGTTTCTTATCCCACTCATTAACGTTTTACTTTATTTCTCAATGTTAATAGATTGAAATTTCAGAAATCCAAGAGTAAAATAAAGTCGTTATCCGTCTTCTTTTGTCAGTCAGAGAGAATAGAAGAATGGGAGAGGAAAAAATGAGAAAATCACTGAAACAAAAAATAGTAAGCTCCTTGCTTACTGTATCACTCGCCTTTAGCTTAGCTCCAATTGTTCAAGCAAAAGCTGATTCTACATCAGAAATTACACAGGCCCCATCTATTACAAAACAAGTTGATGCAAGCCGCGCCATCGAACATATCCGTTTCTTATCCGAGACAATCGGTCCCCGCCCTGGTGGTACAAAATCAGAAGAATGGGCTTCTCGCTACGTTGGTATGCAGCTTAAATCAATGGGATATGAAGTAGAATATCAGCCCTTTCAAGTACCGGATCAATACGTTGGATTTATCGAATCACCATTATCCACAAAACGTAATTGGCAAGCTGGCGCTGCTCCCAATGCACTAATTTCTACAGCAGCTATCACAGCACCACTTATCTTCGTTAAAAATGGAACAAAATTAGATGAAATTCCGAATGAGGTTAGCGGAAAAATTGTTTTATTCGAACGAGGTGCAACAGTAGCGGATTATAATAAGCAAGTTGAAAATGCTGTTAGTAAAGGGGCAAAAGGGGTTCTTTTATACAGTTTAATTGGAGGACGCGGAAACTATGGACAAACTTTCAATCCTCGCTTAACGAAAAAACAATCCGTACCTGTATTTGGCCTTGCTTACGCTCAAGGGAATGCATTTAAAGAAGAAATTGCGAAAAAAGGAACAACAATCCTTTCTTTAAAAGCTAGACACGAATCTAATTTAACATCACTAAATGTCATTGCAAAAAAGAAACCAAAAAATAGTACAGGTAATGAAAAAGCAGTCGTTGTAAGTTCGCACTATGATAGCGTCGGTGGCGCACCTGGTGCCAATGATAATGCTTCTGGGACTGGATTAGTATTAGAATTAGCTCGTGCTTTTCAAAATGTAGAAACTGATAAAGAAATTCGCTTTATTGCTTTCGGTTCCGAGGAAATGGGTTTACTCGGTTCGGGTTATTATGTGAATAGTCTATCTCAAAAAGAACGTGACCGTATTTTAGGTGTCTTTAATGCTGATATGGTGGCAACAAATTATGATAAAGCAAAGAATTTATACGCTATGACTCCTGATGGTTCTACAAACCTTGTAACGGATGCCGCTTTACAAGCAGGTAAACAATTAAATAATGATCTCGTTCTTCAAGGAAAATTCGGTTCTAGTGATCACGTGCCATTTGCTGAAGTGGGTATTCCCTCCGCTCTATTTATTTGGATGGGTGTCGATAGCTGGAATCCATTAATCTATCATATCGAAAAGGTATACCATACACCTCAAGATAATGTATTCGAAAACATTTCACCTAAACGTATGAAAATGGCATTAGAGGTCATTGGAACCGGTGTCTATGATATCCTTCAATCTAACGTGAAAGCAGGACAAAAAGCTGCTTAATACTATTTCCAAGCTACCGATTAATCGGTGGCTTTTTATTAAGGAAAAATAAATATGTATAAAAACATGTTTATTACATGGCATTATCATATAGAATAAAAAATTGCAAAATATGCATAATAGCATATTTATTACATGGTATTACCATGTAGAATAAAAATTGTAATAATAGTGATTACGTCTAATAAAGAGGCTTTTCCATTATGAAAAAATTATTCTTGCAGGTGCGTTAACTTTAACTTGAATTTCAGGAACTAATGCCTTTATTCCTGAAACAAACGCTGCTGCAGCTACTCAAGAACAAAGCTTTACAGAATACTATTTCTAAATTCGCCATAAAAATGGCCATACAGTCATCCAAAACTTAATGGAACATGGTCATTGATCTTAAATTACATGAGATACCACACCGCATTCTAAGCTTATGGTCCAATGGATAATAGACTTCTTAAAACCGGTTTTGTTATCGCTTTAGAGCCGCTTATCTCTATGAAAGCTGACCATATTATTGGGCTGCCGATTGAGTCCAACTTGAAACTGTTCTCTTTTTCTATAAAAAAACCCTTCAGGTTGCATTCTTCTCTTCACTTTATCGTGAAGTTTTTTGAATACTTACCTAAAGGGCGTAATATCAATAGTAATTTTTCAACTTGTCTGCTACTCAGATTACGGTTTAATCAATAATCTAAAGCTCTTTTATTATTTTATTAGCTGACGAGCAAATAGAATTCCACCTAAAAGGAACAATACCATACCGCCAAGAATTGAAATCGTTTCTGCTGATGTTCCTCCTGTGTTAGGAAGTAATGTTGGCTTATCATTTTCTGTAGTAGGTGGAACTTTTGAATCGCTATTTTTGTCTGTATTTGTGTTTGGATCTGTGCTCGGATCTTTTGGATCTGTGCTTGGATCTTTCGGATCTGTGCTTGGATCTTTTGGATCTACACCTGGTTCGTCCTTGATTTTTGTATTCGTGATGTCATAACCATTTACTTCGGATTTGTATCCCGCTACTGGTTGTTCTTTCACTTCATACTTGTACGCTACTCCGTTTGCATCATATACTTGTAGTTTTTCAAACGTGTACTTCCAGTTTGTTGCCACGCTTACTTCTTTCGTGTCAATCACTTTTCCATTTTGTAATAAGTCTACTTTGATGGATACTGGACGATCTATTGCGTTATTATCATCCCAAACTTTCTTACCACTGATTTCTGTTGTTTCTGTATTTTTGTAAGTGTTCGTAATTGTTGTTCCGTCTACTTTTGTTTCATATCCATTTACTTTTACTTCACTTACTGTGTACTTGAACTCGTTTCCTTTTTCATCGTACTTTGGTAGATCTTTGAAGCTGAAATTCCAGTTGCCTTCTTTATCAGCTTTCACTTCTTGCTTGTTAAACTCTTTACCATTTTGAAGCAATTGAACCGTAATACTTTCTGGGCGTGTGTTGAACTTGTTGTTGTAGTCTTCCCAGACTTTCTTACCACTAACTTCAGTTGTTTCTGTATTTTTGTAAGTGTTCGTAATTGTTGTTCCGTCCACTTTTGTTTCATAGTCTTTCACTTTTACTTCACTTACTGTGTACTTGAACTCATTTCCTTGTCCATCGTACTTTGGTAGATCTTTGAAGCTGAAATTCCAGTTGCCTTCTTTATCAGCTTTCACTTCTTGTGTTTGGAACTCTGTTCCATTTTGAAGCAATTGAACCGTAATACTTTCTGGGCGTGTGTTGAACTTATTGTTGTAGTCTTCCCAGACTTTCTTACCACTAACTTCAGTCGTTTCCGTATTTTTGTAAGTGTTCGTAATCGTTGTTCCGTCTACTTTTGTTTCATATCCGTTTACTTTCACTTCACTTACTGTGTACGTGTATGCATTTCCTTGTCCATCATACTTTGGTAGGTCTTTGAAGCTAAAATTCCAGTTGCCTTCTTTATCAACTTTCACTTCTTGCTTGTTAAACTCTTTACCATTTTGAAGCAATTGAACCGTAATACTTTCTGGGCGTGTGTTGAACTTGTTGTTGTAGTCTTCCCAGACTTTCTTACCACTTAGTTCTGTTTTGTCCGTATTTTTATAAGTGTTCGTAATCGTTGTTTCGTCTACTTTTGTTTCATATCCGTTTACTTTTACTTCACTTACTGTGTACGTGTACGCATTTCCTTGTCCATCATACTTTGGTAGGTCTTTGAAGTTAAAATTCCAGTTGCCTTCTTTATCAGCTTTCACTTCTTGTGTTTGGAACTCTGTTCCATTTTGAAGCAATTGAACCGTAATACTTTCTGGGCGTGTATTGAACTTGTTGTTGTAGTCTTCCCAGACTTTCTTACCACTAACTTCTGTTTTGTCCGTATTTTTGTAAGTGTTCGTAATCGTTGTTCCGTCTACTTTTGTTTCATATCCGTTTACTTTTACTTCACTTACTGTGTACGTGTACTCGCTTCCTTGCTCATCGTACTTTGGAAGATCCGTGAAACTAAAGTTCCAGTTGCCTTCTTTATCAGCTTTCACTTCTTGTGTTTTAAATTCTGTTCCATTTTGAAGCAATTGAACTGTGATGCTTTCTGGGCGTTTAC
>NZ_NADT01000004.1:0-141856 GCF_003264205.1 Bacillus sp. SRB_8 | reverse complement strand
CGTTTACTTTTACTTCACTTACCGTGTACGTGTACGCATTTCCTTGTCCATCGTACTTTGGTAGATCTTTAAAGCTGAAATTCCAGTTGCCTTCTTTATCAGCTTTCACTTCTTGCTTGTTAAACTCTTTACCATTTTGAAGCAATTGAACCGTGATGCTTTCTGGGCGTTTACCAAACTTATTGTTGTTGTCATTCCACATCTTCGTTCCTGAAACAGATGTAGCTTTCACTTTATTTGGAATATCCAGTTCGACTCCATTTTCATCATCTGATTTTATTTCAAACTCTACTTTTTTCTGAGGATCGAAATCAATATAGTCTGGAGCTGAAGCCTCTTGTACATAATATTTACCTGGTGATAATTGAGGAGTTTCAACTACCCCTTTTTCATTTGTTTTATATTCGCCCCCAACTTGTTCACCAGACTCTTTATACAACTTAAACGAAACATTCGGAATTACTTTTTCTTTATTTCCTTCAATATGCTTAACAATTTTCAGCTTTCCTTTTGGAACCTTGTTACCAGTAGCACCACCGCCAGCTGTCATATTTTCGACTGGGTGACTACCCGATTCATTAACTGGTTCTTCGTTTAGAACTTGGTAATCAATCGTATAATCATTCTTAAAAAACTCTTGCTTCTTTCCGGCTTCCGTTATAGTAGATGTATAACCAATCGAAAAGGCAGCAAGACCCGCTTTATCCTTATTAAGCACAACTTTAAATGATCTGTCACCAGTAAAGGTAATCGTTCCGTAACCTTGCTGTTCAAACTCTTGTAGCGTTAAATATCGATTACCTAGGTAATTATCTACACTTATATAGAAACTATCCTTATTAAGTGTTTGACCTTCCTGTAAATTATCAGTCACAACAATATCACGACTTAACTCTTCTTTATTTAAATTTATATTCAAGAACCAACGTACTTCATTGTCCTTACCTGAGTTCATATCACCAGTTTTATAAAAAAACGGTGGCTTTCCAGGATCTGTGCCACCGCCACTACTTGGACCGGTAATTGTTACAGACTGCTTATCTACAGTTGTACCGAAATTGGTTTCAATCTCTTTCTTTTGATCCGTTCCTACATTAGTGGCTTCCACGAAAAAGTTTAAATACCCTTGAATATTTTCATATGTGCTCACTTTATCATTAAATGTACATACCACAGTACCTGCAGTGACTTTACAAGTACCATAGTCATCTAATGGAAACTCCCTATCTAATCCTTTTAATTCTGGAGGCAGTGTTAATGTTAGTGTGTCTCCAGGCTTCAGACTAAGTCCATCTTTTTCACTGAAGTTTACAGTGACTTTAGTCCGTTCTGTGGTACTTAGATTTGTTTTACCAATCTGAAAACTATCCACAAGTCCTGCTGTGTTTAGTTCTTGTGCATTTGCTACTATAGGTAGCAAACTCTGACCTATAGTAAACATGAAAATCATTATAATCGAAAAAATCGAAGTAACTCTTTTTAAATACATATTTTATGTTATCCTCCTATAAAATTAAAAATAGATAGATCCTGGTACAAGCATACTATAACAAAGGTTCTACAATTCAATGTCATTAAGCCAATTTACTAAAATATGTTTGACAGCTATTATCATCTTTTTCTCTTTTTCAATCCTTCTATTACTTAGAAACTTGCAGTTTGGCTCTTATATAGATTCGTCTAATTCCCCTGACATTTCATTTCTCGTATATACTGTTTAACAAAAACAGATACAGGACAAATTTTGATAAAGAAATTCAAATTACAAGTACACATGAACGGACCATAGAATAACTTTAAAGTCAGAAGAAGACAGTTCGAAAAGCACTCACGATAAAACTCATAACAGTCTTTCGTCTTATTATGCCGTAGAGTTCTCGAAATTTCTTCATATTCAGCGCAAACGTTTGCCCTATAAATACAGAAAAATTCGTTACCGATAAGTATGGCCTAGCTACTTCACAGTAAATATTCATTTGGTCAACTTCCTTACTTATCCTCCTAAAGAATAACAAGAAGTACCATCTATAATCGAAATTAGCATATCAGCCAAGGAAAGTTCGAACTGTGAAACATACTTGGATACTCGTATTCTAAAAGATGTTATTGAAGATGCGTTTTCTGCCATTATAAGTTGCGGTGAAATTGGCCATATGTTAAAACCTTTTGTGTTTAGTTACACAGCCGACCTACACACCGAAACAAGTAGAACAAGAAGCGTTCCACCGCCAGCATTATATAATTAAAAACGCTCTGGATGAAGTATTGTTTGCCTATGCAAGATGATAGTCATATTCTCCAAATTTGAATACAGTGGACCGAATTTGGGGGTAACTAAAAAAGAGTATGATTGTCAACTGATTTCATGTAAATCGCATAGAAATACAAAATTCAGCCTTTTCATTTTTGGAGTATATAAATGAGTGTCGAGAAAAAACACTTTGCCTAATGGGTTCCATGGCTATGTCGAAGAATTAAAATGAGCTTATATATGATGATAATATCAAAACCGAGAGATTTATATCCTTTCATTATTTTTTATCAAATCATGAAAACTTCAATTGTACTATATGTACTATTTTAAACATATCCCCCTAGTTTCTTGACTAAGCTGGAAGTTTTCAAGATTAATTACTAATTGGTTAGATGAATTGTTATTTTAGTATTTGGCATAGCTGTAACAATGTTTTTTACAACAATCACACCATTTCCTAGTAACATTCCACCAACTAATAATACATATATGGATTTTTGATAATTTTACCCCCAACAGTCTATTATTCTAGAATCGTTCCTAAAAATCAATAGTTAATTGGTATTTTACTATTTTCACTTCATCACCATAACATATATTTGTCACATGTATTTATATTAGAAAACTGAAATAAAAAAAAGAGACAGCTCTGCCATCTCTTTTTTATTTCAGTTTACCCTCATCAAGACGTACGTGAGGTTCTTCCCCATACGTCTTTTCGTTGATCTTCTTTCTTTGACATCTAATCAGTGTATAGACTGATCAGATGTCTTTATATCAACTTGTATATCACTTCTAAACAAAAATAAGTATCTTTTCTTTTGTCTATTACATTTTTTCTGGTGCAGATACTCCTACGATTGCTAATGCATTTTGAAGTGTAGTGCGTACTGCTTTCATTAATTCGTAACGAGCTTTACTTAATTCTAAGTTATCTTGGTTTAATACTTTTTCTGCATTGTAGAAGCTGTGTAATGCTGCTGCTAATTCAAATGCATAGCTTGTAATGCGGTGTGGCAGACGTTTTTGCGCTGCATCCGCAACTACAGCTGGGAATTCACCAAGTTTTTTCAGTAACTCTACTTCTTTCTCAGAAGTAACAAGTTTGTAATTCACGTCTCCGCCTGTAGCTAATCCTAACTCTTCACCTTGACGAAGGATACTGCATACGCGAGCATGAGCATATTGTGCATAGTATACTGGGTTTTCATTAGATTTTGATACAGCTAAGTCCATATCAAAGTCTAAATGAGAATCACCGCTACGCATTGCGAAGAAGTAACGCATTGCGTCCACGCCTACTTCTTCCATAAGCTCACGAAGTGTAACTGCTTTACCTGTACGCTTACTCATCTTCATTTTTTCACCATTTTGGTACAGTTGTACCATTTGGATGATTTCTACTTCAAGTGTTTCTTTATCGTAACCTAGCGCTTGAATAGCAGCTTTCATACGAGGAATGTAACCGTGGTGGTCAGCACCCCAAATGTTGATTAGCTTATCAAAACCACGCTCTAATTTATCACGGTGGTAAGCGATATCTGGCGTTAAGTATGTGTAAGAACCGTCGTTTTTAATTAATACACGGTTTTTATCGTCACCATAAGTCATTGAACGGAACCAAGTTGCTCCGCCTTCTTCAAAGATTTCATCACGCTCTTTTAATACAGCAAGAGCTTGATCAATTTTTCCGTTTTTGTATAATGATGTTTCTGAGAACCACACATCGAAGTTAACACGGAAGCTTTCTAAGTCTTTTTGAAGTTTTGCTAACTCATATTTTAAACCGTATGAACGATAGAATTCATAACTTTCTTCTGCATCAGCTTTTGCATAACGATCGCCAAACTCTTCAGCTAAGCGTTTACCGATTCCAATGATGTCCGCACCATGGTAACCGTCTTCTGGCATTTCTTTCTCTAAACCTAAAGCTTGCATGTAACGAGCTTCAACAGAAAGAGCTAAGTTATGAATTTGGTTACCAGCATCATTAATGTAGTACTCACGAGATACATCATATCCTGCTTTTGCTAATACGTTACATAAAGTGTCACCTACTGCCGCACCACGTGCATGTCCTAAGTGAAGATCACCTGTTGGATTCGCAGATACGAACTCAATTTGTACTTTTTCACCTTTACCAGTATTCGTTTCACCGTATGCTTCACCAGCGTTGACGATTGTTGGGATTAAGTCTGTTAAGTAGCTATTATCCATGTAGAAGTTAATGAAACCAGGACCAGCGATTTCAATTTTTTCAATAGAAGCTTTTGCTTTATCGAAGTTTGCAACTAAGTCTTCTGCAATCATACGAGGTGCTTTTTTCGCAACGCGTGCAAGTTGCATTGCCATATTTGTAGAGAAGTCACCATTTGTTTTATCTTTTGGAGATTCTAATACAACGTTTGGAATTTGTTCTTCTGTCGCTAGTTCTGCCTTTAATACAGCAGCTTGAATTTCTTCTTTAATCAATCCTTTTACTTGTTCTAAAGAATTCATTATTTTGCCTCCTTCAAATTAAGTGTAATTGTATATCTGCCAGCTTCTTGTTCACTTAGAAGCAATGCGTACGTTAAGAAGAGTTGTCCTTTTTTCTTTTCATCCGACCATTTAAAAAGAACGTTATCAGTTTTCGTTTGCAATGCAAACGTACCAAGTTCACTCGTATACGTACCAGTTGTCCATTCACCTTTCACATGCGTCTGACGCATAGAAATAGCACCTGAACGCATAATGAGAACTTGTTCATCTTGAATTTTAATAATTGTTTTCACTTCGCCTTGTTCGTTCGGCTCTTGGAATGTTATATATGTACCTTGACCTTTTACATAGTATTGACCATTTGCTTCAAAAGCAACGGTTTCCTTCCTCGCCCCTTCACGGATTTCTGTTACGAAATGAACGTGTACCGGCAAGCCTGCAAGTTGTTTCTTCACGTCTTGCACACCCTTCAAATGTTATAGATATTAAATACTACTTATAATAAATCACTTTTCCTATCATATCAAAAAAAGACTCTGTCTGTCTGCTGAAAAATCAGGAAAACTCCTTTTCAAAAAATAATTCACCTTCACTTTATTTCATATGTTAAAATATTTTTTAAATCTAAATATTCTTTCATTTAAAGGGGGGAATTTGGTGCTACCAACAAAATTAAAAAAAGGTGATGAAATAAGGGTTATTTCACCATCTTGTAGTTCAAGTATTGTCTCAAATGAAAACAGAGACCTTGCTATAAAAAGATTAACCGACATAGGCTTTCAAGTTACATTCTCAAAATATGCTGATGAGATAGATCGATTCGCTTCCTCTTCTATTTCTTCACGAGTTCAAGACCTCCACGAAGCATTTAGAGATCCTAATGTAAAAGCCATTTTGACGACACTTGGCGGATACAACTCTAATGGTTTATTGAAACATCTCGATTATGATTTAATTCGAGAAAATCCGAAAATTTTCTGCGGTTATTCTGATATTACCGCTTTAAGTAACGCGATTTATGCTAAAACAGGCTTAGTTACATATTCAGGTCCTCACTTCTCTTCATTTGGAATGGAGAAAGGGCTCGATTATACGACCGATTACTTTTTAAAGTGCTTAACTTCTCATGAACCTATTGAAATACTACCAGCTGAAACTTGGAGCGATGACTCTTGGTATATGGATCAAGAAAATCGAGAATTTATTAAAAATGAAGGATATGTTTCAATTCAAGAAGGGGAAGCGATGGGAGATATTATTGGTGGCAATATGAGCACATTTAATTTACTGCAAGGTACACCATATATGCCAAGCTTACAGGGCAAAATTTTATTTCTTGAAGAGGATAGTTTAACAGGAAAATCTACCCTAAAAACTTTTGATCGATATTTACATTCTCTTATGCATCAACCTGACTTTGAACATGTAAAAGGCATTGTTATAGGACGAATGCAAAAAGGAGCAGAATGTACGATAGAAGACATTCAAGAAATGATTGCTTCAAAGCCTGAACTTACACATATACCTATCATTGCAAATACAAGTTTCGGACATACAACTCCTATTTTTACTTTCCCAATTGGCGGAAGGGCAAAAATCATTTCTAATAAAGAAAGTTCAGCTATCACCATTTTAACGCACTAAAAAAGGAGCGAACGATTCGCTCCTTTTATGGTTTTTCTATTTTTTGCAACGCTTTTTGCGGGATTGATTCTTTCGAGATTTCAGCCCATCCTTTTCCCTGCATACCTTTTGCATAAATTTTTATAAAAGCACCCGTATGCAATTCACGGTTCACCATTCTTTTAATAACTTGTAGCTTTCCATCTTCTGTATACCCTTTAAATGTATACAAATATTCATCGTCTTTTTTCTCACTTTTATCTATAACAGCATAATAATCTTGTATTTCTTTATTTGAAAAGAAGTTGTCTACAAAAGCATGCACACCTTCTGTTTTCGTGTTTAAATAATATGCTGTTCCACCTAAAATAATGGCGAACACAGCTAAAACTTTAATTACCAATTTCATAAATGCGCCTCCTGTTTGCACTTCTTTCTCACTAGCCGTATGTCTATACCTGTATTATACGAAAAAAGGCATACTATACTCTATCGAAATGCCTTACACTTTCCTTACATTATTGTAAGAGTTTTTCACCTTACAGCAATTTCCCAATAAAAATTTTTTCCGTTTAACAAACTTTTATATTATTATTGAATGATACAAATTTTTATTACAAAAATCAAAGGAGACAATTTTCAAATGGCTATCTTGCAAGGTTTAGCACTATTACTTGTTGTACTTTGTCTATTTACACTTTTCAGTTACCGTGCGCCTTACGGAATGAAAGCAATGGGCGCTTTAGCTAATGCAGCAATCGCAAGTTTTCTTATTGAAGCATTTCACCGTTATATTGGTGGAGAAATGTTTCATAATGACTTTTTACAATCAGTAGGAGTAGCTTCTGGTAGCATGAGCGGTGTCGCAGCGGCAATTTTAGTCGCATTAGCAATCGGTGTCTCACCCGTATACGCTGTTTTAATCGGTATAGCTACTAGTGGATTCGGTATTTTACCAGGATTTTTCGCTGGATACGTTTGTGCTTTCGTCGTGAAATTTCTCGAAAAGAAATTACCAGCTGGTGTAGAATTTTTAGCAATTCTATGTATTGCCGCACCAATTTCACGTGGAATGGCCATGCTTATGGATCCACTCGTTAACGCAACACTCGGTAAAATCGGTTCTATGATTTCAGTTGCGACTACAGAAAGTCCTATCATTATGGGTATTATGCTTGGTGGATTAATAACAGTTATTTCTACATCTCCATTAAGTTCTATGGCACTAACTGCAATGCTTGGATTAACTGGTTTACCAATGGCAATTGGTAGTCTTGCCGTAGCAGCTTCTGCCCCAATGAACTTCATTTTCTTTAAACGACTAAAAATCTGTTCAAAGAAAGATACAATCGCCGTGGCAATCGAGCCGTTAACACAGGCCGATGTTGTCTCAGCAAATCCAATTCCTATCTATATGACAAACTTTGTTGGCGGTGCGCTTGCCGGTATTATTACGTCGCTATTCCAGCTCGTTAATAATGCACCAGGGACAGCATCACCAATTCCAGGACTTCTCGTACTGTTCGGATTTAATGATGTAATAAAAGTAACGATTGCTGCCGTATTATGTGGAATCGTTACCACTATTATTGGATACGTCGGTTCCATTGTGTTCCGCAAATATCCAATCCGTTCTGCTGATGAAATTCGCGGAATTACTTCGGAAGAGAAAGTTGCGTAAAGAAAGGGAGCTATTCTCATCGTTTGAGAATAGCTCTTTTTTATGTCGCATGACGGTAAGTGAAATTATATTGAACACAACTCCGCATATATCGACGTTTCGACAAAGGATATCGACTTAACTACTAAATAAGACAATAATAACCTACCTATTAATAAAAGAAGCCGGCTCAAAACACTTTTTGAGTCGGCTTCACTTTTACTTTATCCAGCTACAGCGGCTAGAATGATCGGTGGCTTCGCTTCTTCCTTCGAGGCAAAAAACGCCTCTACGTCTGAAGCTCCATCCCCCTCACATTCTGAGCGAGCCGCTTGCGCTTTTATTTTATCCAGCTACAGCAGCTAGAATCCCCGGCCATTTCACACTCTCGTTCGAAGCCAAAAGCGCTTCTTGGTCGAGCGTTCCAATGACCTGCGATTCTGAGCGAGCTGCCTACGCTTTTATTTAACCCAACCGAGCAGCATTTCCCGCACGAATTTGCTTGCTGCGATTGGTGTTTGATCACTATGATCGTAGACTGGAGCTACTTCTACTAAGTCTGCTCCGACTACTTTTATATTTGAATTTGCAATTGCTACGATGGACTCTAATAGTTCTTTAGATGTGATACCTCCAGCTTCTAATGTTCCTGTTCCAGGAGCGTGAGCTGGGTCTAATACGTCGATGTCAATTGTGACATAGACTGGGCGTCCTGCAAGTTTCGGTAATACTTCCTTTAACGGTTCTAATACGTCAAATTTATATAAGTTCATACCTACTTCTTTTGCCCATTCGAATTCTTCCTTCATTCCAGAACGAATACCGAAAGAATATACGTTTTCCGGACCAATTAAATCGCACACTTTACGAATTGGTGTAGAGTGGGATAAAGGCTCTCCCTCATATGACTCACGTAAGTCAGTATGAGCATCCATATGGATGATTGCTAAATCCGGATATTTTTTTGCCATTGCCTTAAAAATTGGCCAAGACACTAAGTGCTCTCCGCCGAGACCTAGTGGAAACTTACCGGCATCTAATAGTTTTGTTACATATTCTTCAATCATGTCTATGCTGCGCTGTGGATTCCCAAATGGTAATGGGATATCACCCGCATCAAAATATTTTACCTCTTCTAGTTCACGATCTAAATACGGACTATATTCTTCAAGACCGATTGATACTTCACGAATACGTGCAGGGCCAAAGCGAGATCCTGGACGGAAACTTACTGTCCAATCCATAGGCATCCCGTAAATAACTGCCTCTGACTCTTCAAAACTTGGATGACTTTTAATAAATACTTTACCTGAATAAGCTTCATCAAAACGCATATTCTTTTCCTCCTTATGTGGAACTTAAGGTATCCCAACCTTTCACTATTTCTCAAATTTGGAGCGCATTGCTCCTCTTTCTCGATTTACCTGGGCCTTCTTGTTATCACAAGAAGACTACTTCATTTGTAGCAGTGTAAGTAACTAGCATGTTCAAGCCTTCTAGACAAACACCTTAAATGAGTTACTTACACTTTATTTATTTCAATTTAACGCTCTTACTTAATTAAATCGCCAACAAATTTCGGTAATGCGAATGCTGCATTGTGTAATTCTTTTGTGTAATATTTCGTTTCGATTTCATGGAAACGCTCTTCACTTACTTCTAATGGATCATGTTTTTTAGATCCGATTGTGAACGTCCAAAGTCCACTTGGATACGTCGGAATGTTTGCTGTGTATAGACGAGTAATTGGGAAAATCTCTTTTACGTCTTTAAACACAGTTGTAATTAGTTCTGGTGTAAACCAAGGGTTGTCCGTTTGAGCAACGAAAATACCATCTTCTTTTAACGCTTTAGAAATTCCAGCGTAGAAGCCTTTTGTAAATAGGTTTACTGCTGGGCCTACTGGCTCAGTAGAATCTACCATAATTACGTCATATTCATTTTCGCTTTCTGCGATGTGTAGGAAACCGTCTCCTACTTTTACTTCTACACGCTCATCATCTAATGCGCCTGCAATTGATGGTAAGTATTGTTTAGAGTACTCAATTACTTTTCCATCAATTTCAACAAGAGTTGCTTTCTTTACGCTTGGGTGTTTTAATACTTCACGAATAACACCACCATCGCCACCACCTACTACTAATACGTTTTCAGGGTTTGGATGTGTAAATAAAGGTACGTGCGCTACCATTTCATGATAAACGAACTCGTCCTTTTCTGTTGTCATAACCATGCCATCTAAAATAAGCATGTTTCCGAACTCTTCCGTTTCAACCATATCAAGTTTTTGGAATTCTGTTTGCTCCGTATGTAATGTGCGGTTAATACGCGCCGTAATTCCAAAATGCTTTGTTTGCTTTTCAGTGAACCATAGTTCCATCGTACAATCACGCCTTTCAATGCAAATTTATAATAGGGACATCATTAATGTCCCCTAACAAAAATAAAACAAAACATCCAAAAAGTATAGTTAAAAGTACAAAAATACCGAAAATATATTTTAGTCAGAGGGTTCTAACATATATGTGAAAAGGGATTGCTCTGTAATAGGAAAGAAAACCCTTTCTTAAGAAAGGGTTTTTGTCTCTATTTCTACCGGTTTACGAATCGGAATTAAGATCATTACGCAACCAACTAACACAACAATTCCACCGACTAAAAACGGACTTTGTGGTGAAACTGTATGACCGATGACTCCTGATAAAATTGGAGCAATCGCGCCTCCTAACCAACGAACGAAGTTATAAACACCTGATGTAACAGATCTTTCATAAGGTGAAATATCCATTACATAACTTGTAAATAACGCGTTATTTAAGCCTGATGCTAATCCTGATAGAACGATTAACACGATTTGTAACCACATAATTTTAACGAAGAATAGTGCAATTAAGAAAATCGCAAATACGAGTAAACTACCTTTTAACAATGTTTTTGGTTCATATTTACCTTCTAGCTTATGCGCTAAAATTGCTGATCCGTAAGCTAATGCTAATCCCCATCCGCAAAATACAAATCCTAATTGAATAGCAGATAAATGCATAATAAGTGGTGAATATGCTAACACGACGAAAAATCCGTAGTAGTATAACATTCCCGAAATAGCACCTTGCATAAACGGTTTATACTTCACCAGGTTAAGTAATTCTCCTACGCCTGCCGCTTTACGCTTCACTTTTCGCTCCGGTTCTTTTACAAAAAAGAAAACTAAAATAAATGCTAAAGAAATTAAAATACTCGTCGCAAAAAATGGGTAACGCCAAGAATGTCCACCTAATATACCACCTAACAATGGGCCACCTGCCATCCCTAAACCGATAGCTGCTTCATATAATCCTACCGCTTCATGAACTTCTTTACTTAATGCAATTAATAATGTCATCGCCGTTGCGAAGAACATCGCATTTCCTAATCCCCACCCCGCGCGGAAAAGAGATAATTGAGCAATCGTTTGCGATATACCACATATAAATGCAAATACAGTTACAATCGCAAGACCGATCGTCATCATTCGTTTATCACCAAATC
Source organism: Bacillus sp. SRB_8 (assembly GCF_003264205.1). NCBI lineage: Bacteria > Bacillati > Bacillota > Bacilli > Caryophanales > Bacillaceae > Bacillus > Bacillus sp. SRB_8. The sequence goes on along the minus strand of NZ_NADT01000004.1, from coordinate 130,310 downwards.
TTGATGCAAATATTCCAGCTGGTAACATCATAATTGCCATCGTTAAAATATATGCTGTAAATAACATCTCGACTTGCCAATGCGAAGCACCAATTTGTTCAGCAATACTTGGTAAAATTGGGTCGACTACTCCTATACCTGAAAAGGCAAGGAAGGTAGCCACCACTGTAATCAATCTCCCTAATTTTTGTTTGCTCTCCATTTTGATTACTCTCCTTTTGTATTCTCTAAAAATGTAACTGCACGGCTTAAACTATCCTCTAGCTCTGCCTTAACACGCTGCATCTGCTCCATTTTTTCGTCTAACGTTTGCACTTGTTTTTCAAGCATCTCTTTAATTTCTTGAATCACTTCACGGTCACGCGGATTCTCACTATTTCTTCTTTGTTCCATTCTTTCTTTTAACGATAAGAAATGTTGCATTTCTTGAAGCGTAATTCCTAGTACTTCTTTCGCTTCCACAATCCTTTTAATTCTCGCAATGTCCTCGTCTGTATACAGGCGAATGTTCCCTTCACTGCGTTCTGGGGGATGAATTAAACCAATTTCCTCATAATAACGAAGTGTACGCTTTGTTAAACCAACTTGCTTTGTTACTTCATCAATTTTATACATGTGTATTCCTCCCTTCACTGATTATTACATTTTACGTTAACGTTAACTTTTGTGCAACTGTTATACTTTTGTAAATGTTTGTCATATGAATTGTATTTTTCTCAAAGCAGTTTCATAATGAAAGAAAAGAGATGATAAGGAGATTTCCACATGAATAAACCACTTATTTTCGCTCATCGCGGGTTAAAAGGAACACACCCAGAAAATACGATGATTGCCTTCCAAGAGGCTGAACGCATTGGGGCTCACGGAATTGAACTTGATGTTCATCTATCAAAAGATGGTGAACTAGTTGTTATTCATGATGAAACGGTGGACCGCACAACAAATGGCGTGGGACTTGTTTCTGAGAAAACTGTAGAGGAATTACAAGCTTTAGATGCTGGTAGCCATAAAGATCCTTCTTTCCATGAGGCGAAAATCCCAACATTACGAGAAGTATTTATTTGGCTCTCTACAACAAATTTACAACTTAACATTGAATTAAAAACAGATGTTCTTCATTATCCAAATATTGAAGAAAAAGTTGTTGCTCTTGTTCGTGAATATCATCTATCCAATCAAATTGCATTTTCATCATTTAACCACGATTCCGTTTCATTATTAGCAGAAATTGCTCCAGAAATTCCAAGAGCGATTTTGTACGATACACCACTTGCAGATCCTATTGCTGAAGCAAAAAGGCGCGAGGCGACTGGATTACATCCAAACTTTCAATTATTAACGAAAGAGTTTGTCCAATTAGCACAGGGGCAAGGATACGTTTTTCGTCCTTACACCATTAATGAATATAAAGATTTACAAACTATGATTGACTATGGTGTAGATGTCATCATTACCGATTGGCCAGCACGTGCCTTTGAGCTCCTTTCTTAATTGAAGGGGCTTTTTTGTTTTCAAAATTTCATTGTTTAAAATAAACGAAAACCCTCAATACTAATACAATAATGCTTGTATTAATGAGGGGCTGAAAAAGATGGATCAAACTATGAATCCAAAACTTAAAAAATATAAACGTCTTTTCTTCACCGTAATGTTTTCTTGTGTTCTTTTTTTCGTTTTTTCCTTTTTTATTATCATTATAGCTGCAAAAATTATGGGGCCTCCCCCTGTTGCAGTGCCGCAAACGAGTGTCTTTTACGCTAATGATGACACTGTTATAGGGCAAAGTAATGAAACACAAAAGCGCTATAATGTATCTCTTGATGAAATTTCTCCTTATGTAAAAGAGGCAACACTATCTATTGAAGATCAACGATTCTACAAACATCATGGATTTGATATAAAGCGCATTGTTGGTGCCATTGTTGCCGATTTAAAAGCAATGGCAAAAGTACAAGGTGCTAGTACTATTACACAACAGTATGCTCGTAACCTATACTTAGATCATGATAAAACGTGGAAGCGTAAACTATTAGAGGCAATGTATACCGTTCGCCTTGAAGTGAACTATAATAAAAATCATATTTTAGAAGGATATTTAAATACAATTTATTACGGGCATGGTGCTTACGGAATCGAAGCTGCTTCTCGCCTGTATTTCGATAAAACTGCAAAAGAATTAACATTAGCGGAAGCTAGTATGCTCGCAGGCATTCCGAAAGGACCTAGCTTCTACTCTCCCTTTTTAAAAGAAGAGCGTGCTAAAGGGCGTCAATCTCTCATACTAGATGAAATGGTAGAACAAGGTTATATTACAAAACAGCAAGCTGCCTCGGCAAAAAAGGAACCGCTAACTTTCGCCTCATTAGATACGAAAAAAGTGGCAGAGGTCGCGCCTTATTTCCAAGATGCTGTACAAGCTTCTCTTCTTCGTGATATCGGATTAGATGAGCAAGCCTTACAGCGAGGTGGCTTACGTATTTATACAACGCTAGACCCTAAATTACAATCTGTAGCAGAGCAAGCTGTAAAAAATCATATACCTGAAACAACAAACATCCAAACTGCCCTCGTCTCTATGAATCCAAAAACGGGTGAAGTGGCTGCCCTTGTTGGTGGAACTGATTATAATACGAGTCAATTTAACAGGGCTACACAAGCCGCTCGTCAGCCCGGGTCTACATTTAAGCCGTTCTTATATTATGCAGCCTTAGAACGAGGATTCACCCCTGCCACACGCTTAAAAAGCGAATACACTGTATTCACTTTAGGTGACGGTGTTTCCAAATATAAACCGAAAAATTATAAAAACTATTATGCAGACGACTTTGTGACAATGGCACAAGCACTCGCTGTTTCTGATAACGTATATGCTGTGAAGACAAATCTATTTTTAGGCGAAGACATTCTTACAAAAACAGCAAAGCAATTCGGTATTACTAGCGCATTAAAAGATGTTCCGTCTCTTGCTCTCGGCACATCTCCTGTAAAACCAATTGAAATGGTCAATGCTTATAGCATGTTTGCAAACGGCGGGAAAGAAGTAAAACCAATCTTTATAAGGCGCATCGTTGATCATGAAGGAAATATGCTATACGACGCTCATTTAGAAAGTAAACAAGTTCTAGATAAAAGCAAAGCCTTTGTGATGGAAGAAATGATGGCAGGCATGTTTAATAAAAAACTAAGCAGTTATGCCGCTGTGACCGGTCAATCGATGTTATCAAAACTATCAAGAACATATGCTGGAAAGTCTGGTTCTACAGAAACTGATAGTTGGATGATTGGATTTACCCCGCAGCTCGTAACAGGGGTTTGGATTGGATACGATCAACCTAAATCCATTTCAAACGTAGCAGAACAAGGATACGCAAAAAAAATATGGACCGATACAATGGAAAAAGGATTAGATGGACAGCCTAAACAAGAGTTCAAACAACCAGCAGATGTTGTTGCAGTCGATGTTAATCCTGAAAACGGTAAGATTGCTACAAAAAATTGTCCCATTTCTGTGAAAATGTATTTCGCAAAAGGTACAGAGCCAACAGAGTATTGTATGGATCACGTTGATGATAAGGAAGAGTTCGAAAAGGTTAGTGAAGAGAAGAAAAAGACGGGTTGGTGGAAAAAATATCTCCCGTGGTAAAAAAATAGCTGACGGAAATCCGTCAGCTATTTTTATTCGCCTAATAATGCGTGGCGCAATTCTTCACTAGATTCGTTCCAAATTGCTTCATTATGCTCTTTTAAGAATGTACCAAGTACTTTTTTAGATGATTCATCCATATGATCAATCATGATGTGACGCTTTAGTGATTTATCCATTTTATTTACATGCTCTGGAAGTGATTTATATCCGCGGCGAATTTCACGATCAACTGTCATTTCACAGGCTGTTGCACCTGCGTAATAAGCACCGTTTGGTGTTCTTTCAATTGTTACCCAAACAAGCCAAAACGGTTTTCCGTTTGGAACTTCATCTTTATTTGTTAAAAACTTAATTCCTTTTTCTACTGTACTACGCGCATGCATCGCACCGATATCAACGAACGCAGTTTTCTCTAATACATCAACAAATACAGGAGAAATATTTTCTAAACTTAATGCCCCAACGCCAAAACCACCATGTCCATCTGTTGAATCATTTTTCACGATATTAAAACCGATTTTTTTCTTTTTCTCTGTCATATGTAAACTCCTCCTCGCTTAATGATTAAAAAAGCCTGAAAATAGGCGCAATGATATTTTGTAAAAATACTAATACATATGGAATAACAACATTGAAAATAGGTTGAATTGTGTAATTGCTAAGCGGTGTAATAACAAGAATTAATAACGCAATTGATCCATACTTTTCATACTGTGTCATTTTCGCACGAATATTTGCTGGTGCTAAATCTTCCACAACGCGATAACCATCAAGTGGCGGGATTGGTAATAAATTAAATACAAGTAAAACAATATTAAGCATAATAAAAATTTGGAAAAATTGATCCAGCGTATCTGCTACTGCAAGTGGCATCGCATCTAACACACCAAATGTTATTAAGCTATACCAAATAATTAAACCAATTGCACTTAAGATAAGATTACTTATCGGTCCCGCAATAGAAACTAATATTCCTGCAAGACGCGGTCTTTTAAAGTTATATGGGTTAACAGGCACGGGTCTTGCCCAACCGAATCCAAGAATTAATACAGCAATCATACCGATAGGATCTAAATGAGCCATCGGTGATAACGTTAAACGCCCTTGCTTTTTCGCTGTATCGTCTCCAAATTTATATGCAACATACGCATGTGCAAATTCATGCACAGATAGCGCAATAATAATCGCCATTGCTACCAACGGAATTTGTTGCAATGGGTATCTAAATAACTGATCCATACTTCATCTCCTCTTCAATATGTCAAAAAAAGAAATTATTTGTTTTTCCGATTGTTCTTCCTCATAATCCGCTATAATAAGAGTGTAACTTACATAAAAGGAGCGATTATATATGCCATACGTAACAGTGAAAATGCTAGAAGGACGCACAGAAGAACAAAAGAAAGCTCTTGCTGAGAAAGTAACAGCAGCAGTAAGCGAAACAACTGGTGCTCCTGAAGAAAACATCGTTGTTTTCATCGAAGAAATGTCTAAAAACCATTATGCAGTTGGCGGAAAACGCTTAAGCGACAAATAATTTCAAGTTTTTTCATAAGAAGCAGCTCTTAGCTGCTTCTTATTTCTTTCCTTCTAACAACTCGATAATTCTCTCTTTATATTTTCCTTTTCTTCCATCTTCATAGATTAAATCATGCGGATAGAATAGCTTTTGATCCGTTCGCTTCTTACCTGTAATCGCCTCAACAATATCCGATTCACGCGAAAGCTCTCTAAGTTCCCCGTTCGGCATAAGAAGTAAGATTGGCAGACGCTCTTCTTCTTCTCCTGCGCGGTAAAAGTCATACGGTAAGTCTGATGTTGAATCAACAACTAAATAATACTCTGGGTCTAGTCCAATTTTTTTAAATAAGCTACTTAGCTCCAGCCAATTATCTAAACCGTGCTTATCTGTAAACTCCACATATTTAAATAGATTTCGATTCATAAAACGACGGCATAAGTCACTTAAAATCGGATCTTCTTCCTCTTGCCATACTTGGAAGTAATAATACATTACGTTCTCGTCTAGCTTTAAATAATCCTCTACTGTTACTTCTTCTTCAAATAAAGAATAGAAATGAACAGGATGATTTTTAAACGCATAATACTTCTCATGCAACGATTTAGCTCGGTGTAAAATCTTCGTTAAAATTACTTCTGCACTACGTGTTACCGGATGAAAATATACTTGCCAATACATTTGATAACGGCTCATAATATAATGCTCTACAGCATGCATACCACTATTTTTAATGACAACTTGATTACCGTACGGGCGCATGACACGCAGTATACGTTCCATATCAAAGTTCCCATACTTTACACCAGTAAAATATGCATCTCTTAATAAATAATCCATACGATCGGCATCAATTTGGCTCGAAATCATACTAATCGCTAATTTATTAGTAGATGTTTTCGCAATTACATCTGCTACCTTTTGCGGGAAATCCTTATCCACACGGCTTAACACACGATTAATTTCCGTATCACCAACGATAATCTTTTGCGTAAATTTCTCATGATCTAACGAAAATACTTTTTCAAACGAGTGAGAAAATGGGCCGTGACCGACATCATGAAGTAATGACGCACATAAACATAACAATCTATCTTCAGCATTCCAGTTCGGTCTGCCATCAAACACATCATCAATCATACGACGAATAATTTCATATACACCTAACGAATGAGTAAAGCGACTATGCTCTGCACCGTGAAATGTAAAAAATGTCGTACCAAGCTGCTTAATACGGCGCAAGCGTTGAAATTCTTTCGTTCCGATTAAATCCCAAATAACACGATCACGCACGTGTACATATTTATGTACTGGGTCTTTAAACACTTTTGTTTCGCTGAGTTTGTCGTTTAAATATACCACTTTCCGACATCCCCCTTTCTTTACTGCATTCTTACTATATATTATAAACGATATAGGAAACAGAAAGAAATGAAAGACTATATTAATTCCTGTTATATAAAGAAAAATCACCTTTACCAAAGCAAAGGTGATTTTTCTTTATATATTATTTTCCTAAAATGAACTCAGTAACTTCGTCTAGGATCATTTCTTTACCTAGTGGGAAGTATCCTTTGTTTACATCTTCATTACTGATTGTAAATACATGGTTGTTTTTAACAGCGTTCATATTTCTCCAAATTGATTCTTCTTGGAATTCTTTTAGACGCTGAGAACCGTCACCAGTTGTAAATACGAATAAGTAATCTGGGTTGTAATCAATTAAAGCTTCTTTTTGTATTTGTACTAACGGTTTATCAGTTGGTGTACCTTTAACTGCTGGTAATTTTAAATCACCAAAGATTACGCTACCGTAACCGTAGTCACCGTATACACGGAATGCATTTGGATATGCAGCCATTTTCATGAATGTTGCATCGCCAGTTTTAGCAACGATTTTGTCATGTAATTTGCTTGCTTTTTCATCATACTTTTTGAACCATTCTTTTGTTTCTTTCTCTTTACCGAAGATTTGACCTACTTCTTCGAATTTTGGACGCCATTGGTCTAATGGAGTTTTTAACATAACTGTTGGTGCAATTTTAGATAATTGATCATAAATCTTTTCTTGACGATTGTTTACAATAATTAAATCTGGTTTTGCAGCAGCCACTGCTTCGATGTTAATTTTATCGCCCCACGCAGAACCAACCGGTTTTACATCTTTCAATTTCTTCTCAATATGTGAATCAATTTTTTCTTGTGTTGTATTTGCAGTAATAATCGGTTTCATACCGAAAATTAATAATTCTTCTGTTGAACCACTAAGGTCAGCAATTTTCTTTGGATTTGCAGGAATTTTAATTTCCCCTTTTGCGTGTTGTACAGTGCGCTCTTCAGTTTTCGCATCTGCTTTCTTTTCTTCTTCTTTGTTAGAACAAGCTGCAAATAGTACAGAAGTAACAACTAGTACCATTGCTAATAGTGCCATTTTAAAATTCTTCATATTCCGACTCCTTCTAGCTGTATTTCTCTTATAATTTGCATGTAACTATAAGAAACGAAACAACATTTAATTAATATATTTTTATTAATTGTTGTTTATAACCCGTTCTAACGGGCGTTCAACTTCCCATCCGTGGGTAAGAAGCTCAACGTCCATTAGAACTCCCCCTCTCACCTCTTTAAGAGGGGGAAATTCTATTAATTATGCTTTTTTACGCAATTGATTATTAATCATCGCTAAATCGTATGTTAAACAAATTGGTTTACAGTTTACTGGACATGGAACGATTTGCGCTTCAATCTCAAATACGTTACGAAGTGTTTCACTCGTCATAACTTCATCTGGCGTTCCTTGTTTCATTAACTTACCTGCTTTTAATGCAATCATATGATCAGAGAAACGAGAAGCATGATTTAAATCGTGAATAACCATAACAATCGTTCTGCCTTCTTCTTTGTTTAACTTCTTCAGTAAGTTTAATACCTCAAGTTGATGAGCCATATCTAAGTATGTTGTTGGTTCATCTAACACAAGTAAATCTGTTCCTTGTGCAAGAGCCATCGCAATCCATACACGTTGACGTTGACCACCTGATAAAGCTTCTGCTGGACGATTTGCGAATTCTGTCATCCCCGTCACTTCAAGTGCCCAATGAATGTAGCGATAATCCTCTTCTTTCAATGTTCCAAATCCTTTTTGATGAGGAAAACGTCCATATGAAACAAGTTCAAACACAGTAAGGCCTGTTGGCACTTCTGCAGTTTGTGGTAAAATCGCCATTTTCTTTGCGATTTCTTTCGTTGGCTGTTTCTCAATTGCTTTTCCATCAAGATAAACAGTACCTCGTTTTGCTTTCAAAATACGAGAAGCCGTTTTTAATAATGTGGATTTCCCACAACCATTTGGTCCAATAATCGTTGTAATTTGTCCTTCCGGAATTTCAACTGTTAATCCATCTATAATTAACCCTTCATTATACCCAACAGATACCGCATCAACTGCTAAAGTTGCCATACAAAAAGCCTCCCTTTATTTTGTCCTCATAAGTAAATATATGAAATATGGTGCGCCAATTACAGAAATAACAAGACCGACCGGTATTTCTGAAGTTGGTAACACACTTCTTGAAATTACATCTGCAAATAAAAGCAAGAACGTTCCTATTAATGCAGCCGTTGGTAACATAATTTGATGTTTACCACCAACGAGGCGTCTCGCTAAATGCGGAGCCATTAAACCGATAAAACCAATGCCTCCCGCCACCGCAACAGATGCACCAGCTAAACAAACTGCAATAAATAATAATTTACGTCTTTCCTTTTCTACGTTTACACCAAGGCCAACTGCTGTAGAGTCGCCTAAATTCATTACATTTAATATGTGCGCTTTACTAATGGCAAGTGGTAAGAAAATAATCATCCATGGGAGTACACTTAGTACGAACTTCCAATCTGTTCCCCATAAACTTCCTGCCAACCAAATCGTTGCAAAACGGAAGTCGTTAGATGTCATCTTCATAGAGAAAATTAAACTAACCGCACCAAATCCGGCTGCAACAGCGATACCAACAAGAATTAATCGAGTTGATGAAACACCGTCTTTCCATGCTAGTAAATAAATAATAACCGCTGCTAATATCGCACCAACTAGCGCGAAGAATGGAAGGATAAATACAGATAAAAATGTACCAGTTCCAACTTTTCCAAAGAAAAAGTAGACGAATACAACAACTGTTAATCCCGCTCCGGCGTTAATACCTATAATACCTGGATCAGCAAGTGGGTTTCGTGATAGCCCTTGCAAAATTGCACCTGACATAGCTAATGCAGAACCAACTAATATAGCAATAACCATACGCGGCATACGAAATTCAAATAAAATAACAGATTGATCTTCTGCACCCAATCCAACTAGTGACTTTAATACATCTATTGGAGGAATTTTAAATGTTCCTGTATTTAAACTTATTAAAAATACAGCAACAATTAATCCTACTAAAATCGTTAAAATAGAAACGTTCTTTTTTGTTAAGACGCTCGTCCTCACATCTTTCCTCTCCCTTCATTACGTGCTAAGTAGAGGAAGAATGGCACCCCAATTAGCGCTGTAATTGCTCCAATTGGCGTTTCAAATGGTGGATTAATAACGCGAGATAACATATCTGCACATTCAATTAGCAATCCACCTAAGACCGCAGAACATGGAATAACCCATCTATAATCTGAGCCTACAAGGAAACGAGTCATATGCGGAATTACAAGTCCAACAAATCCAACTGATCCTGCCATAGAAACCGCAGAACCTGTTAATACAAGAACAAGTACTGTTCCGATAAATTTAATTAATGTCGTATTTTGACCAAGTCCAATCGCAATTTCTTCACCAAAGCTTAAAATTGTGATATATCTCGACATCATAATTGCTATAACGAGACAAACAAGACCAATCGGTACTAACATATTAATACTTTGCCATTTCACTCCGGCAACACCGCCTGCATTCCACATACTTACCTCTTGGGCAAGGTTGAAATACAATGCAATTCCAGATGAAATTGCCCCTAATAAAGCACTAATTGCTGCACCTGCTAAAGCTAATTTTACAGGCGTTAATCCACCTGGTGAAGAAGACCCAATACCATATACAATGCTCGCTCCAAACGCAGCTCCAATAAAAGATGCGATAACAAACATTAAATAAGGTGAATTAGGGAAGAATGCATACATAATTGCAATTCCGAATACAGCACCATCTGTAATCCCCATTAACGATGGAGATGCAAGTGGATTTCGTGTCATACCTTGCATAATTGCACCTGATACCGCTAAAAAAGCACCTGCAACTACGCCCCCTATTGCTCTAGGCATGCGAAGTTCTTGAATTACGTTATGGTGCGTTATGGAACCATCAAACTGAAATACAGCTTGCCAAACGGTCTTTAAACTAATATCTGCTGCACCAAACGAAATAGAAACTGCCATACTTAAAGCTAACAAAATTGTGCCTGCTATTAAAATAATAGAAGCAACGAGTGGTCTGCTCTTAATCTCTTTAACATTCACATCTTGCTGTTCTATACTCCTTGCGCTCGCTTCCATCCCTCAACCACCCTAACCAACAACATATATTTAATAAAATGAAATTTATTCTCAAATAATAATAAAAAAATTAGGTGAATTGACTTTTTCATGATAATGATTCTCAGAATCAGACACTTTCTATTCTACCTACCACGTCAAAAGACTGTCAACCATTATTTTGAAATACGAATTCATACAAAACGCTATCTTATGGACATAAAAAAAGAAGAGTAATCTGTTCACTCTTCTTTTTCTTACTTATTTAATTTTGCTTCAATTTTTACAATTAATTCGTCTTCTGTTGGAGCCGCAACTGGACGATTATTTACAAACGCGAATGATTTTTTACGACCAGGGCCACAGTAAGACTGACATGCAACCTCAATCGTTGCACATGAATCTACTTTTTTTAACTTCGGAATCAACGTTTTAACGTTCGTTGCCTGACAATCATCACACACACGAAATTCGTTTCCCATTATATATAACACTTCCTCTATTTTAAACTTTTCACAAGTACATTTAAAAATAAACACTAAATGGTATTTTACCGCTCTTTGAAGCTTGTTGCAAGTCTCCGGGCGTAGCTCTATTCCTATATAAAGCTACCTATTTTTTATATTTTCTCCTTCAAAAGCTTTCATCATTCATAGCCACTTTTCTTCTCTTCATTGAAATCTACCATATTTTTAAAAGCTTTGTATAAAAGCTCATTTTTTTGTCCATTATAAAAATAGGAAGTTCATAAAAAGAAAGGGAGTTGAATCTATGAAAGTAAGACAAGATGCTTGGACAGACGAGGACGATTTATTGCTTGCTGAAACGGTGCTTCGCCATGTTCGAGAAGGAAGTACTCAATTAAATGCTTTTGAAGAAGTAGGAGATCAGTTAAATCGCACATCTGCTGCTTGTGGTTTCCGCTGGAATGCTGTTGTTCGCTATAGCTATGAACAAGCTCTTCAACTAGCAAAAAAACATCGTAAAGATAAAATGCGTGCTGCGGGCGGTGAACAGACAAAAAAACGTTTGCTTTACACACCACCAGCTTCAGCGGCGGCGATAACTGATTATGAAGAACACGTACCGTATGAAACAGCTGTTCAATATACAGAAGCTACTCCATATCAAAAGCCGACTGTCCCTGCTCCAAAAAGCTCAATAACAATGCAAGATGTTATTTACTTTTTACAAACAGTTGGATCTTCAAATATAAAAGTAACAGCTCTTGAAAACGAGAATACGAGATTGAAACAAGAAATTAAAACGCAAATCCTGCGAAATGAAGAACTAGAAAAGAAACTAGAAAAATTAGAACAACAATCTCATACTGTACAAGAGGATTACGAAACACTTATGAATATTATGAACCGTGCTCGTAAATTAGCAGTAATGGATGATGAGGAACGCTCACAAACATCTTTCCGCATGGATCGAAACGGTAACTTAGAAAAAATTGCAGAATAAAAAGGATGCATGCAATGCATCCTTTTTATTCTTTCACCTCTAAACTTCCCTTTATATATGAGAAAACCCCTTTCTACATTTTTTGCTATAATAGAGATTGTCATTTTAAAAATAAGGGGTTAGTTATATGAGCAATTCCCGTTCGATTTTATCTCAGCCAGAGTGGCGTATTGTAGATCAGTCTAGTTTAGGACCAACTTTCCATGCACTTCAGTCATTCGCAATGGATGACACGTTATGCACAAGTATTGGAAATGGTCTATCCGCTGCAACAATGCGCTCTTGGGTTCATCACAATACAATTGTTCTTGGCATTCAAGATTCACGCCTACCACATTTAGAAGAAGGGATTTCCTTTTTAAAAGAAAACGACTTCAATGTTATCGTTCGTAATTCTGGTGGACTTGCTGTCGTACTTGATGAAGGTGTTTTAAACGTATCACTTTTATTCCAAGAAACAGAAAAGGGTATCGATATCGATCTTGGATACGATACGATGTGGCATTTAATTAAGGAAATGTTAAAAGATTACGATGTTACTATCGAAGCAAAAGAAATTGTTGGTTCTTATTGTCCTGGTAGCTACGATTTGAGCATTCGCAATCAAAAATTTGCTGGTATTTCTCAGCGTCGTATTCGCGGAGGCGTTGCTGTACAAATTTACTTATGTGCGACAGGAAGCGGATCTGAGCGTGCCGCACTCGTTCGTGATTTTTACAACGTAGCAATTCAAGGCGAAGAAACAAGATTTACGTATCCTGAAATTGTACCGAGTACGATGGCTTCACTATCTGAATTACTTGGCGAAACAATTACAGTGCAAGATTTAATGATGCGCCTTTTAAAAACGTTGCAACAATTCACTCCAAAGTTAACATCATCTCAGCTAACAGTAGATGAAGTTCCTTTATATGAGACGAATTTACAACGTATTATTGACCGTAATAATAAGGCACTTGGTTTAGAAAAATAGAAACCAAAAAGACCACCCTCATTTCAAAAGAAATAGGATGGTCTTTTTTCATATTAATTCGTTATAGAATTAAAGTGCTTGAGCTGCTGTAATTAAAGCTAACTTGTACACTTCTTCTTCGTTACATCCACGAGACAGATCATTTACAGGCATATTTAAACCTTGTAAGATTGGTCCTACTGCTTCGAAGTTACCTAAGCGTTGAGCGATTTTGTAGCCGATATTACCAGCTTCTAAGCTTGGGAATACAAATACGTTAGCATCACCTTTAATTGTAGAACCTGGAGCTTTCTTCTCAGCTACAGATGGTACGAATGCAGCATCGAATTGGAATTCTCCATCTAAAGTTAATTCAGGAGCCATTTCTTTTGCAATGCGAGTTGCTTCTACAACTTTTTCTGTTTCTGGAGATTTCGCAGAACCTTTTGTAGAGAAGCTTAACATAGCAACGCGTGGGTCAATACCGAATAGTTCAGCAGTTTTCGCACTTTCGATACCAATTTCAGCTAAATCTTGGCTGTTTGGTGCAATGTTAATTGCGCAATCAGCGAATACATACTTCTCTTCTTCACGTACCATGATGAATACGCCTGAAGTTTTTGTAACGCCTGGTTTTGTTTTAATAATTTGAAGTGCTGGACGAACTGTATCAGCTGTAGAGTGAGCTGCACCACTTACTAAACCTTGTGCTTTGCCCATGTATACAAGCATTGTACCGAAGTAGTTTTCGTCTTTAAGAATTTTACGAGCATCTTCTTCTGTTGCTTTACCTTTACGGCGTTCAACGAAAGATGCTACCATTGCATCCATCTCTTCGTATGTAGCTGGATCGTAAATATCAACGCCTGCTAATGTTAAGTTCATGCTAGCAGCTTTTGCGCTAATTTCTTCTTTATTACCAACTAAAATTGGTTTTACTAACTCTTCTTTTGCTAAACGCTCTGCAGCGCCTAAAATTCTTTCATCAGTTCCTTCAGGAAGTACGATAGAAATGCCTTTTCCTTGAACTTTTTCTTTTACTGCTGTAAATAAATTGCTCACGAATAAACCCTCCTACAAATGTTAAAAACTCTACCTTTAAGAATACTTCTTTTCAGCTATATTTTAAACTTATAGCTCCCAAAAAATAGATAAAATGAAAATGATTATATTTTCATAAAATTCAGCCGAGAAATAATGCCTACTTAAGCCTTATTTTCTCCCGTTTTCCAGTAAATATAAATGTGACAGTTTTATGCGCCGAAACTTTATGTAGATGTTTTTAATCCTATATATGCTATAGTTAACGTGTAAAATATCATTAACTGAGGTGAATAGAATGAGTGAAGCAACAACAACGTTAGATGGCTGGTATTGTTTACATGATTTACGTTCTATTGATTGGGCAGCATGGAAAACATTATCTAGTGACGAACGCGGACAAGCAGTGTCTGAATTTTTAAATGTCGTTGAAAAATGGAACGAAGTAGCTACTGCAAAAAAAGGCAGTCATGCAATGTATACAGTTGTTGGTCAAAAAGCAGATATTATGCTTATGATCTTACGTCCAACAATGGAAGAGTTAAATGAAATCGAAACAGAATTAAATAAAACAACATTAGCTGAATATTTAGTTCCTGCATATTCTTACGTATCTGTTGTTGAACTAAGCAACTACCTTCCAGCTGATGAAGATCCATACCAAAACCCACAAATCTTAGCTCGCTTATATCCTGAGTTACCAAAAGCAAATCATATTTGCTTCTATCCAATGGACAAGCGTCGCCAAGGTGATGACAACTGGTACATGCTTCCTATGGAAGAACGTAAAAAAATGATGTACAGTCACAGTAAAATCGGTCGCCAATACGCAGGGAAAGTACGCCAAGTAATTTCAGGATCAGTCGGATTCGACGATTTCGAGTGGGGCGTAACATTATTCGCTGACGATGTTCTTCAATTTAAGAAGCTTATATATGAAATGCGCTTCGATGAAGTAAGTGCCCGTTACGGTGAATTCGGTACATTCTTCGTTGGGAACATTTTACCAGACGAAAAAGTAGAGAAATTTTTACACATATAATAATGAAAAAGGAACGAATTTCGTTCCTTTTTTTATTATCCTCTATATTTACCCACAAAAAACTTCTTTTCTCTGCAAATTTGAACAAAAATCGACAAATTCTTTTCAATTTCCTTACAAAATTGTAACCTTTCTATATCCAAATTTATGCTAAAATGGTACGAGCTATATGCTAATAACGATGCGAAGGTGATAATGTATATGAAGAAAATCTTGTCTATTTTACTAGCGTCTCTATTGTCAATTTCTTCCTTAGTAGTAACAACATCCCATGCAGAAGAAAAAATACATATAGAGGCAGCTGCTGCACTGCTATTTGATGCGGATACAGGAAAAATACTGCATGAACAAAATCCAGATGAATTACTAGCTATCGCTAGTATGTCAAAATTAATTGTTATTTATGCCGTATTAGAAGCAATTAAAGAAGGAAACATCACTTGGGATACGAAAGTAACTATTTCTGATTACGCTTATGAAGTTTCACGTAATAATGAATTCTCTAACGTGCCGTTCGAAAAAGGACGTCAATATACTGTAAGAGAATTATACCATTCTATCGTTATCTTCTCTGCAAATGGATCTAGTATTGCTTTAGCAGAATTACTTGCAGGAAGTGAAAAGAACTTCTTAAATCTCGCAAATGAACATGCGAAAAAATTAGGGTTAAAGAAATATAAATTTGTAAACGCTACTGGGTTAAATAACGCTGATTTAAAAGGAAAACATCCTGAAGGAACTGATCCGAATGGAGAAAACTCCATGTCAGCTCGCGATATGGGTATTCTTTCAAAAACAATTATTACAAAGTATCCAGAAATGCTAGAGGATACAAAACAAAGATTTAGAAACTTCCCAGATAATCATCCAAAACCAATTCGTATGGAAAATTGGAACTGGATGTTACCAGGTGCTGCTTTCTCTTATGAAGGAGCAGATGGTTTAAAAACAGGAAGCTCTGATACCGCTGGGTATGGTTTTACCATTACAGCAAAACGCGGTGATTTACGTCTTATATCTGTTATTATTAAAACGAAATCAATGGACGAACGTTTCACAGAATCTCGCGCATTAATTGAATATGGATTTAATAACTTCGAAAAACAGAAATTAAAAATAGATAAAAACAACAAAATTTCTGTAGTAAAAGGAAAAGAAGACTACGTAACAGTTGCACCAGAAAAAGAAGTGACAGTAGTTACTGCAAAAGGTAGCAAATCACCTTACAAAATTTCTACTGAAGCAGATAAATCACTTGCTGAAGATGAGCATTTAGTTGCTCCTATTAAGAAAGATGCAAAGGTAGGTTCAATCGTCTTAGAACCATCTGATAAATATGGTTTCTTAGACGGAAATAAAAGTATAAAAGTTACTGCAAAAACGACTGAAGAAGTAGAAAAAGCAAATTGGTTCGTATTAACAATGCGTTCAATTGGCGATTTCTTCTCAAATTTATGGTCTAAAGTATTTTAATGATGAAAAGCTAGCCCACGCTAGCTTTTTTTCTTTTCCTCTCAAAATGTAAAACTTCGTTTGGTTGTCATATCTGCGTCCTTTTTCTCATACGTATGAACTAGTAATTGTTCCACACTTCATCTAGAAAAAACCTCTTTCCGAAGGGTATTCCAAAAAGAGAGGTGACACATAATGGGTGTTATCGCGCATACAGAAGAAGATGTAAAGTTATTAGCTAGACTCATGCGTGCCGAAGCTGAAGGAGAAGGACAACAAGGCATGTTAATGGTTGGAAATGTCGGCGTAAATCGTGTCCGCGGAGATTGCTTAGACTTTAAAAAAGTCCGAAATTTACGTCAGATGGTTTATCAAAATCCTGGTGGTTTTGAAGCAACTCAAAAAGGGTATTTTTATCAACGAGCGAGAGAACAAGATATCGCCTTAGCCCGCCGGACAATTCAGGGACAACGTTTTTGGCCCGCCAACTTTTCCTTATGGTTCTTTAGGCCTGAAGGTCCTTGCCCGCCAACTTGGTATAACCAACAAAATTCAGGACGTTTTAAAAAGCACTGCTTCTTCCAACCATCTGGTGAAGATTGTCCTGGCGTATATTAAGGAATGAAAATGAGGAGGGATTTTTGAATGGCACAGCAACAAAACCCATACTATGGAACAGGTTTTTATCAACCATCCGGAACTTATGTGCAACCACAACAAATGACCCCACAGCAACAGCAGCAACAGCAACAACAGCAAGCGATGCAACAACAAGCTGCTCAGGCTCAACTTGCAGTTTCTCAAGGTATGTTACCACTAGAGCAATCGTATATTGAAAACATCCTTCGTTTAAATAAGGGTAAGCCAGCTACAGTTGTAATGACTTATGAACGCGGTAGTTCGCTTGGTACACAATCTTATACAGGGATCATCGAGGCAGCTGGCCGTGATCATATCGTAATTAGTGAGCCGAAATCTGGAAAACGCTTTTTACTACTAATGATTTATTTAGATTATGTAGAATTCCCAGGAGAAATTACGTATTTACCTGGTCAACAAGCAACTTATGCTCCAAGACCATAAAAAAAAGCTGGCGAATGCCAGCTTTTGTTTTTTATAACCCTTTTACAACTGCAGTTCCGACTAAAATCCACGCCACAATAAACGCTACACCACCAAGGGGTGTAATTGGGCCAAAGAATTTAATACCTGTTGTACTTAATGCATAAAGACTGCCTGAGAACATAATAATCCCAGCTACCATAAGCCAACCTGCAGTGTTTAAAAGTGATGATTGCATTTTGTCCATTAATAGAGCAACTACGAATAAGCCACCTGCATGAAACATTTGATATGTAACGCCCGTCTTCCACACTTCTAACATTTTTGCAGAAATTTTATTTTCTAAACCATGTGCTCCAAAAGCCCCTAATGCAACAGATAGCCCCGCTGCAATACAACCTAGTAAAAAGAAAATTTTCATCTTAATTCCCCTTTTTATTTTTATCATAAGCAATTTTCACATATAATCCAAACGATTTAATCCCTAAAAATCAAATAAAGAATTACCATTTGCACCTTCTTCTTTTATATACACAGGTTCTCCAGAAACTGGAATAACCGGTTGAACTGTTGTTATAGGCTGAGATCCGATTATTTGTGATTGAACTTGTGGTTCTCTATACGTAGAAGGCTCAACTTGTTCATCTAATAATAAATCACATAATGCACGCACAACTAATAAATGCTCTTTTGATTTTTGTCCTTCACTACTTTTTGCCTTTGCAATTTCACTCGCCATTTTATTTAAAACCTTATCGCTAGATACTTGCATTCCTTGTCACCTCTTACTTTGTAGTTCTTTCTCAAATTGCCTCAGTTTCTCCACTGAACCAAATACTATTATCATATCATGTTCTTGCAGTTTTTCCTGCCCCGTTGGATTATGGATAATATCCCCATCTCTTAAAATCACTAAAATTGTTACATCAAATTGATTTCTCACATTACTCTCTAATAAATATTTACTGGCTAAGTTAGAATCTTTACCAACTTGAATTTCTTCAATTACAAATGATTGCTCTATTCCATACAATACTGTATCAATATAATGCACTGTTAACGGATTCGCAATATCCAACCGTTAATACAGTAATCATCGTCATCCAAAATACTTGAAACAAGCTAATCTCTTCAATTGTCATAAATCCTAGCGTTCCTAGAATTACAACAAAAGTCATACATATAACCGCTATCCATAATTGCTTCCGTGCATTCATATTATGTTTCAATTCTTTTCTCTATCTACAATCTTTGCCAGAGGAAATGAAATACGTATATACTAGAAAACGGAATCTATGAAAGAGGTTGATATAATGAAGCTATTTCTTTCTGCCTTACAATGGGCACTATTTATTTTAGCTGGAAGTCTTATTGTACCAATTAGTGTCGCAACTAGTTACGGCCTTAATGGCGCTGAAGCTATCGCGTTTGTACAGAGAACATTATTTGTTCTCGGTTTTGCCGGTCTCTTGCAAGCTATATTTGGTCATAAACTTCCTATCCAAGAAGGTCCTGCCGGCCTTTGGTGGGGAATTTTCTCCTTGTATGCAAGTTTAGGCGTCGTATTATTTGGATCAAACAATGAAACACTTAAGGTCCTTCAGTACGCTTTCCTATTAAGTGGCATCATTTGTATTATTCTTAGTGTTTTTGGACTTATTGATAAACTAGTTCGTTACTTTACACCGACAGTAATTGGAACGTATTTATTCCTTTTGGTCGCACAACTTAGTGGCTCCTTCTTAAAAGGCATGTTTGGCCTTGATGGACAACATACAGAAGTACAGCCAAAGGTATTTATTCTTTCACTCATTGTTATTTTACTATCTTTTTTCATTATGAAGCTACCTATTATTGGACAATATTCCGTTCTTTTCAGTATCGTCTGCGGCTGGATATTATTTGCGTGCTTCGGATTATCTAATCCAGTAACACCTGTGACAGATATAATTCGTCTTCCATCTCTGTTTGTTTTCGGAATGCCTCGCATTGAATGGAACATGGCAATTACGGTAGTTTTCGTCACACTACTACTTCTAACAAATATGTTAGCAAGTATTCGCGTTGTACAAAAGGTTGTTTCTAAGTATGAAGAAAATGCTGCTCCAGATCGCTTCAAACAAGCTGGCATTATAACAGGAATAAATCAATTGCTAGGCGGTCTATTTTCAGCCATTGGCCCTGTTGCCATTTCTGGATCCGCAGGATTTATTGCAACGACAAATATTTATAAGCGCCTTCCATTTATGTTAGGGTCAAGCTTTATCATTCTTGTTAGTATATTCCCAAAGATTACTTCATTCTTTGCAGCCATCCCCGTTGCAGTTGGGTATGCTGCAATTTATCCTGTATTTGCAAGCATGATTGGTCTCGCTTTCCGCGAATATGACACTGTACAAAATAAAGAACAATTATTTAAAGTAGCAGGCCTTTCAATCTTTACAGGAGTCGGCGTTATGTTCGTTCCAGCAGGAGCGTTTTCTACGCTATCACCATTTTTAGCTTCATTTTTAAGTAACGGTCTTGTTCTTGGATCTGTAATGGCTATCTTGCTGGAAATATTATTTTCTCGTTCGCACGAAAAACAACCATCGTAAATTGGAAAACTTCCATTATTGCACTCTATCTTTAGAGTTGTTACGATAATGATAAATTATCATGGGCAACACGCTCATGATAATTTATACTAACAATGCAGAACTTCTCCTAGTTTCATGCAAAGAAGTTCGATGTCTTACTATATATTCCCCACTATCTTCATAAAAATTTATTTCTATTTCAACAAAGAAAGGAATTTTCTATATGACTTATAAAATGATTGTTTTAGATTTAGATGATACTTTATTACGCGACGACCATACAATTTCACCTCGTACGAAAGAGGCTTTAATGACAGCACAAGAGCAAGGAGTTAAAGTTGTACTTGCTTCTGGGCGCCCAACGTTTGGTATGCGCAATGTTGCAAAAGAAATTCGTTTAGAGGAATACGGTAGCTTCATTCTATCTTTTAACGGCGCAAAAATTATTAACTGTAAAACAAATGAAGAAATCTTCAGTAGCACGCTATCTCCTGAAATCGTTCACAACCTATTTGAAATTAGTAAAACTGAAGATGTATGGATCCATACTTATATTGGCGATGATATCGTAACAGAAGAAAATAATCCTTATACTAAAATTGAGGGCGAAATTACTGGCATGCCGATTATTGAAGTAGATGATTTTAAAACTGCTGTTAAAGAACCTGTAGTAAAAGTATTAATGAATAAAGAAGCTGAACGCCTTGTTGAAGTAGAAAAGAAACTACAAAAACAACTAGAAGGTCAATTAAGCGTTATGCGCTCTAAACCATTCTTCTTAGAATTTACTGAATATGGTGTTACAAAAGGAACAAGCCTAAACCAGCTAATCCAAAAACTTGGTATTAAGCGTGAAGAGGTTATCGCAATGGGTGATAGCTATAACGACCAAGCAATGATTGAATTCGCTGGTCTTGGTGTTGCGATGGGCAATGCACCAGATGATATTAAAGAAATTGCAAACTATGTAACAGATACAAATATGAACGATGGCGTTGCAAAAGTTGTAGAGAAATTCGTTTTAAAAACGGAAGTACTTGTTTAATATTTTCATTCATAAAACCTATTTGAAGTCAAATACTTCAAATAGGTTTTTATTTAAATTGCAATGCTTTTGTGACTATATTTTGAACTTTGCACTATTCTCGTAGTGTAAACTTTCTTTTTGTATATAATTAAACAAAATAGACTATTTCATTTTGAAAAAGAATACAAATTTACTATATACAAGCATACATTAAAGGAGGCTACTTCATGTTATCTACACCAATCGGAAGATTAAGAGCAATCGGCTTAATTGAGGGGATTTCTTTCCTATTACTATTATTTGTAGCAATGCCATTAAAATATTTTGCAGGGTTTGCAACAGCTGTTAAAATTACAGGCATGGCTCATGGCGTTTTATTTATTCTATTCATCTTTGCAGTAATTCAAGTAACAATCGTACACCGTAAATCAATTTTATGGGCACTTGGGGCATTCGTTTCATCAGTTATCCCATTTGGTACTTTTGTACTAGATGCAAAACTAAAAAATGAACAATAATAGTAAAAAGGTAGTTAACAATTGTTAGCTACCTTTTTTGCGTTTATATATTCGGAATTTGCCAATCGATTTCTTTTTCATCCATGTTAGATAAAATCTCATTTACTTTAGAGTACGGCTTACTTCCAAAGAAACCTCGTCTTGCTGATAATGGACTTGGATGTACGGACTCGATAATATAATGATTCGTATTCGTAATTAACTTTTTCTTCGCCTGAGCATGGCGTCCCCATAATATGAAAATAACTGGCTTTTCACGTTCATTTAATAGCTCAATTACGCGATCTGTGAAATGCTCCCATCCTTTTCCTTTATGAGAATTTGCTTCACCTTGACGAACCGTTAATACAGTATTTAATAGTAAAATCCCTTGCTCCGCCCATTTTACTAAATAACCATTATTCGGAATTTCATAACCGTATTCATCTCGAAGTTCTTTATACATATTTAGCAATGATGGCGGCGTTTTAATATCAGGTTGTACCGAAAAGCTTAAACCATGCGCTTGATTCGGTCCATGATATGGGTCTTGTCCTAAAATAACGACCTTTGTATTTTCATAACTTGTATACTGAAGAGCGTTAAAAATATCTTCTACCTTTGGATAAATCACATGCTCCTCATACTCTTCTTTTAAAAAGTTAGATAAATTTTGATAGTATTCTTTCTCAAATTCTGACCCCAGTAATGGTCCCCAATCATTCTGCAAAATGTTTTCCATGCCTTCACTTCCTATCCAATTAATTCACCATATCCTGCCTTGTAAATACTACAAATGAAATGATAAGAGATACTACTGCCCAAACCGTTAAATTTATTAAAGAAAATCCCATTGATAACCCTTGTAATGCAGGAAGTTTTCCTGATAAATAATCCGTTAGCGATAAGTTGACACTAAAAATATATTTCGCACCTTCCCAAGACGTTGCGAATGAACTTAAAATGCCGCCTGCAATTAACGCAGCTAACATAACGCCCATACCAGCTGGTGTATTACGAATTAAAACAGAGACCATAAATGATATAGTTCCAACAACGATAGCAACAAACCAAGCTAGTCCGTACGCCATTAAAATGTATTGCCACTGCGGAATAAGGTGTACAAAGTTTGTATTTAACGTTTCCTTATCAATGACGAATCCTGTTAACACAGGTAAATTCCATCCAGAGTATCCAAATACAAGCCCTGATAATGCGTAAGCAAACAAACCGACAAGAAGCAATATGAGCGAAATGAAAAATAACATCGTCACATATTTACTAAGGAGTATTTTCCAGCGCCGAATTGGCCTCGTCAGAAGCATTTTCATCGTACCATCGCTTCGTTCTCCTGAAACAATATCAATGGCGACAATCATAACGAGCAATGGAATAAATAACGTTATTCCTTGTTCAATAAACGCCCTCACAAATGTCGGTGCTCCTGGCGCAGTCGGATTAATATTATGATCTAAATAATATTGTTGTTGTTCCACTCTTACTTTTAACCAATCCCGCCATTCTTCTGGCAATCTAGAATTGTTCAAGCGATTTTGTGAATCAACAATTTGTTGCTGTAATGATACTTTCCAATCGGTCGTACCAAGCCTTTTTTGCGTCGTTTCTATTTCACGATACTGAGCATACACAAAAAGTGGAATCAAGATTGCTAAAATAAGCATGACAACAACAATTCGTTTCTTACGATAAATCTTTTCTGATTCATTTAAAACTAGATTCGCAAATTCACGCATGTTGCTCACCCCTTGTGAGTTCAATAAATAAATCTTCTAGCGTAAATACAAGCTCTTTGACGCTATGTACATCTATCCCGTTTTCTACAAAATGCTTATTCCAAACATTAATAGACGCAACATCCATACGACATAATAAACGCTCATCTTCTACACTAACTTCCTCTATCTCTTCAGCAGCGTCTAACATGCCTTTCGCTTTGGAAATCGGTGTAACGACCCATTCCACACGATCACTCGCTGTTTTGATCAACTCTTCAATAGGTGCAACTGTTATCATTTTTCCTTTATGAATAATAGCAACACGGTCGCATATCAGTTGCACTTCACTTAGCAAGTGACTCGAAATAAATACACTCATATTTTCTTCTTTTACAAGCTTATGTATAAATTCCCTAAGTTCTCTAATCCCAGCTGGATCTAAACCATTCGTCGGTTCATCTAATATGAGCAATTTCGGGTTTCCAAGTAGCGCCTGTGCAATTCCAAGGCGCTGCTTCATACCAAGGGAATATGTTTTTACCTTATCGTGAATACGCTCATCTAAATGAACCATTTTTGCAATTTCAATAATACGTTCATCTGATATATCACCAAGCATGCGCGCAAATTGCTTTAAGTTTTCCCATCCCGTTAAATATGTATAAAGCTCTGGGTTTTCAACTATACTTCCAATTTGACGCATCGCTTCTCTGAAATTTTCCTTAATAGAATAACCACCGATAGAAATAGTACCTTCTGTCGCTTTAATCAGTCCGACTAACATTCGAATTGTTGTCGTTTTCCCGGCTCCGTTCGGTCCTAAAAAGCCAAACACTTCTCCTTGTTTTACATCAAATGAAATGTCCTCTACAAGCGTCTTCTTTCCAATTACCTTCTTCAAGTCTCGTACAGAAAGTATCGTCGTCATTTTATCCCTCCTTGCTCTAGTTTTAATTTACTTACGACGTTTTGGACTAATCGTTCTGCCATATATGTGTAGCCTACTTCATTCGGATGAAAATGATCGGAGTATAATAAATCTTTTCCACGATTTTGGAATAAATCAAATGTCGGTGTAATATATACATTTTTATCATTTAATGCTAACTTCTCTAAAGAAGCATTCCAATCAACAACAATATTTGATGAACCTCTTAAATCTTCTACATCCTCAAAAGGATTGTATAAACCTAGCCAAAAAATAGGACTATCTGTGTTTAATTTACGAATTTCTTCTATAATTTTCTTCGCTTCATTTTGAAACGTTTCCGTATCAGGACGATACGTCTCTAAATCTATCTTTCCGAGCGATTCCCATCCTGGGAATAAATCATTTCCTCCAATTGTTAAAACAATTACATCTGCTTGCTTAATTGAATATTGAGCTCCGCTGCTTTCGATTTGTTTTAATAAATCAGGCATTTTCGCACCACTAACTGCCAAATTGCTTAGTGCAACTTTTTGTTTATAATCTTTTTGTAAATTTTCTTTCATTCGTCCAATATAGCCAATTCCTTCTTTATCACCAACGCCGCGCGTTAACGAATCACCTAAACTAACTACTTGTAACGTTCCTGTTTTCTTTTTCTCTTTTTCCACTACGTCAGTCTTCGTAATTAATTTTGAAGCTTTCGGATTTAATACATCATTTACACCCGAAACAAAACCGTATGCAAATAAACAGAAAGACGCAATTGTAATGAGTAGAATTACTTTTACTAATTTTGATCTCATATCAAAACCCCTTTTAGCCCCTATAGATTGTCCATAATTATACCAAACGAATTTTCGAAAAGCGATTTTCACACCTTCTCTATTATGTCGTTTCCCTATCTACCAAATCTGGTAATAACTCTACATGTTTCACATCTATTTCCTCATCATTAATCTTTTCATATAATAATTCAAATGCCTTTACACCAACATTTTTACTAGAATGCGAAATCGTCGTAATACCTAATATATTTGCCACCTCTTGATCATCACATCCGATAATCGTAATATCCTCTGGGATACGAATTCCTTGTTTTTTCGCCTCCGTTACCATTCCTGCAGCAATATGATTGCAAGATACAAGAAAAGCCGTCGGTTTTACAGACATACGAGCCCATTCCCTGACTACATTGCGCCCATCTTCCACCGTAAAACAGCCCTTAAACTTCCAGGCATCTAACGGTGTTACAACAATCTGTTGAAGTGAATCCTCATACGCCTTTTTTCGCCTCTGGCTATTAATACTATTACTTCTTCCAATGCAATATCCGATACGTGTATGACCAGCATCTATTAAGCTTTTCATCCCGCGCAAAAATACTTTGTAGTAATCAATATGTACACTCGAAATGAAATTCGAATCTATTTCTTCACACATCACAATTGGACCAAACTTCGTATACTCTTCAAGTTTTTCCTTACTATTTGTCCGTGAACATATAATTACTCCATCAAGCTTTTTCATTTTTAACATATGTAAAATTTCAAGCTCTTTTTCTTCGCTATAATTTGTCTGGCAAAGCATCATATTATAATTGTTCTTTGCGGTTTCCTTTGATATCCCCCCAATAATGGCACTGTAATATTGATCATTTACGTGCGGCAATAACACGCCAATTACATTCGTTTTTCCTTTCACTAAATGAATCGCATTCACATTTTGCGTATAATTTAATTCTTCAATAATCGCTAAAATCTCTTTTCGTTTCTGTTCATTCACATACGGATGATTATTGAGTACACGTGAAACAGTTGAAACAGATACCCCAGCAAGTTCAGCAATCTTTCTTATATTAGTCATCTCATTCTCCCCTTCCCCTCAAAAATTCTCGCTTGACCTGGTAAGCTTTCCACAGTATATCCTTTCTTAGCAAATACATTTTGAAAGGATATACAACTATGCTTCGATTCAAACTAGAATATATATTTTTCATTGGCGGTTTACTCATTCTCGCCATCGGTATTAATATGATGACGACAATTACTTCCTTTGGACTTAGCCCTTATGATTCCTTCTTTATTGCACTATATCAAAATTTTGGGATAAGTATTGGTTTTTGGATTTTCATGATTAACTTTATTTTTACCCTGATCGTACTCTTTTGGGACAAAAAACAAATTACAATCGGCACAATTGTCACAATGATTCTTATTTCTCTTTTTGTTGATTGGGTTGGTTCTATTACGACTATTATGGATACTATCCGCTCTCTTCCAAAATATATAACACTTATTTGCGGAAATCTATTCATCGGAGCTGGAATTGGTCTTTACGTCTCTACAAACCTTTGCGCAGCACCTCAAGAGGCTTTCGTTTTAACTGTTGCTGAGAAAAAGAAATGGACATTTAGAAGAACAGAAATTTCATTAGCTTTTTTATTTTTAACATTAAGCTTCTTATTAGATGGGCCAATCTATTTTGGAACAATTATCTTATCCTTTACAACAGGTTGGATTATTCAAGCTTTTATTCAAGTTGGTACGAAGATTTTAAATAGAAAAAACCCTATTAAGCAAGCCGCTTAATAGGGTTTTTCGTTTTATTAGAAAAGATACTACTTAGCATCTCCCTCAATTCGATAATTTGCTTTCACACAATCTATTTCTTCATACGATTGCAATGTATGTAGAATGTACTCATAATCCGCAAGAGAAGCACGATGTGTTACGATTACGATTTCTGCTTTCCCTTTCTCTTCAAGCGGCATTTGAATAATCTTTTCAAAACTAACACCGCGTTCAGAGAACAATGATGTAATTTTTGCAAACACACCAATTTCGTCTTTCACATGGAGTCTTAAAAACTTTTTCACAACAATTTCATCTGGCTCTTTTAGTACCTTTTGATATTGCGGGACTACCGCACTATTTCCGTTTACACCAAGCCTAATATTTTGCATTACAGCAACTAGATCAGAAACAACAGCTGTCGCTGTCGGTAAGCTTCCTGCTCCCGGACCATAAAACATCGTTTCTCCTACCGCTTCACCATACACATACACAGCATTATATTCATTTTGCACCGCCGCAAGAGGGTGTGCATTTGGAAGTAGCGTTGGCTCAACTGTAACCTCTAATTTCTCGCCATCTCGCTTTGCAAGACCAATTAATTTAATCGTATAGCCTAAGCTCTTACTATATTCAATATCTTCTGCTGTAATAGAAGTAATCCCTTTTACCTTCACATCTCCAAGCTCTACATTTGTAGAGAAACCGAGAGTAGCCAAAATCGTCATTTTTCTTGCTGCATCCAAACCTTCTACGTCTGATGTTGGATCTGCTTCTGCAAATCCAAGCTGCTGAGCTTCTTTTAACACGTCGTTATATGCTCTCCCTTCGTCTGACATTTTCGTCAAAATAAAATTTGTCGTTCCATTTACAATTCCCATTACTTTCGTAATAAGATCTGAAGAAAGTCCTTCTACGATGCTTCGTAAAATTGGAATCCCTCCAGCTACACTTGCTTCGTAAAATAAATCAGCCTGATTATCTTTTGCTACCGCTAAGAGTTCCGCTCCGTGTAACGCCATTAAATCTTTATTTGCAGTCACAACGTGCTTCCCGCTTTTTAAAGCTTGTAAAATATATGCTTTTGCATCATCAATGCCGCCCATTACTTCAATGACAACATCAATATTAGGATTATCTAAAATTTCATTCACATCTTGTATTAATAGAGTAGAAGGCACGTCTACTTCTCTCTCTTTCTCAATGTTTTGCACCAATACTTTCGTTACTTTCACTGGACAACCTACTTGGTGTATAAGTCGTTCTTGATGATCTGTAATAATACGAACTACACCACTACCAACTGTCCCAAGACCTAATAACCCCACTTGAATTTCTTTCATAATACTGTCCACCCCTCAAAAATTGTGTTTAGATGCCATTATATAGACAAAAAATCTGAAAAACAATGTATTTTGAATATTGAGAAAAATAAAGGTTAATCTTTACAAATAAAACGCTACCACGTGTTATACAATCATTTACAATATATAAGGGGTTTCTTGATACACGTAATAATTCAGCCAATTAGAGAATAATAAATTCCCATGACTCCTCCACCTAACAATTGGCTCCTCATTTGGATTATTATGTTTAAAATAATTTTTTGGCACATCAATATTTAACCCTTTTTGGCAGTCCCGTTCGTATTCTTGCTTTAACGTATCACAACTGTATTCACTATGTCCGAGTGCGAAAACTTGCCTTCCCTCTTGCCCAATAGCAAGATGAACGCCTGCTTCTTCAGAATTGGCTAATAACGTTAATTCTTTCACTTCTTCAATATCGCTCTCTCGTACTTCTGTATGACGAGAATGCGGAGCAAAAAACACTTCATCAAACCCTTGTAACAATTTCACATGTTGCTCGCGAACCTCATGTTCAAATACACCAAACATTTTTTCCGCAAGAGGATACTTCGGCACACCATAGTGGTAATACAAACCAGCTTGTGCCCCCCAGCAAATATGAAGCGTAGATGTTACATTCGTTTTTGAATACTCCATAATACGTCCAAGCTCTTCCCAATAATCTACTTCTTCAAAAGAAAGAGTTTCAACTGGTGCTCCTGTAATAATGAGTCCATCAAATTTTTCATTCTCAATATCACGGAATGTTTTATAGAAGCTCGTTAAATGATCCTGCGCTACATTGCGAGACAGATGCGATTCCATATGAAGTAAATGAACATCTAATTGCAACGGTGTATTTCCAATTAAACGAAGTAATTGCGCCTCTGTTTCTTGTTTTGTAGGCATTAAATTTAATATAGCAATTTTCAAAGCACGTATATCTTGTGTTACTGCTCGCTCCTTCGTCATTACAAAAATATTTTCCTTCTGCAATACTTTGCGAGCTGGTAAATCTTTATCAATTATGATCGGCATGTTGTTTGCCTCCGACTAGCGCCGCTTCTAAATCTGCAACAATATCAGAAACATCTTCTATACCGACCGATAAACGGATTAAATCAGATGTAACGCCAGCTAAACGCTGATTTTCTGCGCTTAATTGTCTGTGCGTCGTACTAGCAGGATGTATTACACAAGTTCTTGCATCAGCTACATGCGTTACAAGAGTTGCAAGCTTTACATTTGCGATAAATTCTTTCGCTGCTTCTAATCCGCCCTTAATACCAAATGTTAAAACTCCACTAGCACCTTTTTTCAAATACTTTTGTGCTAACGAATAATTTTCATTACTATCTAATCCAGGATAATTCACCCATTCAATGCGATCATGATTAGCAAGCCACTTAGCAACTTCGAGAGCATTTTCACTATGACGCTCCATTCGTAAATGCAATGTTTCAAGGCCAATGTTGCTAATATATGCATTGAATGGGCTCATACAGTTTCCGTAGTCTCTTAATAACTGAACGCGTGCTTTCACAATATACGCTGCTGCTCCAAAATTTTGAACATAGCTTACGCCATGATAACTCGGGTCAGGTTCGACAAGCTCAGGGTATTTTCCATTTGTCCAATCGAAGTTCCCTCCATCTATTACAATCCCACCTAGAGAACTTGCATGGCCATCAATATATTTCGTTGTAGAATGGACAATGATATTTGCCCCATGTTCAAACGCCTGGCATAAATAAGGCGTCGCCAATGTATTATCAACGATAAAAGGTACTTCTAATTCTTTTGCTGCCGCTGAAAGTTCTTTGAAATTCAAAACGTTCATTGCTGGATTTCCTAACGACTCTGCATAAACGAGTTTTGTCTTATCATTAGCAAGTGCCGCAATTTCATCTGCCGTTAAATTAGGATTAAAGAACGTAACATCTATGCCCAGCTTTCGCAAACTCACTCCAAATAAATTAAACGTTCCTCCGTAAACAGTTGAAGAACAAAGTAAATGGTCTCCACTACTGCAAATATTTAAAACCGCAAGCATAATGGCTGCCTGCCCAGAAGCTGTTGCAACAGCCCCTACACCGCCTTCTAAATCTGATAACTTCTGCTCAAATGCAGCTAGAGTAGGATTTCCAATACGCGTATATATATATCCTTCTGCCTCTAAATTAAATAGTGCTGCTAAATCATCTGACGTATCGTATTTATACGTTGTACTTTGATAAAGTGGCAAAACACGCGGCTCACCATTTTTTGGCGAATAGCCACCTTGCACACAAATCGTTCCTTTCCCCCATGATTCTCCCATCTCTCATTCTCCTTTCTTTTATCCCGCTATTTGCGGGCAGTAAGACTCCCACCTCCAAATTCGGCAAATGCGAGGAAGTTAGGTGGGAGATAACTGCCCGATTGATGAAGGCTAATAATTAGCGGGGGAGGGACAAAACCCCCACTGATTAAAGTTTCACTTTATCCAAAATAAAAAACTGCCCCTTCCCTGAAAACAAGAAAGGAGCAGTTTGAAAACACGCTCTAAGGCTCTTTCTTATCTCTCAGGATTATCACCTGCAGGATTTGGCACAATTCCGTTATACGGCTGTTGCCAAGGTTTCATCGGGCCTGTCCCTCCACCTTTTCTTGATAAGACTATGCAATTACCGTTGATTTTATAGCAATAATTTCCTGATGTCAAATAGTTTTTCTGAATGTTCTAAATTAAATGCAAGGAATTTAATACAAACAATAAAAGAAATATATTCCATATTCATTTGAAAAAGACCTTTTAAAAACTCCAATCCATATATAGAATTAAATAAGTGGTTTAACCGCGTTGGTTTCAAATTTTCATGAGATCCCGATATATTGAATAAGCCACCCCCTCAAAAAGATACTATATATATATTCAATTCACACTAGCATATTTAATCCTTTCTACATGAAAATTTACATAACGGAGGTACAACATGACAAATAAAAAGGACATGCACCATATACTAGTCCTATATGGCATTCTTTTAGGCTCTATAGTCGGAGTCACGGTCTGGTCATTTTTAGTCACAATAAATATCGGAATTCACTTTATTTGGGGATACTTACCTACTCTTTTCTCTTCTCCCCCTTATTACACCATTTGTGTAACAATCATCGGTGGTATCCTCGTTGGTTTAACACAAAAATACTTCGGTACATATCCACGTCTTATGCCCGAAGTGATGGCTGAATATAAAAAAACAGGTAGAATTGAATACCGTTTTGTACATAAAGCTACTTTAACTGCGATTATCGTTTTAATATTTGGAGCAAGTTTAGGACCAGAAGCTGCACTTGTTGGAATTATCGGTGGACTTTGTACATGGGTAGGAGATCGCTTTAAATTTGCTTTAAAGGGAATGAATGAACTAACAGAGGTTGGAATTGGTGCCACTTTAAGTGTTATTTTTAATGCACCATTATTCGGTTATTTAGCTCCGAATGAAAATGAGGGTGAACAAATTAATGAATTTTCGAAAGGAAAAAAAGCAATTGTATATTTAGCTACCACTTTTGCCGGTTTTTCCGTTTACTTATTGCTTAGTAAACTCGATAATCGTGGATCCTTTATTGTTGATTTTGGGGAAGGGTCTCTTGCTCTTAATGAATGGATCGCCTTTCTACCACTTGCTAGCATTGGTGCTATAGTTGGTTTCTTTTATTTCAAATTAGAATTCACATTAGAGAAATTAATCCACCCCTTCAAAGAATACAAGGTATCACTTGGAATTATAGGCGGTATTTTATTAGGAATTACAGGAACTTTTCTTCCTTACACGTTATTCTCAGGGGAACATCAATTAAAAGATTTAGTCGTTGAATGGAGCCATTTATCCTTCTGGGTACTACTTCTTTCAGGAATTTTAAAATTATGTATTACTGCCGTTTGTTTAAATACGGGTTGGCGCGGCGGACATATTTTCCCAATTATATTTGCTGGATCAAGTATCGGATATGCTATAGCTTCTATTATCCCTATAGATCCAATAGCTTCTGTAGCCATCGTCACGACAGCTATTTCAAGCTATGCATTAAGAAAACCAATAGCTATAACATTACTATTACTCATGTTTTTCCCGCTCAATTTATTATTACCGATGCTCGGGGCAGCCGCGATTGGGAATGCATTTCCGCTTCCTAAACATAACGAAACTACAAATTAATATAAAAAAACAGCATTAACATGTAAATGTTAATGCTGTTTTTTCGAGTGGCGATTATAATTTTAATTAAAATTTGCTTGCTACTTTAGCTGCTTCTTCAAGACCTGCAGTAATGATTTCTTCTGCTTTATCTGGGAATTGGTTATGTCCCTCGATAATTACCGTTTCCATGTTTGTTGCACCGAAGAAGCCCATCATGCTCGCTACATATTTTACAGCCATTTCCATTTCAGCTGCTGGTCCTTCAGAATATACGCCGCCGCGTGCATTTAATAATGCAATCTTCTTATCTCCAATAAGCCCAACTGGACCTTCTGGTGTATATTTAAACGTTTTACCAGCACGGTTTAAATAATCAATATACGTGTGTAATACGGCCGGAATCGTTAAGTTCCATAATGGGAAACCGAAAACTACTTTATCAGCTTCTAAGAATTGATTTAAATACTTATCAGCAACCGCTACCACTTTTGCTTCTTCTTCTGTTAAATCAAATCCTCTACCTGCTTTGAATGTACCATTAATCATATCTACGCCTACATATGGTAATTCTTCTTTATATAAATCAAGTTCTACCACTGTATCATTTGGATGCGCTTCTTTATAGTTTGCTAAAAATGCCTCGTATAATTTCACACTAACTGCTTGTTCCGCTGGGCGGTTGTTTGCTTTTACAAATAAAACTGTTGCCATTGTTTTTCCTCCTACTACTCACTCTTATGTTGTTATATATCACTTACGAAAAAGGGTACTCCCTTATAATTATTGTTGCTTACAAATACATTTTATCTTTATATCAAAACAATTACGTCCTCACATAGACGTATTTTTCCATAAAAAAAGTCCACCTTCTAAAGGCGAACTAGGTCTTACGACTTTTGTCTTATACGATTCCATTTTTCACTGCATATAATGCTGCTTGTGTGCGATCGGATAAATGTAACTTACTCAAAATACTACTCATATGAGCTTTTACCGTTTTTTCTGTAATAACTAAAACAGAAGCAATTTCTTTATTACTCATCCCTTTCGCCAATAACTGCAATACTTCATTTTCTCTCGCTGTTAATACATCCACTTGAACGGAAGGTTCTTCTTCTTTCTCTTCCTGTGGTAATGTTTGAGAAAGAAGGGCATTTGCTATATCTGGATGTAATTGAATATTACCTTTATACGCGCTTCGAATAGCTTCAACAAGCTGATCTGGTTCGATATCTTTTAAAATATAACCGCTCGCCCCAGCTTTTAGTGCCGGCAATACATGAGCTTGATCAGAGAAACTAGTCAATACAATTACTTTCACGTTTGGATATTCTTTTTTAATACAAGCTGTTGCCTCAATTCCATCCATCTCAGGCATATATAAATCCATTAATACGACATCTGGACTTGTTTCGCCTACTTTCACTAGCGCCTCTTTCCCATTATTTGCTTCACCAACTAATTCAAAATCTTCCTGTGTGCTTAGAAAAAATGCTAATCCTTTTAAAACAACTGTATGATCATCAACTAACAATACTTTTATTTTCACAAACTTCCCTCATTTTCACATCATAATGGTACATTTACTTTTATACTCGTTCGTTTCTTACTACTTACAATTTTAATTGTTCCACCAACTAATTCTACTCTTTCACGCATCGTAGTCATACCGAGTGATTTCTTCTCTTTTATATCCTTTTCTACAAACCCATTTCCTTGATCGACTATTTCTAATGATACATTTTTCTCCGTCATTTTGAAATAAATCGTCGCTTCTCTTACATTCGCATGCTTACTTACGTTATTTAAAGCTTCTTGTCCAATTCGCCATAGCGCTTCTTCTACTACACGCGGCAAATCACGTACACCTGTAACTTGTTCCCGAATTTTCAATCCTAAACTTTCACCATATTGCTTTAAAGCTGGTAATAACCCTTTCTCTAATCCAGCCGGACGGAGCTGCCAAATTAATGTCCTCATTTCTTTTAAG
Organism: Bacillus sp. SRB_8; assembly: GCF_003264205.1. Taxonomy (NCBI): domain Bacteria; kingdom Bacillati; phylum Bacillota; class Bacilli; order Caryophanales; family Bacillaceae; genus Bacillus; species Bacillus sp. SRB_8. The sequence continues at coordinate 95,740 of NZ_NADT01000004.1, read as the reverse complement.
GCACCTTGTGCTAATTCACGCATCTCATACAAAGACTGATCTACCTTTTCATTTTGACCCTTTAAGACAGCTTCAGCGCCTTTCGTCATAAACGTTAATGAAAACAACTTTTGTGAAACAGAATCATGTAAATCTCTAGCTAAACGATTACGCTCTTCCATTCGTACAAGTTCGCGGCGTTTTTCATTTAATCTTAAGTTCTCTATCATTAATGAAATATGATTTGCTAACGCTTGTACTACATCTATCGTATTTATATCAAATTCTCCATTATTAGAACTTACACTTAATACTCCAAATATATGATCTTGAATATGTATCGGAATAGCGATAACTGCCCTATTGGGATGCTCTATATTCCCAACCTGACGCTTTGACAAGACAGACTCTTCTTTTTCCAACGCTTCCTGTGCTGCTGCCCTCAAATCATCTTGTAGTTCACCTTTCTTATAAGAAGCTCTCACAGCTAGTTCATTTTCTTCTCTAATAAAGAATACAACTTGCTCCCATAGAAATAAGCTCCCTATTTGCATTACAATCTCTTCTGGTAATGCATTAAATTTATGAATTGTCCTTAAAGCTTGAATAAAGCGTTCTAACTTTACATAATAATGAGCTCTTCTCTTTTCATTTTCATACAGTTTTGTACGCTTTAATGCCGTTCCAATTTGAAAGGCAACTGATTGTAATAGTACTAATTCTTCTTCCGAAAAATGCGTTTTGCCTGGGCTAGCTACATTTAACACGCCAAATTCATCTTCTCCCGCTTTTAGCGGTACTGTCGCATGATGTACAATCCCTTCTGTATCTCCCCAGTTGTATTCAATCGCATTATTAATTCTCTTACATTCAATAATATTAACTGCTCGCTCTAGTTTTCCTTCCACAAAGCGGTGTAAGCACCAGCAATTCCCCTCACACATCGGTCGTTTATTTTCGAATTTCAATCCCTCTGGTAATTGGTAATCAATTAATTTTGTATATCTACCATTTTCATCCGCAAGGAAAATCCATCCTGTCGTTAAACCAGTTACATTCAACAGCTTTTCCAGCACAGCTTGAAGTACGTGATATGTATCATTTGAGGTATTCAATGTTTCTGCAATCTCTTTTAATATAACTAATTCATTTGTACGATTCTCTTGAAACATAATTCGTCTCCTACATACAAGATTTTAAATAGTACTTAACATAAATCATCTACTTTTCACTTTGTACTTATTCGTAACATTGATATAATGGTGAAAACATAGTTTTCATTATATCACTTGAGGGGGCTTTCATAATGACATTGAATAAGGCACTTACTATCGCTGGTTCTGACACAAGTGGCGGTGCTGGTATACAAGCAGATTTAAAAACATTCCAAGAACTTGGTGTATACGGAATGACGTCTCTTACGACAATCGTAACGATGGATCCACATAACGGTTGGGCACATAACGTATTCCCAATCCCAGCTTCTACATTAAAACCACAATTAGAAACGACAATTGAAGGCGTTGGCGTAGATGCTTTAAAAACGGGTATGCTTGGATCAGTAGAAATTATCGAAATGGTTGCGGAAACAATTGAAAAGCACAATTTCGAAAATGTAGTAGTTGATCCTGTTATGGTATGTAAAGGAGCGGATGAAGCGTTACATCCTGAAACAAATGACTGCTTACGTGACGTTCTTGTTCCAAAGGCATTAGTCGTAACGCCAAACTTATTTGAAGCATATCAATTAAGTGGTGTGAAAATTAATTCTCTTGAGGACATGAAAGAAGCTGCAAAAAAAATCCATGCTTTAGGTGCTAAATACGTACTGATTAAAGGTGGTAGCAAACTAGGCACAGAAACTGCTATTGATGTGTTATATGACGGCGAAACATTCGATCTTCTAGAATCAGAAAAGATTGATACGACAAATACACACGGTGCAGGTTGTACATATTCTGCTGCAATTACAGCAGAACTTGCAAAAGGAAAAACGGTGAAAGAAGCAGTAAAAACTGCGAAAGAATTCATCACAGCTGCAATTCGTCATTCATTTAAGATTAACGAATATGTAGGACCAACACATCACGGTGCATACCGCAAATTCGTTGCACCGAAAGAACTTGTCTAATCTAACATAAAGCTTTTTATTCATAAATTTAAAAATAGATTAAAACCCACAGAACATTTATTGTTCTGTGGGTTTTAATTACTTTACAGAAATCTTTTAAAGTACTCCCCGAATTCCTATGATGCTGAACTAACCTTGTTTCTACCATTTCTTTTTGAATAATATAACGCATCATCCGCTGATTGAATAAATTGCTCAGGTGATTTTTTATATTCTGAAAGCCCCACAGAAACTGTAATTTTAATTTTTTCCCCATTTTGCAGTTGAAATGAATGCTTTTCAACTGCTAGTCGAATTTGTTCCCCTATACGAGTTCCAAATGCTACCCTTTTTTTCGGTAACAACAGAGCAAACTCTTCGCCACCCTTTCGAAAGACTAAATTTGGGAATGGTGCATTTTCTAACAAAATACGCCCTAGTTGTTTTAACACTTCATCTCCAGCAGGATGCCCGTACGTATCATTTACATACTTAAAGTGATCAATATCTATAAGTAATAAACAAAGTGAATCATTTTTCATATGCTTGCTACCAATATGACGATTCATCTCGAAATCAAACTGTCTTACATTTCCTAGATTCGTTAATGCATCTATCGTTGCATAATGCTTCATCGTTTGAAATAATTCATTGGATTGCAATACGTAACTTGCACTTACAAATGTGATGTATGCCGCTACAATACAACAAATTAAATATAATACCACTACATATATATCCTTAAATAAAATATAAAGTGGTAGTATTAAAATAGACAAACTGTACACATTAAACCATATCCATTTTGTAAATATAGAAATCTTCATCCGCCAAATGAGAGTAATGCCAATCCCTATTGCCACGATAGTATAGCAGGCCAATTCAGAGGCTAAAGAATATTCAGTAAAAAATACCCGTGTTATTAAAGTGATCATAACTGTTATACTACTAGCTATCGGGCCACCGATTATAATCGCCAAAACAACAGCTAAATAACGTAAATCCAACATAATATCTTCAATATGCACACCAAAATGCATCAATAATATACTTAATATTCCAGTTAAAATACCGACCAAACATTTCTGCCAAAAAGAGAATCCTTCTTTTAATGGCTTATCTCTTAAAAGCTGAGCACCTACAAAGATAAAGGACAGAATGATTGTCATATTTACAAATAGATCTCTAAACATAAAATAATCTCCCTACTTTTTCTTTTCCATCTATCCCTTTCTATATGTTATTGTATTACGAAATCCCTATAATTCCCAAACTTTTTTATTATATTGTTCCACGTGGAACAGCAAAATAAAAAAGGAGACGAAATTTCGTCTCCTCCATTAACAACATCGCGATATCTTTCCGCCTTTTGCATTAAATCTAGCTTCTTGTGCCTCAGCAAAAAATTGCTTTTGACATAAAATTTTCTCTTCTGGATGATGTAATTTCATGTGATTTACATACGTTTCATAACTTGGAACTCCGACAAGTAAACTAATAAATTGCTTTCTCTTTCCCCATACGTTCCGTAAATTTTTAAGCATAGTTCCTCGACTCACTTTCATCTTTTGGAATATATGGTGCCTCTTTTAACGGCATTGGCTTATTTCTTAATACTTGAATCCAAATTCGAAGTGCAGAAATTAATACAGCAATTACAACTATCATAAAAATTCCACAAAGTGCCGCATCAATATAGTCATTAAAAATAATTTGTTTCATTTGCGCAACATTTTTAGCTGGAGCTAATACCTTACCATCATCTAATGCTCCCTGAAATACTTTCGCATGTGATAGAAATCCTATTTTAGGATTTTCATGAAATAACTTTTGATAACCGGCTGTCATCGTTACAATAAGTAATCCTATAGTCGGAATAAGCGTTACCCAAACGTATGCCTTTTTCCCCATTTTGAATAAAATTGTCGTTCCAAGTAATAGTGCAATCCCCGCTAACATTTGATTTGCAATACCGAAAAGTGGCCATAGCGTATTAATTCCACCGAGAGGGTCAACCACCCCTTGATATAAGAAGTACCCCCAGCCTAATACGCATAACGTTGTAGCAACCACATTCGCTATTGTGGAATCTGTTTTCGCAAACGGCTTGTACACATGCCCTAAAATATCTTGAATCATAAATCGTCCTACGCGTGTTCCAGCATCAATCGTTGTTAAAATAAATAGTGCTTCAAAAAGAATGGCAAAATGGTACCAAAATGCCATCATCGCCGTTCCACCTATTACTTGTGAAAATATATGTGCCATACCAATTGCTAATGTTGGTGCGCCACCTGTACGTGATAAAATGGTCTGTTCTCCGACGTTAACAGCAAGTTCTTTTAATTCATTCGGTGTAATAGCAAATCCCCACGAAGAAATAACTTGAGCCGCTTGTGATACATCTGTTCCGATCAGTGCTGCTGGACTATTAATTGCAAAATAAGTTCCTGGTGTTAATACACAAGCTGCAATCATAGCCATCGCTGCTACAAATGATTCCATTAACATTGCCCCATAACCAATTGGCTGTGCATGACCTTCTTGCTCAATCATTTTCGGCGTCGTACCTGATGAAACGAGAGCGTGGAATCCAGAGACAGCACCGCAAGCTATTGTAATAAATAAGAACGGAAATAAATTCCCGGAGAAGACAGGGCCTGTTCCATCAATAAACTTAGATACTGCCGGCATCTTCAAATCTGGAGCTACAATTAAAATACCAATTGCTAATCCAAGTATCGTTCCTATTTTTAAAAATGTACTTAAATAATCACGTGGTGCAAGGAGCATCCAAACTGGTAATGCCGATGCGATGAATCCATATACGATAAGCATAATAGCAATTGTTTCACCACTAAAAGTAAACATACTTGCAAGTGTTGGATTTTCTGCTACATACTGTCCACCAATAAGCGATAGAACTAGTAGAACAATACCGATTACTGATCCTTCCCCTACTCGCCCTGGTCTAATGTAACGCATGTAAACTCCCATTAAAATAGCAATTGGAATTGTTGCTGCGATTGTAAACATTCCCCATGGGCTTCCAACAAGTGCCTTCACAACTACTAAAGCTAATACTGCTAATAAAATTATCATAATACCTAAAATACCAATCATCGCAATTAATCCTGTAACAGGACCAATTTCATCTTTAATCATTTCTCCTAATGATTTACCATTACGTCTCATTGAAGCAAATAAAATTACAAAATCTTGTACAGCTCCGGCAATAACTACCCCAACGATAATCCAAATAATTCCAGGTAAATACCCCATCTGCGCCGCCAAAATTGGTCCTACTAAAGGACCCGCCCCTGCAATCGCAGCGAAGTGATGTCCGAATAAAACCCATTTATTTGTTGGAACATAATCCTTCCCATCATTTAACGTATGGGCAGGCGTTTGCCTATTATTATCTAGGCCAAAAACTTTCCTTGCTATAAATCTACTATAAAAGCGATAAGCAATCGCATACACTGATACAGCAGCAACTAATAGCCATACAGCATTAATTGTCTCACCTTGTGATAAAGCTATTACACCAAAAGCAGATGCTCCTACCGCTGCAATAACTCCCCAAAGTAAAATTGATTTCAATGTTTTCACGTACAATCCCCCCATTACTACTTCTTAGAGGAGATTGTACTAAATTTTCTGAATATTTAATTTGAATCCTCCTTATCATGAAGGATTTCTAGGCTATTATGTTAAAATTCTCTCATTACTTGTCATAGCTCAATTTTATTTCGAAGCCGTTTTACATAATTACGGCTTACTGGAATCGGTTGCTCATCGTACCTGTCTAAATGCAAATTATACGTGCCATTATAATAAGGTTTAAGTTCTTGTACATATGACATATTAATTAAATAGCTTTTATGTACACGTAAAAAATCATATGCATTTAGTTTATTTTCTAATTCCTGGAGTGTGTATGTTGAAATATACTGATTATTCGTTGTATAAATTGAAACGGTTTTATTTTCCTTATTTTTACTAATATATACAATATCCTCCGGGAGAATATATCTAATCCCCTCATGGCCTTCTATCGGCAGTTTACGCAGATGACTCTTTGCTTTCTCACCTTGTTCTTTTCCCATTTTATATAAAATGAATTGTAAATCTTCTTCACGAAATGGTCGTAATAAATAATAAAACGCTTGGAAACGAAAAGCTGTAATTGCCTCTTCTATATCCTCACCAATAAAAATAAATTTCGTATAACAATTCACTTCTCGTAACAAACTCGAATATTCAAAACCGGTACCATCCATTAATTGCGAATTTAAAAAAACAAAATCAGGTGTATGTTTTTTCATTATTAGCAAAGATTCTGTTCCAGTTTTCGCTTCAAAACATTCTACATTTCGAATGTTTTCAGTAAAGTTCTCAACTAATTTTCTTCGCTCTTCTGTTTCTTCCATGATAAGTAAGATTTTCATTTATCCAGCCACCTAATTCCTTTGTCCATATGTCTTGTTGTATACATTCGCTTTAGTAAGAAACATTCCCTTTTTCTTACTATACCATTATTTATCTAAAAAAACAGAAAAAAGGAAACCACTTTGGTTCCCCTTTTCTTTTATCCCGATTGGTGCGGGCTAATAATCAGTGGTTGATGGACAAAACACCACTGATTAAGGTTTCTCTTTATACTAATTCCCTCTGTTTCGTTTCTTGACCAAGTATAACTACAGCAAGTGCCCCAATTAAAATTGATCCACAGAAAATCGTAAATATTAGCGATAGTGAAGCTTGTGAAGCAACTAAATACCCTACTAATAGTGGTCCAAGAATACCACCAATACGCCCAAATGCAGCTGCCATTCCTGCACCTGTACCGCGAATAGTTGTTGGATACTGTTCCGGTGTATAAGCGTATAATGCACCCCAAGCACCTAAATTAAAGAAGGATAGTAACATACCCGCCACTATTAATGCTGTTAATGAATCCGCAATTCCGAACACATAAGCACTACATGCTGTACCAATTAAATACGTAACCAATACAAATTTACGACCAAGACGTTCAATAAACCATGCAGCTGTGAAATATCCTGGAAGTTGAGCTAAAGTCATAATGAGTACGTACTGAAAACTTTTTATTAAACTAAAGCCTTTCAGTACCATTACACTAGGTAACCAAAGGAACATTCCATAATAGGAAAAGACCACACAAAACCATAGAATCCATAACATAATTGTTGCTTTACGATATTCTCCAGACCAAACCGATTTTATATTTTCAATAACAGATGGCCTTTTTGCAACCTTTTGGAACCTTGGAGAATCGGGTAAATTCCATCTTAAATATAAAGCATATAACGCTGGAACTGCACTTAATACCATAGCAACTTCCCAACCGTATTTAGGAATAACAAAATATGAGATAAGAGCTGCGATTAACCAACCACCAGCCCAAAAGCTTTCTAATAGTACAACTATTTTTCCACGTTCGTGCGCTTCAACACTTTCTGATACAAGAGTAGATGCAACTGGAAGTTCCCCACCAAGTCCCATACCAATTAAAAAGCGTAAAACGAGGAACATCGCGAATGTCGTCGTTAAAGCAGTTAAACCACTACCGATAGAAAATAGTAATAATGTAATAATAAAGACTGATTTCCGTCCTATTTTATCTGATAGTATCCCAAAAAGGAGCGCTCCTACTGCCATACCAATTGAATTAACGCTACCTATCCAACCCATTTCTTGAGTACTTAATCCCCAATCTTTTTGGAGTGCTACGATTACAAATGAAAGCATTCCAACATCCATTGCATCAAATAGCCAGCCAAGCCCTGCTATACCAAGTAGCTTTCGCTTCGAAATTTCTTTTACCTTGCTCACAAGAAGTCCTCCTTACACAGGTGTCTTTACACATCATTTTACATGTGTGTATTGCATAAGTAAAATACTTTCTTATAAAAAATCCCCCTTCATCATTCCCAAAAAGTAAAATGTTTATCAAAAATAAACAAATAAAAAAGTAGCGATGTTCCGCTACTTTTTTGAACGCATTACTTCTTTTAAAAATTCAGCTAATACTAACTGACGACGCCAACGTGTTGGATTACTACATAATCTGTAAAACCACTCTAAATGAATAGATTGAATCCATTTTGGCGCACGTTTTACCTCTCCAGCCCACACATCTAAACTACCGCCTACTCCAACAGCCATTTTCGTTTCTAAACGATGCTTATTGTTTTGGATAAAGTTTTCTTGTCTTGGAAAGCCAAGTGCAACAAGTAATAGATCTGGTTTTGCCTCTTGAATACGTGAAACAATATTCTCTTCTTCTTCTTGTTTAAAATATCCATCTTGTATCCCCACGATAGATGCAGCCGAATATGTCTTCGTTAAATGATCAGCCGCGGCTTGTACAACATGTGGTTTTGCACCTAATAAGAAAACAGATACTGGTTTATTCTCTTCTGATAACTTCGCAAATAAATTACACATTAAATCAAAACCTGCTACACGTTCTTTTACAGGTGTACCAAGCATACCACTTGCTTTTACAACCCCAATACCATCAGGTGTAATTAAATCGGTATTTAGTAATGTTTTATGGAACTCTTCATCCTTTTTTGCACACATAACAATTTCAGGATTTGCTGTTACTACCTGAAAAGTATGAGTTTGCTCCAATTCTAGTTGTTCCTTTAAATATTGGACCGTTTCATCCATTGTCATTGTAGAGAAAGGAACACCTAGAATATCAACCGTTTGTACTGCCATAATTAACTATCCTCTCTATCATTAAAGGTTTTTTGCTATTAATTGCTTATATGTTTCTTTCGTATCTTCATATAATTTTTGAAGTGAGAAGTTCATAGTAGCATGCTCATAAATATGCTTGCCCATTACTGATAACTCTCCAGTTTTCCACTTATCATAAGCCTCTTCTAATGCCGATGCCAATGCTTTTCCATCACCAGTTGGTACAATCCACCCATAAGTTTCATCTGCAATTAACGGTTCGATTTCTCCAGCTCTAGTCACAATTGATGGTACACGTTGATTTGCCGCTTCTAATAAAACTAATGGAAATCCTTCGCTATGGGAAGTTAACAAATTGACATGTGATGAAGCAAATAATTGTTTCACATCTTGACGATGCCCTAAAAATTCAACTTTATCATTAATCCCTTTTTCAGTAGCTAACGCCTTTAGTTCTCTTTCTAACGGCCCGTCACCAACTAATAACACTTTAATTTTCTCCAATTTTGTTTGTTGTAACGCATCGAATAAAACTTCATGTCCTTTAACAGGATGCAAACGCGCTACTTGGATTGCCGTAAACACATCTTCATCAATATTAAACATTTCCTTTTTATTATAGCCATCTGCTTTTTCCTGATCATATTCAATCCCGTTATAGATAACATGCATCTTTTCATTTGAAATACCTAATGCGGCTAAGCTTTTTTTCAACCTATTCGTTACAACAAAAAATAAATCTATATTTTTTAAAGCTTTCAAATTTAATTTAGTAAAAATCCAGCCTTTTAAGCCTTGTTTAGTAAAGTCTTGAAATGGATCACTATGAATTGTCGTAACCCATTTTGCCGCGAATTTCTTCTTCATTAAAGAAACAAAGAAATTCGCCCTAGGACCGTGTGTATGAACTACATCAAATTTTTCTTTATTAATGAATTCACTTATGTTCTTTAAAATGGATAAATCATAGCGAGATTTTTGTGAAAACACATGAACTTTTATTCCTAGCTCCCTTGCTTCTTTCGCAACAATTCCATCTTCAAATACTGCTAATTCTACTTCACCATCCGGAAACTGATCGAGCAGTGAAATAATATGTGTTTTTCCTCCACCATCTTCTGCCCCTGCATTCATATGCAATATCCTCATATTTTTTCCTCCTTTAAATCCTCGCTACATTTCCATCTATCTTTATTTTACTGTACTAAAAAATAAAAGCTAACAAAAGTTAGCTTTTATTTTTATCATTCAATTTCTAAATCTACAATTAGACAAGCTAACACCACTACAAAGTAAATCCCTACTCCTGGTGCTGTCAAAATATGTCCTGCAATATATGCAATACCTAATGCTAATACTAAGCTTGCTGTAATCATTCCATATTTCACATTAAATATTTCCTTAAATCTTGTAACAAATGCTAGTAGGATTCTTACGCCGTAATAAATAAATGGAATCATCATTAACGCAAAACCAATAATTCCGAAATCATAAAACCAATCATGGAAGTCCATTTCGATTAGCTTCGGATCTGGCTCTTTTTGTTCATTATACTTAAAGTTACCTGCGTAACCCATTCCAAATAATTTTTGTGACGTTGGCGCTTCTTTAAAGAACTGCTTATGTCTCTCTTCATATACTTGACGTCCACTGAAAATAAGATTTTCTTGATTTTCTTTCTTTTGCTCTTTCTCAAGCTCTTTCTTAACTTCAGCTTCTACCTTCGCCTTTTCTTCTGGTTTCTCAACTTTATGTTGTTTTTCTTCTTTTTTAATTTTCTCTTTAATTTCTTTTTCTTTTTGACCTTGCTGCGCTACATTTTGTTCTGATAAATAGTTGTTATGAATACCCATATTTTGTGCTAATGGCGTCATTTTAAACGTTCCAACAACACCAGCCAATAGGACAATAGCAATTAATCCATTAAGTACAAGAGACATTTTGTTTGGATTTCTTCTATCAAATAATAATTGTAGTACGATAATCCCGATTACTGCTGCTAACGTAGCACCAATTGAGCCCATCCCTACTTTCGTACCAACTTGAATTAACGAGTAAATCATTAAAAGCGATGGAATCCAATATAAAACGTGTTTCACGCTCTTTGTTTTTTGAATAGAATATAGTACCACAATAGGGAAAATAATAGCTAAGATTGACCCTAGTTCATTACCTGCATAGAACCACCCTCGGGAACCAACTTTCATCCATTGATAACTACCAAAGTCTGTAGATGTCGAAATAGAAATAACCATAATAGCGTTAATGATTAATGTTGAATACACAATACTATTTCTGACTTTGTCACTAATATTTACTTTCTTTTTCAATGATTTTAAAGCTAAAATGTATGATCCTAGCATGATATATATATATAATGCCTTCGCAACAAACTTAACTTCTTCACCAAGTACAATAGGATTCTTAACTAGTTTATTATTAATAAACCCTATCCCTAAAACTACTGCTAATAGTATTAAGTAAATTAAAAACTTCCTATTTTCCTTCTCTTTTGCCTGAATTAAAATGTAAATACCACCAACAGCCATAATAAGAAATCTTACCAAAATTCCAACAGTGGCATTTGACTTTAATAAAACGATGCTAAGAGACGTTAATAAATCTAAAACAGGCTGTAAAATAATAAAAAAGAGCAAAAAATGCTCAAATCTAACCCTAGCTTGATTTGCTAACATTCCAAGACCTCCATACAAAATCTTCACATTATCTTTTAATCATAGTTTTCTACTGTTTAAACACACCTAGCAATTATAACATAACTCATATTTAAATTGAGAACTATTTTTCATGCCGAAACTAGTCAAGTCTAGCATTATTAGTAACCGAAAACATTGTCCTTTAGCTATCCTTCCCTATCCCTATAAAAACTATCTAACACATATGCACTTATTTTCGACCGTACAGAAATATTTTTTTATCATTTTATACAAATGTACAAAACGGACTTATCTTATTGTACCATCCCTCCAACTAAGCTACATCAAAAAACTATACTATTAATCTTTCCACACTTTTTCGCTTTACTTTATTGCTACTTATCAAGCATTTTCAAACGCTTTCTTTAGCTATTTCATCCATTTTTCTACATGTAGCGAAAAGTAATTGTTATTTCCAAAACTTTAGTGTATATTTTTTCTCTGGAACATCTTTAAGAGGAAGGAATTAAAGCCATGTTATTAATCGATATATTTACGTTTCTTGGCATTATCGCCGCTGCCATTTCTGGTACATTAGTTGGTTTAAAAAAAGATCTAGATTTATTTGGTGTCCTTTGTTTAGCTGTAGCTACTGCGCTCGGCGGCGGTATTATTCGTGATATTATGATTGGTAACCTGCCTCCTGTCGCATTTGTAAAACCCATTTACTTTTTCGTAAGTGTACTATCAGCATTATTCACATGTATGTTTTTTGAGCGCATTAATAAACTTCAAGTCGTTATTATGCTTTCTGATGCTGTTGGTTTAGGGGTATTTACAGCTATTGGTGCAAATGCAGCAATGTCACATCACGTTGACGCCTCGTTTTTAGTTGTTTCAATGGGAGTTATTACAGGTATTGGGGGCGGTATTTTACGTGACATTTGCGCTCAAGATATCCCGTATGTATTCCGAAAAGAGATATATGCAATTGCTTCTATTCTAGGAGCAGTTAGTTTCTTAATTACACATGCAATGGGGGCACACATATTAGCTTTCTATGTCTGTTTATTAATAACATTCGTTATTCGTGTAGTCACCGTAATATATAATGTACATTTCCCAGTTTTCTTTAAAACACATGCAAAAATTAATAAAGGCCATTAAGAGAATTCTACATAGAATTCTCTTAATTTATATACAATTCCATATACTATAGAGTAATTGCATATAAAAATAATATAATTACATTAGAATAAAAAAATGAAAATGTTTTATAAACAAGGGGAAGAATGATGCTTGGGGTTTTTAAAAGAAATAAAACAAACACCAGTATAATTGAATTAAGCAAAGGCCAACAAATCATATTTAACGTGCCTGCTAATTCTGAACTAAAAACTCAAATGGATATGCTACATATTTCAAAGGAAGATTTACAAATTGTTAAAGTATTACAGCCATTTATTTATGAGGAAATAGATTGGATAACAGAAAAATTCTACACCAACATCACAAAACAACCTAATTTAATTGCTGTTATTGAACGCTACAGCTCTATTCCCAAATTAAAACAAACTTTAAAGACACATATTAAAGAATTGTTCAGCGGGAATATGAATGAAGATTTTATTGAACAACGTGTTAGAATTGCAAAAAGGCACGTACAAATTGGTTTACATAGAAAATGGTATACCGCTGCTTATCAAGAATTATCCCGCTCCGTCATAAAGATTTTGCAAACGAAAATTTCAACGATAGATGATTTTTCTTATTATATAAACGTAATAAATAAATTATTCATATTAGAACAAGAACTTGTTATTGCAGCTTATGAATCCGAATATGAAAGAATCCAAAAAGAACATGAAAAAGAAAAAGAACTGACAACTATGACGATTACACATATTGCAACAGAACTAGCGGCAGTATCTGAAAAAACAAGCTCTTCTATTCAACAGTTAACATCTAAATCAGAAAGTATCGTAGGAATTGCAAAAACAGGTACATCATTAGCTACGACATCAGAAGAAAAGGCCAATAAAGGAAAAGAACAATTAAATTTGCAAAACAAACGAATGGAAAGCATCCAAACGAATATGGAAACTATCATTACTGATACTCATGAACTTCTTGATATTTCTAACAAAATTAACGAAATCATTGATATTGTAAAATCAATCGCCGAGCAAACAAATTTACTAGCATTAAATGCCGCTATTGAATCTGCACGTGCTGGCGAATTTGGTAAAGGTTTTTCAGTCGTAGCGGGAGAAATCCGAAAGTTATCAGAGCAAACGAAAGAATCAATTTCCAACGTTACAAAACTCGTTGAAAAAACTAATGAACAAATTATACACGTCTCTTCTTCCGTGGAACAAATAAGCTCTCTCGTATCTGAAGGGACAGATAGTATGCATGCGACAGATCAATATTTCCAAGAAATCGTAAAAGATATGTCTAACTCTAAAGAACAAAATAAAAAATTGAAAATGAATTAGAGACTATCTCACAAGTAATGAAGAGTATTCAAGACGATTCCTCAACAATGGCCTTAACAGCGGATAATTTACAACTAGAACTAAACCGATAAGACGAATCGATATAAAGTGGAGATTCTTCATCTCCGCTTTGCATTCATCCTTATCATCCATCTACAAAAAAAGAATCCAAAATGGATTCTTTTATTTTCTGAAAAATATTTTTTGGCAATAAAAATAACTCATATAAACACCAAAGCTTTGTAAAATAAACAAAGCTGGCATAATAATATTATAATATGCCATATCTACTCGGAAGAGCCTTAACGACACGTATCCGGTAATTAATAATACAAACAACATATATCCTTCATTTTGCTGTTTCTTAATTAGAAAATGTAATAAAGCTATGGCCATAAATAATGTCACCACTATATATATAAGCTTTTCACATTTAAAAATAATAGAATTTATTCCCTCGTCTGAAAGCTGGTTAATAACTGGTTTTAACAGTTTAAATCTTTCTACTTCCATTTCTTTTAACTCTTGATCAATGTGCTCTTTTACACTTTTATTTTTGGATGTTTTTTCTTCATTTTGACTTTTTCCAATTAAAACAGATTGAACATAAGTCTGATTAGAAATCGTATACTGTGACATTCCCATCATCTTGATACCATAGCTCACACCAAAATGAGTACTATAAAACAGAATAAGTATTCCCATCATTTTTAATAGTAATTTTTGTTTCGTTGCTGATTGAAATAATTCAATTAACAGCACATATACAACTATAAAAATAGGTAAAAATAACCCCATTGGGAAAATCATATTGCTAAGCGCAAATAAAATGGCTGAAATTACCCACATATAAGGATGGTCTAATCCCTTATATAAAAATATGTAACAAGCACAATAAAATAAAAATATTGCGAGTGATTCCGCCGTTAATACAGAACTCATAAATATATTTGGAATATATAAAGCGTAAAACATTGATGCAATACGACCACACTCTTCTCCAAAGACCATTGACGCAATGCGATAAATGAAAAATGCAGTTCCTGTACAAAATAAAATATTAAATAATTGTAAAGCGAATACCGTATCACCAAATATACGAATGATGATCGATTCATAAATAATAAAAGGTAACTGTGCTATATTTTCTATATTATTGCCAATTGCAATCTGCTTTGCAGACTCATACATAGCTTTCATATCACCTATCATTGGAACATCTACAAATAGAACTGTGATAAGTCTTACAACTGTAGATATGCTTATAAGAAAAACAAGAAATTGTTTATCTGTAAAACGATATTGCAAAATTGATGCTACTAACAAAATAAGAATAACAAAAATCACTAATACAATTGTTATACTTGTTGTACTTCCTCCAAAAAATTGCTTACTTGTTTCAAAAGCCGACCAACAACTATAGGCAAAAAATGCGAGCATCGCACCAATCATTATTTTACTGAAGAAAGACGAAAAATTTGTTCTTATATGATTCATATGTCCATTGCACCTCTATTTCCATTCATAACAAAACGATTCTATCATGAATAAGCACAAGGTTAATAGGGAATTTCTATGACAAATACATAGTCATTACTTTTTCACTTGCAATGTAAGCGAATCCTCTTTTACACTACATTTTATATATGATAAATTTTCTTTCAGTTACATGAATACAAATACAGAAATTTCAATAAAGTGAAACTTTAATCCACGGGGGTTTTGTTCATCCCCCACTGACTATTAGCCCGCAAATAGTGGGATAATCCTCTTTTGGAACACTTTACTTCATTAAATATCTAATATGGGTACTCCACTTACACATGTCACTCTGATTGAAAACAGAAAATAGGGGATGAATATATGGAAAAGAAATTCATGCGAGAATCAAAGGCAATTAAAACAACACGTGTTTTTCCTAACGATTTAAATAATCACCAAACACTTTTCGGGGGGAAATTATTAGCAGAAATTGATAGTATAGCTTCAATTGCAGCTGCGAGACACAGCCGCAAACATTGCGTAACAGCATCTATCGATTCCGTTGATTTTTTAACTCCAATTCACCAAGCAGATTCTGTTTGTTATGAAGCATTCGTATGTTATACAGGAAAATCTTCAATGGAAGTTTTCGTAAAAGTAATTGCAGAGGATCTACTAGCAGGCGAGCGTAGAATGGCCGCAACGTGTTTCATTACATTTGTCGCATTAAAAGACGGAAAACCTTCATCTGTACCACAAGTAATTCCTGAAACAGAGGAAGAACATTGGCTACATACAACTGGTTCAGAGCGTGCAGAAAATAGAAAAAAAGGACGTTTGAAAAGTAAAGAAATGGCTGAAGTGTTAACTTTAAGTAAGCCTTGGAATATGTAACATTAGGATTTTATATTATACATGCACAGGTTTTTTCTTCCTTGCATGTATTTTTTATTATAATAAAGTGTTACACCTTAGCGTTTTTATTCGATGCCTGTTTCCTAAAATCACCCATCAGCTTTTCCTTTATTTTGTTATGCTATTAATGGTATATTAAATAATGTTCGTTTAAAAATAACCATAATATGATTAAGTATATAAGGGATGGTGCGGTAATGTCTATTGAGGTACCAATTTCAATACCAAAAACGTTAATTATTATTCCAGCGTATAACGAGGAAGAAGCAATTGCAGATACATTAACAAGATTATTAGAACTAAAACAGCATTTTACAGCATTAAGCATTTGCGTTATTAATGATGGATCAAAAGATAAAACAGCTCAAATCGTAAAAGATTTCCCTGTTCATCTCGTTAATTTACCATATAATCTAGGTATCGGTTCAGCTGTACAAACTGGATATAAATACGCTTATGAGAACGGATATGATATTGCGATTCAGTTCGATGCTGATGGACAACATAATCCTGATGATTTATACAAAATCATACAGCCTATTGCCGAGGATCAATGCGATATGGTGCTGGGTTCACGTTTTACAGAAAAAACAGCATATAAAGGTAGTATTTCCCGAAGAATCGGTATTTTTTATTTTACCGCTCTATTGAAAGTACTAACAAAACAAACATTTATGGATCCAACTTCTGGGTATCGTGCTATCAATCGAGAAGTAATTAAGATTTTTGCACACAATTATCCAAAAGATTATCCAGAACCAGAAGTCCTTATTCATTTAAAAAAGAAAAAACTTCGCATTAATGAAATATCTGTAAATATGCAAGAGCGACAAGGTGGACAATCTTCCATCACTCCCCTTAAATCTGCATATTACATGGTAAAGGTGAGTCTTGCTATATTGATGCAAAAAATCGTGAAAGGTTGATAATGAATGCATATAATTACCTTTTCATTCATCTTTATTTTATTACTATTCTTCTCAATTATTAATTCCATTCGTCGTGGGACTTTAGAAACAAAATATGCTATTTTATGGATTTTCGTTTGTATTACAATGGCTATTTTAAGTTCTACGGATAAAATTATAAATTGGATTGGAAAACTATTAAACGTAGAATATCCTCCGTCCATTTTATTCTTATTCGGACTATTATTCTGTTTTATCTTAATTTTTGACCTGACGAGAAAAATCTCCAAATTACACCATCAACTTGTAACATTAACGCAAGATTATGCATTATTAAAACAAAAATTAAAGATAACAGATAAGGAATAACTTCCTAACTAAATACTAATATACTAAAGCTCCTGAATTTTGCTTGAAAAATTCAGGAGCTTTTATCATTTCAAATTATTTCTTTCTAATTATACGAGGTACCACAATAGAAAGTTGATTTACAAAGTTTATATGCGTTAAACTTATACAGATGTTCTTGTAGTCTTCTTCCTTTCAAAAGACTTGTATATATGGTACAAAACATAAAAAATTTGAGGAGATAAAAACTCTATGATGGAACAAAAACAACTCGTTTCCGTTGTCATACCTCTGTATAATACGGAAAAATATATTGAAGAAACAATGCAATCAATACTAGATCAAACATATAAAAACATTGAAATTGTAATTGTAGATGATGGAAGCAAAGATCAATCACCTTCCATCGTAAAAAACCTTGTACAAAAGTACCCCGGACAAATAAAATACGTCCCACAAGAAAATCAAGGCGTTTCAGTTGCTCGTAATACAGGAATTGAAAATGCTAGCGGAGAATATGTTGCTTTTCTTGATAGTGATGATTTATGGCATCCAACAAAAATCGAAAAACAAGTTGAAAGCATGCATAAAAACAACATGAACGCTTGTTATTGTGGCTATATGAACTTTTACGAAGAGACTGGTGAAAAAGTTGAGCACACGACAAACTTTATTAAAGGTGATATGACAAAAGCTTTCTTAACGCATCAAGTTGTTGCTCAGACGAGCACTTGGATTTTCAAAAGATCTATCGTGATGGATCATAATATTCGTTTCACACCAGGGTGTAGCTGGGGAGAAGATTTAGAATTTCTATTTAAATTAATGAGCGTTACAAATGTATGCTATGTAGATGAATATTTAACATATTATCGAATCTTATCCGAAGGAAATCTTTCTTCAAAGTATAAAGATTATGAATTAAAAACAGCAAAAGAATTAGAAGTGTTTAATCGAATGAAGGATTGGGTTCATAATAAATCAAAAGACTTAATCGTGAATGATTCTACAGAACTTATTGAAATCCTTGAAACTTATCTATTCCCATATACAGTCATTAACAATGCTTGTATATACATTAAAGGAAGCTCTAAGTTAGATAAATCACAAGTTCAATTAATCAAGGGCGATATAAATAAATATTGTCGCAAAATTTATTCGAAAAATGGAAAACGAAGCAAAAAGCTATACGCAATGCTTTGGTTTGTACGAATAAAGTTTATGTTTTCTTAAATAAAGAATACGCTTTTAAACATACTTTCCGTAAACAAATCAAATTTACAAATAGGACGAAGTGCGTCCTGAAAAATAGAAAGGTCTTGTTCCATGAAAACAAATAAAATCCTTAAAAACGCCTCCTACCTATTTGTAGGAAATATTACTGTTCGATTTGTACTTGCTATTGCGACCATTTTCTTTGCAAGATATGTTTCACCAAAAGAGTATGGGATGTTTACAACTGCTTTAGCAGTTTCCGCTGTTATTTGTTATTTTACAGATGCAGGTTTGACACATACATTTATGCGTGAAGGAACGAGAAGCAACGCTAACATTAGCGTACTAATTAGTAGTTATTTACGTATTCGTTTAGTATTAGCTATCGTAATTTCTGTGCTCTTCGCTATTTTCGCTCAGTTCTTCTATCCTGATGCTTACTTACGTGCGATGGTATATTGGGTTGTACTGCCGACAATGTTTGGAGCCACTTTACAAGGTGTTGGGATGGCTTACTTCCAAGTAACAGAACGCATGCAATTTACAGCGATTATTTCTGTAATACAAGGTGTAACAGCCGCAGCTGCTCTTCTACTAGGAATGTCCTTTAAATGGTCACTTATGATGGTTGCTGCCATGTACGGGATATCCAGTCTCGTAACAGGACTCATCGCCTTTATAATGGTAATTCGCCATACAACAGTTCATAAGGGCTGGGATAAAGGCATTTTAGATCAATTGCTCATTTTCACAATCAATGGCATTATCATTATGCTCTTACCACAGTTAGGGCCCATTATATTAGAAAAAGTTTCAACGTATGAGCAAGTTGGATTCTTTGGAGCTGCTTCTAAAATACCTGCTGTCCTTTATCAAATACCTGGTGTAATTGCAGCAGCCTTTTATCCAAAGTTATTTGCTTTTGGAAATGAAAAGAATATTGATGAACATAGAAAACTATCACAGTTCGAATTAAAACTTATGTCTTTCTTAGGAATGGGAATCTCCATTCCATTTATCGCTGATCCAAGCTTTTGGATTGTTACTTTATTAGGTGAACAATATGCACCAGCCGGTGATGCTCTTGCAATTTTAGCCTTTATGGTTATTTTACAATCTATCAACTATCCACTTGCTGATAATTTAACAACTATTGGTCAACAGTGGAAGCGTGCGACAACGATGGGAATTGGATTAGCTGTCGCTATCGTAAGTTACATCGTATTAGGTGGCCAATTTGGAATGATGGGAGCTGCGGTAGCTGCTATCATTACTGAGGTTACTTTATTAATCGGATTTACTTTATTCGTTCGTAAAGGATTTACATTACTATTCAAAGGGATTGTATTTAATACACTAGCATTTATAATCAGTTACGCCCTATACCGCACAGTATTAATTAACTTACCACCACTGGTAGCTCTAACACTTACTGGTATATTGTACGGTATTATTGGCCTTGCAATTGATCCACAAATACGCGGGTTGATTTTAGGATTTGTAAATAAAAAATTAGTTCGTAAAAACGCTTAAAAGCCAAAAGCTTTTCCTATTAAGAATGGAAAAGCTTTTGGCTTTTTATATACCATCATTTACAGAACATAAATTCTGAAGACTGCACTTCATTATTCTCGAATTTTCAGTGGTTAAAAATGCTATATATTCCATGTCAAATTGACTTACTTTCTGAGAATGCTTTATACTAAATTACAAGTAAACTATGAAACTCAATGCTTGTAAAATATATATGATACAACAAAAATATATATTTTTTTATGCTAAAACTAAAAAACACACCTTCATAATTGGTGTGTTTTTATATGTAACAACTTTCGAAGGAGGATTATAAATTTTTATGAGCATAAAGCCGAACAATAAGATTTTCTCAAAGAAAACTATAATGATTATTCCGATATTATTATTGTGTGCTTTTGCTTTTCATTATTTCTTTTTAACATCTAATCAAGTCTTTTCTGGTACAGGTGATGCATTAAGCCAATTTGGTTTCTTTACATTTCTCCTGCAACATGCCTTTAAAGATGGTAATCTTTTTTGGTCTTTTGATTATGGATTAGGTGGAGATTTATTTGGAGAGTTTAGTTATTATTACAGTACAGCGCCGTTCTTCTGGATTACGCTGTTACTTCCTAAATTAAATATTGAACAAATCTATGATATGAAATTATACATGAGTATTTTAAAAAACTTTTTAGCTATGTTATTCATGTATGGTTCTTTACGTTATCATAAGAAAACAGTCTTCTCATCTTTTATTGCTGCTATTATGTATGGTGGATGTATTACTTTTATGCGCCATTCATTACTTTGGGATTTCATGGCTGATGCCATCGTATTTTTACCATTAGTAATATGGGGACTTGATAAATATATTATAGAAAAGAAACGTGGACTTTTCTTAGTAGCTGCTACTTTAATGTTAGCATCGAACTTTTATTTTGCTTTTATTACAAGTATTTTCATTTTCATTTACGCATTTTTCCAATACTTTGCCACACAGCAAAATAAAACAATCGTCTCTTTTCTAGCCTATTATATTAAAATTGGATTATTATACGGTCTATCACTTGGCTTGGCTGCAGTTTGCTTTATTCCATCAGTCAATGCGGTATTTAGTGCGGATCGGTTAACGAAGAAATTTGATATACCTTTATTCTTTGAAGATACATTTTATAAAGATCTAATGGAAACTATCTTCTTCGTATATGATGCTGAAAATCATCAATTAGCTTTACCAGCTTTAATTTTATTCCTAATCATATTTGGAATGTTTATACGTGATAAACTTGTTAAAAATAAAGTATTCTTTACATTTTTCATGTTCATTCTGTTTATGCTTCCGTATACATACTCTGTATTTAATGGTTTCTCAGCAATGCAATATAGATGGCTTTATTTATTTGTATTTGTAATTGCTCAAACTATAGCATACATCTTAGATTGGATGATTGTTCATAAGAAAGAACATAAATTACCTTATATAATGAGCTCATTAGTATCAATAGGATTATTCATTTATGCATTTTATAGAAAAGTAAATATAAATGTAAGTGATAAACCTTTACAGGTAGTTGACAATATTTTAATCGGAACTATCGTTCTTTCTCTCATTACAGTATGTTTATGGCGTTATCTTTCTAAACCTTTCATACAATTTTTAGTTGTAGTGAACGTACTCGTTAGTACAATTTCCATGAATTACATGTATGCTAATAATATACTTAGTACCGCTTTCGGACAAAGCAATGCTACAAAAGAAGCTTTACATGTATCTGGCTATGATAACAAAGATGAGATTGCTGCCATTCGTTATATACAAGAATATGATAAGGACTTTTATCGTATTCTTAACCCAGGTAGCGCCCATAACACACCAATGTTACAAGGTTATCATGGTACAAGTACGTACCAAAGCTTGATTAATTATTATGTTCATGACTTTATGAAAAATAAATACAACGTATTCCAAGGGTTCGACACTCCTTCGATGTTCTTCCAAGTTGATAGTCGACTACTACTTGAAAATATGTTAGGTGTAAAATATCGCGTACTAAGCGCTGATACAGATCAAAAAAATATCCCATATGGATATAAACTATTAAAACAAGTAGGACCATATAATATTTACAAAAATGACTATGCTTTACCGTTAGGGTATGTATATGATTCTGGTATAAGTGAAGAAGAATTTTCTAAATTAAACTTCGCTCAGCGTGACCAATTATTATTACATGCTGTAGTCGTTAATAATGGAAAAGACTTTTCATTAACTCATTTTGATAAAAAGAACCTTAATTCAAAAGCGGTATCTATCAATATGGAAAAAGTACAACTAGAAAATATGGAAAAAGAGAATAATAAACTCATTGTCCACGGCAATGGAAATATGATTGTACCTATAAATTATCCTATTACTCCTGGAGATTTAATTGTAGAATTAAAGATAAAAAATAAAGGTTCATTCCATGCAGTAGTTAACGGGAAAGATATGGGGAAAGGTGAAGACACTGGTGCATACTCATATCCTTTAGAAAGATTTGTTTATAATTTAGGTAAAGACGATCGCCCAGACCAACTAACTATTTCTATTGATGCGCCAGGTGAATACGAACTTGAAGACTTACAAGCAAATATCGTAAATTACGAAGGTGTACAAAAAGAAACAAAAAAACTAACTGAAAATAGACTTCAAAATATTTATTATAAAAACAACTATTTAAAAGGTGAAATCAACTCAAAAAAGGATGGATTACTATATTTATCTGTTCCATATAGTAAAGGTTGGACTATAAAAGTTGATGGAAAAGAAACAGAATTCACGAAAGCAAATTCTGCCTTTATTGGCGTACCAATTACAAAAGGAGCACATGTAATCGAAATGACTTATGTTACACCTTACTTTAAATTAGGTATGATTATATCAATTATTTCACTAATTATTTGTGTAGCCTTACTAGTTTTTACAAATCAAAAAGGACGCCGAAAATTGCCTTTTAAAAAGCAGCAATGAGCACTCAATAAATCATGAAGCTATCCAAAGCGGATAGCTTCATAAAAAATATTAAATAACGTTTTAACCATTATAAACAAGGAGGGTCAAAAATGACTCTTTCAATAGTCGTACCATGCTACAATGAAGAAAAGATGCTTCGAGCCTTTTATTCAGAGACTTCTCTAGAAATTCATAAATTAACTACCGATTATGAATTTGTTTTTGTAAATGATGGTAGTAAAGATGATACATTAAATATTCTACGTGATTTGGCAAATTCAGATGCAGCTGTTCATTATATATCATTTAGTCGGAATTTCGGCAAAGAAGCCGCTATGTTAGCTGGTTTAAAATACGCTACAGGTGATGCAGTTGTTATTATGGACGCCGATTTGCAACATCCTCCTACACTAATAAAAGAAATGTTAGAAGGATATAACGAAGGTTACGACCAAGTTATTGCAAAAAGAACAAGAACAGGTGATTCACCCGTTCGCTCTTTCGTTTCTCGTCTATACTATAAAGTGATGAATAAGTTTGTAGATATTGAACTAGTAGACGGCATTGGAGATTTTAGACTTTTAAGTAGAAGAGCTGTTGATTCTCTATTATCTTTAAGCGAATACAATCGCTTCTCAAAAGGTTTATTCTCCTGGATTGGATTTAATGAACTAATTATTGGATATGAAAATGTATTACGTTCTGATGGAGAAAGTAAGTGGACTTTTTCTAAATTGTTAAATTACGGAATAGATGGTGTTATCTCATTCAATAATAAACCATTAAGACTATCTATATATCTTGGATTATTAACAACTATTTTAGGGATTTTATACGTAATTACTACATTTATTCAAATTATTGTTGGTGGTGTTGAAGTCCCAGGATACTTCACTTTAATTTCCGCTATATTATTTATTGGTGGTATTCAACTCATTTTCCTAGGTGTTATGGGTGAATACATCGGTCGCATTTATTATGAAACAAAACGTAGACCACATTTTATTGTAGCTGAAAAGAAAGTTAGTGAAGTCAAACAAAAAGCATAATAAAAAAGTTACTTCTACCTACAGAAGTAACTTTTTTTATACTAATATTTACATACCTTTTTTTGCATAGATATAATCGTTTCTTTTAGCCCGCTATAATAAGAAGTTTTAGGTATCTCACCAATATACCTCTCATATTTCTCTCCGCTTAATACAACAGGATTTTCTGTCAAATATAGCATTTCCACAAATTCTTTCATCTGCTTATCAAATAGTCCGATTAAATTTATCATACCTTTTTTTACTGTCATTACTGGTTTTGTATATCCCGTTAATTCTTGTATATGTTGAATCATCTCTTCACCTGTAATGACACCACAACCCGGTATGTTCCAATTTTGTCCATAGGCCTC
The DNA here is from genome assembly GCF_003264205.1 of Bacillus sp. SRB_8. Classification (NCBI taxonomy): domain Bacteria; kingdom Bacillati; phylum Bacillota; class Bacilli; order Caryophanales; family Bacillaceae; genus Bacillus; species Bacillus sp. SRB_8. The sequence goes on along the minus strand of NZ_NADT01000004.1, from coordinate 70,981 downwards.
ATCACGTAAAGCTAATTCAACCATTGCTTTTGCACCGCCTGGTGTGAAAATATATTCACGAGCAATCTTTTTATCTCCAACAAAGCTTGATAACTTATTTGCAAGTACCCCATTTAAAGTATGATGAACAAGTGTACTTTCTGCATTTGGACCATAAAAATCAGGGAAATGTGCAATAAACATTTGTACACGAGCCTGTTTTGCCATCATTTCTAGCTGTAACCGAATTTTCCCTTTCTTCGTATGTGGTGCCTTTTTAACTTCTTCCACTACAGGTTCTTCCCCTTGCCTCCCATACGCATAAATAATATCAACTATCCCTAACTTACTGTCGTAATACATTGCTACTTCTAATATATTTTTTAATAATTTTGGTTGCTTCTTCTCCCAATCTGAATATGGAATGTTTACAGCATGAAATATAATATCAACGCCTTTCGCGGCTTCCATTATATCCTCCTGTATAAATACATCTCCCGCTACAACTTTCACATTTTCTTCTCCAGAAAATAATATCTCTAATTTCTCTTTATTCCTCGCAAAGGCCACTACATGAATTCCTCTGCTACATAATTCTTTTACAATTGCATACCCCATTGATCCAGATGCTCCTAGCACTAAAGCTTTTTTCATTATATATCCCCCCTAAATTAATTAACCGCTGTTCAATTAATATTAAAAAGAAAATCACTTACATAAGAAGTGATTTTGAAATAAACTCCACGTGTACTTTAGCTAATCCTTTTACTTCTTCAAATGTTTGATCATTCCCACAATAGTGTGCCACAAACCCATGTAATGATAGAAAAACAGACCATATTGTCATTACATTTACCTTCTCATTACACAAAGAAGATACAACAGTAGCAAATTTTTCGTAACTAACATTTGGGCCATCTGCTAAACATTCTTTTAACTCATCATCTCTAATTAAAAACATGATTTCATAATGACTTTGATTTTGCAAACCAAATTCAATAAAACCAAATAAAACAGCTTTCAATTGTTCCTCTTGTGGTAAATTTTGATCATTAATCTCACCTAATTTTTGATTCAGCAATTGAAAATCTTGCTCTACCATCGCATAGAAAAGCTCTGCTTTATTTTTAAAATGATAATAGATGGCACCATGGCTATATCCTAGTTCTGTTGCAATTTTACGCATTGAAGTATGCTGATAACCTAATTTTATAAATAAGTCTCTTGCTACATTCATAATCATTTCTCTCGTTAATTCTTGTTTAACTGCCCTTCTTGGCGACATTTTTCATACCTCACAATTTAATTAACCACTGTTCAATTAATATTATAACCTTTTCCCAAAAAAATACAATGAGTTTCTTACAAAAAGATACATTTTGAAAGGATAGCATTATACTCAATAATTTAGTATCATGATTCAAGGTACTATTTCAAGTTGGACGGAGGATACTATGAGCTTATTAACAGTAGAAAAACTAGGCCATACATTTGGCGATCGCACATTATTTAAAGATGTATCCATGCGTTTACTAGCAGGAGAACATGTCGGATTAGTCGGTGCAAACGGTGTTGGTAAATCAACATTTATGAATATTATTACTGGTCAACTTATCCATGATGAAGGCCGTGTAGAATGGACACCTGGTACAAATTACAGTTACTTAGACCAGCATACAATTTTAACACCTGGTCGCACAATTCGTGATGTATTAGCTGACGCGTTTTTACCTTTATTTGAAAAAGAAAAAGCTTTAAATGAAGTTGCAGAAAAAATGGGAACGGCAACACCGGAAGAATTAGAGGACCTTCTTGAGCAGATGGCAGAAATCCAAGATGCTCTCGAAGCAGGTGGTTTCTATTTACTAGATATGAAAATCGAAGAGGCAGCAAGAGGTCTTGGAATTGATGCAATCGGTTTAGATCGTGATGTTTCAGCACTAAGTGGTGGACAACGTACAAAAGTATTACTTGCAAAGCTATTACTTGAGCAACCAGAAGTGTTATTACTCGATGAGCCTACTAACTATTTAGACGTTGAACATATTCATTGGTTAACTAATTATTTAAAAGAATATCCACATGCATTCTTATTAATCTCTCATGATACGGAATTTATGAACAAATGCGTTGATGTTATTTTCCATCTAGAATTTACAAAAATGACGCGCTATACAGCGACATACGAAAAATTCCTAGAGTTAGCCGAAATTAATAAAAATCAACATATAAATGCTTATGAAAAACAGAAAGAGTTTATTAAAAAGCAGGAAGACTTTATTGCAAAGAACAAAGCTCGTTATTCAACGACAGGTCGTGCAAAAAGTCGTCAAAAACAACTTGATCGCATGGAGCGTATTGATCGTCCTGAAACAGCAATTAGGCCAGAGTTCTCATTTAAAGAGTGTCGTGCAAGTAGCCGTTTCGTCTTTGAAGGTGAAGATGTAGAAATCGGATATACACATCCGTTATTACCAAAACTAACAATGACAATTGAACGCGGTGAAAAAATTGCCATCGTTGGTTGTAATGGTGTTGGTAAATCAACATTACTAAAAACGATTTTAGGAAAAATTAAACCTTTAAGCGGTAAAACAAGTCTTGGTGACTTCTTAGAGCCTGCATACTTCGAGCAAGAAGTAAAAGCTGATAATATAACACCAATTGATGACGTTTGGAACACATTCCCTAGCATGGACCAACATCAAGTTCGTGCAATGTTAGCGAAATGCGGATTAAAAAACGAGCATATCTCTCGCCCGCTAAATCAATTAAGTGGTGGCGAACAAGCAAAAGTTCGTTTATGTAAGTTAATGGGTGAAGAAAGTAACTGGATCCTATTCGATGAGCCAACAAACCATCTTGATGTTACAGCAAAGGAAGAACTTCAAAAAGCTCTGAAGGCATATAAAGGGACAATCCTTCTTGTATGTCACGAACCAGAATTTTATGAAGGCTGGATTACAAAAACTTGGAATGTTGAAGAATGGTCACAAAATAATTCTTAATTATAATAGAAAATCCTTGCGTTCTATATGCAAGGATTTTTTATATTATAGTATGCCGTAAGCCTCAATCGAAACTCATTTAAACTAGGATATACCGCTAAATTAACAAGCATACCTCTAATGACTGGAATTCTTGGATTTTGCAATCTCATTTCTGCTTCTAAAACATCTAAAGTTACAAGTAACTCATCATTTTCTAATTGATCAGCTAATGTTCGTTTAAATACAATAATTTCACTTAGAAAATGTTCCTTCACCTGTTCCTTAATAAGTTCGGAACTACAAAGAAATTCTCCTAGTCTCTCTTCATGTAGGACAGGTTCCTCCGAAGATTCTAGAAGCCCCTCTACTAAATTATCTATCCTCTGTAAAATAAAGGTCGAAACATAGGATAAATCAATTTCCGGTGCATTTAAAATAATTAATTGTAAATAACCATGGCATATTCCTTCTACCATAATTACCAAATCTAATAAATATGGACTGACTTTGTCACCATAAATGGACAGTAAGCTATTCCGATAAAATGCATGAGACTCTAATTTCATCCTCATCATAAACTCTTCTACTTCTTTATTAAACGGAATTGCATTTTCTCTTGCATGCATAATAATAAATTCTTTATGTTTTTGCACATCAGTAAACTGACAATATAATTGTTTTTCAAATTTTTCACGTGGTAATAAAGATTCTTTTTCAATATCCAGCATTTTCTTCTGAATCTTGTCATAATAATATCGAAGTGTGGCCAATAATAACTCATCTTTTGATTTGAAATATAAATAAAAAGCTCCTTTTGATATACCACATGCGGTTACGATTTCTTGTACTGACGTTGCATTTACACCCTTAGTTGCAAATAACCTCATAGCCATCTCTATAATTAAGCGCTCTTTTTCTTTCATATTCTCTCTCCTAAATTTAATCTCGCATCTTATGTAAATTCAAACTTGATTTTATTCCACATTAACTGAAAATAAAACTCCCCATCTAAAATTTAATGGAGTAAATGGTTTATATAGAAGCCTTTCCATCTATAAAATCCGGTTAGTAAAAGCCAATGATCAGAAAAAGAATAGGAAACCGACTACTTACAGTTTGATTTTATTATACCATCTCTTTTCATTGACGACTGACCAATCGGTCAGTTATATTATGTATTAGACTGACCGATTGGTCAATATAATAAAAAGGGAGCGCAAACATGAACAAAATCATCAATTTCACGTTAAAAAATAAGTTCGCAGTTTGGCTACTAACCATTATTGTTACTATTGCGGGTATTTATTCTGGACTCAATATGAAGCTGGAGACAATTCCTGATATTACAACACCGATTGTAACAGTAACCACGGTTTATCCTGGTGCTACACCAGAAGAAGTAGCTGATAAAATTTCAAAACCAATGGAAGAACAACTCCAAAATTTAAGCGGTGTAAACGTTGTTAGTTCATCATCTTATCAAAACGCATCTTCTATTCAGGTAGAATATGATTTTGATAAAAATATGGAAAAAGCCGAAACGGAAATTAAAGAATCGCTCGCAAACGTGAAACTGCCAGAAGGTGTGAAAGACCCGAAAGTCTCACGAGTAAACTTTAATGCCTTTCCTGTTATTTCATTAAGCGTAGCGAGTAAAAATGAATCTTTAGCTGCCTTAACAGAAAATGTAGAAAAAAATGTTGTTCCTGGATTAAAAGGACTTGATGGTGTCGCATCTGTTCAAATCGCAGGTCAACAAGTAGACGAAGTACAGCTTGTCTTCAAAAAAGATAAGATGAAAGAATTAGGTTTAAGTGAAGATACTGTAAAAAATATGATTAAAGGTTCGGACGTATCGTTACCACTTGGCCTATATACATTTAAAGATACGGAAAAATCAGTTGTTGTCGATGGTAACATTACAACAATTAAAGCATTAAAAGAATTAAAAATTCCAGCTATCCCTTCATCACCGAATGGTCAAGGTAGCCAAAACGCTGGTGCTGGAACACAAGCACCACAGATGAATCCGGCCGCTATGAATGGCATACCAACGGTTACATTAGAAGAGATTGCTGATATTAAAGAAGTTGGAAAAGCGGAATCCATTTCTCGAACGAATGGAAAAGAAGCAATCGGTATTCAAATTGTGAAGGCTGCTGATGCGAATACAGTTGATGTTGTAAATGCAGTTAAAGATAAAGTAAAAGACCTTGAGAAAAAATATAAAGACTTAGAGATTATTTCAACATTCGATCAAGGTGCGCCTATTGAAAAATCAGTCGAAACAATGCTTAGCAAAGCTATTTTCGGTGCTATCTTTGCGATTGTTATTATTATGTTGTTCCTGCGAAACATTCGAACAACACTAATCTCTGTCGTTTCTATACCACTTTCTTTATTAATTGCAGTTTTAGTAATAAAACAAATGGATATTACCCTTAACATTATGACACTTGGAGCAATGACAGTTGCTATTGGACGCGTTGTTGATGACTCAATTGTTGTTATTGAAAATATTTACCGACGTATGTCTTTATCAGAAGAGAAATTACGTGGGAAAGATTTAATTCGTGAAGCTACGAAAGAAATGTTTATCCCGATTATGTCTTCTACAATTGTAACAATCGCTGTATTCTTACCTCTTGGGCTTGTAAAGGGTATGATTGGTGAAATGTTCTTACCATTTGCTTTAACAATTGTTTTTGCCCTACTTGCTTCCTTACTTGTGGCAGTTACAATTGTGCCGATGCTAGCACATTCCTTATTTAAGAAGGAAAGCATGAGAGAAAAAGAAGTACATCATGAAGAAAAACCAAGCAAATTAGCAAACGGCTATAAACGTATACTTGAATGGGCGTTAAACCATAAAATTATTACATCAAGTATCACAGTCCTCCTATTAGTAGGCAGCCTTGCACTTGTACCAATCATCGGTGTCAGCTTCTTACCATCTGAAGAAGAAAAAATGATTATCGCAACGTACAAACTTGAGCCAGGTCAAACGTTAGACGACGTTGAAAAAATTGCAACGAAAGCTGAAAAGCATTTCCAAGATAAAAAAGACGTCAAAACGATTCAATTCTCATTAGGCGGCGAAAACCCAATGAGCCCTGGTCAAACAAATCAAGCGATGTTCTTCGTTCAATATGATAACGATACGAAAAACTTTGAAAAAGAAAAAGAACAAGTCGTTAAAGATTTACAAAAGATGTCTGGAAAAGGTGAATGGAAAAACCAAGATTTCGGAGCAGGTGGCGGTAGTAACGAAATTAAGCTATACGTTTATGGAGATAGCTCTGAAGAAATTAAGCCTGTCGTGAAAGACATTCAAAATATCATGAAGAAAAATAAAGATTTAAAAGACATAGACTCTAGTGTTGCAAAAACATATGCAGAATATACTTTAGTCGCTGATCAAGAAAAGTTAAGTAAAATGGGGCTAACTGCTGCTCAAATTGGAATGGGACTTTCTAATCAACATGACCGCCCTGTTCTTACAACAATTAAAAAAGATGATAAAGATATAAATGTATATGTAGAAACTGAAAAACAAAACTATGAAACGATCGATGACTTAACAAATCGTAAAATTACAACACCACTTGGTAATGAAGTTGCTGTTAAAGATGTTATGACTGTAAAAGAAGGTGAAACTTCTAACACAGTAACACATCGTGATGGCCGTGTTTATGCGGAAGTTAGTGCAAAACTAACATCTGATGACGTTTCAAAAGCATCTGCCGCTGTTCAAAAAGAAGTAGATAAAATGGATCTTCCTTCTGGTATAGATGTTTCTATGGGTGGTGTTACACAAGATATTCAAGAATCATTCAAGCAACTTGGCTTAGCGATGTTAGCTGCGATTGCCATTGTATACTTCGTTCTTGTTGTTACATTTGGCGGTGCCCTTGCACCATTCGCAATTTTATTCTCGCTACCATTCACAATCATTGGTGCACTCGTTGCCTTATTAATTTCTGGCGAAACGTTAAGCGTATCTGCGATGATTGGGGCTCTTATGCTAATTGGTATCGTTGTAACGAACGCAATCGTGCTCATTGACCGTGTTATTCATAAAGAAAATGACGGCCTATCAACACGTGAAGCATTATTAGAAGCTGGTACAACACGCCTGCGTCCTATCTTAATGACTGCAATTGCAACAATCGGGGCTCTTATCCCGCTTGCATTAGGATTTGAAGGTAGCGGCTTAATTTCTAAAGGACTTGGCGTAACAGTAATTGGTGGATTAACAAGTTCAACATTATTAACACTTCTTATTGTTCCAATCGTTTATGAAGCATTAAGCAAATTTAAAAAGAAAAAAGTAAAATAAAAAAATAACCTCGCTGACTGCGAGGTTATTTTTTATTCCCAAACAAGATTAGGAAATCACCATATCCTTCCTTTTCTAAATCTTCTTTTTGAATAAAGCGTAGCGCTGCCGAATTAATACAATAACGAAGGCCGTTTTGTCCCGGGCCGTCTGGAAATACATGCCCAAGATGTGAATCTCCTTCTTTACTTCTCACTTCCGTACGCGTCATATTATGGCTAACATCCATTTTTTCTTTCACACTAGCTGACATAACTGGTTTCGTAAAACTCGGCCATCCACAGCCGCTATCGAACTTATCGAAAGAAGTAAATAATGGTTCCCCCGAAACAATATCTACATAAAGCCCTTCTTCTTTATGATTCCAATACTCATTTTGAAAAGGCGGTTCTGTCCCATTTTCCTGTGTTACATAAAACTGCATCTCGTTTAATCTTTCTTTTAAATGAGCATTATTCTTTGGCCAATGTTGTTTAATAAAAGCATCTCGACCTGAGCCTTTACGATATAACTCATAGCGAAATGTATTCTTCTTATAATATCCTTGGTGATATTCTTCAGCTGGATAAAACGTAGCAGCTGGCAATATTTTTGTCGCAATCGGCTTCGAAAAATTCCCACTTTTCTCGAGCTCTTCTTTTGAAGCCTCTGCCCTTTTATGTTGTTCTTCATTATGATAAAAAATCACCGTTTCATAAGACTGTCCACGGTCGTGGAATTGTCCCCCTATATCAGTCGGGTCAATTTGTCTCCAATATATATTTAACAACTCTTCATACGGCATTTTATTTGCATCAAATGTAATTTGTACTGCTTCATAATGCCCAGTTGTTTCCGAGCACACTTCTTTATACGTTGGATCCTCTTTATGGCCACCTGTATAGCCTGAAACAACCTGTATAATCCCTTCCATCTCTTCAAATGGCGAAACCATACACCAGAAACACCCTCCGGCAAACGTAGCTAACTCTATCTTTTCATTTACAGCCATTATTTCACCCCTATTCTATCTTCTCCTTACAGTATGGCATAAGGAACGTCATGTTATAAAAGAAAAAGCATCGAACATCGATGCTTTTTCTTTACTTCACTTTATTTTTTTCCAACGTCCTTCTCCATTTCATCACTTGTCACATCTAAGACATCTAATAAGAAAATGAAGATTGGAATACCGATAATAAGTCCCCACACACCTAAGAAATGCTCAGAGAAAATTAATATCATAAATGTGTAGAAGATTGGTAAGTTTGTTTTTTGAGACATAAACTTCGGATTTAATACATAACTCTCAAGTGCATGAATTACTGTTACGATAACTACAATATAAACGACATACATAATACCGCCAATATTGTAAGCAATCATACAGAGTGGGAATAACGAGATAATAACACCCGCCACTGGAATTAAACCAAGCAAGAAAATCATTAACGCTAAACCTAGTAATTGCGGGAATCCTAATATCCATAATGCAATAACAGATAAAACACAGTTAACAATTGCAATTAAAAATTGTGCTTCGATTACTTTTCCAAATGAACGTGCAAATTTCTTTCCGAAATACTCTATTTCGTTATAGAAAATTGCAAGTCGGCTTTCTTTAAATTTCGAAGTAAAAGCAACGATACGTGCTTTTTCAAGTAAGAAAAATAAGCTTAAAATTACAGAAAGTAAAACTTGAAGGCCAAATTTCCCAACATTCGTAATAGATTTATACAAAATGTCTACGCCTTGCCCCACATATTTAGAAAGCTCCATATGATTAACAGCATTAACTGCATACTTAATTAATTCACTATCAGGTGGATTTCTTAAAAATACATTAAATTGATAAATCAATTGTGAAATTTGTATTGTTAATACCGGTAAATATTTAAATAGCGTAATGGCAATTCCTGCCACTAACATTACATATAAAAGCGCTATAATAATTTTTCGATTAATTGGCATGAAATGATCTAATTTACGAGAAATAAACTTTTGGAATCGATCCATTAAATACGTCAACATAAACGTAATTAAAATTAAATTTAACATACTTTGCATCCCATACAATATGAGAGCAAGTAATACTAATACGATTAACCTCTGAAATCCTTTGCTTTGAAACAGGTTTTTTATTTGCATAATCGGCGAGTACTCTCTCCTGTCCTATAAAGTAAAACGTTAACAAGTAGATCTCTCTCTATTTTCTACTTATAATTATCCTTTAATATTAAAGCCATTGCGAGCAATTTATATTCAACCCTAACCACCCGTTAATTGTGCTATATATTATGTTACTTCTTATTTTACAATACAATGACCTATTTCAGAACGCATTATACGTAGTATTAATGAAGATTTAAGGAAACTTTTATCCTTCAATAGGTCTTACCACTACTGTAACATAAAAAGCAAGCTATCAGTAGAAATCCGTCCTACAAATAACTTGCTTTTATATTTTTTTTAGTAAGTTTTATCATCCAATAAACGGCATGAACATTGGAATAACCACCACTGTTACGACACCAACCACTGTCACAGCGATACTGGCCATAGCTGCTTCTACTTCACCCATTTCGATACCTACTGCAACCCCTAACGCATGTCCTGCTGTTCCAAGCGCTAAACCTTTAGCAATCGGGTGTTTCACTCTAAATGTTTTTAAGAATAACGCACCTAATGCGTATACGATAACAGCATTAAAAATAACTGCAAATGATGTAATTGCTGGAATACCACCGATACTTTCAGATATTGGTAATGCAATTGCTGTTGTCGCTGCCTGTGGTAGCATTGAGTTCATTACAGCTGTATTTAAACCAATTGCTTTTGCGACAATGAACACCACAACCACTGAACAAATAGATCCAACCACGATAGCCGATAAAATTTGCCACCAATATTTTTTTAACTTATCAACTTGTTTATATAATGGAATTGCAAAGGCGATTGTTGCTGGCTCTAAGAAGAAACTAATCATCTTCCCGCCCGTATTATATTCCTCAAAGGTAAAGTTACCTACCTTTAAAAATACAATCCCTAATACCATTGCTACGAATAGTGGTGTAAATAAGAAGAATCCTTTTGAGTGTTTGAATAAAAACGTTCCGATTCCGTATGCAATTAACGAAACGACGATTCCAAAATATGGAGTCATTGTGCTTGCCATGTTCATTCCCTCCTAACAATATATACTAAATTGGTTACGCAACTTTTCCGTGCTTGCGTCCTTTATTTACTACTTTCAATTCTTTCGTATCTTCTATTTCTTTATCGTCTTTTCCTAAAATAAATTGTGCAAATAATCCTGTTACAGCGAGTAAAATAATTGTTGCGACAACAATTACAGTTAAAATTTGTACAAAATATTGTCCCATTACAACGAGAGAATTAATAACCGAAATACCTGATGGAACGAAAAGGAATCCGATAATACCTGTTAAAGCCGTTCCGAGTGATTCAACTTGTTCCAATTTAATAACTTTTAAACATAATAGGCTAAATAAAATAACTAATCCGATCACCGATGAAGGCATCGGAATTGGTAAATGCGTTGCAATAATATTAGAAACTAACATAATAGCTGAAAATATGAATGCTTGTGATAAGAAACTATATACTTTTTTCGTACTCATTTTGGCCACCTCTTTCGATTTGGTACCTTTATTGTATAAGATAAAAACAAAACTGTAAGCGTTTACATAACGGAACGTCAAATATATAAAATTAGTTACAAAAATAGGCAGACGAAATACAAAAAGCTACTTCTTAAATACGAAGTAGCTTTTTGAGTTCTTTTGCATATGTACGGCTAACAGGTACTTTTGATCCTTCTTTCATAATTAAATTATATGTAGAATTGAACCATGGTTGTATTTCTGTAATATGATTAATATTTGCAATAAAACTGCGATGGACACGCATAAAACTTGCTTGCGGCAACTTCTTTTCCAAAATTACAAGTGTATCGTGTGTTACATATGTTTCTCTCGTCGTTTTTACTGTCACCTTTCCGTCCACAAGTCCTACATATATAATATCTTCAATATTCACGAGTACAATCGATTCTTCAATTGGTAATGCTAATTTATGCATCTCGGCCGTTACATCTACACTCTTTACATCTTGCTTTGTTTCTAACTTTATTTGCTTTTGTTTTTTATATTTCTTTAATGTCTGTACGATACGTTCTTCATCAAATGGCTTTAAAATGTAATCTAACGCATCTACTTCAAATGCTTGCAACGCATATTGATCATATGCAGTAGCAAACACAATTGAAGGTGGGTTTTTCATTTTCTTTAATATATTCGCGATTTCAAATCCATTATCATCAGATAATTGAATATCTAGAAAAACAATATCTGGTTTGTTTTTCATTAATTCTTCTAATGCATCCTCTACACAATCCGCCTCACCAATTATCTCTACTTCTTTTGTTTTCTCTAATAAATATTTCAATTCATCCCGTGCTAACATTTCATCATCAACTACTAATACTTTTAACACTCCGTTTTTCCTCCTCTACTTTTTTCGGAATCACAAAGAGGATCTTTGTCCCTTGCTCTAATTCACTTTCAATTTGAAGCATTGTCTCTTTCCCAAATAACCCGATAAGTCGTTCATTAATATTATATAAGGCTGTTCCCGTCCCTTTCTTTGATGGAACTACCATTTTTCCTAATTGCTCTAGACGTTCACTCTCAATCCCTTGTCCATTATCCTTTACTTCAAAGTGAACCATCCCTTCTTTTTCAAACACATGTACCTCGACTTGGCACACTGGCTGCTTTTTCGGAAAAGCATGGCGCAATGCATTTTCAACTAATAGCTGAAGCACAAATGGTGGAACTAAAGTCACCTTTAGTGCCTCTTCAATGTACATCTTCACTTCATACTTATTCGGAAACCTCGCTTGCTCTAACGATAAATATGCATGTACATGATTCAACTCTTGTTCTAATGGAATAAGTAATTGTCGTGCCCCTTGCAAATTACAACGAAAATAAACGCTAAGCTGCAATAATAATTTCCTCGCTTTTTCTACATCTGTTCGGCATAAAGCCGATACGGTATTAATTGCATTAAATAAAAAATGCGGATTGATTTGTGCTTGCAACGCTTTTATTTCGGCATCTTGCAATAACTTACTTTGTAACTCAGCTTCACCTAACTCAAGCTGTGTGGAGAATATTTTCGCTAGCCCTTCCGCTAACTCTTCTTCAACACGACTTAATTGATTAGGGTTTTTAAAATAAAGTTTTAATGTTCCTATCGTATTTCCATGTGAAGTTAATGGAATAACAACTGCCGCTTGTAATGGACACCCTTCATGTTGACAATTAATAATCTCACGTGATTTTGCCTTCATTATTTTCCCTGTTTTTAATACTTCTTTTGATAAACCTGTTATTAAACTGTGTGAAGGAATATGATGATCTGATGCTACTCCAACGTGAGCTAAGATTTCCTCTGTATCTGTTAAGGATACCGCATCTGTTCCCGTAAAGCGGTGAATAATTTGTGCCACATGTTTACAAGACTCTTCTGTTAACCCTTGGCGGAAATATGGTAACGTCTTATCAGCAATTCGTAATACTTTATGCGTTTGCAAAGCTTTTGCGTTTTCTTCTTGTCGTAAAATAGCTAGTATCATCGAAAGTAAAATGAAACTGCCAAAACTATTTACAAGAATCATCGGTAGCGCAATTGTTTTCACAACACTAAGTCCATCTTCTATAATTAATAGAATCATAAGCATTTCTAAAGTAACGATAAAAACACTTAAAATCGCAGAAAATTTAGGAGTAATAGTACGGTTATATTTTTTGAAAATGTATCCAATATAACCTGTTATAATCCCAGCCAAAATTGATGAAATTGCACAACTTACTGCCGTCGTCCCGCCAAGCATATAACGATGAATACCCGCAATAGAACCTACTCCAATTCCGACGATAGGACCGCCAAGCAATCCACTAATTCCAACACCCATGATTCGTGTATTCGCAATTGTGCTGGATGATGAAACACCTTGTAACCAATTTTCATTCATAATAGTATTTCCTGCTATTTCAATCCCTGTGTAATTGCTTACAATTGTAAACACTGAAAAAATACAAATAAGCTTAAACTTATCTACATATCCGTCTTGCTTATGAAGAAGACGCCGGAACGTTTTAATATGAGAGAGTAAAAATCCTAAAATAACAATAAGTCCGACGCGTTCAATCATCATAAGTACTAAATTTAGCATCTGTGATTCATTCCTTTTTATATTAGTTAGTTTTATTATGGGAAAATAATGAAGCGTGCGTCAAGGAGAATGAAATGTTTTTTGAAATATTTTACACATAACTATCCCCTCTTTATTTGACAATCTAACAGAAGAGTGCTAAAAATAAAGTAATATAATACAGTCCTTTAACCCAACCCCGTGAGGTTGAGAAGGAAGTCGGAATATACTATACGTATGGTCTTTTTTAGGGATACGTATGCTTTTTTGGCCTTCTCATCATATCAGGTGAGAAGGCCTTTTGTTATTCTTCCATAGCGACTGTAAAAGAAAATAAGGAGGAGTAATGATGAACGTCACTACTGATGTACAATCAACAACAGAGGAGACGAAAGAGAAAAGATATAAAACATTGTTTGGTTCTGCGCTAGGATATGCAGCAGAAGGTTTAGACATGTTGCTCTTATCTTTCGTACTCGTCTACATTTTAAAAGAATTTCATTTAAGCCCTGTTGAAGGTGGAAACTTAACATTAGCTACCACAATAGGAATGCTAATCGGGTCTTATTTATTTGGATTTATTGCTGATTTATTTGGGCGTATCCGTACGATGGCCTTCACAATCTTACTATTCTCACTAGCAACAGCACTTATTTATTTCGCAACAGATTATTGGCAATTATTAATTCTTCGCTTTTTAGTTGGAATGGGAGTTGGTGGTGAATTCGGGATTGGGATGGCCATCGTAACTGAAACATGGTCTAAAGAAATGCGCGCTAAGGCGACATCCGTTGTTGCACTTGGATGGCAATTTGGCGTACTAGTCGCTTCACTCCTTCCGGCATTTATCGTCCCGCATTTCGGATGGAGAGCTGTTTTCTTATTTGGACTCATTCCCGCTCTACTAGCTGTTTACGTCCGCAAAAGTTTAAGTGAACCGAAAATATGGGAACAAAAACAACGATACAAAAAAGAATTGTTACAAAAAGAAGCTAAAGGTAATTTAACAACTACTGAGGCAGAACAACTAAAGCAAATGAAAAAGTTCCCACTTCGAAAGTTATTTGCCAATAAAAAAGTAACGATAACAACAATTGGTCTTATTATTATGTCATTCATCCAGAACTTCGGATATTATGGGATTTTCACATGGATGCCAACTATTTTAGCGAATAAATATAACTACACATTAGCAAAAGCGAGCGGCTGGATGTTCATCTCTACGATCGGCATGCTAATTGGAATTGCGACTTTTGGTATTCTAGCCGATAAAATTGGTCGCCGTAAAACTTTTACAATCTATTATGTCGGTGGTACTATATACTGTCTCATTTACTTCTTCTTATTCACAGACTCAACATCATTGTTATGGGGAAGTGCATTGCTTGGATTCTTTGCCAATGGCATGATGGGGGGATTCGGAGCAATTTTAGCTGAAAACTATCCTGCTGAAGCTCGCTCGACAGCAGAGAACTTTATTTTCGGTACAGGACGTGGGTTAGCTGGATTTGGACCTGTTATTATCGGCTTACTTGCTGCAGGTGGTAATTTAATGGGAGCATTATCTCTCATCTTCATTATCTATCCAATCGGTTTAGTTACAATGCTATTATGTGTCCCAGAGACGAAAGATAAAGTATTAGAATAGATTGAAACTATACGAAATGTTTATCCAAATACTGTCCCCTCAGGAAAAGTATTTGGATAAATAGCAAAGAGGAAGCATCTCAAATGAAATGCTTCCTCTTCTTATATAAATACAATTATTTATTTTGATTTACTAGCTTTTTGGAACAAGAAGCTAGTTTTATCTTCTTCTTTTACAATACCTTGTTTTAACGCTAATTCCCCTGCGACTTTAGGCGCTAGCCATAGCATTGGGAATAACAGAATAGATACCGGAACAGCCGTCACTACAATGAAGGATTGTAAGGCGTTAATACTTCCCTCACCCATATATAAAAGAATCGCCGCAACTGCGCCCATAATAAGCGACCAAAAAACTCGCAAACTAATTCTAGGATCTCCATCTCCAGTCACTGCCATTGAAATCGAATAAGCCATTGAATCTCCTGTTGTCACTACAAATAAAATTGTTAATAAAAGAAATGCAGGTCCAATAATATTAGATAGTGGCAGTTGCTCTGTAATTGCAATCATAGCCGCTGGCATACCAGATTCACTTAATGCGGTCGAGATAGAACCAGGATTCATTAACTCATAAAACACACCTGATCCCCCTAGTATAGTAAACCAAAACGTTGTAATAATAGGTGCAATAATTCCAATTGCAACGATGATTTCTCGGATTGTTCTTCCTCTTGAAATTCTGCTCACTAAAATTGCCATCATCGGTCCATATCCAATAAACCATCCCCAGAAAAAGATTGTCCACGATCCTAACCAAGCTGTATCACCACGATATGTGCTCATTGGAATAAATTCATTTATATAAAATCCAAACGAAGAAACAAATGAATCGATAATAAATCCACCTGGTCCAAATAGTAATACAAATACCATTAATAGAACTGCTAACCTAACATTTAAATTACTTATAATTTGAATCCCTTTATCAATTCCTGTTACCGCAGATATAGTAGAAACAGCTACTACACAAACAATAATGGCTAATTGAGTAGTAAACACATCAGGAATGTTAAACAATGCTTGTAACCCATAACTTGCTTGTAGTCCTAAAAATCCGATTGGACCAATTGTCCCTGCAGCTACCGCAATAATGGCAAACACATCGATCATTGTTCCAAGCCAACTCTTTCGCAATTTCTCTCCAAAAATAGGATATAAAAGCGTTCGAGGTTTTAAAGGCATATCTTTATGATAATGCCCGTACATCATAACTACCGCACTAATTGTACCTAAAATCGTCCAAGCCAGGAAACCCCAGTGCATATAACTTTGTGCTAAAGCAGGCATTACCGCTTCTTTCGTTCCAGCAGTTATACCTTCATGTATTGGTGGCACCGTCATCAAATGGTACATCGGCTCTGCGGCTGCCCAAAAAACGCCACCTCCAGCAAGTAATGTAGACATAATAATAGCGAGCCATTTTGTCGTACTAATCTCAGGTTTTTCTAGTCCCCCAAGTTTAACTCTCCCATATTTCGAAAACGCCATACACATTGCAACAACAAATGTACCAATTAATAAAACCTGCCAAAAGGCACCAAAATATTTAATTGAAGCTGCAAAACTGCTATTAATAGCTCCCTCTACGTAACTTTTATTTAAAATAACTGCAATTACAAATAATAAAAGTGAGCCACCACTAATAAGAAATACAGGCCAATCCGTTTTTCGACTCTTCATCCTCATTTACACTTCCTCCTTCCTCAGCAATCTAAAAAAACAACTTTATTATGTTTTCTTGTTTACACCCAAAACACAATGATTATATAAGCATAATAATTCATCAATTTCCTACACACTTATGTTGTCCCTAAAAATATGCTAAATCCCTTATTTAAAAGAAAATTTCTATTCCTATTACATAAAAAAGCAAAACAAAAGACCTTATATTTCTATAAGGTCTTCGAAACAGAAATTTGATTATAACATAAGGAACTCCTTGGTTCAAAAAGCCCTTTCCAAAAATAGCCGATAGTAAAGGCTTCCATTTGCTACGTAACAGTAATTAAAAAAAATTATATTTTGCAGAAAAAAAACTATACTAGCTATTATTTATGAAAGAAATTCGGCTTCAAAATTTCATTTGGATACGGTTTATGATAAATATGAGTGGTAGCTGGCGACAACGGTGGAATGAGCCACACCCAATTACCTGTTACAACCCGTCCACATGCCGCTTCCTGCTTCTCAAATTGTTGAAATTGTTGTGCAGCTGTATGGTGATCCACAATACTAACTCCTTGTTTTTTAAAAGAATGTAAAACAGCCACGTTTAATTCAATTAGCGCCTTGTCTTTCCATAACGTACCGTTTCTCGATGTATCGAGCTTCATCATCTCCGCAACAGCCGGAAGTAAATTATAGCGATCATGATCCGCTAAGTTACGAGCCCCAATCTCTGTTCCCATATACCATCCATTGAACGGGGCTGCCGTATAAGAAATACCGCCAATTTCTAAGCACATATCTGAAATCATTGGAACCCCATACCATTTTGCTCCAAGTGACGAAATCGGGTATTCTGGGTGTTCAATTGGCACTTCTTTTACTTCTTCTCTCGGAATTTCTTTATATATAGGTGCCTTCCCGTTTATAGAAAACACAAGTGGCAATACATCGAAATTCGTACCTTCTCCTTGCCAGCCAAGTTCCTGACAAAAATCTGTAAACGCAGTGGAATGAGAGTCACCAATCACTCCCATTTCTGTTTTATATCCTGCATACCGAATCAATTGGTGATTATAAATTCGTATATTATTTTCTTCACCTTGATATTGCTTAAAAATTGTAATTGTCGGTTTAACTTTCCCATCGTTCGTTGCATATTTAATATGATGAATTAATGCATTGTATACACCTTCCTCATCATTTACCTCACGTGCATCTAATATGTGCATCTTACTCCAAAATAGTCTTCCGATACATCGATTACTATTGCGCCATGCCATTCGTGATCCATGAACAAGTTCTTCAAATGTATGCTCATACGTCCCCGTCTTCTCTATCTCAACTTGAATTTCTTTTATTCTCTCTTCTATGAATTGTTCTTTATTAAGCTCTTTATAGCAAACCGTAATAAAATGACTCGCTTCCTCTATTAATTGTTTCGTTTTACTCATAAACGATCTCCTTCTATTTCAACAAAACGTTACTACTTTACAGTATAAGCAAAAAGAATAAGAGTCACAAATGAAAGTCGAAGTGTTACTTTTATTGTAATATTTTTCAGAAAATTAAAGAGATTACTATTGACTTGTATAAAAAATAGGTGTATTTTTGACTCAGGTAAATTATTTTTACTTAGACCAACTTTTTTAATAAGAAAGGAGGGAATGTTATGTCTTCATTTCAATTGCCAAAGCTTTCATATGACTATGATGAACTAGAGCCATATATCGATAGCAACACGCTTTCTATTCATCATGGAAAGCACCATGCGACATACGTAAATAACTTGAATGCCGCTTTAGAAAACTATACGGAATTACATAATAAATCTTTAGAAGAGTTACTATGTAATTTAGAAACTTTACCAAAAGAAATTGTTACAGCTGTCAGAAATAACGGTGGTGGACATTATTGTCATAGTCTTTTTTGGGAATTAATGAGCCCGCGAGGTGGCGGTGAGCCTAATGGAGACGTTGCAAAAGTAATTGATTATTATTTCAATACCTTTGACAACTTAAAAGATCAACTTTCCAAAGCAGCTATTAGTCGTTTTGGAAGTGGCTATGGATGGCTTGTTCTGGACGGTGAGGAACTTTCCGTTATGAGTACACCCAATCAAGATACACCTTTGCAAGAGGGTAAAATCCCATTACTCGTCATCGATGTATGGGAACACGCCTATTATTTAAAGTATCAAAATCGGCGCCCAGAATTTGTTACCAACTGGTGGCATACGGTGAACTGGGACCGGGTAAATGAAAAGTATTTACAAGCAATTCAATCACAAACACATTAGTCGTGCGTATAAGGTAAATTTGGTAATGTAAAATTAGTATTGTCGAAATCCTCCAGAATCCCCCGGATTGCCACCGGGGGATTTATGATTATTTCATTGTATTTATGTAATAACATAAAACTTTTCCCGTCTCTAATTTCAACTCTCGGAACGGGAATCCTAATTCACGAGCCTTTCCATTATGTAACGTACAATTAATCACTCCATTATAAGGAGCTATATTATCTCCTACTTCTTGAATGAGCGCTTTTATCCCGGTATTCTCTTCTATGAAACGAATAACTTCTCTGGTAGAAACCACCCCGTTACTACAAGCATTAATTGGCCCTTCTATGTTTTCCATCCCGCACCAAGCTAAAAACTGTCCTGCTTCCTTTTCATGTATAAATGACAACTCTCCATCTACATGATCCACAACGATAGGCTCTTGTTTCACAACATGTTCAACGTAAAATTGTAATCTTTTCGTATAATCGTTTTCTCCAATAACGACGGGAAATCTTACCGCAACGACTGGGAATGTTGCATGTTGAAATAAAACTGCTTCAGCTAATCGCTTGCCTTCACTATAATTGAAATCATTCCTCCCTCCATACGTAATTGTATACTCGTACGGATTGAAGTTTTCTTCTAATAGGCCTAACCCAGGATCATAGACAGCCATTGAAGATGTCATAATGTATTTCTTCGTTTTTCCTTTTAGTACTTCACATATTATCTTCGCTGCATTCGAGCTATAGCATAAATTATCGTATACGATATCATAACTTTTACCTTCAAAACGCTCTTCTAGTAGCCTCTCATCTTCTCTATCTACAATCAGTCTTTTTACTGCACTTCCAAATGAATCTTCAGTAACTCCCCTCGTCGCAATCGTTACATCGTGTCCAGCTTGCAACAGTACTTCTACTAAATGTTTACCAAAAAATCTTGTTCCCCCTAGCACCAATACTTTTTTCACCTTCATCATCCCCGTTTTTACAAATTGTAAAATACTACCTCTATTATTATAAACGCTAAAATAAAAAAACATGGAATCAGTTTAACGATTCCATGTTTTTTCTACACACGATACATTAACGTACTCGATATTTAAAAATACAATAGCAGCAATATAAAATAGAAATTACTGATACATAAACCCATAGTTCATATATGAATCCCTCGCCCCATACTCCCATAAAATAAAAGAGTGAAGGCAACGTCAATGTTACCCATGATTGTACAAAGGCAATTCTGCCAAGATATTGATTGATATTCTTTTTTTGTGCATTTAATACAAAGAATAAATACCAAAGTAATGCCCACATAAACCATGTTAACGCATTAACAACATCGTGGAATTGAACAAATGAAACAATCATATAGAATAAAGCAATAATTGCTACCCAAATACAGAACCAGCCTAGTCCACTACTATCCATTCCTTTAATAAAAGTAACGCCTACATATAAATAAGTTAAACCAAATAAAAAAGTAGCCGCATATGAATATACCGTCCAATTACTTTGATCAGAAATCATAATCAAATAGAACGGAATGATAATTTGTAATGCCCCCACAAATAAATTAAAGACACCTGCACTTTTCATCTCTACTTTGCCTAATATGACAAGGCTATTTAAAAATAAAGCTGCACCTGAAAGTAATAATCCTACGTAACCCATATATATTCGTGTGAAAATCTTTCCCTTTCACACTTTTAACCTCCCCACAATATAAAGTGATACTTTATCCCGCATTAACGAGCAGTAAAACTCCCACCTCAAAATTCAGCTAGAGCAAAGAAGTTAAGTGGGAGATCAACTGCCCGTAAAGCCCGATTAGTGAAGGCTAATAATCAGTGGGGATGAACAACCCCCACCCACTGATTAAAGTTTCACTTTATTATTTTTCTTCCTATTTAAAACTACATACATAATTTTTAATCTGAATAAGTTAGACTTCCTACCTTAAAAAATAACAAATTTAAAACGCTTTCAATAATAAATAACCCTATCAAAACATGAAATAGGATTCCTTGATTATAAACGTACTCTAACAATGATACAAGTGTTGGAATACTTTTCAATACTACGTTTTGAATTTCTATAAAAAATTAGTAGAATGATACATTTTCCTTATCTCATTCTATTAATTATTTGCATAGAATATCGTACACTCATATTAATTTAGAAAGGTTTGATATTTATGCCTCTTCATTATCCAAATCATTTTGTTTTTCACTCCACAGGTGTATTAACAAGAGAGCCTGCAACTGTTTCAGCAGTAGTAAACATTGTAAATTTAGATGCATATTACACACACCATGTAACTATAGAGGTTTGGGATTGGTCTAACTATTCTAATCCTGTAAAATTACCTGTACTACTTGGTGAAAATACGGAAGTAGCATTCCCATATATTTTACAAGGCAACCACTTAGCAGTTTTTTATGCTGATTTAGATGACTCTATTGATTTGTATGAAATCCGTATTTCTTATCCCGGCCACTCCAATATTGTTGCAAATTGTTTTGGGCGAAGTATCCCGCCATATACAAGCCAAGAAGGTAATACAGTATACCATAAACAACTCGTTCGAATTCATTAAATCTCCCCTATTATGTGAAAGGGGCTGGTCAGTAATACATTTATCTTTATAAGATAATCGTATTACTGACCTAAAGCGTGATAGTCAATCTTGATAGTTTCTCATTTTGAACACTTGCTATTTATATGAAGAAAGTAGTGGATCCTTCTTAAATTACTTTTGGATGTGGAGATCTATGTTCACACCAATAATTCAAATTTTACAAATTGATTTTCCTGAATTAGATCTTATTCATTCTGTATCGACAGGGTATGGTGGATTGCTTGGTGCTGCAATTAGTGCCAAGTCCGATATACCATTTATTCTAACTGAACACGGTATTTATTCTCGGGAGCGTGAAGAAGAAATACTACAATCTACTTGGATACCAATTGAATATAAAAAAAGATGGGTTTCTTTCTTTCATCACTTGTCCCATCAAGCATATGAACAAGCCGCTGATGTAATTACGTTGTTCGGCCGAAATAGTGCATATCAAAAAGAATTAGGTGCTCCGGCCCATAAACTAAAAATCGTTCCAAATGGCGTTACTTTATCTGACTATAAAGGGTTACGTAAACCAAAATACAATTCGGATAAACTCATCATTTCCGCTATTATACGAGTTGTACCAATTAAAGATGTAAAAACAATGATTTATGCAGCTAAATTATTATTAGAAAAAGATATTCCATTTATATTTTACTTACTAGGTCCTGATACGGAAGAAGCAGAATATGCTCAGGAATGTCGTGATTTAATTCAACAATTAGGATTAGAAGAGCATGTAATAATGACCGGCAAAGTAAATATTAAAGATTACTTAAAACAAACAGATATTCTCGTATTAACAAGTATATCTGAAGGACAACCATTAGCCTTGTATTATAAAATCGTGATGCTATTTTTATTTTTAGCTTTAAACATCATTTGGATTCAATCCATTTATTTAACAGCAGCTAAAGATTATCAGTCCATCGCTCTTGCATTTTTAATTGGTTCTATTTTCTCCTTATCTGGAATTGCACTTATCGCTTACTGGCATCCAACACTTAGAATAGAACACGGATTGGCCCTATTACTTTTAATTTCTTTTACAATCGGGACTTTCATTACATTAGTGTGGTTAAGTATAGTTATTGTACGAATGTTTCCAAATAGTGATGCTACTGAACAACTTACCTTTCTTTCTTATTTAGATAAATATCCAGAACTATTTTGGTCAAGCTTACTTTACAATATTGGCATTTGGGTATGTAACTTTGTTATTTGGTTCGGAGAAGGGCGAGGAAATATTGAAAACACGTTTATTTATCATCAAATTTATGATACATCTGTTTTCTGGGCTTATTTAAGCATTATCCCAACCTATATTTTCTTCGTAGTATCCATTGAAACAAGGTTTTATGAACGGTATAAGAAGTTCTTCGGTTCAGTTAACAATGGGGCGACATTAAATACAATTTTACAATTAAAAGAATCAATGAACTTTGTCCTAAAGCAAGAAATGGAACGAATACTTCGTAATCAAGGTATTTTTTCTTTACTTATTATTTTTATAATATGGATGTTTAGTTCACAATCTGGGAACGTAACACTTGAATACTCTATTTTGCAGCTGACTATAATTGGTGCTTATGCAAATGGGATGGTCCTTGTTATCACATTACTACTCTTATATTTTGAAGATCGTAAAGGGGCATTTCGAACATCAGCCCTGTTCTTTTTTGCAAACCTGTTATTAAGTCTTCTTCTACTTCCATTTGGATTTAATGGTTACGGTATTAGTTTTGCACTCGGATCTTCTATTACATTCTTATATGCTATTTCTAGACTCTTTACTTACATTAAAGATATTGATTACTATACGTTTTGTCAGTCAAATACTCCTATAAAACGGCGAACTTTCTTTACTAAATTTGCTAATAAACTTAATGGAAATAAATAAATAAAAATGACCTTTTGCTCCCGCAAAAGGTCATTTTTTTATCTGTTTATTAAACTTCTAGATAGCCATTTTTGTTATTTGATTGCCATCTCCAAGAGTCTGCACACATCTCTTCTAATCCGCGTTTTGCTTCCCATCCTAATTCACGCTTCGCTTTCGATGCATCTGCAAAACATACTGCCACATCACCAGGACGACGTTCCGTAATTTTATAAGGAACTTCCTTGCCTGAAACTTTTTCAAATGCTTCAACCATTTCTAATACACTATAACCAGTACCTGTACCGAGATTGTATGCATCTATCCCAGTAGTGCCAAGTACCTTTTCAAGTGCCTTTACATGGCCATTTGCTAAGTCTACAACATGAATATAATCACGGACACCCGTGCCATCTTTTGTTGGATAGTCATTTCCAAATACACTTAATTCCTTTAACTTCCCTACTGCTACTTGTGTTACATATGGCATTAAGTTATTTGGAATTCCGTTTGGATCTTCTCCAATACGCCCACTTTCATGTGCACCAAATGGGTTGAAATAACGAAGTAATGCAATACTCCATCCTGCATCCGCAAATGCTACGTCACGCATAATTTGTTCAATCATTAATTTCGTTTGACCATATGGATTCGTTGCACTTAATGGAAACTCCTCTGTAATTGGTGATGTTTCTGGAATACCATACACCGTTGCAGATGAACTGAAGATCATCTTCTTCAAATCATGCTTCTGCATCACTTCACATAGCACTAATGTGCTTGTAATGTTGTTATGATAATACGTTAACGGAATTTCTACTGATTCCCCTACAGCCTTAAAGCCTGCAAAGTGAATAACAGCTTCAATTGTATTTTCTTCAAAAATCGTATCAAGTGCTTCTCGATTTAAAATATCTTCTTTATAAAATTTAAACTGTTTTCCTGTTATCTCTGTCACTCGATTTATAGACTCTACTGAGCTATTCGAAAGATTATCTACTACTATAATTTCGTAACCGTTTTTTAGTAATTCTACGCATGTATGACTACCGATATATCCTGCTCCACCTGTTACAAGTATTGCCATAATTATAGTCCTCCATATTTCATTCATTATAAACTTCTCAAAGTATATCACATATTTCTTATCATATGTTTATTATGCGAACACAGAAACTTACATTTTATCCCATGATTTTCTGTACAATACACGATTCAAATCAGGTAATAAAAAAACGCCACATAACAGACATCGCGTGGCGTTTTTTGATCAAATTACGTAACAATATACACTTAGAAAATGTGCAAGACTACCTAACAATACAAAAACATGAAAAATTTCATGGTGTCCCATATATTTAAACTCCAACCATTTTGGCTTCGCACCGTAAATAAACCCACCAATTGTATAAAAAATGCCTCCAAGTACTAAGAAAATAATACCTCCTGTACTTAGATTCTCAGCTAGCGGTGCAAAGAATAGAACAATTAACCAACCCATCAGAAGATAAATTGCTGTCGATAACCATCTTGGACAATTAAACCAAAACATTTTAAAAGCAATACCACAAATTGCCGTTGCATAAACTAAACAAAATAATAGTAAACCATTTGCCGAATTTAATGTAATTAAGCAAAAGGGTGCATATGTACCTGCAATTAATATGAAAATCATAGAATGATCTAGCTTCCTAAAGAAATAAATAACACGTTCACTGGCTACGACACTATGATACACAGCTGATGCCATATAAAGGACCATCATCCCGATACCGAATAAAATAACAGCTGTAATTGCAGCAACAGATGGCATCTTAACAGAAACTTTCACAAGCATAGCTAATAATGCAATAAATGATAATACAGCTCCTCCTAAGTGAGTAAATGCATTAACCGGTTCTCTTACATAAATATTCATATAAACACCCCTCATATAATTACATGTAGTTTTCATAACTACATGTAATTATATACATATTATCCGTGCGGGTCAACATTTACAATTCATTTGTTTCGTAATACCATATTTAAAGATATACTAAACATTAAGTTCCACTAAGTTATAAAAGTGAGGGGTTCTACGTGGAAAATATAAATAAATTACTTGAATCATTACATTTAGAAAAAAGTATTAAACTTGAGGATATCCCAAATGTCGACTTATATGTAGACCAAGTTGTCCAACTATTTGAGAATACTTATGCGGATACAACGAGAACTGATGATGAAAAAGTATTAACAAAAACAATGATTAACAATTACGCAAAAGGGAAATTATTCATCCCTATCAAAAATAAAAAGTATTCAAAAGAACATATGATTTTAATCAGCTTAATTTATCAATTAAAAGGAGCTCTTTCCATTAATGATATAAAAAGCTCCTTAGAAAATATAAATGCACCGTTAATAAACGATGATACATTCGAATTAAATACTCTATATAAAGATTACCTTTCTCTTACTGACACCAATGTGGAAAGCTTTAAGCAAGACGTGAAGAACCGTGTTAAGGAAGTAAACGAGGTTTCTTCCTTAGAAGATCCAAAGCTAGAAAAGTTTTTATTACTAACATCCTTCGTGACTATGAGTAATATGTATAGACGTTTAGCAGAGAAACTAGTTGATGACCTCAAAGAAACTTAAACAAAAAAACTATCCACCTGTTAGAGGTGGATAGTTTTTTTGTTTACTTAATTGCTTCATGAACCTTTAATTGTTTCCCTTTAATCGTTGTGTTTTTCATAATTTTTAAAACAAATGGTCCTTTTCCATTTAATATTTCAACGTAAGAAACATTGTCTTGTATCGTAATAATTCCTATATCTTCTGCTGTAACACCTTTAATTTTAGCAATTGTACCGACGAAATCTACCGCCCTAATTTTCTTTTTCTTCCCGCCATTAAAGTACAATTTCATAATTCCTTTGTTTAGGTCTGCATTTTTATCTTTCTTTATAATTGGTTTAGCATGTATCTTTTCCTCAAATACTGCTTTCCCTTTCATAACTTCTTCTTTTGAAGGTGCAAGTGCCTTTGGAATTTCAAAGCCAATGTACTCCTCAATCTCTTCTAAAAATCTATTTTCATACGGCGTCATGAATGTAATAGCTTTCCCGTTATTACCAGCTCGTCCCGTTCTTCCCGTACGATGTACATAACTTTCTTTTTCTAATGGAATATCATAGTTAATAACATGTGTAATATTATCAATATCAATTCCTCTAGCTGCTACGTCTGTCGCTACTAAATAACGGAACTTTCCTTTTCTAAAATCGTCCATAACTTCAAAACGATCTTCTTGTACCATACCACCATGTATTTTGTCACAAGGATAGTTAACGCGATCTAATTGTTTAAATACGTGATCTACATTTTCTTGTGTACGGCAAAAAATAATACAGCTATCTGGATTCTCAATCGTTGTTACATCTTTAAGAAGTGAAAGCTTCTCCTCTTCTCTCGTCTCAAAAAGTGTATGTTCAATTTTATCTGTTGTAATCCCAGCAGCCTTAATTTCAATATGCGTTGCCGAATCCATATACTTACGAGATAACTTTTCAACATCTTCTGGAAGTGTTGCTGAAAATAACATTGTCATTCGTTTTGTAGGTAACTCGTCAATAATTGCCTCTACTTGATCGATAAAGCCCATATTCAGCATCTCGTCTGCTTCATCAATAACTAAATACTTCAAACACGCTAAAGAAAGAGTACCTTTTTCAATATGATCTAACACACGGCCAGGAGTCCCAACTACAATATGTGTTTTTTGCTTTAACTCTAATTTTTGACGTGCAAATGGAGATTTACCATAAACTGCAGCAGCCTTAATTCTTTTGAAGCGGCCTATATTCGTAATATCTTCTTTTACTTGTACCGCAAGCTCTCTCGTCGGTGTTAAAACTAAAGCTTGTGGCTTATTCTCTTCCCACTCCACCATTTCACAAAGTGGTATGCCAAATGAAGCGGTTTTTCCACTTCCAGTCTGTGATTTCACGACAAGGTCTTTCTTTTGCAAGGCAACTGGAATAACCTCTCCTTGCACTTCCGTTGGATGTTCATATCCTAAACCAGTAAGTGCTCTTACAATTTCTTTACTTAATGCATAATCGGTAAAACTTCTTTTACTCATGTAATAACCTCATTTTATTCTGTATTTAATAATTATATTTTTTATTCCCCTACATTTAATTATACTAAGAGGATATATCAAACTAATATTTTTAATTCGCTAAAATATCAACTTAACCTAAGTATAACTCTTTTTATATTGTTTTTTAAAACAACATAAAAAAGGACAGTCTTAATAATAAGCCTGTCCACCTACATAACGAAAAATATTTTATTTTCAGATTTTTAATTTACGGAACTAGCCTTTTTACAACCGGTATTCTTTGCAATACTAAAGTTATTAACATACTAAGGACAAGTGTAATAATTACATTTATAGGTATTGCCAATATTGCATGTACATGTGCATTCACCTTTGGAATGACTATGTATAGATAATTATTTAATAAGAAAAAGTGAAGAATATAAATCCCAAGACTTGCTTGGTTTATGCCGCGTAATAAAAATGGCAATTGCCTTTCTGAATTTTGGAAAGCATATTTAAAAAAGACAAATAACCCAATTGCCATAAGTACAACACCTGGCGCAAAATATTCATACCAATATTGATCCAGCTGTCCATTTGCTTTCAATGTATAATGGTATGTCATAAAGAATGTACCAATACATCCTACAACTCCCCCAATATAAGAAATATTCCGCCATTTTTTCGCAATATCATAATTTGATAAGTAATAACCAAGTAGAAAATATCCTACATAATTTGTAACATAAAATAATTCAATATTAAAGTTGATAGGATAATAATAGTTTACTAGTTTAACTATTACAGATGCATATAGCCATAAAATTAAAAAATATTCTATCTCTCTCTTCTTAGCATTTTTCACAAATACTTTCAGTAAAGGTGCGATTAAATATATTCCTACAATCATATATAAGAACCATAGATGTAACCCGATACTATTTGTTAAAAAGTACTTTATCCCTTGCTTTAAAGAAGCCGGAAAATATCCTATGCAAGCCCCATAGATGTAAAATATAGCACTCCAACCTATAAAAGGTATAATCACTTTACTTGCACGTTTCTTTAAAAATTCCCCAATAGAAGTATCTTTTGTTCCCTTTAATAATAGGGCTCCACTAATCATTACAAAAATTGGTACACTAGCACGCGAAAAAGAGTCGTAAAAATTACCAGCCAGCCAACGCGACACGTTATTTGAATCTAACGTAGAAACATAACCAGCAGCAACGTGAATTGTAACGACCGCAATTGTCGCTAATACACGTAGCCAATCCATATACACTAATCGTCCCATAAAATCTCCCCTAAATTAATATATTTCTCTATTATTCTCCCTACATAATTCTACAGTAATCGATTACATATTAAAATACATTATAGCCATATAAATCCAAAAATATTAAATAAGCTTTATTTTTTAAAATTAAACATTAAAACCTTTGACTTATTACTAAAAATACTGTAAATTATCACTTGGACGAACGTTCTTAAGTAAACTATGTAAAATATTCGTATTTTAGGGGTGTAAACGATGGAAAACGTATTTGATTATGAAGACATTCAATTAATTCCTGCAAAATGTATTGTGAATAGCCGATCTGAATGTGATACAACTGTCACTTTAGGAAAACATAAATTTAAATTACCTGTCGTACCTGCAAATATGCAAACGATTATTGATGAAAGAATCGCAACTTATTTAGCTGAAAATAATTACTTCTATATCATGCATCGTTTCCAACCAGAGAAACGAATTTCATTCATTAGAGATATGCAATCACGTGGATTAATTGCTTCAATCAGCGTTGGTGTTAAAGAAGACGAGTACGAATTCGTACAACAATTAGCTGCTGAGCAACTTTCACCTGAATACATTACAATCGATATCGCACATGGTCACTCTAACGCTGTGATCAACATGATTCAACATATTAAAAAACATTTACCAGAAAGCTTCGTTATCGCTGGAAACGTTGGAACTCCAGAAGCGGTAAGAGAATTAGAAAACGCTGGTGCTGATGCAACAAAAGTTGGCATTGGACCTGGTAAAGTTTGTATTACTAAAATTAAAACAGGCTTTGGAACTGGCGGTTGGCAGCTAGCTGCACTTCGCTGGTGTGCAAAAGCTGCAAGTAAGCCAATTATCGCTGACGGTGGTATTCGTACACATGGCGACGTAGCTAAATCAATTCGATTTGGAGCAACTATGGTTATGGTCGGTTCTCTATTCGCAGGTCATGAAGAGTCTCCAGGGGAAACAATCGAAAAAGATGGCAAACTTTATAAAGAGTACTTCGGTTCAGCTTCTGAATTCCAAAAAGGTGAGAAGAAAAACGTTGAAGGTAAGAAAATGTTCGTTGAGCATAAAGGTTCTTTAGAAGACACTTTAATCGAAATGGAACAAGATCTTCAATCTTCTATCTCTTACGCTGGTGGAACAAAATTAGACGCAATTCGTACTGTAGATTATGTAGTCGTGAAAAACTCTATTTTCAACGGTGACAAAGTATATTAATTTATAAATTTAACTAGAAGGACAAGCATTTTTTATGCTTGTCCTTCTTTTTCATGTATAAAAATGTAAAATATTTTCATTTCACTGAATTTTCTAGTATCATGTTTTTAGATACTTATAATAAGGGGGATATAACAAATGAAAAATGTAATTGAGAAACGCCTTATTCGCGCGGAAGTCTCTACTGAATTGACATGGGACCTTTCTGATTTATACGAATCTGATAAAGAGTGGGAAACTGCATTACGTGTATTAACAGACGATATAAAAAAACTTGATGCATTTAAAGGACAATTACACACTAGCCCCGCTACCTTATTAAATTGCCTACTTTTAGAAGAAGAGCTTTTAATGAAGTTAACAAAACTCGGCGCATATGCAAATTTAAAAGAATCCGCTGATCGTACAGATTCAGTTATTCAAGCGAACTCTTCCAAAATTTCCGCTCTAGGAACGAATGTACATACCGCACTATCCTTTATTCATAACGAAATTCTCTCATTTGAGGAGGGAATAATTGAAAAATATTTAACTGAGGAAATAAAACTTGAACCTTTCCGTAAATCATTACTAGAGATACTCAAAAAGAGGCAGCACACACTCTCTCCTGAAACAGAAGAAGCTCTTGCTGCACTCGGCGAAGTTCATAGTTCACCCTACAAAATTTACGGCATGACTAAATTAGCCGATATGGATTTCCCTTCTATACAAGATGAACAGGGAAATGATTTGCCTGTATCGTTTGCATTATTCGAAAGCAAATATGAATTTTCTCCAAGCGCATATATACGTAAAAAAGCATATTCATCATTTGTTTCCACATTGAAACGATATAAAAATACAGTTGCAACAACATATGCTACTGAAGTAAAAAAACAAGTGGCGCTTTCTCGTTTGCGCAAGTACGAGTCCGTTACCCATATGCTTTTAGAACCTCAAAAGGTTCCACTTGAAATGTTTAACAACCAACTAGATATTATTTATAACGAATTAGCGCCTCATATGCGCCGTTTTGCAGATTTAAAAAAGAATGTATTAGGGCTTGATCAAATGCTTTTCTGTGACTTACATGCACCGTTAGATCCTGAATTTAATCCAACAATCACTTACGAAGAAGCTGGCAAACTCATTCAAGATTCTTTAAAAGTATTAGGAAATGAATATAGTTCCATTATCGAAAAGGGCTTCAAAGAAAGATGGGTAGACCTTGCAGATAACGTAGGAAAATCAACAGGTGCCTTCTGCTCTAGCCCATACGGTTCTCACCCTTATATTTTAATTACATGGCAGGGTACGATGCGCGGGTGTTTCACATTAGCTCATGAATTTGGACATGCTGGTCATTTTTATTTAGCAAATAAAAATCAGCGTATTATGAATGTGCGTCCATCTATGTACTTCGTTGAAGCTCCATCAACGATGAATGAATTACTATTAGCCCAGCATTTACTTGCGACTACTGAAGATAAGAGAATGCGCAGATGGGTTATTCTGCAACTACTCGGCACATATTACCACAACTTCGTTACCCATCTACTTGAGGGAGAATATCAAAGAAGAGTATACGCTCTAGCAGAAGAAGGGCAAGCACTCACAGCTACAACTTTAACTGAAATAAAAACGAAGGTCCTTTCGATATTCTGGGGAGATTCCGTAGAAATTGATGAAGGCGCCGGTTTAACATGGATGCGTCAACCTCACTATTATATGGGCTTATATTCTTACACATATTCTGCGGGACTAACTGCTTCTACCGCTGTAGCTCAAATGATTAAAGAAGAGGGACAACCTGCTGTTGATCGCTGGCTTGATGTACTCCGTGCAGGCGGTACAATGAAACCACTTGAATTAATGAAACACGCTGGAGTAGACATGTCAAAACCAGATGCAATCCGTAAAGCCGTTTCTTACGTCGGTTCCTTAATTGATGAATTAGAACGTTCTTATCAAGAATAAAAATAAGCCCTCGCTTTATGAGGGCTTATTCTATATTTACTTTCCAAATCTTTTGCGGTATCCGCACTTTCTACATAGTTCTTCTACTGCAACCCTTTTTGAAAATCCATCTACAATATTGTTCGCTCTTTCGCCTTCAATAATATTAGAGAATGAATCATTATTAATATTTCCAAGATTAATAATTCCCTCACCATCTAGACAACAAGGAATAACCGTTCCGTTCGCTAAGATTCCAGCCTGATTTCGAAGACCATGACAGAATCCTTTTCCATCATCCTCTTCTTCATGCAATGCCGGCCACTGGAATTCATAGTCTTGATTAATAAAGACACGTTCCGCAATTTTTATACCTTTTCCCGGTGTAAGCTTCTCTTCAATTTGATAAGATAGATCAAACTCATTTTCAATTATAGATAATAAATCCCTATTTTTTTGGATTTCAGCATTTGTTTTATTATCCTGAGTTAAATTCCATAATCTTAGTGAAACGATTAAGTCCGATTGACTTGTTGCCTCTCTAATGAAAGAAAGTATACTCCTTACATAGCCCTCTTTATCTTGCGAACCTGGGTGTCCATCAAAACTGTGCAGTGAAAAATTCATTTGTCTTAGAGCTGGCTTATTTAACAGTCTATGCCTTCTCTTATTAATTAACGTTCCGTTCGTTGTAATATTAACTTTAAACCCTTTTTCATGGCTTAAATCTAATAGTTGATCTATTTTCGGATGGAGCAACGGCTCACCCTTCACGTGCAAATAAATGTAGTCTGTGTGAGGTTTAATTTGGTCTAATCTTTTAGCAAAATCCTCTACAGAAATGAATTGCTTCTGCCTTTCCGTCGGCGGACAAAAGCTGCACGCAAGATTACATACACTCGTAATCTCCAAGTAAAACTTCTTAAACTTCTTCACCTTTAATTCCTCACTTCTATGACTACTTATACTTTTTCCCTCTTCATATTACAGCATATTTTTTTAGAAATAGAAACATACTTATTTTAGGAAATCTACATACCATCTATTAATGTTTAAAAGACCATCGGTGATTTTTGTCCAATGGTCTTTTTTACTCTTTATATACAAATGAAAAATTTATTTATGATACGGTTCACCACGATTAATCCGAAACGCTCTATACACCTGCTCAAGCAATACTAATCGCATTAATTGATGTGGTAATGTCATCTTCGAAAAAGAAAGAGATTCGTTTGAACGCTTCATTACTTCAGAACTAAGCCCCAGTGATCCACCAATTACAAATGTGATCTTGCTCTTTCCATATGTAGCAAGGCGATCTATACTTACCGCAAATTCTTCTGATGATTTTTGTTTTCCTTCTATAGCTAACGCAATGACATGCGTATCATCAGAAATTTTATCCAGTATACGAATACCTTCTTTTTCTTTTACAATTAACATTTCTGCTGCACTTAAATTTTCTGGTGCCTTTTCATCTGGCAATTCAATTACTTCTACTTTTGCGTAAGAAGATAATCGTTTTAAGTATTCTGCTATACCTTGTTTTAAGTATTTTTCTTTTAATTTTCCGATTGAAATAATCGAGATATTCACATTTATTCCCCACCTTACAAACACGTTATCCACAGGACTTATCCACATATCCACAAATGTTACCCACATATTGTGTGAGAATCTGTGTTCGATACAACATATGTCGCCTCATTTTGACAAAATTCACATGTTTTTTTCTCTTCTTTAGAGTTATCCACATTGTTAATAACCGGTGCAACTTCACACTCATCCACAATGATATCTAATGCTAATTCAACATGTTCTAAACAACAAGGTAAATTCATATTCTTCACCTCACTTTTCTACAATAGAAAACAGGAGGTAGACCCTCCTGTTTTTAATACTTTTGAATGCCTAATTTCACCGTTGTTGTCGCTCGTTTTGTACCACGATAAAACGTAAGAGTCATTTTATCATTAATTTTTTTATTATATAAGGCCGTGCGGAACCCAATAATATCGTGCACCGCTTTTCCATCTACCGCCACAATAACATCATGTTCTCTAAGACCCGCATCCGTACCTGGCGAAGGACTTTTCACATCTAAAATGCAGACTCCTTCTGTTACGTTACCTGGTAAGTGTAATGTTTTTGACCAATAGTAACTCGGAATCTCATTTAATGACCTTAGTTCAATCCCAACGTAAGGTCTTCTTACTTTACCGTACTTTTCTAGTTCATTCATAATAGGAACAGCTCTCGTAACTGGAATAGCTAGTCCAATTCCTTCTACTTCTTTTGCTGCAATTTTCATTGAGTTAATACCTATTAATTGTCCCGCTACATTTACAAGCGCTCCACCACTATTACCTGGATTAATTGCCGCATCTGTTTGCAATACTTCTACTTGCCAATCGTAATGTCCATCTTGATCTAAATCTACAGGAACAATACGCTCATTAGCCGAAATAATACCTTGTGTGACAGTTCCGGAAAATTGTAACCCCAGTGGATTTCCAATCGCAATAACTGGTTCTCCTCTACGAACGGTATTAGAGTCGCCAATTTCAATCACTTTCTTCACATGCTTCGCATCTATTTCTAGTACAGCTAAGTCCGTGACTACATCGGTTCCTAATACTTTACCTGGAATTTTCTTACCGTCACTTAAGCTCACTTCAATACGATTCGCCCCAGCAACAACGTGGTTATTCGTTACAATATACGCATGTCCATCTGTTCTCTTATAAATCACACCAGAGCCTGTACCAGCTTCCGAATCAGCCTCTGAAAAATTGTCTCGTTGAATATTAATAACACCAACAACAGCCTCTGAAGCACGATCAACAGCGTCTACAAAGCTAATCTGTTTAACAGGAACATTTCCACTTTGAGCTTCAGCCATATTTTTTTCACTTGCTTCAGCTTGCGGAAGCTTACCTGCATGATTTGAAAATAAAGGAGCTCCAAATGCAAATAATGAAGCCCCTACAATTGTCCCCGCTATACTAGAAATGACAATACCTTTATGTTTCTTTTTCCCTGCACGTTTAATACGATATTTTTCTTCATCAATAAAGGACATATTTGTTCACCTATCTTCCTGAAAACAACTATATTCACCTTTATTGTTTACTAAAATGAAGAATTATACGTATTGAATTTTCGTAGGCACTTTTTGATCTGTATCATGTATTTCAAAGGATTTTCCAACCCCAAAACCTTTTTCTTCTAATACTTGTGATACAGACATACGCGCTAATTCTTTCATGTTATTATCTAAGCTTAAATGTGCTAAATAAATGTGTTTTGTCTCATCTGTAATAACATCAGCCATCGCTAATGCAGCGTCCTCATTACAAACGTGGCCAACGTCGCTTAAAATACGTCGCTTAATGCTCCATGGATAGCGTCCCATACGAAGCATTTCCACATCATGATTGCTTTCAAACACGAAAGCATTTGCTCCCTTAATAACACCTTTCATACGGTCACTTACGTAGCCCGTATCTGTAATAAGAGCTAACTTTCTATTATTGTTATGAAAAGCGTAAAACATCGGTTCCGCCGCATCATGAGAAACACCAAATGATTCAACTTCAATATCCCCAAATGTTTTCACGTCTCCTACTGAGAAAATGAATTTTTGATCAGTTGGGATATTACCTATTAAATGTTCCATTGCATTCCATGTTTTCTCGTTCGCATAAACAGGTAAATCATATTTACGCGCCAATACACCTAATCCTTTAATGTGATCACTATGCTCATGTGTTACAAGAATACCTGATATGTCATTTATATTCAGTTCAGCTTGTTTAAATAAAGCCTCTGTCGCTTTACCACTTAAACCTGCATCGACAAGCAGTTTTTTTTCATCTGTTCCTACATATAGCATATTCCCTGTACTTCCACTTGCAAGTACACTAAAATGCATGCTCATTCTTTCTCACTCCATTATGTTCTTCCGGCACTTGAGTTTCCCCTAATTCCATAACTTGTCCTTCAATTGCATTCACAAAAAAATCCTTTTTTTGTTCTGTCTTTAAGTTCCATGTTGGAGCAAGCACTTGTATATTAGAAGAAGACTCCGCAAGAGTCGCATATCCAATCTGCGCCTCTTTCACGTGCGTATTTTCTGCAATTTTATTTTTCAAATATATATTTTCTAAAGCTGTTTGAGCAGTAATAATTTCTTGTTCTTTCGTCTTTTCGCTTTCGCCCATTTCCTTCAAATCCGTTAACATTGTTTGTGTATATGAAATAAGCTCATTTTTTTCATTTAAATCTACAACAATCATCGCACGATTATTGTAGAAGATTGGTTTATCTTTATACTTTTGAAAGAAGTAAATTTTTGAGTCCTTTATTGCTCCAAACTCATATTTTTGTCCATCCAGCACATAATTTTTCAAAAACTCATTATACTTATCTTTTGACAATGATTTTGTATTTAAAAAAGGCTCTTTTAATTTACCCTCTATTTGATATTCGTCTTGCACATGCGCTGTCTGATTTTTTAAAGATTCCACATCTTCTTCTTTGA
The DNA here is from genome assembly GCF_003264205.1 of Bacillus sp. SRB_8. Classification (NCBI taxonomy): domain Bacteria; kingdom Bacillati; phylum Bacillota; class Bacilli; order Caryophanales; family Bacillaceae; genus Bacillus; species Bacillus sp. SRB_8. The sequence continues at coordinate 34,249 of NZ_NADT01000004.1, read as the reverse complement.
AACCCTTATTTTTCGCCATTATAAATGACTCTTTTTTCGGTTCTTTAGGAAAATTTCCCATAGTAATTTTTTCAGCTTTTAATTGTTGATCAATTTTCGTTTCCGTCACAAGTTCTAATTGATTACTATCTTGCTTTTGAATGAACTGAAAGATAAGAAAGAGGTCTAAAACAAAAAAGGTCACAATAAATATGGTCTTAATTCGATCCCAATCCATTTAGTCCCCCCTCACTCCACTCATATATTTGTTGCTTACCATCTTCTTCACATTTTACATACCATATCGGCTGTAAGACAGCGATTCTCACATCACTGATGGACGGTTCCAATGACATTTTATAACCAATACCAACATCCTGAATTGATTTTTTATCAATTTCTGGATTATTCTCTAGTGATGTCATCACTGTACGACCTGATGCGAGAGAAGTTGTTTGTTGTTTACTAGGCAAAGTAATACTGAACTCAAAAAAGGGTCTTTCATACTGCATAATTTCACCTGAACCCCATACTTGTTTTAATTCCGCTATTCCATTTGCATTAAATACAGGCAAACCATCCTCATATAAACGGAATGAAGTTTTCCTCCCATTAATATAATCAAAACGATAGGACTTCAAGGATCCACTATGCCCACTTACAAAGTCAAAACTTTTTTGTAAAATTACCGCATTATCCGTAGATTTATCACCATGTACAGCGGAATTTTTATATTTCAACATTGCATCCGACTTATCAATTTCCATAGAACGGATGCCATCTGTAAATGTTTCCTTTGTTTTCTCAGAAATAGGACTTAAATAACGTGGATCACTAAATAAAGCATTTTTAAATGGATCCACTTCTAGTTTAGCTGTAATATACTCTGCCTTACTTAATTCCGTAATCCCCTCTGGTAAAAAAAGTTTTTTTGTATCATTTATTTGATACTCAAAATATGGTCTTGCTACTGTTATAAGTTGATTTTGAGCATTTATAATATCCTTTATATAAGCACCACTCAATGTTGCTTGATATATTTTATGAGGAGTATCATAGGAAACAAAGCTAACTTTAATTTCTTGGTCCTTACTTCTAGAAGGATCAATTATAATACGATTAAAACTCCTGTTACTTTCTATGTTTTTATCTTTAATATTAAACATATTTTTAATCGTATCTAACGGGATATTTGTAGGAAAAACAAATTCAATTTTTTCTTCTCCGTGTACATAAGACAGAAAATCACCTTTAGGGACTGTCCCCGTTATTTCCTCGAAATTATGTAATTCTCCGTTTTCAAGAATTTTATAGATCGAATCCACATTTTCCTTCTTTTCGCTTACATAATGATTTTTCTCTTTATGAATAACGACAGAGGATGGGCGAACAACCTCCGAAATCTTTATCGTATTTATCTCTTCGTTACCTTGAACGAACTTTGTATTTTGCATAGAAGTAGAATCAGGAACATATGTCCACAAGTTAAAAGTAAGAAATAGACTAATGACAACCAAATTAATTAGAACTATCGTTTTAAAGTTTTCCATACTCATTCCCAATCGTCCTCTTCATCTGTCGCCATTGGCAATGTGAAATAAATAGTTGTCCCTTTTCCTTCCTCACTTTTCGCCCAAACCGAGCCGCCATGTGCCTCAATCATTTCTTTCGCAATGGCTAACCCAAGACCTGTACCACCCATTTGTCTCGAACGCGCTTTATCTACACGATAAAAACGTTCAAATATTTTATCTACATTTTCTTTCGGAATTCCCATTCCTTGATCACTCACACTAATCTCTAATAACTCCCCGCGGTCACGTAGGCGATATGTTACTGTACCACCTTCTGGCGAATATTTTAGTGCATTGGAAATAATGTTATATAAAACTTGTGTAATTTTGTCTGTATCCATATCAATAAATCGAGATTTTTTAGAGAAAGATCGTTTGAAGCTTACATTTTGCTCTTTAGACATTTCAAAACGATCGATAACGTTATTAAAGAAATCAGTAAAGTCGACCCATTCCTTCATTAAGCGATGTTCTGTACTATCTAGTTTAGATAGTTGTAACAATGCATTTACAAGCCTGATCATTCTTTCCGTTTCTTCTTGTGTAACTGTTAAAAATTGCGGTGCAATATTGGGATCTTGCCATGCTCCATCAGTAAGTGCTTCTAAGTAACTGCGCATCGTTGTTAACGGCGTTCTTAACTCATGAGATACGTTCGCAACAAACTCACGGCGCTCTTGTTCTATCCGCTCCTGCTCTGTTACATCATATAATACAGCAATTAAACCATTTGCCTTCCCTGTTTCTTTTTGAATAACAGAGAAACTAGCACGTAAAATATATGGTTCATTTCTCGTACTAAAATCTAATAAAACTGAATCAGGCTCTTCATATAAATGATCCAGTGTAAATTCTTCTTGTATTCCTAGCACTTCTAACACTGATTGATCTAGCGCCGTTTCACGCGAAACATTTAACATCTTTTCCGCAGGATCATTTAATAAAATGATATCCCCTTTTCGATCAGTAGCAATTACTCCATCTGTCATATGTGATAAAACGGATGATAATTTTCGTCTTTCACTTTCTGTGGAGGAACGAGCTTGTTGTAATTTTTTAGATAAATTGTTAAAAGATAATGCTAATTGTCCAATCTCATCGTGACTATGCACCTTTACTTTTCGCGAATAATTTCCTTTCGCCATTTCAATTGCTTGTCTTCGCATATCTGAAATTGGTCTCGTAATTGTTTGAGCCAATAAAATTCCAAGTACAGCTGTTACTAATAAAGCAATTACTGTCCCCGTTGCGAAAATTTGGTTGATGTCCTTCATTTGTTTATACACATCTTCCATAGATGCAACGATATGAATGACACCAAGTACCTCTCCGCCTGGCTCTTTTAGAATAGGGGTAATCATAACTTGAACTCGATGACCTGTATTTCCATCTTTCTCAATCTTTGACTCTGGTTTCTTTTGTACCATTACCCGTTGTACAGCTGTATCTGCTGACGTTCTTCCTACCTTATTTTGCTTAGACCCGTCTGAAATTGCCATTAATTTTTTAGTAGCATCAATTACACTTACTTCTTGAATATCTTTCTTACGATCTGATGCGAATTTTTGAATCGAATCATTAATAGCTTTATCTACTGATTCTGTTTTAGGACGTTCTTTTACAAACTCTTGCTTCAGGTTATAAGAAAGTAGATTTGTTTGCTGCGTTAAGGAATCTTGAAAGCCTTTTACAAGGCTTTTTTCTAATTCCCTGACGAAATATACACCAATTACTTGCATTGCTATTAATATTAACAGCATATATATGAGCACAAATTTTAAATGAATAGATTGAAAAAAACCAACTTTCTTCATATACTATTCCTGTTCTGGGTCACGCATGTAATACCCTACCCCACGTCTAGTTACAATTAAAGTAGGATGACTTGGATTATCTTCAATTTTTTCGCGTAAACGACGTACTGTTACGTCTACTGTACGTACATCTCCAAAATAATCATAACCCCAAACTGTTTGTAATAAATGTTCACGAGTCATAACTTGACCTAAATGCTTCGCTAAATAATGTAGTAATTCAAATTCACGATGTGTAAGCTCAATGCTTTCTTCACGCTTTGTTACACTATAAGCGTTCGAATTGATAACGATTGGTCCAATAACCATTTCGGTATTTTCTTCTTTCTCTGCAGCACCACCCTGCTGATGGCGACGTAAATTCGCTTTCACACGAGCAAGTAACTCCCTCGTACTAAATGGCTTCGTTACATAATCATCTGCCCCAAGCTCAAGCCCTAATACTTTATCAATTTCAGAGTCTTTTGCTGTAAGCATAATAATTGGCATTTCTGAGCTTTTACGTATTTCACGACATACCTCTAAACCGTCTTTTCCCGGTAACATAATATCTAATAAAACCATATCTGGCTGTTCTTCATTTGCTTTTTCAATCGCCTCATCACCATCATGCGCCATTACAATTTCAAAACCTTCTTTTTCTAGGTTGAACTTCAAAATATCCGCAATTGGCTTTTCATCATCAACTACTAAAATTTTCTTTCCCATCATCGTCTATTTCCTCCTTATAAAAATATGATCAATAACCCTCAAACATATTGGTGTTTCTATAGTATGTTCCTATATGACAACAATCTTAGTCTAAGTATTTCTCCTCTATTCTCATAGACTCATGTATCATCCACTTTTACACAGAATCCTATACGATCTATAGAAAAACCTCTAGCTTCAACTGCTAGAGGCTCCTCATTCTATTGTAAAATAACTACCCACATTTGTAAAACTGGACAAAATAAAAAGGATATTAAGTGGGCCCACTTAATATCCTGAGAGTGGCTCGGGACGGAATCGAACCGCCGACACGAGGATTTTCAGTCCTCTGCTCTACCGACTGAGCTACCGAGCCAAAACTATATATAAAACCACTAATGGTGGTATAAACAAAAGTGGCGGTCCCGACCGGGGTCGAACCGGCGATCTCCTGCGTGACAGGCAGGCATGTTAACCACTACACCACGGGACCAAAAATGAACATAAAAAAAACATGACCCGTACGGGATTCGAACCCGTGTTACCGCCGTGAAAGGGCGGTGTCTTAACCACTTGACCAACGGGCCACGAAAAATAAAATGGTGAGCCATGAAGGATTCGAACCTTCGACCCTCTGATTAAAAGTCAGATGCTCTACCAACTGAGCTAATGGCTCATACTCACCAACGTCATATTTTCGTGACGACAAGACATATCATAACATGCTATCTTTCATTTTTGCAATACCCTTTTTTATTTTTTTATAAAAAATAAGAAAAAACTCATAAAAATATGAGTTTTTTCTTAAAAAAATCAATTTTTTATATCAATTAAGCTTCGTATACATTACGAACGATATTTGTTTGATTACGATCTGGTCCAACCGAGAACATAGATAATTGGATTCCTGTTAATTCAGAAACACGCTCTACGTATTTTCTTGCATTTTCAGGAAGCTCATCCAATGATTTCACAGCAGTAACATCTTCTGTCCAACCTGGAAGCTCTTCATATACAGGCTCACATTTCGCTAAAATGTTTAAGTTAGCTGGAACTTCATCGATAACTTCGCCATCGCATTTGTAAGCAACACAAATTTTAACAGTTGGAATACCTGTTAATACATCGATAGAGTTTAATGATAAATCTGTTAAACCACTAACACGACGTGCATGTCTTACAACAACGCTATCGAACCAACCTACACGGCGTGGACGACCCGTTGTTGTTCCGTATTCACGACCAACTTCACGAATTTGGTGACCGATTTCATCATTAAGTTCAGTAGGGAATGGACCATCACCAACACGGCTTGTATATGCTTTACATACACCTACAACGCGAGTAACTTTCGCAGGACCAACTCCAGTTCCAACTGTTACACCACCAGCAATTGGGTTAGAAGATGTAACGAACGGGTACGTACCGTGGTCGATATCAAGCATAACACCTTGTGCACCTTCAAATAATACACGATTATTGTTATCTAGTGCATCATTTAATACGACAGATGTATCGCATACGTAATGTGCGATTTGTTGTCCGTATTCGAAGTACTCTTCAAAGATTTCTTCTACGCTGAAACCTTCTGTATCGTACATTTTTTCAAACAAACGATTTTTCTCCACTAAATTACGCTCAAGCTTCTCTTTAAATGCTTCACGGTCTAAAAGATCAGCCATACGGATACCAATACGAGCAGCTTTATCCATATATGCAGGACCGATACCTTTTTTCGTTGTACCAATCTTGTTATCACCTTTACTCGCTTCTTCTAACTCATCTTGTTTTAAGTGATAAGGTAAAATAACGTGCGCACGGTTACTTACACGTAAATTATCAGTACTTACACCACGATCGTGTAAGTATTTCAACTCTTCAAGTAATGCTTTCGGATCTACTACTAAGCCATTTCCGATTACACAAATTTTCTCTTTATAGAAAATACCAGATGGAATTAAGTGTAATTTATATTTAACTCCGCCGAAAACAATTGTATGTCCCGCGTTATTTCCACCTTGATATCTTGCAACTACTTCCGCATGCTCAGAAAGAAAATCAGTGATTTTACCTTTTCCTTCGTCGCCCCATTGTGTTCCTACAACTACTACTGAAGACATTATTAAAGCACCTCCGCAATTTTCAAACGATCTATTCAAACAATATAATTGTACCAAAACAGAAAGAGAAGTCAACCAAAAAGCGAACATTTTTTTATCAAAAAACGTTTTCGTTCGTAAGAATTACATATTCATCTTATGAAAGCCCTATCTTTCATATAAAAAAAAAGAAACACATCTTATTATAAGAAATGTGTTTCTTTTTTATACTGCCTTTATGCGTGCGGTGCATGTCCATCCTCAAAGCGGCGTTCTAAGTTGACGAATTTATTAAATTCCTTAACAAACGCAAGCTCTACTGAACCTACCGGACCATTACGTTGTTTTGCAATGATAATTTCAATTGTATTTTTATTTTCTGTTTCACGGTCATAGTAATCTTCACGATATAGGAAGGCTACAATGTCAGCATCCTGCTCGATACTTCCTGATTCACGAATGTCAGACATCATCGGACGTTTATCTTGACGAGATTCTACACCACGAGATAACTGCGACAAGGCAATAACAGGTACTTGCAATTCACGTGCAATCCCTTTTAATGTACGAGAAATCTCAGATACTTCCTGCTGACGGTTTTCTCCTGATTTCCCACTTCCTTGAATAAGCTGTAAATAGTCAATCAAAACCATCCCAAGACCTTGCTCTTGCTTTAATCTACGACATTTTGCTCGAATCTCATTTACTTTAATCCCTGGTGTATCATCAATATATATACCAGCATTAGAAAGGCTACCCATCGCCATTGTTAATTTCGCCCAATCATCAGAAGTTAATGAACCGGTACGAAGTCTTTGTGCATCAATATTTCCTTCTGCACAAAGCATACGCATAACAAGCTGATCAGAGCCCATCTCTAAACTAAAAATCGCTACATTTTCATCAGTTTTCGTCGCTACGTTTTGTGCGATATTTAGTGAAAATGCAGTTTTTCCTACCGATGGACGCGCCGCCACGATGATTAAATCATTTCGCTGAAAACCTGCGGTCATCTTATCTAATTCAGTAAATCCAGTTGGTATCCCGGTAACTTCACCCTTTTGATTATGCAAAAGTTCAATTTTATCATAAGCATCTACAAGAACATCTTTAATGTTTTGGAATGCTTTTGCATTTGTTTGGTGAGATACTTCTAATATTTTTTTCTCAGCCTCATTTAAGAGGCCATCCACATCATCTTCTCGCTCGTATCCATCCGATACAATATGAGTCGCCGTTCGAATTAAACGACGTAAAAGTGCCTTTTCAGCGATGATGCGTGCATAATATTCTACGTTAGCAGCTGTTGGAACAACTTCTGCTAACTCTGCTAGATAAGAAACCCCACCAACTTCTTCTAGTAATCCTTGATCAGCCATCGCTGATGTCATTATTACTAAGTCAATTGGTTCTCCCTTATCAGACAACCCAAGCATGACTTCAAAAATCTTTTGATGTTTCGTTCGATAAAATGAGTCAGGTACCAATAGTTCCGATGCTGACGTTAACGCATCCTGATCAATTAATATGGCACCTAAGACTGCCTGCTCAGCTTCTATATTATGCGGAGGGGTACGATCAGCCATTACATCACTCATGCGCAATCCTCCTTGCTTAATTTATTTTTATTGTTCACTAACATGAACTTTTACTGTTGCTGTTACTTGCGGATGCAATTTCACATTGACGTTTGTATAACCTAATGCACGGATTGCATCATCCATTTCAAATTTACGTTTATCAAGTTTAATCTTGTGTGACTTTTGCATTACATCTACAATTTGTTTACTCGTGATAGAACCAAATAAGCGGCCACCTTCTCCAGATTTCGCCTTTACTTCTACAGTTAATTTCTCTAATGTTTCTTTCAGCTCTTTTGCATTCTCAACTTCTGCTGCTGCATCTTTTTCCTCTTTGCGCTTTTGAGCATCTAAAGTTTTCATACTGCTGTTTGTCGCTTCGGCAGCTAACCCCTGTTTTAGTAAGAAATTATTTGCATAACCGTCTGGTACGTTTTTTATTTCTCCTTTTTTACCTTTACCTTTTACGTCTTTTAGAAAAATTACTTTCATGATTGTGTGCCTCCCTGTAAATAGTCATCAATAACAAATCGAAGCTTCTCCTCCGCTTCATCTACTGTAACATTTTTCATTTGTGTGGCTGCATTTGTTAAGTGCCCGCCACCTCCTAAATTCTCCATAATTAGCTGTACATTCAATTCACCTAAAGATCTACCACTAATTCCAATGAAATTTTCTCCACGTTTTGCAATAACAAACGATGCAATGATACCTGTCATTGTCAATAATGTGTCTGCTGATTGTGCAATAAGTACTTGGTCATAATATTCATCACCATCAACTTTAGCAATCGCAATTCCATTTTTATAAATGTACGCATTTTTAATGGCTTTTGCAACTCGTAAATACTGACCCATATCTTCTTTTAAAAGCTCTTGTACAAGTACAGTGTCTGCGCCATGCGAGCGTAAATAAGAAGCGGCATCAAATGTACGAGCGCCTGTACGGAATGTAAAACTTTTTGTATCAACAATAATACCAGCTAACAATGCCGTTGCTTCTAACATTGTCATCTTTAAATTTTTCGGTTGATACTCAAGTAATTCTGTAACAAGCTCTGCCGTTGAAGAAGCGTATGGCTCCATATAAACAAGTAATGGATCTTCAATGAAATCTTCCCCGCGGCGATGATGGTCAATAACTACTACATTTTCAATCTTGTGTAACAGTTTTTCCTCCATCACCATTGAAGGTTTATGCGTGTCAACAACAACAAGTAATGAATCATCATTTGCAAATTCCATCGCTTGCCCTGGTGTAATAAAATGTGACCATAACTCTTCATTTTGTTTCACTTTATCCATCAAACGTTTGATTCCTTTATCAGAATCATTTTCATCTAATACAATATATCCTTTGCGCTCATTTAATTGAGCTACCTTTAAAATACCAATCGCTGCACCAATCGCATCCATATCAGGAGCTCTATGCCCCATTATAATGACATTACTGCTTTCTAATACTAAATCCTTTAATGCATGAGAAATAACCCTAGCACGTACACGAGTACGCTTTTCAACCGGATTCGTCTTACCACCGTAAAACTTAACTTTACCCGTTGCTTGTTTAATAGCTACTTGGTCTCCTCCTCGTCCTAATGCAAGGTCTAAACCAGATTGGGCCATCGCTCCAAGCTCTGATAAAGGTAAATCACCTGAGCCAACACCAACACTTAATGTAAGTGGTATATTCCTTTTTGATGTTTCTTCACGCACTTGATCCAAAATACTAAATTTCCCTTTCTCCATTTGCGCTAAAATACTTTCATTTAGTACAACGAAGAATCTTTCTGAAGATGCACGTTTCAAATATGCACCATACTTAACAGCCCATTCATTTAGACGTGACGTCACAAGACTTGTTATATTCGTACGTAATTGGTCATCTAATCCTTGTGTAACTTCATCATAGTTATCTAAATAAATAACAGCTAAAACAGTGCGTTGATCTTCATACATCTTTTCAATTTCTGTTTGTTCCGTTACATCAAAGAAATAAATTAGTTTTTCTTCTTTCCTTACAAAAACACGAAACTTTCGATTATTTAAAGAAACTATATCGTCAGAAGTTTCCCCCTTAATAAAAAGGAGTAATGTTTCTGATACATCGTAAAGGTGCCAACCAGCTAATGCATGCTGCCCCAAACATGATGATAAATAAGGATTCGCCCAATCAATCCCATAATCCTTATTGTATAACAAAATACCAATTGGCATTTGGTTAAATGCTTCATTACTCACTTTCTTTACCCTTGTAATCATATCTGTCGTATGTTTTTCAAAATTCCTTTGAAAAGTAAGTTCGAATCGTATAACGAAAAAAAGTACAATACAAAAGATAAAAAAGGCTGATATCCCCATAATTAAATGAAAGTAACAGAGGAGTGAAATTAGCACGAATACAAAAAATGCCAATACGTAAACAGGATATAAAAACCACTGTTTCTTATAAAATTCAGGCATGTATACAACTCCTATAAAGTAAAACTAACTCACTTTCCAGTTAGTTAAACAAATTAAAATAGTGTAAGGAATATTATTTTATTCCCCTATTTTAGAACGCAATGAAATCCCTAAATCAATTATACCTAAGATTGTTACAAGAGGAAACATCATCGGAATAAACATGCAGACAATAAAACTAATAATAGGAACACCTTTAGTAAATCCTTTTCTATGTGCTAAAAAGGCGATAAATGTCAAACCTTGCAGTACGAGCAATAGTGCAAAGATTACATATAGGTTAGAAAATACCATATGTAAATATGATGTTGGTTCTACCTTTATAAAAGTTGCTAACAAAATAAATATGACGTAATACCAAATAATACTCTTTGGCAATTGTATGTCTTTAAATTTAGGCCAAAGTGTTACTTCATGCTTTAACTTTTTCAAAACACTACCTGATATCATAACCGTAATCCAAGAAAGACACACAGAAACCATTACAAGTATACTCGGGAGTATCGTTTGTAATATATCATTCATTTGTGCGAATAATTTTTTTTGTTTCTTACTAACCTGCATACCAGCAGCATTTGCTATCTTTTCACTTTGTACTACACTTTCACTAAACATATTTTGCATTTTCTGTATTAAATCTATGTTGAAAAATTTTATACTCACAACATAAATGAGCATAATACCGATTAAGTATGCAAGTGTCCCTGCTATCAAAATTTCCAACGGCTTTCTTTGTTTTTTATACATGTATCCTAAAACAATACCCGTACACCCAAACATAATTGTCTTTACTAGACCTATCGGTTGACCCACAATAACAGCAATGAAAAATGCTGCTGTAAAAACTACAAAGGCATTAGGTACGCCATATTTTATCGTTAACAATATAAATGGTAACGGCAATACAAATGTTACAACTGTACCCAAAATCGGAACATACATAGATATGAGCAATAACATTGCATATATAGCCAATAACGCTGCGCCTTCGGTAATAAACCTTGCTTGTTTCACATTTTAACCTCTCTTTCAAAAAGAAAAGCATAGCAAAATGCACAGTAGAGTCCGACTCTACTGTGCATTTCATACGCTATTATTCACCAACATATGGTAAAAGTGCCATTTGACGAGCACGTTTAATTGCAACTGTAAGTTTGCGTTGGTATTTCGCGCTTGTTCCTGTTACACGACGAGGTAAAATTTTACCGCGCTCAGAAACGAAACGTTTTAATAAATCAACATCTTTATAGTCAATGCGAGTGATGCCGTTAGATGTGAAGAAACACACCTTACGACGCTTCGCACGTCCACCTTTGCGTCCTGCCATGTCTATTCCCTCCATTCTTTGTTAAAAATAGCCGATTCACACCATTAAAATGGTAAATCGTCGTCCGAAATGTCAATCGGTTGACCAACATTCGAAAATGGATCGTCATTCTTCGTAAATCCAGAGTTACCTTGATTACCTTGGTTACCTGAATTACTAGATTGACCAAATGGGTTAGAGCTTTGGTTACCGAAACCAGCTCCTGATGGTTGCTGATTGAATGAACCACGTTGCTCCCCACCGCCATTACGCGGCTCTAAAAATTGTACGCTCTCCGCAAGAACTTCTGTTACATATACACGTTTACCATCTTGTCCATCGTAATTACGAGTTTGAAGACGTCCGTCTACGCCTGCTAAGCTACCTTTTTTCAAATAATTTGCCACGTTTTCTGCTTGTTTACGCCATATTACACAATTAATAAAGTCAGCTTCACGCTCACCTTGTTGATTCGCAAATGCGCGATTCACAGCTAACGTAAAAGTAGCTACTGCAACACCATTGGGCGTGTAACGTAAGTCAGGGTCCTTAGTTAAACGACCAACGAGGATAACACGATTCATCAATCGAACCACTCTCCCTTATATATCAATTATTTTTCTTCTTCTTTAACAACGATATGACGAAGGATATCTTCGTTGATCTTAGCTAAACGGTCGAATTCGTTAATCGCCTCTGAGTTAGAGTTCACGTTTAAGATCATGTAGAAACCTTCACGTAAGTCGTTGATTTCGTAAGCTAAACGACGCTTACCCCACTCTTTTGTGTTAATGATTTCTGCACCATTGTTTGTTAAAACACCTGCGAAACGTTCAACTAAAGCTTTTTGAGCTTCTTCTTCAACGCCAGGACGAATGATGTACATAATTTCGTACTTTCTCATTACACTTTCACCTCCTTTTGGTCTAAACGGCCCATAATGGGCAAGGAGCAATTAATTTATAGTAATTACTCACGAGTTTAGATTATATCATAGTAAGTTATATGAATCAACTCACCAATACGTAAAAAACTTGGCAAACACATAATATATTTGCCAAGTTCATATCTTTATTTTTCCTAGGAAATATTAAATTAAACGTTAAAGCGGAAGTGCATAACATCTCCGTCTTTTACGATATACTCTTTTCCTTCTAAACGTACTTTACCAGCTTCTTTTGCAGCTGTCATAGAGCCATTTGTCATTAAATCAGTATAAGAAACTGTTTCCGCACGAATAAATCCACGTTCAAAGTCCGTATGAATAACACCAGCACATTGTGGTGCTTTCATACCTTGTTTAAACGTCCATGCACGTACTTCTTGCACACCAGCTGTGAAGTAAGTAGCAAGTCCTAATAAGTCATATGCAGCACGAATTAATTGATCTAAACCAGATTCTTCAATACCTAGTTCTTCAAGGAATACTTTCTTCTCTTCCTCATCTAACTCAGCAATTTCTGATTCTATTTTTGCACATACAACAATTACTTGTGAATTTTCATTTGTTGCAAATTCTTTTACCATTTGTACATATTTATTGTCGGAAGGATCCATAATATCATCTTCACTTACGTTTGCTACATATAGCATTTCTTTCGTTGTAAGTAAATGCAGGCCTTTAACAATCTTCATTTGCTCTTCTGTAAATTCAACAGTACGAGCTGGTTTTCCCTCTTCAAAAGCTTCTTTTAAACGAACTAAAATTTCATGCTCATATACAGCTTCTTTATCTTTTTGTCTTGCTAACTTCGCAACTCGTTCGATACGCTTATCAACAGATTCCAAATCCGCTAAGATTAGTTCTAAGTTAATTGTTTCAATGTCATCAATTGGATCTACTTTTCCTGAAACGTGCGTAATATTTTCATCTTCAAAACAACGAACAACTTGGCAAATTGCATCTACTTGACGAATGTGAGATAAGAATTTATTTCCTAACCCTTCACCTTTACTCGCACCTTTTACGATACCTGCAATATCAGTAAATTCAAATACAGTCGGAACAGTTTTTTTCGGTTCTACTAATTCCGTTAATTTATTTAAACGCTCATCTGGTACTTCTACAATCCCTACGTTTGGATCGATTGTACAGAATGGATAGTTCGCAGATTCTGCTCCTGCTTGTGTAATTGCATTAAATAAAGTGGACTTACCTACGTTAGGTAATCCAACAATCCCAGCCGTTAATCCCATATTTTTCACTCCTATGTCTCAATCTTTCATCATTATAGATAGTAACGAAAAAAATGACAAGTTTCCACCAAATGAAAAAAAGCAACGGCTGTCTACTGCAGCTGTTGCTTTTTCACTATTCTTCGTGCTTCACAAGTATTTTTTTCACCTTGCGATCAAACTCTCTTCGAGGAATCATTACCGAATGGTCACACCCCTCGCACTTAACGCGGATATCCATTCCCATACGAATAATCTTCCAGCGATTTTCACCACATGGATGGGCTTTCTTCATTTCCACAACATCGTACAAGTTATATTGTTTTTGCTCCATTCTCTAAATCCCTCCCACTATTAAATTGCTTTTTCACTAACTAATTCTTCGCGACTATATAAAACCATACGTGGGTATGGAATTTCAATCCCATGTAAATCAAGACGATTTTTAATCTCTTTGCGAAGAGCCCTCGCAATAACTGCATGCTGCATCGGCTCAACTTCAGCAATAACACGTAATACAACTTCAGACGCTGCCAATGTTTGAACACCTAGCAATTGAGGTGTTGTTACCATTTTCTCATATTTTTCTGGTAATTCTACTAATAAATCTTCAATAACTTGCTCCGCTCGTACTATATCACTTTCATAAGAAATAGATACATCAACAAATGCTACACTATTACTAACGGAAAAGTTCGTTACTTGTACAATACTACCATTTGGTATTATATGAATTTCACCTGTCCAGCTTTTCATCTTCGTTGTACGTAGTCCAATTTCCAAAACAGTTCCTTCAAATTGACCTATTCTTACATAATCACCTACTGAAAATTGATCCTCTAACAAAATAAATAATCCTGTAATAACATCTTTAACTAAGCTTTGTGCACCAAAACCGACTGCTAAACCAATTACCCCAGCACCGGCTAATAAACCTGACGCATTAATATCAAACACACCTAAAATCGCAATTAACATAATGAACATAACAACGTATGCCACAATATTTTCAAGCAACTTCGCTACCGTAACTGTACGACGTTCTGAAATTTGAATCGGCGAACGGCTTCCCATACGAAACGCATTTCGTACAATTGCCCTTGCAACTCGCACAACGATTGCACCAAGTATTAAAATAACGATTATTTTTAGTGACTTCACACCTATATTCGTCCAATCAATGGACTCAAACCATTTCAACGCTAAATCCATGTCCCTCTACCTCTCTAGCTAAAATTTCTTTTTAGTTATCCTTATTATTGTATCAGAACTCTCTCTGATTTCTGAAAAAAATTTATGACTTTAATTCCATTTGTTAACTTCCATTCAGGTATAAAATGAAACGAATATATATATACTAGTACTATTATTCCCGTTTTCATTCACAGTTTGTAAAAAGTATGCACTTATAATTTTCCATTTCACACACCATATAACATATTGTGAAAATTTATTAAAAGGATGGGTGCTTCATGAATATTAGAAGTTTTCGCTTACCTTTTTTTGAAAAAGAAACTCAAAATGTTATGCATCATGACTTAGAAGCCTCTGAGACAATCAGTAATTTCTTACTTTCCCATATTCCCATTAAGACTAATATGCCACTCATTCTCGTTTGTATCGGAACAGACCGTTCCACCGGTGATGCACTTGGTCCATTAGTTGGTACTAAACTAGAACAAATTGAAATCAAAAACCTTCAAGTATTCGGCACACTAGACGAACCAATACATGCACTAAATCTAGAAGAGAAAATTCAGAATATACAGAAAGAAAATCCTACTTCATTTATTATTGCTGTTGATGCATGTTTAGGAAAATCTCAAAGTATCGGTTCTATAACTACCGGAAAGGGCCCCAGTAAACCTGGAGCTGCGATGAATAAGAAATTACCTGAAATTGGTGACTTGCATATTCATGGCATCGTAAATTTAAATGGTTTCATGGAGTTTTTCGTACTTCAAAATACAAGACTAAGTTTAGTCATGAAGATGGCCGATGTAATTGTACAAAGTATAAAAGAAACCGATCAAAAATTATCTGCATTAAAAAAAGCAAACCATCTATAAACAATAAGATGGTTTGCTTTTTAATTTCCCTTTGATAATAATTCTAAAATTCGATTTAGATCTTCTTTATTAAAAAATTCGATTTCGATTTTACCTTTTTCTTTTTTCGTTTCTTTAATTTTTACATCCGTACCAAACTTTTCTCTTAAAAACGTTTCACGCTCTACAAAAAATATATTTCTTTCTTTTTTCACTTGTTGTGTTTCACGTGAAACACGTTGATTAATTTCCTGGACAATTTGTTCCAATTGGCGAACGTTCAGTCCTTCTTTTTCAATTCGCTTCAATAAAGATTTCAACTGTTCTTCATCTTTTATTGTAAGTAAAGTTCTTCCATGAGCCATTGAAAGTTGACCGTTTGCAATCATATCTTGAACGAATGAAGGGAGGCTTAACAAACGAGTATAATTTGCGATATAAGGCCTGCTTTTACCAAGACGTTTTGCTAATTGTTCTTGTGTTACATTTAGCTCGTTCATTAACATCTGATATGCCATTGCCTCTTCCATAGGATTTAAATCTTCTCGTTGTAAGTTTTCAAGCAAAGCAAATTCCATCATTTGTTGCTCATTTAATTGCCTTACGACAGCAGGCACTTTCTCAAGTCCGGCCTCTTTAGCAGCACGATATCTTCTTTCACCTGCAACTATTTCATATCCTTTAATACTCTTTCGAGCAATTAAAGGTTGCAATATACCGTGCTCTTTAATAGAAGCCGCTAATTCCTGAATCGCTTCTTTATTGAAATGTTTACGTGGTTGATATGGATTCGGCCTTAATTCAGTTACTATAATCTCCTGAATCGTTTCTTCTTCTTTCACATCTAAATCTGGAAAAAACACGTTGATTCCTCTTCCTAATCCCTTAGCCACCTGCAATCACTTCCTCTGCTAAATCTAAATATACTTCTGCTCCTCTTGATTTAGCGTCATACTGCATAATTGGTTTTCCATGACTTGGTGCCTCACTTAAGCGAACATTACGAGGAATAATCGAACGATATACTTTATCCCTAAAGTATTTTTTCACTTCATCTATAACTTGAATTCCTAAATTTGTACGAGCATCCAACATTGTTAACAATACACCTTGAATTGCTAAATTTTTATTTAAATGCTTTTGCACAAGTCGAACTGTATTTAATAGCTGACTTAACCCTTCCAGCGCGTAATATTCACACTGTACAGGAATAATAACAGAATCTGCTGCTGTTAATGCATTAATCGTTAATAACCCTAAGGATGGGGGGCAGTCAATAATAATATACTCATATTCATCACGAATTGGCTGTAACGCTCTTTGCAAGCGTACTTCCCGGGAAATGGTTGGTACCAATTCAATTTCAGCACCAGCCAATTGAATTGTAGCGGGTAGAACATCTAAGTTTTCAGTTGCGGTTTTCCGTATGGCACCTTGAACATCTGCATCTTCTACAAGAACATTATAAATACATTGATCTAATTCAGACTTTTCAATCCCTACACCAGTCGTTGCATTTCCTTGAGCATCAATATCTACGAGAAGGACTTTTTTTCCTACTTGTGCCAATCCAGCCCCTAAATTAACGGATGTTGTTGTTTTTCCAACACCGCCTTTTTGATTAGCAATAGCAATGATTTTTCCCATGATGTCACCTACTTTCAACCTTTCTTTCTTATTCTAGAAACAATTACGTTTATTGTAACATGAAATAAAAGTTTTTCTTTTACGTCCTTATTAAACTTCAAAATTTATTTCTAAACTCCTTCTTGCTTTAACAAGAAAATATAGTAAAAGAGACCTCTCCAATAGGATAAGGTCTCTAGCACGTAATTATTTTTTCTTCGGAATTTTAATCGTAATTTGATAGTATTCATCAAACTCTTCTTCCGCAGAATTAACATTCAAACCACTGTTAGCAACCATTTGTAATGATTGTCTAATCGTGTTCATAGCAATTCTCGCATCTCGACTTACTGCTTTTTGCTTCGCTTTGCGCTTTGGTTTTACTTCTTCTAGTAACTTTGCAATTCGTTCTTCTGTTTGCTTTACATTCAATTGCTTCTCCACAATCTCTTGTAAAACCTTCAGTTGTAATTCCTCATTTTTCAAAGGAATAAGGGCGCGAGCATGCCGTTCTGTAATACTTTTTTCTAATAATGCACTTTTGATTTCTTCAGGCAATTTTAATAATCGCAATTTATTTGCGACTGTCGATTGTCCTTTTCCAAGTCGTTGTGCCAATGCTTCTTGTGTTAAATTATGTAACTCAATCAGCTTTTGATATGCCACAGCTTCCTCAATTGCTGTTAATTCCTCACGTTGCAAATTTTCAATTAACGCTACAGAAGCTGTCTCAGTATCATTTAAATTCTTTATTATTGCAGGAACTTTTTCCCACCCTAACTTTGTTGCTGCGCGGAAACGCCTTTCCCCGGCAATAATCTCGTACTTATCATCCTCATACTGTCTCACAACAATCGGCTGGATAAGCCCATGTGTACGAATCGTTAATGCTAGCTCCTCAATACGTGCATCGTCAAAAACTGTTCGTGGTTGATAACGGTTAGGGGTAATGTTTACTATCGGAATTTCCTGTATTTCTTCATATACCTTTTTAGCTATTTCTTCATGGCTTTCGTCTTGTAATTCGAATTCGCTCTCTTTATCTCCAAAGCCAAATAAACGAGAAAACGTATTTTTCATACATATTCCACCACCTTTTAGGCCTATTGACTGTTCTACATAAAATGTTTCCTATGAAACATTTACGTTTTCATTTATATAATTTAATCTTACGTCTAATAAGATTTATTTTTCAATAGGTAATTTATTGGGCGTTCCCGGTTTGCGTGGATATTTCTTTGGTGTCTTGCGCTTTTTCTCGATTAATAAAATATTACGCTCGCTTTCTTCAAACGGTAATTGGAACGTAGACATTTCTTTCAATTCTCCACCAAGTACCTCTAAAGCATATTTGCCATTTTCGATTTCTTCGTTCGCCGCTGCACCTTTCATTGCAATGAATGTTCCCCCTACTTTTACAAGTGGTAAACATAGCTCACTTAATACAGAAAGACGTGCAACTGCACGTGCCATTACAATATCGTATGCTTCACGTACACCTTCTTTTTTCCCAAATGTTTCAGCACGATCATGACAAAATGCAACATCACTTAATTCTAACTTTTGCGCTAAGTGATTTAAGAAATTAATACGTTTTTGTAATGAATCTACAATTGTTACTTTTAAGTGTGGGAAACAGATTTTTAAAGGGATACTTGGGAATCCAGCTCCTGCTCCAACATCACAAATAGAAAATGGTTTCGAAAAATCATAATAAAAAGCCGCTGTAACAGAATCAAAAAAGTGTTTTAAGTATACTTCTTCTTTCTCCGTAATAGCCGTTAAGTTCATTTTTTCATTCCACTCTACTAATGTTTCAAAATAGATTCCGAACTGCTCTAACTGTCTAGAAGAGAGGGAAATACCCTTCTCTTCTAGCATAGATTGAAATTGTTCTATGTTCATCTAGCAATATCTCCTTACTATGTTATTGGTTCGATACTCGTGCAATTTTTCCTTGTTCAATGTAAATAAGCAAAATGGAAACATCAGCTGGATTTACGCCAGAAATACGTGAAGCTTGCCCCATTGAAAGCGGACGAACATCTTTCAATTTCTGTCTCGCTTCTGAGGCAAGGCTAGAAATCGCATCATAATCAATATCCACAGGAATTTTTTTGTTTTCCATTTTCTTCATACGTTCTACTTGCTGTAAAGATTTTTCAATGTATCCTTCGTACTTGGTCTGAATTTCAACTTGTTCCGTAATTTCATCACTTAATGCTACTTCACTTGGTACTAAAAGATGAATATGCTCATATGTCACCTCTGGACGACGTAATAAGTCACTTGCACGTATTCCATCTTTCAATTCACTTCCGCCAATACTACGAATTAATTCTTGAACTTCAGGACGCGGTTTAATAAAAATACTCTCTAACCGTTCCTTCTCCTGTTCAATTTGTAACTTTTTATTTGTAAATCGCTCATAGCGATCTTCTTTAATTAAGCCAATTTCACGACCAACTTCAGTTAAACGAAGGTCAGCATTATCATGGCGTAATAATAGGCGATATTCTGCACGAGACGTTAATAAACGATATGGTTCATTTGTACCTTTCGTTACAAGGTCATCAATCAAGACACCAATATAAGCATCAGCACGACCTAAAATAACTTCTTTTTTACCTAAAGAACGACACGCTGCATTAATTCCAGCCATAAGCCCTTGTCCTGCTGCTTCTTCGTAACCAGAAGTTCCGTTAATTTGTCCTGCTGTATATAAATTTTTAATTTTTTTCGTTTCAAGTGTTGGCCATAATTGAGTTGGTACGATCGCATCATATTCAATTGCATAACCCGTACGCATCATTTCAACATTTTCCAGGCCAGGAATTGTTCTAAGCATTGCACGCTGTACATCTTCTGGTAAGCTCGTCGATAAGCCTTGTACATATACTTCTTGTGTATTACGTCCTTCTGGCTCTAAGAAAATTTGATGACGTGGTTTATCATTAAATCTTACTACCTTGTCTTCAATTGAAGGGCAATATCTAGGCCCTGTTCCTTTAATCATACCAGAATACATAGCTGAGCGATGTAAGTTTTCATCTATTAAGCGATGTGTTTCTGTACTTGTATACGTTAACCAACATGGAATTTGATCCATAATAAATTTTGTCGTTTCAAAAGAGAAAGCACGCGGCTTATCATCACCTGGTTGAATTTCTGTTTTACTATAATCAATCGTATTACTGTTTACACGCGGAGGTGTACCTGTTTTAAATCTAACAAGATCAAAACCAAGTTCCTCTAAGTGTTCAGATAATGTAATAGATGGTTGCTGATTATTTGGACCACTTGAATATTTTAAATCTCCCATAATAATCTCACCACGTAAAAATGTTCCCGTTGTAATTACAACTGTTTTCGCTGTGTATTCAGCACCAGCTTGCGTAATTACCCCTTTACATACACCATCTTCAACAATTAAACGCTCTACCAGACCTTGAAACAACGTTAAGTTTGGTGTTTCTTCAATTGTTTTCTTTAATTCATGCTGGTAAGAGAATTTATCAGCTTGTGCACGAAGCGCGCGTACAGCTGGTCCTTTACCCGTATTTAACATACGCATTTGAATATGTGTTTTATCAATATTGCGTCCCATTTCTCCGCCTAATGCATCAATTTCACGAACAACAATCCCTTTTGCTGGTCCACCAACAGAAGGGTTACATGGCATGAACGCTACCATATCTAAGTTAATTGTTAACATTAATGTTTTTGAGCCCATTCGTGCTGCCGCAAGACCAGCTTCACATCCTGCATGACCTGCACCGATTACTATGACATCATATAAACCGGCATTGTATCCCATTGTTTATTCCTCCTAATAACCTCTATCTTACTAAAGCATCTCTGATTAAAGTTTTACTTTATTTTCCTAAACAAAATTGAGAGAACAATTGGTCAATTAAGCTTTCATGGACAGTATCACCAGTAATTTCACCAAGTATTTCCCACGCTCTTGTTAAATCAATTTGAACCATATCAATCGGAACACCATTTTCTATCGCTTCAATTGCATCGTTAATTGTTCTTCCTGCTTGTGTTAATAATCCGATATGTCTCGCATTAGACACATATGTCATATCCGCAGAATCAATTGTTCCTTCAAAGAATAAATCAGCTATTGCCTTTTCAAGCTCATCTATTCCTTGCTCCTCAATTAAAGATGTTGTAATAACACGATTTCCTACCGCTAAATCTGTAACACGTTCCATATCAATTTCTTGCGGTAAATCTGTCTTATTTACAATAACAATGAAATCTTTTCCTTGTACGGCACGGAATAGATCCTCATCTTCATTTGTTAAAGCCTCGCTATAATTCACTACAATTAACACTAAGTCTGCTTGGCTCATCATTTCCTTCGAACGCTCTACACCAATTCGTTCAACAATATCTTCCGTTTCACGAATTCCGGCTGTATCTATAAGTTTAAGTGGTACACCACGCACATTAACGTACTCTTCAATAACATCACGAGTTGTTCCTGCAATATCAGTTACAATTGCCTTTTTCTCCTGAACAAGACTATTTAATAGCGATGATTTCCCAACGTTAGGTCTACCGATAATCGCGGTAGAAATGCCTTCACGTAAAATCTTTCCTTGCTTCGATGTTTCTAATATCTTTGCAATTTCAGCACGAACATGTGTAGCTTTCTCAATTAAAATATTATGCGTCATCTCTTCTACATCATCATATTCTGGGTAATCTATATTCACTTCAATATGAGCTAATGTTTCTAATATTTCTTGACGCAGATGGCCGATTAATTTAGATAATCGTCCTTCCATTTGGTTAATCGCTACATTCATAGCACGATCTGTTTTCGCACGGATTAAGTCCATAACAGCTTCTGCTTGTGACAAATCAATACGTCCATTTAAAAAAGCACGTTTTGTAAATTCACCAGGCTCTGCCAGTCGTACTCCTTGCGCTAAAATAAGCTGTAATACTTTATTTACCGAAACAAGTCCACCATGACAGTTAATTTCTACTATATTTTCACGCGTAAAAGTCCTTGGTGCACGCATAATGGACACCATAACTTCTTCAATAACTTGATTTGTATCTAAATCGACAATATGACCATAATGAATTGTATGAGAAGAAACCTGTGTTAAATCCTTCCCTTTAAAAATACGATTGACTTTCTCAATCGCATCATCCCCACTTACTCGAACAATGGCAATTGCACCTTCCCCAAGTGCTGTGGAAATTGCGGCAATTGTATCAAATTCCATGTCCTTTCACCTCACTTGCTTATTTATCTCTATTTCAACATGAATTTTTTCCGTCACTAAATTATTAGGATACCATAACGAACCTATCTACAAAAGAATAATAACTCATTTTATTATGTCCTTATGTAAAAAACACTAAACTTATTCACAGTGGATAAGTTTAGTGTTTTTTAGTTATCCACATTTATTTTCTCCTCAAAAAAACCGGCACTCAATTGAGTAACCGGTCACTTGGAAGATATTACAACATACCGATGTGGTTCTTTTCCTTCAGAAGTTGTAATGATATTTTGATGATTAGATAATGCTTGGTGAATAATTTTTCGTTCGAAAGAAGGCATTGGTTCTAGAACAACTCTTTTTTTCGTACTCACTACTTGTTTTGCTAATCGATAGGAAAGAGATTCTAACGTATTTTTTCTTTTACTACGATAGTTTTCAGCATCCAGTGTAATACCAATATATTGCTTTGTATTACGGTTCGCAACAAGCTTTGTTAAATACTGTAAAGAATTCAACGTATTCCCTCTTTTACCAATTAAAACACCGATATTTTCACCAGAAATTGTAAATTCAACTTCGCGTCCTTTTACAATTTTTCTAATCTCAACTTCCACACCCATATTTTGAATAACATTTTTTAAATATTCTTCACATTCTTGGATTGGATCTTTTTTCAATACAACTTCTACAACAGCGGGGCGATTCCCAAATAAACCCAGGAACCCCCTCTTCCCCTCATCGATAATATTTATATCTACTCGATCTTTCGAAGCATTTAATTGTCTTAAAGCATCTTGTACTGCCAGCTCGACTGTTTGTCCTTTAGCAGTAATCATACTCACTTGCTTGATCCTCCTGCCTTACTAGCCTTAATTTCAGGCCCTTTGATCATATACATTTGAGCGATACCAAAGATATTACCAACTACCCAGTACAATGATAGTGCTGCTGGGAAGTTAATTGCAAAGACTAAAATCATAATTGGCATAAGCCAAATCATCATTGCCATTTGCGGATTTTGTCCAGCCGTTCCTGCCATTGCAAGCTTTTGCTGAATAAACGTCGTAATAGCTGCAACAATTGGAAGGATATAGAACGGATCCGCCTGTCCTAAATCGAACCATAAAAATGTATGTTCACTAATTGCTGTTGTTCTCATAATCGCATGATAAAACGCGAATAAAATAGGCATCTGAACAAATATTGGTAAACATCCTGCTAATGGGTTTACACCATTCTTTTGATATAACTGCATCATTTCTTGTTGTAGTTTTTGCTGTGTTGCTTGATCTTTAGAACTATATTTCTCTTTTAATTTCACCATTTCTGGTTGTAACGCCTGCATTGCTTTCGTACTCTTCGTTTGTTTAATCATTAATGGTAATAATGCAAAACGAATGATAAGAGTTGTAACAACGATTGCTAAACCGTAATTACTACCAAATAATTCTGCAAAATACGTGATTAACTGAGAAAGCGGGTATACGAAATATTCATTCCAAATCCCAGTGCTTTTCGGTGTAATCGGTTGATTTGTTTCACTACAGCCGGTAGCAATTGCCATTAGCATAATAACCATGGCTAATAAACCTATTTTCTTTTTCAAAGCCTGCTCCTCCTTGTTTCGGTATGTATATAGTGTAATTCATTTCCTTACGCTACTTTTTTATTCTTTTCATACCAGAGCGTTTAAAGACATGAATTAAGCTTTTCTTTAACTCTTCATATGTCATCTCTGCACAAGGCTTCCTTGCTATTATAACAAAATCTTTTCCAGAATCTATCTCATCTTTTAATTCTATAATCGATTGGCGAATCATACGCTTAATTCGATTACGCACTACTGCATTTCCTATTTTCTTACTAACAGAAAGACCAATGCGAAAATGTGGCTGTTTTTCTTTATCTAATTTGTATACAACAAACTGGCGATTGGCATTCGATTGTCCTTTTTGGAAAACAGCCTGGAATTCATCATTCTTTTTTATACGATTTTTTTTCTTCATATCATTTGACACTCCTGTATTTCATCAGCGGAAACTCATTATTATTAGAAAAAAAGACCACTGAACGATCAGTGGTCTACGCAGATAATACTTTTCTTCCTTTACGACGACGAGCTGCTAGCACTTTACGTCCGTTTGCTGTGCTCATACGGCTGCGGAAACCATGTACTTTGCTGCGCTTACGTTTATTTGGTTGGTAAGTTCTTTTCATTATATGACACCTCCCTGAGGAATATCTGTTAAAGACAGTCTAATAAATTATAGTAAATCAAATAGGAAAATGTCAATGGTTCTCGAAATTTTCATCAAATATTCATTTTTAACCTATTCACAAACTTTTTCACAGTACCTATATTCCCTTGTGGATAAATATATTTTCTCTTTTTTGTATCCACAAACTCTTTTTTTACTTTTACACAGTATATCGTGTTGTGGACAAGTTTATTCCACAAGGTATTGATTTTGTGGATAACTTTCTTAAATTCATTGCTATAGCTGCTTTTTTTTGATATTATAGTTGTGTTTTCACTTTGAATAAGTTTTCCACACCTTTATTTTATCCACAATTTGTGTATAACATGTGGATAGTTTAAATCACATGTGAGTAAATAGTTGTCCACATGTGTTATTTTGTCGAAAACTCTATCTCGGATACTAACGACGTTTTTATATTTTAAAATACGTTTCGTATAAATATGCATTAGAAGTATTTACAGGTTGTACAATTGTTGCGCAACCTTATTCTTTTACCATCTTTGTAAAGGAGGGACACCTTTGGAAAATATCTCTGATTTATGGAATAGTGCCTTAAAAGAATTAGAAAAAAAGGTAAGCAAGCCAAGTTATGAAACCTGGTTAAAATCAACAACTGCTCATAACTTAAAAAAAGATGTATTAACTATTACAGCTCCAAATGAATTCGCTCGTGACTGGCTAGAATCTCATTATTCGGAACTAATCTCCGAAACACTTTATGATTTAACAGGGGCAAAACTAGCTATTCGTTTTATCATTCCCCAAAGTCAGGCAGAAGAGGATATAGATCTCCCTTCTGTTAAGCAAAAACACGCACATGATGAGTCTAATCACTTACCACAGAGTATGTTAAACCCAAAATATACATTTGATACATTTGTTATTGGCTCTGGTAATCGTTTTGCACATGCTGCTTCTTTAGCTGTAGCTGAAGCACCAGCTAAAGCCTATAATCCGCTCTTTATTTACGGGGGCGTTGGACTTGGAAAAACACATTTAATGCACGCAATTGGGCATTATGTAATTGAACACAACCCAAATGCAAAAGTTGTATATTTATCATCTGAAAAATTTACAAATGAATTTATTAATTCAATTCGTGATAATAAAGCTGTCGATTTTCGTAATAAATATCGTAATGTAGATGTCTTATTGATAGATGATATTCAATTTCTTGCTGGAAAAGAACAAACACAGGAAGAGTTTTTCCATACATTTAATGCGTTACATGAAGAAAGTAAACAAATTGTGATTTCAAGCGATAGACCACCAAAAGAAATCCCAACTTTAGAAGATCGCCTTCGTTCTCGCTTTGAATGGGGGTTAATTACGGACATTACGCCACCAGATTTAGAAACTAGAATCGCAATTTTACGTAAAAAAGCAAAAGCAGAAGGTCTTGATATACCAAATGAAGTTATGCTTTATATCGCAAATCAAATCGATTCAAATATTCGTGAACTAGAGGGTGCACTTATTCGAGTTGTAGCTTATTCATCTTTAATTAATAAAGATATGAATGCTGATTTAGCGGCTGAAGCGCTTAAAAATATTATTCCAAACTCTATACCTAGAATTATTTCTATTTCTGATATTCAAAAGGCTGTTGGGGGCGTCTATCAAGTAAAATTAGAAGATTTCAAAGCAAAAAAACGGACAAAATCCGTTGCATTCCCTCGCCAAATTGCGATGTATTTATCACGTGAACTTACGGACTCATCTTTGCCAAAAATAGGTGAAGAATTTGGTGGCCGCGATCATACAACAGTAATCCATGCTCACGAAAAAATTTCGAAGCTATTAAAAACGGATACTCAATTACAAAAACACGTTGAAGAAGTTAAGGATATTTTAAAATAGTAGTAGCTGAATAGTGTGAATAACTTAGCTTATTTTACGCACAGTCTATCCACATGTAGATAGACTGTTTTTACATCTTTAAACAGAGTTATCCACATATCCACAAGCCCTAGTACTATTACTACTACTTTTATATCTTTATTAAATAAATAAAATCTTATACTTACCGGAGGTTTTTCGTTATGCGTTTTACAATACAAAAAGACTATCTTGTAAGAAGTGTACAAGATGTAATGAAGGCAGTTTCTTCTCGTACAACAATTCCAATTCTTACAGGGATTAAAGTTGTAGCAACTGAAGAAGGAGTTACTTTAACAGGTAGTGATGCAGACATCTCTATCGAATCATTTATCCCAGTCGAAGATGCTGGAAAAGAAATTGTGGAAATTGAACAAACAGGAAGTATTATTTTACAAGCAAAATATTTTAGTGAGATCGTAAAAAAATTACCTAAAGAAACTGTCGAAATTTCTGTAGAAAATCATTTTATGACAAAAATAAAATCTGGAAAATCAGAGTTCAACTTAAATGGTTTAGATGCTGCTGAATATCCGTTATTACCACAAATCGAAGAACATCATGTATTTAAGATTCCAACAGATTTACTAAAGCACATGATTCGTCAAACAGTATTTGCAGTTTCAAGTTCTGAAACAAGACCGATCTTGACAGGTGTAAACTGGAAGGTATATAACAGCGAGCTAACTTGTATTGCAACAGATAGTCACAGACTAGCACTTCGTAAAGCAAAAATCGAAGGGTATAATATTGCCGATGAATTTCAAGCGAATGTCGTTATTCCTGGTAAGAGCTTAAGTGAATTAAGTAAAATTCTAGATGAATCTGAAGAAATGGTAGATATCGTTATTACGGAGTATCAAGTATTATTCCGTACAAAACATTTATTATTCTTCTCAAGATTATTAGAAGGAAATTATCCAGATACAACGCGTTTAATTCCAGCTGAAAGTAAAACTGATATATTTGTAAATACAAAAGAATTTTTACAAGCGATTGATCGTGCGTCGCTGTTAGCAAGAGATGGTCGTAACAACGTTGTTAAATTATCGACATTAGAACAACAGATGTTAGAGATTTCTTCGAATGCACCAGAAATCGGAAAAGTAGTAGAAGAGGTTCAATGTGAAAATGTAGATGGAGAAGAATTAAAAATATCTTTTAGTGCAAAATATATGATGGACGCATTAAAGGCTTTAGACAGTACAGAAATTAAAGTTAGTTTTACTGGAGCGATGAGACCGTTTTTAATTCGCACAGTAAATGATAATTCCATTATCCAATTAATTTTACCAGTCCGTACTTACTAAGTAAGGATTAAGGGTTGCTAGTGTAAAGGTACTAGTGACCCTTATTTGATTTGTGGGGTATTACTTTCCTAATGCTAGTTTATTTAGTACAATGAAAGAATGAACACTTTCAGAAAGTGAGCGATTTTATGAAACTTATTAAGATTTCAACAGAATACATTACACTAGGACAATTTTTAAAGTTAGCTGATGTAATTGATACAGGTGGCGCTGTGAAATGGTTCTTACAAGAATATGAAGTATACGTGAATCAAGAACTTGAAAATAGAAGAGGCCGAAAGTTATATGCAAATGATATTGTTGAAATTCCGGGAAGCGGAACTTTCCAAGTTCAGGCATAAAGGGGGATCCCTTTGTTTATTACAGAAATACAATTAAAAAACTATCGCAATTATGAGCATTTAGAGCTTTCCTTTGAGGATAAAGTCAATGTAATTATTGGTGAAAATGCGCAAGGGAAAACGAATCTGATGGAAGCTATTTATGTATTGGCGATGGCGAAATCTCATAGAACTTCGAACGATCGTGAACTCATTCGTTGGGATGAGGATTATGGTAATATAAAAGGTAGATTACAAAGGCGAAATAGTTCAATATCCTTAGAATTAAATATTTCAAAAAAAGGTAAAAAGGCAAAGTTAAATCAGTTAGAACAACAAAAATTGAGCCAGTATATTGGTGAAATGAATGTTGTTATGTTTGCCCCAGAAGATTTAAATCTTGTAAAAGGAAGTCCTCAAGTACGAAGACGCTTTTTGGATATGGAACTTGGACAAATAGCTCCGGTCTATTTGTATGAATTAAGTCAATATCAAAAGGTACTCACGCAACGAAATCATTTACTTAAGAAGATGCAAGGGAATAGTAAAAATGAGGAAACGATGTTGGATGTATTTACACTTCAACTTATTGAGCATGGTGCAAAAATTTTGCGAAAACGTTTTGAGTTTTTGCATTTACTACAAGAATGGGCTGCTCCAATTCATCGCGGAATTAGCAGGGGATTAGAGGAGTTAGAAATCGTTTATAAACCAAGTGTAGATGTATCAGAATCAATGGATTTGTCGAAAATAAAAGAAGTATACTATGAAAGTTTTCAATCTGTGAAACAACGTGAAATTTTTCGGGGTACAACTTTACTTGGTCCTCATCGTGATGATTTACAATTCTTCGTTAATAGTAAAAATGTTCAAGTCTTTGGTTCACAAGGACAACAACGAACAACCGCACTATCCCTAAAATTGGCTGAAATTGAATTGATATACTCAGAGGTTAAGGAATATCCAATTCTTTTACTAGATGATGTGTTATCAGAATTAGATGATTATCGTCAATCGCATCTGCTAAATACAATTCAAGGAAAAGTACAAACCTTTGTGACAACGACGAGTGTGGAGGGAATTGAACATGAAACATTGAAAGAAGCGAAAACAATTCATGTAACGAACGGCACGGTAGATTGTGAAATAGACAGAAAATAATTTCTGTTTAAATGGAAAAGTAGGTGATCTTTGTGTCAATGGAACAAAAGCAAATACAGGAAAATGCATATGATGAAAGTCAGATTCAGGTGTTAGAAGGACTGGAGGCAGTTCGAAAGCGTCCTGGTATGTATATCGGTTCTACAAGTGGAAAAGGTCTTCATCACCTCGTGTGGGAAATTGTTGATAACAGTATTGATGAAGCTTTAGCAGGATATTGTGATGAAATTAATGTCAGTATTGAAGAAGATAATAGTATTGTTGTAACAGATGATGGTCGTGGTATCCCTGTTGGTATACAAGAAAAAATGGGACGTCCTGCTGTAGAAGTTATTATGACGGTACTCCATGCCGGTGGTAAATTTGGCGGTGGTGGTTATAAAGTTTCTGGTGGTTTGCATGGTGTAGGTGCATCTGTTGTAAATGCTTTATCAACAGAATTAGAGGTATTTGTACATCGAGATGGAAAAATACACTATCAAAAATATGAACGTGGGGTCCCGGCTGCGGATTTAAAAGTAATAGGTGAAACTGATCGTACAGGAACGATCACACGCTTTAAGCCAGATTCAGAAATTTTTACAGAGACGACAGAATACGAATTTGATACATTAGCGACTCGTATGCGTGAGTTGGCGTTTTTAAATCGTAATATTAAATTAACAATTGAAGATAAGCGTGAACATAAGCAAAAGAAAGAATTCCATTATGAAGGTGGAATTAAATCATATGTTGAACATTTAAATCGTTCAAAACAACCGATTCATGAAGAACCTGTATATGTTGACGGTTCAAAAGATGGGATTCAGGTTGAGGTTGCTCTTCAATATAACGAAGGCTATACAAATCATATTTATTCATTTACAAATAATATTCATACGTATGAAGGCGGTACACATGAGGTAGGTTTTAAGACTGCGCTAACACGTGTAATTAACGATTATGGTCGTAAAAATAATATTTTAAAAGATGCGGATAGTAATTTAACTGGTGAAGATGTTCGTGAAGGCTTAACAGCAATCGTGTCAATTAAGCATCCAAATCCACAATTTGAAGGACAAACAAAGACGAAACTTGGAAATAGTGAAGCGAGAACGATTACAGAGTCTGTATTCTCAGAGGCGTTTGAAAAGTTCTTACTAGAAAATCCCAATGTTGCACGTAAAATTATAGATAAAGGGACTATGGCAGCACGTGCACGTGTAGCGGCTAAAAAGGCTCGTGAACTAACGCGCCGAAAGAGTGCTCTAGAAGTTTCAAG
Source organism: Bacillus sp. SRB_8 (assembly GCF_003264205.1). Taxonomy (NCBI): domain Bacteria; kingdom Bacillati; phylum Bacillota; class Bacilli; order Caryophanales; family Bacillaceae; genus Bacillus; species Bacillus sp. SRB_8. The sequence goes on along the minus strand of NZ_NADT01000004.1, from coordinate 3,450 downwards.
TTTACCAGGGAAGCTAGCTGATTGTTCTTCTAAAGATCCAGCAATTAGCGAAATTTATATCGTGGAGGGTGACTCTGCGGGCGGATCTGCAAAACAAGGACGCGATCGTCATTTTCAAGCGATTTTACCACTGAAGGGTAAAATTATTAACGTTGAAAAGGCACGTTTAGATAAGATTTTATCAAATGATGAAGTTCGTACAATTATTACAGCAATTGGTACAAATATTGGTGGGGATTTTGCTATTGAAAAAGCTCGCTATCATAAAGTTATTATTATGACAGATGCCGATGTTGATGGTGCACATATTCGTACCCTATTATTAACGTTCTTCTATCGTTATATGCGTCAAATCATTGAGTGCGGATATATATATATCGCACAGCCACCGTTGTTTAAAGTACAACAAGGTAAAAAAATTCAATATGCTTATAACAATAAAGAACTTGAAAAAATACTAGCTGAATTACCAGCTCAACCTAAGCCTGGGATTCAGCGTTATAAAGGTTTAGGGGAAATGAATCCAACTCAGCTGTGGGAGACGACAATGGACCCAGAAGTACGTTCGTTACTTCAAGTTTCCCTTCAAGATGCAATTGAAGCGGATGAAACATTTGAAATTTTGATGGGTGATAAAGTAGAGCCGCGTCGTAACTTTATCCAAGAAAATGCAAAATACGTGAAAAACCTTGATATTTAAGTGAGTAATGACAGGAATCTAAGTATTCCTGTCTTCTACATATAAATCAATGTATGTGTAACGGAAATGTAAGAGGAGGTGCTCGTTGATGTCAGACAATCAACAACAAGCACGAATTCGAGAAATTAATATTAGTCATGAAATGCGTACCTCATTTTTAGATTACGCAATGAGTGTTATCGTGTCTCGTGCATTACCAGATGTTCGTGATGGATTAAAACCAGTTCATCGTAGGGTTTTATATGCGATGAATGATTTAGGAATTACAGCTGATAAAGCATATAAGAAGTCGGCGCGTATTGTCGGCGAAGTAATTGGTAAGTATCACCCGCACGGTGATTCAGCTGTTTATGAAACAATGGTACGTATGGCACAAGATTTTAGTCAACGTTACATGCTTGTTGATGGACATGGTAATTTCGGTTCTGTTGATGGAGATTCAGCGGCAGCAATGCGTTATACAGAAGCAAGAATGTCTAAGATTTCTATGGAATTAATACGCGATATTACAAAGAATACAATTGATTATCAAGATAACTACGATGGTTCTGAAAGAGAGCCAGTTGTATTACCAGCGCGTTTCCCTAACTTATTAGTCAATGGTACGACGGGTATTGCGGTTGGTATGGCAACAAACATTCCACCGCATCAACTTGGAGAAGTAATTGATGGTGTGTTGGCATTAAGTCATAACCCTGATATCACTATCGCGGAATTAATGGAATATATTCCTGGACCAGACTTCCCGACTTCAGGTTTAATCTTAGGGCGAAGTGGAATTCGAAGAGCTTACGAAACAGGTCGCGGTTCTATTATACTTCGTGCTAAAGTTGAAATTGAAGAGAGAGCAAATGGTAAACAAACTATTATCGTAACAGAACTACCTTATCAAGTTAATAAGGCGCGATTAATTGAAAAGATCGCAGAACTAGTTCGCGATAAGAAAATTGAAGGTATTACAGATTTACGTGATGAATCAGATCGAAATGGTATGCGTATTGTTATGGAAGTACGTCGTGATGCCAATGCCAATGTACTATTAAATAATCTATATAAACATACAGCACTCCAAACAAGTTTCGGTATTAATATGTTGTCTCTTGTAAATGGAGAGCCACAAGTCTTAAATTTAAAACAAAATCTATATTATTATTTAGAGCATCAAAAGGTAGTGATTCGTAGACGTACTGCTTATGAATTAGAGAAAGCAGAAGCGCGTGCTCATATTTTAGAAGGCTTACGAATTGCTTTAGATCATCTTGATGAAGTTATTACTTTAATCCGTAGTTCAAAAACAGCTGATATTGCAAAACAAGGTTTAATGGAACGTTTCGGCTTAAGTGAGAAACAAGCGCAAGCGATTTTAGATATGCGTTTGCAACGTTTAACCGGATTAGAACGCGAAAAAATCGAACAAGAATATCAAGATTTAATGAAGATAATTGCAGAGTTAAAAGCAATTTTAGCAGACGAAGAAAAAGTTCTTGAAATTATTCGCGAGGAATTAGCTGAAGTAAAAGAGCGTTTTAATGATAAGAGAAGAACAGAAATTACAATTGGCGGTATGGAAGCTATAGAGGATGAAGATTTAATCCCAGAACAAAATATCGCAATTACACTTACTCATAATGGTTATATTAAGAGGTTACCGGCTTCTACGTACAAAACACAGAACCGTGGGGGACGTGGTGTACAAGGAATGGGTACGAATGATGATGACTTTGTCGAACATTTATTAACAACGTCTACTCATGATCATATTTTATTCTTCACAAACAAGGGTAAAGTATACCGTACAAAAGGATATGAAATTCCAGAGTATAGTCGTACAGCAAAAGGTATACCGATTATTAATCTATTAGGGGTAGATAAGGGTGAGTGGATCAACGCTATTATTCCAATTCGTGAATTTGGTGACGACCAGTTCTTATTCTTTACAACGAAACAAGGTATCTCTAAGAGAACACCACTTTCGTCATTTGCCAATATACGTACAAATGGTTTAATTGCAATTTCTCTTCGTGAAGAGGATGAATTAATCTCTGTACGCTTAACATCTGGTGATAAGGATATTATCGTTGGGACAAGTAACGGTATGTTAATTCGTTTCAATGAGCAAGATGTGCGTTCAATGGGACGTAATGCGGCTGGTGTAAAAGCAATTACATTAGGTGATGAAGATCAAGTTGTAGGTATGGAAATTGTCGAAGAGGATGTAAATGTTCTAATTGTAACCAAAAATGGTTATGGAAAGCGTACACCGATTGATGAATACCGCCTGCAAAGTCGTGGTGGTAAAGGTCTGAAGACTTGTAATATTACAGATAAAAACGGTAAGTTAGTAGCGGTTAAGTCTGTAACAGGTGAAGAAGACATTATGTTAATTACAGCAGCAGGCGTTATTATTCGTATGCCGGTTGATCAAATTTCTCAAATGGGACGTAATACACAAGGTGTTCGTCTAATTCGATTAGAAGATGAGCAAGAGGTAGCGACAGTAGCAAAAGCGCAAAAAGATGAAGAAGAAGAATCTAATGAAGAGGATTCGTCTGAAGAGTAAGAGTGGGGATTTCTCCCCCTCTTATTTTTTTATAATAATACTTGCATAGCAATAGGAAAGTGTATATAATAGGAAAAGTCAGCAAATGAGAGATACAAGTTATCGAAAAAAACTTGTTGACGAAAATAATATACTATGATATATTATGAAAGTCGCTGAAACGCGATGTTGAACTTTGAAAACTAAACGA
>NZ_NADT01000039.1:0-8464 GCF_003264205.1 Bacillus sp. SRB_8 | reverse complement strand
AGATAAAGACCTTTCTTCTTCAACAATTTTATTCCTAAAACTGAAGCTCCGGTCACGCCATATACAATCCCTAGCTCTCCAATGATTGTCATGTTTATCTCATCCTTTCGGTTTGATAGATAAATTCCCCTTACGATCTCTATAAAGTTGATAATCATCCAGTAGCTCATTCCATGACAATGCCTGTTCATCGCCATATAGATCGTCTTCAATTTTTTGACTTAAATAATAGTAACCTCGATATTGTTGGGCCAGGTATACTTCGTGACGTAGCATATGCTCTTGTATGGCGCAAATGTCAATTTCCTTTTTGGTGCTTTTGTACATTTCTTTCAGAGTGCTTGAAGAATATAAATAAGGGGTAGTATACAACATTTGATAATGGTCCATTTTTTCTCACCATCCATATAAAATTCCAGCTTCCTTAAATACGTATGTTTGCAATACAGCTTTTTGAATTTGTACCTAAAAAAAGACAAATAAAAAAGGTTCTTTCATGGAAAAAGAACCCTTTTAAAACGTTGAAAATCCAGATTACGAAATGAAAATAGCTTATTGTGACAATTTGCTAGGACATCTAATGACTATAACTCCCTTTTTTATTTATTAAGCAACGAAATATGTTTCAATTGTTGCTTTTAAATAAAGTCACGATGTTTATAAGAAAGACGCAACGTTTTGCCCCCTTGGATCTGTTTATCTAAAGGGGTGTTTTTATTGTGAAACAAAACTACATCTAATATTAAACCCAATACATTTATGCATAGTTTTTCCAAATTACATTTGATAATATAGATAAAGGGACGTTAAATACATAATATATTAATAGTTAGGGAGGTATTAGAAATGAAAAGAACACCTGAATTTATACTGGGTTTAATTGGTGGTATTTTGGGGGTTATAGGTTCTCTTATTATATCGATGATAGCTATTACCGTTTTGGATGGTGATATTGATTATAAAGCTTTGACTTATTACTCTATTTTATTAATTATTCAAATAGGGCTGTTAGTTTTAGCATGTTCAGTAAATAAGGTTAACAATATAGTCTACGGACTTTGTATGATATTACTCCCATTAGTAACATTGGTTATGTCATTATTCCTTTTATTTATTCCAGTAATTCTTCAAATTATTTCTGGCGGATTTGCGTTTCGACCTTTAAAACAAGAATCTAAATAAAATATTTAGCAATTCCAAAATCATGGTAAATATATAAGGGCTAATTTAAATAATATTTTTGAAGGGTGGTATTTTAATTTGAAACGAACTGTAGAATTTGTAATTGGCTTAATCGGAGGAATCTTAGGACTCTTACTTTCTTTATTTATTGTAATTGGTTGTATTTCCTACACAAGTTCTAATACTAGTTCTGGAGGTATTGCAGAATATATTATCATTACTTCTAGCATCGCCTTAATTATTCAAATAGGCCTATTAGTATTAGCTTGTTGTGTTAACAAAATAAATAATATAGCTTATGGTATTTGCATGATTGTATTAAGTATAATTTCATTGTTTTTAGGTTTTTTTATTTTATTCCTTCCAGTGGTTTTACAAATCATTTCAGGTGCATTTGCATTTAGACCTTTAAAACAGGAGACTAATTAAAACAATAACGTAAACGTAAAGCGACTCCAAAATATAAATAAAAGTTAATTTTGAAGTTGCTTTACGTTTACTCTGTAGCAGAGGTTTGAAATCATTTTATAAAGTAACTCATTATGTTATATTTTTAGTGGGTATATTGTAGCCATTTCTTTATGACTATAATAAAAAAAGACAAGGGTGTTGCACTCTTGTCTTTTTTGTTCATTAGATCTATGTTTATTACAAATAGGACTTTAAAATTTATTAATAAGTATATACAACATACTATTCTATGTTTGATTGTTTTACATAATAATTGTTTATATGTTTTAGGAACATGCAATGTGTTGATATATAAGGGATTCTGGCACATAACTATAACAAAAAATGGTTAGAAAGATAACGAATTTGGTGGTTCTGGTGCAAAAACTATAAGACTTATGTAATTAATCTCTGAAATTTGGACATACTGATACTAGTACTCTAAAAAGGACGTGATCAGTATGGAAAAACAAAACTTATTCAAGTGGAAACATTATCAGCCTGAACTAATCTTATTAACAGTAAGGTGGTACCTACGGTACAATTTGAGCTTCCGTAACCTGGTGGAAATGATGGAAGAACGAGGTTTATCAATCGCTCATACAACAATTATGCGCTGGGTTCATCAATATGGGCCTCAATTAGAAGAGAAAGTACGATATCATCTTAAATCAACAAATGACTCATGGAGAGTCGATGAAACCTATATCAAAGTAAAAGGTCAATGGATGTATTTATATCGTGCTGTAGATTCCGAAGGGAACACCATTGATTTTTATCTAAGTAAATCAAGAGATAAACAAGCAGCCAAGCGCTTTTTCAAGAAAGCCTTGGCTTTTTCGTATGTTTCTAAACCCCGTGTGATAACGGTAGATAAGAACCCTGCCTATCCTGTAGCGATGCAAGAATTGAAAGAGGAGAACCATATGCCTGAAGGCATACAACTAAGGCAAGTTAGATATCTTAATAATATAGTGGAACAAGATCATCGTTTTATCAAGAAACGTGTGCGTTCTATGTTGGGATTTAAGTCGTATAAAACAGCAACTTCTATAGTGAGTGGTGTGGAAGCTATGCATATGATAAAAAAAGGACAAATTGATTTACAGAACCAGTCTGTCTAAAATCAGAAAGAGTTCATCCACCGAGTGTTTGGACTTATAGCATAAAATACGATTCCGTTAAGAATCTACTATCATCTATGTTCTTCTTCATATATTTGCACCAGAACCTGAATATTGAATAATGCATTAGATGCTCAATTTATAATTAGAAATCACTTTACAGTAATATCTAATTATAAATAGGCTTCAAAACTCAAATAATGTCACTTTGGAAATTACAAAAACATATTAATCGTAGAACAATTTATAAAAACTAATTTCAAAGCTAAATGGAAGTTAATAAAATCTTATTTAAATATATATCTTATATATATTTAAAATATAAAGATAAAACTTATATAGGACTGGTAAATATACGTATATCCTTACTGTAACAAAGCTTTTTAACATCTCATAGCGTAAAAAATCATAAATAGTAGAATCTTACAACGGAAAATCAGGCAAAACTATGATCTAAAATCTACAAATAATCATAAATGAAATTTAGTATTCCTACATAAAAAATGAAACAAATTGATACATTGTTAAACATATTTATTCAATCGTAAAATTTCATATGAATTCACTGAATCTCCACAATCTTATTGTATTTACTCACAAATGATTCACATTATGTGTTAATTAATCAACATTATCCAAATCTACCACATAACTCACATTAATATTGATGATTTTTGATAGATAAAGGCGTTTAAGCTATTTATATCAATGATAATTGCCCTAAATTACTCACATTATGTGTTATTTATCTACTTATCCACGAAATTTAATTTTTTTCTTATGATTTCTTGTAGATATTTGAATGTATTTAGACAGCTCATAACGTGTTTATATGAAAGTATATGTGGAAATTTAGATGAGTACCATACTATTTTTGTATATGGTTGCATAAAAAAAGACTCTATTATAAATAGAATCGAGTAAATTTACTTATTGCGAAGAATGAGTAAAAGTCTTTTAAATAAACGTATCAACACGAATAGCCCTCTATCTTGAATTTTTTTCAAAAATAGAGAGCTGATTATGATTAGTTCGTTTGCATTACTGTGAGTACTTGCTCAGCTGTTGTTACTGGGATACCAGCGCGTATTAACTGTTCAAAGGCACGTATAAATGTAATTAAATTGAAGCTATCTGGTACTTCAATAACGCGAAGCTTTTCTTTCGGTAATCTATCTATCTTTTCAATGAACAATTCACGAACATCACTTGGAATAAAACGATCTTTATGTCCTCTTGCTTTTAGGAGTTCACGTATTTCTATTTCTAAAGCCATATAAGCGTTTAGGTTTGTACCTTGTTCATAGGCATACTTTCTAAACAACGTTTCTTCTTGATACTTTAGATAGTTGCGGTGATACGATTCCTCTGTAACAGGTACAGCAAATTTGTAGTTTAGTAACTCATACGTTTTGCGGAACAGTTTTTTGATGTTTCGAAGAGAGTACATAGAGAAATGTAATCCGAAATCAAATACAGCCTGTTCTTTTTGTTCTTTTGGAACACGTTGTGTAATAAGAGGATAAATACCTTCTTTAGCCGCTGTATCAAGAATTTGATATTGTGATGTTTGATTTAGTAATTTCTTCAGTGTATATACCAACTTGCTTGGATATTCTTCATTACGATCTATCATGTCACGTAAGCTATGAATTACGCTTCGAATTTGTCGATGGCATGTATATTTAAATACATGAATAAATTTGTTCATCTCTTGTGTAAACTCACCAATATTCATCTCTTGTAGCACGGATTCGATAAAACGAGCTTTACGAGCATAAGTAAGCCTTGGTGTGAATGGATTGCGATACTGTACTTCTCCTGTTTCTTTTGTACATAAGAAATCCGTATGTAAGGATAGATATAGAGTCGTATATCTTTTTTTATTCTTAACCCCTTTTTGTAATTTACAAATTTTGAATAGCGGAGTCCCTGTACATGATAATGCAGTTGTTAATTCTGTCATAACTGCGCGGATTTGATGTGGATATTTTTTATGTAAAAAGCGGTACATCCCACCAAAATGAGTTTTATTCCCTCTTTCATCTTGTTTGTCTAAGGAACGTTTTAATGTAGTTTCACTGTGCTGTTGCATAGCAATATCTAAGAATAGCTTCTTAGATGCAACTGATAGCTCAAAGAAAGCTTTCGTAAATACCACTGGGCTAATATAAACATATGCATTGGCCTTTTCAGTTTCTTCATTCATAAAATGAGTTAATTTAATTGTATATCGACCATCTAATTCATTTTCAATCGTAATAATCTTATGTATACTTAATTTCTTTAATGCAATATAGAATTGAGAATGCTGTATGTAAGCAAATTCTTCTTTATATAGTTTATAATCTTCCCACATCATATGTATTGTTACATTTGGAATGACTCCATTCGTGTAACATTTTTTATGTAGATATAAGAAGACTTCCAAATCTGCGTTTGTAATGCCATATAATTTATGCTTTCTTCCCATTGTTTCCGAAATAGCAGATAGTGTACGACGTGAAAAAGATGGTTTAGCCTGTGCTACGAAGCCATCCACATCGGCAATACGCTCCTCATATGTCATATGATCAACAATATCTTCAAGGTATGTATCTTTATAGCTGTAGTATTTCTCTTCGAAAGTTTCAACAAGTTTTTGCCAAGACTTCAGTGTTACTAAAACTGCATTTGTAGATTGTCCATTTAGACTACGTTGATTACGAATAATAAATGATTTTCCCATCTCTTTCACCTCCTACCTATAAATTCAGAAATAAATGCCAAAACACTATAAAATATACCAATTTTGATTATACCAAATCGAAGTTTGTTGAAATGCGTCCCTTTAAGAGAAAAAATAAAAAGATGAAACGCCCTTTAATCCCTTTTGTATCAAGGGGTTTCAGGATTCTTGAAATTTTTTTTATGGACATGATGTGGCTATGAATTTTCATATTGGTAGAAAAGAAGGAAAATAGCAAAAAAACCTTGTAAACATGATTAAATCAACAGTTATATCGATTTTTAAAAAATTAAAAGGGACATGATATGGCTATGAATTTTCATGTTTATAATTGTGAATTAAACAGATGAAACCCTTTAAACAGTGATGTTAATGGGCTTTATCTGTAATTTTACAATTATAAAAGGAACATGAAGTGGCTAGGTGGGTTTTCATGTTTGGTTAAAAAAAGGGACATCATACAGCTATCGATTTTCATGTTGCATAAATACGTGAAAATAGGGTTATAAACGTGTAAAGCCTTAATATAAAAAGGTTTATGGGGTTTTCATCTAAAATAAAAGGGACATCATATAGCTATAAATTTTCATAACTAATAGTATAGCTGTAATAGAAACGCTTATATATCAAGCTTTAAGCACTTTTAGAAAAAAATTTCGAGTTAGTAAAAAGAGTTACATAATGTCATTTTTGTTTCATGTTTTGATGGAAAGGGGAATGATATGACTATAAATTTTCATTTTTGATGAATTTGGGGTATTCGAAGTAACATATATATTTTCATCTTTACATTTTTGGCTTTTACTTCTCTGTTAAATGTAAGAGGAACTTTAGGGAGATAAATATGAATAATAGTACTGTAAATCTAATAGAAAAAGAGTTAATGAATGAAAGATAGGTTATTGTATAAGTACTTGTATAATTGCTATTTGGATTTTACAAATTGATTGAGTCTTGTATAATCAGTTACAGAGAGGGCTATAAGTATGCAAAATAGAGCCCTTACCATGTTAACAGTGAAATGAAAGAATGAAATATTCCGAATTTATTTCTAGTTTTATAAAAAGGAACATCATATAGCTAATTATTTTCAAATTAAGATCAATAATAACTAAATGTATATAAGGAGCCGAATTTATATGGAAGACGTTCTACAATTGTTTAGAGATGCACTATCAATAACAGAACCACTGTATAAACAAGATGAGCAATTGTGGCATAAATGGGTTTCCTATTATGTTGAGGTTGAAGCAGATAAAAGTAAAATTGTGACTTCAGAATACCTTTCTCCATCATTTTCAATGCTTGTACAGTGGCTAGAGCAACAACAAAGAAAAGGTGTTTCTTCTCTAGATATATTTAAAAATATAGATACTTACAGATTAATTATTCATGAGAAAATAGGTGTCTTTATTGAACAAGAGTTTCGTGAAAATCAGACAGCTAGCACTATAGTGCATACAGCAACAAGTGAATCAGATGCGAACATATTGAATGAAAACTATTTAGAAGTAAATAACTCCGCGGTCTATTATAAGTTAAGAGATGGAATAGCTAAAAATCAATTTGAAGAAGATGAAAACACACGGTTAAAATCTTATCCTATTGAAACAAAGGATAGTAATGGAGTGGCACAGCTTTCCTCTCATAAAGATGAAGATCTAAAGTTAACGAATATTGAAGAGACAGCAAGATGGAATACTTTAGTAGACGGCGTAATGAGTAATATGGATGATTTAACTGCAGATTGTTTAGATACCATCACAATTCAATGGTTGAATGAAGCAAAATCGCCGGATGAATTTATTGATTTTTCATATGAACAAGTTTTAGAAATGTGCAGTATTTCAAAAGCTAAGGCAAATGGTGTCGAATATTATAGAGTGGAAGATAAAATTAAGGTAGCGAAGCGGATTGCGGCCTTAGCAAGTATTTTTATATATCTAAATGATGATAATGAAGTAGTCGTATTAAATGATCGTGCTGAAACAGGTAAGCATTACGAAGTAAAACGTGAGGTAATTAAAAGATTATTTGTATTAGATTCCGTAGTTCTATGGAGAGATAAAAATACAAACGAATACATGGGGATAGAATCGTGCAGGATCAAACCAGGAAGTTTCTTATCCGGATATCTATATGGCTCTAATAGTACTACCGCATTATTATCAAAAAAGGCACTTGAATATAATAGTTATAGACACAAATATCATAAAAGATTAATTCGGTATTTGACATGGCAATGGAGAATCCGTCAAATGTTTTCTAGCTTACAAAGACCTTATTCTATAGGTGGAGATAAAGGTTTGTTGGCAGTTATGGGTATAAACCAGAAACAAAAACCTAATCGTATCCGCGAACAATTAGAAAATGTGCTTATTGATTTAGAAAAAGAAGAAGTAATTTCTCATTGGGAATATCATAATGGTTTAGAAGAAGAAAAACTGACAAAGAAGAATTGGTTTAAAAATTATTATTCACAGTTAGGAATAGTAATATTGCCACCAAAAGAACTAATTAGTTCAATGGAAAACTTAGCGAAAAAGAAAACAATTGATACAATACATGAGGAAAGTCAGCCAGTAAAAATTGTAGAAAAGCCATTAGATACGAGTGAAAATGAACAAGTAATCAGAGAGAAAATAGAGTTTATGCATATGAAAAAGAATATAACTATGCGAGAGCTTTCAATAGAGATAGGTATATCGCAGCCTACTCTTTCTAGATTCTATAATAAAAAAACAAAACGTCTCTCTAGTACGGCGAGAAGCAAATTAAATCAATGGTATAAAAGACAAATGATTATCGATAAAATGTAAGTTAAAGCTAAAAATTAGTATTAAAAAGAGTCCTAGAAATAGGATTCTTTTTAATGTAGTTATTGAATTCGCCTGTTTTAAAATACACTATTTAATATAGAAATAGGGATATTTCTATATTAAATAGGAGATTATAGTAGTGTTATGTGCAATAGAAACAG
>NZ_NADT01000038.1:57869-58535 GCF_003264205.1 Bacillus sp. SRB_8 | reverse complement strand
GTTCGACTCCTCTCGGGCGCGCTTTTATTAACGGGAAGTGGCTCAGCTTGGTAGAGCACCTGGTTTGGGACCAGGGGGTCGCAGGTTCAAATCCTGTCTTCCCGATTTTCCCAAAAACATGGGGCCTTAGCTCAGCTGGGAGAGCGCCTGCCTTGCACGCAGGAGGTCAGCGGTTCGATCCCGCTAGGCTCCACTTTATTTTTTATATGTCGGAGGTATACCCAAGTTCGGCTGAAGGGATCGGTCTTGAAAACCGACAGGCGGCGAGAGTCGCGCGGGGGTTCGAATCCCTCTACCTCCTCCATTTTTTTAAAAAGTGGTTTAGTTACATATAAAAATGAATAAGATATTAATTTTTCCTTCATGGAGGTATACCCAAGTTCGGCTGAAGGGATCGGTCTTGAAAACCGACAGGCGGCGAGAGTCGCGCGGGGGTTCGAATCCCTCTACCTCCTCCATTTATTTTTAAAACATAATATCGTCGCGGGGTGGAGCAGTACGGTAGCTCGTCGGGCTCATAATCCGAAGGTCGCAGGTTCAAATCCTGTCCCCGCAACCAATGGTCCCGTGGTGTAGTGGTTAACATGCCTGCCTGTCACGCAGGAGATCGCCGGTTCGACCCCGGTCGGGACCGCCATTTTATGTTGGCTCGGTAGCTCAGTCGGT
>NZ_NADT01000038.1:0-57789 GCF_003264205.1 Bacillus sp. SRB_8 | reverse complement strand
GGTTCAAGTCCTCTAGCCGGCATCATTTAGGGGCATAGTTTAAAGGTAGAACTGAGGTCTCCAAAACCTCCAGTGTGGGTTCAATTCCTACTGCCCCTGTAAAGTATGGGCCTATAGCTCAGCTGGTTAGAGCGCACGCCTGATAAGCGTGAGGTCGATGGTTCGAGTCCATTTAGGCCCACCATATATATTCCGCAGTAGCTCAGTGGTAGAGCTATCGGCTGTTAACCGATCGGTCGTAGGTTCGAGTCCTACCTGCGGAGCCATGGCCCGTTGGTCAAGTGGTTAAGACACCGCCCTTTCACGGCGGTAACACGGGTTCGAATCCCGTACGGGTCATAAAAAAAGAGTCAGCATATTGCTGACTCTTTTTTTATTATGTATAAGCCTCTTTTTATCACCTTATTTTTCTGAAATAAATAAAGGGATTTAGGAAAAGCTATGGTATGTATTAAAAGGAGGAGATGAAAAATGACGCAAGTTAGAGAACTTATGAGTACTCATATCGTACATTGTACACCATTAGACAATGTATATGAGGCAGCTGTAAAAATGAAGGAAGAATCGGTTGGATTGATTCCTGTTATTGAAAATAAACAAGTTGTTGGGCTTGTTACTGATCGAGACTTAGTTGTTCGTGGGATTGCTGAAAAACATCCTGGATCTAATCAAATTACAAATGTAATGACAACAAACATTGTTTCAGTTTCTCCAGATGATTCTATTGAAAAAGCTACAGAATTAATGGCACAATATCAAATTAGACGGTTACCGGTTGTTGAGAGCGGTCAACTTGTTGGGATGCTAGCACTAGGTGATTTAGCTATAAGAAAATCAGCAGATGATCAAGCAGGGTTTGCTTTAAGTGAAATCTCAGAGCATACGGAATAAACTATTTATAAAGATCAGATACATTATTCTAGTATATACGGATTAAACTAATATGTTAGCGTGATGTATCTGAGACATTATATAATAAGTATAGCGTCAATATTTTTGACAGTTTTTTTAAATTTGTCATTCCTGATTTTTAATAAGAGAAAAAATGATATACTGAGAGATATAAGTATTATGATAGAATTTGAATATAACAATATTCATTGTTAATGATGTAATAATGAATTAATATTTCCTACATAGATAAAGTGAAACTTTAATTATTGGGGGGTGTCCATCCCAAAATAATTATTAGTTGAACCAATCGGGCTTTTATGGGCAGTTTTATCTCCTACCTAACTTCCTCGCATTCGCAGAATTTTGAGGTGGGAGTCTTACTGCCCGCAAATAGCGGGATAAAAAGGGAAGGGGAATTATATGAGGGCTGTACAGGGCGATCCAAATTGGAATTTGGTTACAGATACATATATAGAACCAAATGATTTCGCTGAGTTATTTTCTTTGCTTGTACCTTGTCATCCAAAAGGTGAAGGGAAAGAGCGAACTATATTAGTATGGAAAGAAAAAGAATTTTATAAAGAAGAAAATTTAGCGCCATTTATCGTATATGGCATGAATAAAGTAAAGAATTTACCGCAGTTTCATAAAGATGAAATTCCAACTCTAGTACGTATTCTTCGTTTATGTCAAGAGATTGGTTGGTATGAAGAGGCAAATGCTTTTATGATAATCCAAGGGCTAGATGAATTTGTCCGAACTTCATTGGAGTATGAAACATGGGATCTTTTGACGAAGGCAGTTGCTTTAAACTATTTAATTATTAAATATCGTATTGGTGAATTAACAGCTGAGGATGTAGAAATTTGGGATCGAGTTAAATTTAATGAGAAATGTATAACAGATTGCAAACATCTATTATCTCATAAAGAAGTATTGGAATTTACATTCTTTTATATGTGTAAGCGAGCTAAGCTACTGTCAAAAGAGCAATTAAATAGTGATATGATGAGTCTGGCAATGTATTGTAATACTTTTGTGTATGATTTATATACACATGACTTATTACGAAAGTATCGTAAGTGTACAGACTTCCTATCATATTATGGACCTAGTCAAGCGGTTTTAGCTTGTCAAAGAGCTGTACTTTCACAAATTTCCGATCGATTAGACCCTTTAAAGACAACTCATGTAGATGATTATTTATATGTGATGAAAGAAATGATGGAGCATATGACGATAGGGGTAATGGATTGGTATGGTCATTTTATTGGAAAGCTACTATCATATGTACCATTTTTCGAAATGATCCAAGTTCCACAGCATGCATATTACTGTGAAGAATTACTGTATATTTGTAAGGGAATTGAATACAAAGAAGAAATACTACGCAATTATATATTTATACAATTACATGATTGTTTACCATCATTCTTTAAACTATTTCTTAAAAATAAGCGTTATGCAACGATTCATGATATTCTTTTCTATTGGTGCGACGATGAACAAAGAATGAGCTTAGAGAAAAAATATAATCTTAGTTTCATTTATGAAAAATATGCTTGTGGATAAACCATATTTTACATATTAAAAATTAATATAAATTAAAAAGGATCTCAAGTTTATGTGAGATCCTTTTTTTGTTAGTAAAGCAAGGAGAAAGTAACTAAGATAAGAAATAACATTCCATAAAGGAGAAATTGTGCAGTATAACTTCCTTGTATACCAAAAAAAGTATTCGTTTTTTCATATAAATTCAATATATATTTCATTGGATTATCTTTGAAAGATTGGTACACAGTGTCTCCTCTTTCTAAGCTTCTTGTTCATGTTTTTGGTTATTAGGAATATGAACGTATCTAGCTATGAATAATAAAATACCTATAAAGAATACAGGAAGTACGGTAGATAAATAAAAACCATTACTAATTATATTTGTTATAAGAGCACTTAAAAGAAAAATCACATTATAAATATGGGCAATTTTTTGTTTTAGCCGCATTTGTAATGCTTCCATAATGATTTCTAAAGCAACAAAAGCAATAATAATAGATAAAAATACAGTGTTCGTATTATAAATGATTAAACAACAGATTAAACCTAAAAAGGCCAGGTATTCAATAAAGAGAGGTATATTGCGTGGCATATAATTTACCTAACTAAATATGGCAGTGGGTTTACTGCATTTGTTTTTTCAAAATTCCATTCCCCATTATGTAATTCAAAATGGAGATGTTGCCCGTATGAATGACCTGTGTTTCCCATATGACCTACTAATTGTCCAGTTTGTACTTGATCACCAGCTTGTACAGTGCGATCCTTCATATGAGCATAAACTGTTGTATATAATTTCCCATTTATTTGATGGGCGATGAACACGACATTGCCGTAGCTAGCCGAATAATAAGATTTCACAACCTTACCTGCAGCAGCAGCTTGAATAGAGACATTTCCTTGTGCTGCTATATCTATACCATAATGCATTTGCTCCCAGCGCATATCAAAAGTGGAGCTGATTTTCCCTTGAGTAGGGAATTTGAAAACTGCTGGAATTGATGCAGGTTGAGCTGTTTTAGCTTGTGGTTGATTTTGCACTACATAGTGTTTTGCTACATATCCGTATCCTGTGCCAAAACGAATTTTATACCAAGTACCTACCGTTTCTACTACTTGTACTTGTGTACCATTTTGTAATGAGCCAAGTAGAGTGCCACTTGTGCTAGCATTGCTACGCACATTTAATTTTGGTGTTGCAACAGTATAAGAAGGAGAACCTTGTACTGTTACACCTTTTACTAGAGGTGTGGATCCATTAGATACAAATGTTTTTTGTACGTAACCAATTTGACCGTTATGTAATATTTTGTACCAATCTCCTTGTTCACCTTGAATGGTAATGAATTGACCATTTGGTAATATATCTAGAATAGAAGACTCTGTATTAGGTTCAGAACGAACGTTTAATGCGTTTGCATTTACGATATATTGAGACTTTGGTTGAACATTTTTTTTGAATAGAATTGCATCTTTTTTCATATAGCCTGTTTTGTTGTTAACAGATACTTTATACCAATCTTGAACTGTTTCAAGAATAGTAACCGGGCTATTAAATCGAATGGTATCAACTATTGCACTGTCTGTATGGCTATTTTGATGTAGTGCAACGTTGTCAATTTTTACATATCCAGTTTTTACTGTAGATGGTTGCTTAGCAGCCGCTGTTTGTATATCGGATTCTCCCATAGAAGGAAGTAAAGAAGCAATTGCGATAGTAGTTGCTGTTAAAGCTGTAGCTTTCATATTCATGTAATAAAGACCTCCTCTAGTTGTATAGTTGTAATTTTATTATAGTATAAAGATATAATATATTGGTCGTATTCACATAAATGTAATATGAAATCAATAAAAATAATGTCAGAAGAGAGATTCGTATATAAATATTGTATATATCATTTGTGAGGTCGCATTTATATTTGTTTAACACGTTAAGATTTGATCCACAATTAAGAAAATTAAAACAGTTGATGATGTCTTATGGCGGTGTTATACTGACAGTGATAATTTTATAGTTTGCTAGGAGGGCTGGTGTTGCCAGCTGAGAGTAGGGCCATAAGCCTTTGATCCTTTTTATTACCTGATCTAGATTATGCTAGCGTAGGGAAGCAATTCGGACATTAACAATGAGTCCCCGTTTCTTTGCGTATAGAAACGGGGCTTTTTTATTTGAAAATTTCATATTAACACCACTAGGGGTGCTTTTCGTGCTGAGAGAGGAATAATCCTTAACCCTTACAACACCTGATCTAGATAATACTAGCGAAGGGAAGTGGAACAACGAATAAATTATAATTTTATTTGCTGTAACCACTTCTTATATACAGAAGTGGTTTTTTTATTGAGATAAATAGATATATAGGAAGGGGAATTATTAATGAAATTTTGTGAAAGATTATTTGATACGGTGCAGCCTGTTTGGGAGAAAAGTCATAATCATCCGTTTGTAGTAGGTATGGGGGATGGTACGTTGGAAAAAGACAAATTCCAGTACTATATTATTCAAGATTATTTATATTTGTTAGATTATGCAAAGCTATATGCAATTGGGGTTGTAAAGGCAACGAATCCACAAGTTATGGCAAAATTTGCAGAGCAAATTGATGGGATTTTAAATGGAGAAATGACGATCCATAAACAGTATGCAAACAAACTTGGCATTACTGTAGAGGAGATAGAATCTGCGAAACCATCTGCTAAAAATTTAGCCTATACAAATTACATGATGTCTGTATCTCAAAATGGCACACTTGCAGAATTAATATCAGCTTTACTTCCATGTATGTGGAGCTATTGGGAGATCGGAAAGCGTTTAAATGATATTCCTGGAGCAAGCGATCATGAGTTCTTTGGAGAGTGGATTCAAGGATATAGTTCTGAAGAATACGGTAACCTTTGTATTTGGTTAATAGATTTATTAAATGAAATGGCAGTTGGAAAGTCAAAGAAAGAGCTAGACCGATTAGAGGAGATTTTCTTATATTCCAGCCGATTTGAATATTTATTCTGGGATATGGCTTATCGTAAGGAGATGTGGGGTTTTGAGGAGCAAGAACATACTACAGTTTCATAATGTTTCCTTTCATTATGATGAGAAACCAATCATCAATGAATTAAATGCTTCTATACAAGATAAAGAGTTTGTAAGTATTATCGGGCCGAGTGGATGCGGGAAAAGTACTTTATTTCGCCTTATTACAGGCTTAGAAGAGGCAAGTACTGGACAGATAGAGCTGACAAAAACAAAGAGTCATCCTGTAGGGTATATGCCCCAAAAAGATATGCTCTTGCCGTGGAGGACGATTATTGAGAATGCTGCCCTGCCGCTAGAGTGCCAAGGTGTGCAGAAGAAAGAAGCGCAAGTAAAAGCGAAAGAACTGTTACATAAATTTGGTTTACAAGGGTACGAGAAAAAATATCCGAAAGATTTATCTGGTGGTATGAGGCAACGCGTATCTTTTATCCGAACTTTATTAACAGGCGGGGAGATATTATTGTTAGATGAACCGTTTAGCGCATTGGACGCTTTAACGAAGGCATCTTTGCAAGAATGGTTGTTTGAACAATGGAAAGAGTGGGAAAAAACAATTTTATTTATCACTCATGATGTTGAAGAAGCATTGTTTCTTTCTAATCGAATTTTGGTTGTAGAAAATCAACCGATAGCAACTTTAACTGAGCGAATTGTGCCGCTTGATCGTAACCGAACAAGAAAAGATTTATATAAGCCTGAAGTGTTAGCGCTTAAAGAAGAGCTCCTTAGTATGTTACAAAGGCAGGTACTCGTATGATGAATCGCTTGAAGGAGTTATTACCTGCCCTAATATTAAGTGGAATTTTACTTGCTCTGTGGGAAGTAGGAGCAAGAATTGTAGATGAGATGTACATTTTGCCATCACCTTCTGCAATTGTAATGAAGATATGGGCGCTGAAAGATATATTATTTACGGTTCATTTACCTGCAACGTTGTACGTCGTTTTAATAGGCGTTGTTATTTCTATCGTACTGGGCGTAGGGCTAGCAATGTTAATGAATGCGAGTACGTGGATGGAAAGAGCATTTTATCCGTTATTAGTTGCTTCACAAACCATCCCGATTACTGCGCTTGCGCCGCTCTTCGTTTTATGGTTTGGATATACCATCTGGAGTAAGGTTGTTGTTACCGTTTTAATTACGTTTTTCCCAATTGCGGTCAATACGTATGATGGACTGCGCAGTACGAAAAAAGAATGGGAGGAGCTATTAGTTACATATGGTGCAACGAAAAAAGATGTTTTTCTAAAGTTAAAGTTGCCATCTGCTCTTCCTTACTTTTTTTCAGCGTTAAAAATTGCGGTACCACTTAGCGTTATTGGGGCAGCGATTGGTGAATGGCTCGGTGCACAAGCTGGGCTTGGATATTTCAGTAAAAGAATGATGACGCAGTTAGACGGAGCTGGTGTATTTGCACCAATTGTATTGTTATCATTATTAGCTATTTTTTTCGTCATACTTATTTCCATATTGGAAAAGAAATTTATTAGTTGGAGGAAACATTCATGAAATTATTAAAACGCATCTTTGTGTTTACATTATTAGTTGCAATGATTGCAGGATGTTCGAGTAACTCGGCATCAGATAAGAATAAATCAGAAAAAGAAATAACAGTAATGCTTGATTGGTACCCGAATGCGGTACATAGCTTTATTTATACGGCAATTGAAAAAGGATACTTTAAAGAAGAAGGAGTCAAGGTGAATATTAAATTCCCTTCTAATCCGACTGATCCATTAACGCTAGCGGCAGCAGGGAAAGTGACAGTTGGTTTGTATTATCAACCAGATGTTGTCATGGCAAAAGCAAATGAACAAATTCCAGTGAAATCAATTGGAGCTGTCGTACGTTCACCGTTAAATCATGTTGTATCACTGAAATCAGCAGGCATTCAATCGCCAAAAGATTTAGAGGGGAAAACAGTTGGATATTCTGGAACACCTTTAAGTGAGATGTATTTAAAAACGATGGTAAAAGAAGCTGGTGGTAATCCAGATACAGTGAAAGTAGTCGATGTTGGCTTTGATTTAGTACCAGCATTAATTACGAAAAAAGTGGATGCGGTAACAGGGGCATACATTAACCATGAAGTACCTGTTATGCGTCATGAAGGTCATGAACCAGCATACTTTAATCCAGCAGATTATGGTGTACCGAACTATCATGAGCTTGTGTTTGTAACGGGTGATAAAACGTTGAAAAAAGATAAAGAAGCATTGCAAGCCTTTTTACGTGGGGCACAAAAAGGGTATGACTTTATGAAGAAAAAACCCGATGAAGCATTAAATATTTTATTAAATCATCAAGAAAAAGAAAACTTCCCGCTTGTACCAGAAGTTGAAAAAGAAAGTATGAAAATTTTATTAGAGAAGATGGAAACGAAAGATGAGCCATTCTTATCGGATTCAAAAGAGTCATGGGAGAAACAAAACAAATGGTTGAAAGACAAAGGAATGACGAAAGAAATCGTTCCAGCCGATGAATTATTTGAAAACATTTTAAAGTAGGCGAATGAATATGAAAAATGAGCTCCATGTAATCTCAAATGGCCATATGCCATTCGAAGAGTTAGTGAATGTAGCGATGCAAATTGAGAGTGAGATCGATTATTTGCATATTCGTGAGCGTGAGAAAAGTACGAAGGAATTGTATGAAGGTGTGGAAAGTCTTTTGGGGAAAGGCTTTCCAGCATCGAAGATAGTGATAAATGATCGAATTGATATTGCTATTCTATTAAATATTCCGCGTGTTCAGCTAGGATATCGAAGCGCAGATGTAAGGTTAGTAAAAGAAAAGTTTTCTTATTTGCATGTCGGTTATTCAGTACATTCGCTAGATGAAGCGATAGTAGCATTTAAAAATGGAGCAGATTCACTCGTTTATGGTCATGTATTTCCGACAGATTGTAAAAAAGGTGTGCCAGCGAGAGGATTAGAAGAAATTGCTCATATGGCAAGTTGTTTATCCATACCAATAACTGCAATTGGTGGGATTACCCCTGAAAATACAGGTGATGTTCTTGCAAATGGTGTAAGTGGCATTGCTGTTATGTCCGGGATTATAAGCAGTAGTAATCCGTATAGCAAGGCGAAATCTTATAAGGAATCAATAAGAAAGTGGGCGGAAAAACATGTGTAAGAAGTATGATGTAGCGATTATTGGCGGAGGTGTAATTGGTAGTTCAGTTGCACACTTTCTAGCAGAAAGAGGGCATAAAGTAGCGATTGTAGAGAAGCAAAGAATCGCATCTGAAGCTTCGAAAGCAGCTGCTGGTTTGCTCGGTGTTCAGGCAGAATGGGATGCATATGATCCGTTGTTTGAGCTTGCTAGAGAAAGCCGTGCTATATTTCCACAACTTGCAGCAGTTTTACGTGAAAAAACAGGCATCGATATTGGGTATGAAGAAAAGGGCATTTATCGCATCGCTCAAAATGAAGATGAGAAGAAAAGAATTCTTCATATTATGGATTGGCAGCAGAAAACAGGTGAAGATTCCCGATTTCTAACGGGGGACCATTTACGGGAAAAAGAGCCGTTTCTTTCCGAGTCAATTATAGGGGCGGTGTATTATCCGAAAGATGGTCAAGTTATTGCACCAGAGCTTACGAAAGCATTCGCACATTCTGCAGCAATTTCCGGAGCTGATATATATGAACAAACAGAAGTGTTTGATATTCGTATTGAAAATAATAAAGTGACTGGAATTGTGACAAGCGAAGGTGTAATCACATGTGAAAAAGTCGTTATCGCCGGAGGATCATGGAGTACGAAATTGCTACATTATTTTCAGAGTGATTGGGGTACATATCCTGTTAAGGGGGAGGTTGTTGCAGTAAGAAGCAGGAAACCTCTGTTGAAAGCTCCTATTTTCCAGGAGAGGTTTTATATTACGCCGAAGCGCGGTGGCCGTTATGTGATTGGGGCAACGATGAAGCCTCATACATTTAATAAATCTGTACAACCAGAAAGTATTACTTCCATATTAGAGCGTGCGTATACAATATTGCCTGCTTTAAAAGAAGCAGAATGGGAAAGTACGTGGGCTGGGTTAAGACCGCAGTCTAATCATGAAGCTCCTTATATGGGAGAGCATGAAGAAATAAAAGGTTTATATGCTTGTACTGGACATTATCGAAACGGCATTTTATTAAGTCCTGTTTCTGGTCAGTATATGGCTGATTTAATAGAAGGAAAGCAGGAGAATCACTTGCTAGATTCATTGCTTTCTAAAACGGTTTAGAAAGGGGATGGAAGTTTGAATTTAAAAATTAATGGTAACCAAATTGAAGTACCAGAGAGTGTGAAAACAGTAGCTGGGCTACTTACACATTTAGAGTTAGATAACAGAATTGTTGTAGTAGAACGTAATAAAGATATTTTACAAAAAGATGATCATAACGATACATCTGTTTTTGATGGGGACCAAATTGAGATTGTAACTTTCGTAGGAGGCGGTTGATTATGTTAAACATTGGACAATTTTCATTTCATTCTAGACTTTTATTAGGAACAGGGAAATTCCCTGATTTTGATGTGCAGCAAAAGGCAATTGATGTTTCTGAGGCTGAGATTTTAACATTCGCAGTACGTCGTATGGATATATTCGATGCGAAGCAGCCTAATTTATTAGAGAAACTTGATGTGAAAAAATATACGTTATTACCGAATACAGCAGGAGCAAAAAATGCTGAAGAAGCTGTTCGTATTGCAAAATTAGCAAAAGCTTCTGGACTTTGTGACATGATAAAAGTAGAAGTTATTGGTGATGATAGAACGTTATTACCTGATCCAGTAGAAACGTTAAAGGCATCTGAAATGTTACTAGAAGAAGGATTTATCGTTCTACCATACACATCTGATGATGTTGTATTAGCTCGTAAATTACAAGAACTTGGTGTACACGCGATTATGCCAGGAGCATCACCGATTGGTTCAGGGCTTGGTATTGTAAATCCATTAAATTTAAGTTTCATTATTGAACAAGCGACAGTACCAGTTATCGTTGACGCTGGTATTGGTAGTCCAGCTGATGCAGCATTTGCAATGGAATTAGGAGCAGATGGTGTGTTATTAAATACTGCAGTATCTGGAGCGAACGATCCTATTAAAATGGCATACGCAATGAAATTAGGTATTGAGGCAGGACGATTAGGGTTTGAAGCAGGTCGTATTGCACGTAAGCGCTGCGCGACAGCAAGTAGTCCTTTAGAAGGAATGAGCGTAGTTGAATAATCGATATTCTCGCCAAGAACTATTTTCTCCAATTGGGGAAGAAGGGCAACAAAAGCTAGGAGAAAAGCATGTACTTATTATCGGTGCAGGTGCATTAGGTAGTGCAAATGCAGAGATGTTTGTAAGAGCAGGCGTTGGTCAAGTAACAATTGTTGACCGTGATTATGTCGATTGGAGTAATTTGCAAAGACAACAATTGTATGCAGAGAGTGATGTAGAGAATAATCTTCCGAAGGCTGTAGCGGCAAAAAAACGTCTAGAAGAGGTTAATAGTGAAGTAAGAGTAGAAGCTCTCGTTCAGGATGTAACGGCTGAAGAGTTGGAAGAACTCGTTACAAATGTTGATGTAATCATCGATGCGACTGACAATTTTGAAACACGTTTCATTGTGAATGATATATCGCAAAAATATTCTATTCCATGGGTTTATGGGGCATGTGTAGGGAGTTACGGTCTTTCTTATACTATTCTTCCAGGAAAAACGCCATGTTTATCTTGTTTATTACAATCGATTCCACTTGGCGGAGCGACATGTGACACAGCGGGGATTATATCACCTGCTGTATCTCTCGTCGTTTCTCATCAAGTAACGGAAACGCTTAAACTGTTAGTAGAAGATTATGACTCGCTTCGAGATGGGCTTGTGTCATTTGATGTATGGAAAAATGAGTATTCATGTATGAATGTGCAAAAGCTTCGTAAACATAATTGTCTATCGTGTGGTGAGCAAGCATTATATCCGTATTTAAATAAGGAAAATACTTCAAAGACAGCGGTGTTATGCGGGAGAAATACAGTTCAAATTAGACCACCTCATAAAGAGAAAATGGATTTTGAACAATATAAAAGATTGCTGAATGATCGTGTGACTGATTTGAATGTAAATCCATATTTATTATCCTTTTCTGTTGGAGAAAAGAGATTAGTTGCCTTCAAAGATGGTCGTGTACTTGTGCATGGAACGAAAGATATAAGTGAAGCGAAAACAATTTATCATCGCTATTTTGGATAGAAAAGGATGAGTGAGATGAAAGTAAATAAAGCTTTAACGATTGCAGGATCTGATAGCGGAGGCGGCGCTGGAATTCAAGCAGATTTAAAAACTTTCCAAGAGCTTGGTGTGTACGGAATGACGGCTATTACAGCAATTACTGCTCAAAATACGCTTGGCGTTCAAGGGGTATATCCTGTTTCTTTAGAAGGGATTACGGAGCAGCTGAATTCAATTGGTACGGATTTAACGCCAGATGCTGTGAAACTGGGAATGTTATTTAGTAGTGAAATTATTCAAATTGTGGCAGAGCATATTAAGAAATTTGGCTGGAATAATATTGTGCTAGATCCTGTTATGATTGCTAAAGGCGGTGCGTCATTATTACAACAAGAAGCAGTACAAGCATTGAAAGAATATTTATTGCCAGTAGCAACTGTTGTCACACCGAATGTTCCTGAAGCAGAAGTGTTAACTGGAATGGAGATTCATAATGTAGAAGATAGTAAGGAAGCTGCAAAAGTATTGCATGAATTAGGGGCTAAATATGTGCTTATGAAGGGCGGACATGCAGAATATCAAGGTAATGAAGTAATTGATTTACTCTTTGATGGTGAGCAGTTTATTGAATTTAGAAGTGAACGAATTCCTTCGAAGCAAACGCACGGAAGTGGGTGTACATTTGCTTCAGCGGTTACAGCAGGACTTGCGAAAGGCTACTTGATGAAAGAGGCGGTTCAAGAAGCAAAACGATTTATTAGTATAGCAATTGAAGAGCCATTGAATATTGGAAGTGGTCATGGGCCGACGAATCATTTTGCATATAAATTGAATAAGACGCATGTATAAAGATACGAGAAGCCAGTTTGTTAACTGGCTTTTTTTGTGTTTACTTTTTCCAAATACAGGAGTAATATATCAGCCGGAATACATTTTTTGT
Source organism: Bacillus sp. SRB_8 (assembly GCF_003264205.1). Taxonomy (NCBI): domain Bacteria; kingdom Bacillati; phylum Bacillota; class Bacilli; order Caryophanales; family Bacillaceae; genus Bacillus; species Bacillus sp. SRB_8. The sequence continues at coordinate 45,144 of NZ_NADT01000038.1, read as the reverse complement.
AATACGCTGAGTCCAAATGTATGGAGCGGAGGAACCAATTTGTGCGTCTTCACTAGGGGTGAATCTTTCAATGTTGAAAGTAGGGCTACTCTCAAAGTCCGAATCCGACAGCTAACTTCGTAAGCGTCTTGAGAGAGGACGGTGCCATGATGGATACATCACTTCATCGGTCTGATTAGTATAGGAGAATATCAATCTATGTTTGAGTTCTTTTATGCTAAGGAGGATGAGGTACATGGAACTAACACTTATTTGTGTTGGAGAAAAAAACAAGGTAAAGAGTTTAAGAGAGCTAGTAGCATTTCAGCATGAGTTAATTATTTTTACAGCCAATGAAGAGATAGCGGATGAAGTTAGAGAGTATGGGTTTGAATCAGCTTATAGCTGTAATAAGGAGAAGGATTTTACTAGTATTTGCACACGTATTAAGAAGGTGATTTTACTAGGGGATGAGCTTCCGATAGTTAGTTTCTTCACAGAACACATTCGTTTTTCTTTTCAAGCGCCTATTACTGTTGTTACAAAGAATAAACGCTATCCGGCCAGGCTCTATGAAACAATTGGAGCTAAATTTGTAGTGTTTACGAACTGTGATAATATTTCTTTTTTATTTTTTGAATAAGGTGGGGGAAATGAAGATGAAAGTGTTGTTACTAGGAGATATAGCGAATCGTTGGGCGATATCGGTAGAGAGAGTTCACGAATTGGTAGTGCTCGATCCTCTTTTTCCAGGTCCATATATTATATTACCATCAAAAGATGTTTTGTATTTAGAGGCGGATATTACCGAATATGAGCAGTTACATGCGGAATTATCACAAGTTTATATTCGAGGGAGAAATTTGCGTGCTTTTTTGCGTGGAGAATAAAGGTTGAATGAAAAAAGAGCGAATGCTGAGTGCAACAAGCTATGCACTTCATGTAATTCGCTCTTTTTATTTCGTATTTAAAAGATCATTTCTGTGAAAAAGAAAGGAAAGACGAGAAAACAGATGAAAAAATATTAATAACAACTAATGTAAACGCTTAAATAGATGGATATTTTCTTATTTTCAGTAATTTACCCCTTTACAAGTTAAATTTAGAGGAGTATATTTACTCTCATAAATCATTCATAAAATTTCCAAAAAAAACCTAAAATCGCTGAGTTCCAGAAATGGAGCGGGGGAACCAATTTTGTGCATTGTCACTTGGGGTGAATCTTTCAATTTTGAAAGTAGGGCTACTCTTTAGGCCCGAATCCGACAGCTAACCTCGTAAGCGTTTAGAGAGGAGGTTTACTTTGTGTTGTTCGTTTCGAACACTAAGTAGAGCTTAGTGTTCTTTTTTTGATAACTAGATGGTAAAATTTAACAAAAAAGTGAGGGGTAGTTATGTTAGATGTTGTAATGATCGGTATTTTTGTTGGGTTAGTCGCATCGATGGCAAGTCTTGCAAGTTGGTCAGATAAAGTTGTGAAAGAAGGGAAGCAATCATGATGATTGCCTTATCGGTTATTGTTGCAGCGATTACGGTGTACTTAGTGTACGCATTATTAAATCCAGAGAAGTTTTAATTAGGGGGAATCATTCATTATGATTTGGGTTGCAGTCGTTATTACAATGCTCTTGTTTATTCTAGTAGCAAAGCCAACGGGGATTTATTTAGAAAAAGCTTTTCAAGGTAGCAAAACGCTAGATAAAGTATTCGGGCCTTTTGAAAAACTTATTTTTAAAATTACGGGTGTAAAAGAATACAATCAAACGTGGAAACAGTACGCATTATCACTCGTTTTACTCAACGGATTTATGATTGTTGTTGTATATTTCATTTTCAGATTACAAGGTGTGCTGCCGCTAAATCCAGCGCATATCGAGGGAATGGAGCCTACGCTTGCTTTTAATACAGCAATTAGTTTTATGGCTGATACAAATTTACAGCATTATAGCGGTGAAAATGGTTTGTCTTATTTATCACAATTAATCGGGATTACATTTTTAATGTTTGCAGCACCAGCAACGACGTTAGCGCTCGTTATGGCATTTATAAGAGGGCTCGCTGGAAAAGAACTTGGTAACTTTTTCGTTGATTTTACGAGAGCTTTAACGAGAGTATTTCTTCCTATTGCGTTTGTTGCAGCGCTAATCTTTGTCGCACTTGGTGTACCACAAACGTTAGATGGGGCGGTTACAGCACAGACAATTGATGGGGCAAAACAAAGTATTTTACGTGGTCCAGTTGCATCATTCGTGTCCATTAAGGAACTCGGAAATAACGGCGGTGGATTTTTCGGAGCAAACTCTACACATCCTTTCGAAAATCCAGGGCAAATGAGTAATATTTTGCAAATGATGCTTATGATGTTATTGCCAACAGCACTTCCATTTACGTACGGACGAATGGTAGGAAATAAAAAACAAGGTCGTATCCTTTTCGTTTCACTATTCATGGTATTTTTACTAGGATTTATAACAATTACTACATCTGAATTACATGGGAATCCAGCGTTAAATGGAATGGGTATCGAACATGTACAAGGAAGTACAGAAGGAAAAGAAGTCCGATTTGGAACAGTATTTTCTTCCCTTTATGCGACAGTAACGACAGCTGCGGAAACAGGGGCCGTTAATACGATGCATGATACGTTAACACCAATTGGTGGTCTAGTTCCACTCGTAAATATGATGTTAAATACAGTATACGGCGGTGTTGGAGCAGGTTTTGTGAACATTATTATGTATGCAATTATTGCAGTCTTTATATCTGGTTTAATGGTTGGACGGACACCGGAGTTTTTAGGTAAGAAAATTGAAGGTAAGGAAATGAAATTGATTGCGGTAACGATTTTATTTCATCCATTGCTTATTTTAGGGTTTTCAGCATTAGCTCTTTCAACAAGCTTAGGAACGGATGCAATTTCTCATTCAGGTTTCCACGGTTTAACGCAAGTTGTATATGAGTACACATCGTCAGCTGCGAATAACGGATCTGGATTTGAAGGTTTAGCAGACAATGCACCGTTTTGGAATATTACGACTGGTTTAGTTATGTTTTTAGGACGCTATTTCAGTTTAATTACGATGCTAGCTGTTGCAGCTTCACTGAAAGAGAAGACGGTAGTACCAGAAACAGTCGGGACATTCCGTACGGATAATGGTTTATTTGGAGGGATCTTTATCGGAACAATTGTAATTGTTGGTGCGTTAACATTCTTCCCGATGTTAGTACTTGGCCCAATTGCAGAATTTCTTACATTGAAGTAATGGAGGGTAAATGATGAGACCGGTAGTAGTAAAAGAAAAAAGAGTAAATGAATCACAAATACATGCTGTAGAAGATGAGGTTAGACAAGCAAAAACGATGGATCGTGATATCGTGACACATGCGATGAAACAATCCTTTGCGAAATTGAATCCGAAAGTAATGATAAAGAATCCGATTATGTTCGTTGTGGAAATTGGATTTATCATTACGTTAATTTTATCCTTTCTTCCAAGTAGTTCTAGTAGTGTACCAGGGTGGTTTAATATAACAGTTTCTCTCATTCTATTATTTACAGTTTTATTTGCTAACTTTGCAGAAGCTTTAGCTGAAGGGCGTGGAAAAGCGCAAGCCGATTCTTTAAAACAATCGAAGAAAGATGTGTTTGCAAATGTTGTAAAAGAAAATGGAGATATTGTTCAAGTTTCAGCAACTGATCTGAGAAAAGGTGACGTTGTTATTGTAAAACAAGGAGAAATGATTCCAAATGATGGTGAAGTAATTAAAGGTTTAGCGTCTGTCGATGAATCTGCAATTACAGGGGAATCAGCTCCTGTAATAAAAGAGGCGGGTGGCGATTTTTGTTCAGTAACAGGCGGTACGATGGTCGTAAGTGATGAGATTACGATTGTAATTACGAGTAACCCTGGCGAATCATTTATTGATAAAATGATTTCTTTAGTAGAAGGAGCTGCGCGTCAAAAAACGCCGAATGAAATTGCCTTAAATACAGTATTAACGAGTTTAACTCTAATTTTCTTAATCGTCGTTGTGACGTTGCCGATTTTTACAAACTATTTAGGGTTTCAAATTGATACAGCTGTACTTGTAGCATTGTTAGTTTGTTTAATTCCAACGACAATTGGTGGGTTATTATCAGCGATTGGTATTGCTGGGATGGACCGCGTAACAAAGTTTAATGTATTAGCGATGTCAGGGAAAGCAGTAGAAGCTGCGGGCGATATTAATACGATTATTTTAGATAAAACAGGTACGATTACTTTCGGGAACCGGATGGCACATACACTGCTACCAGTAGGAAATGAAACGATTGAGCAAGTAGGAAAATGGGCGGCGATTAGCTCAGTTTTAGACGAAACACCAGAAGGTCGATCAGTTATAGAATATGTACAAACGAAATCTATATCATATAATAGAGAACTTGCAGAACAAGGTGAATTTGTTCCGTTTAAAGCAGAAACGAGAATGAGTGGTGTTGATTTACAGGATGGAACGAAAGTGAGAAAAGGTGCTGTTGGTGCCGTGATTGAATGGGTTCAATCGCAAGGCGGGATGATTCCAAAAGATGTGAATCAAAAAGCAGATTTAATTTCAAAAGAAGGCGGAACACCACTTGTAGTTGCAGTAGACAATCGTATTTACGGTTTAATTTATTTAAAGGATACAGTAAAACCTGGTATGCGTGAACGTTTTGAACAATTGCGCCAAATGGGGATTAAAACGGTTATGTGTACAGGTGATAATCCGTTAACAGCAGCAACAATTGCAAAGGAAGCAGGAGTAGATGAATTCGTTGCTGAGTGTAAACCAGAAGATAAAATTGCGGTTATTAAAGCAGAGCAAGATAAAGGGAAACTTGTAGCGATGACAGGTGATGGTACAAATGATGCCCCGGCATTAGCGCAAGCTGACGTTGGGTTAGCGATGAATAGTGGTACGACAGCTGCGAAAGAAGCAGCAAATATGATCGATTTAGATTCGAATCCAACAAAAATCATTGAGGTTGTAGGAATTGGTAAGCAATTGTTAATGACACGAGGTGCGTTAACAACGTTTAGTATTGCAAACGATATAGCAAAATACTTTGCAATCATTCCAGCGATGTTTACATTAGCAATTCCGCAAATGGAAGCATTAAACATTATGAAATTAACATCACCGCTTTCAGCAATCTTATCAGCATTAATATTTAATGCGGTTATTATTCCGTTACTTATTCCTCTAGCGATGAAAGGTATCGCATATAAACCGATGAGTTCGAATGCACTACTTAGCCGAAACTTACTCATTTATGGGCTTGGTGGAGTTATCGTTCCATTCATTGGAATTAAAGTAATTGATATGATTGTCGGCTTGTTCATATAAGGAAGAGGGGAAAAAAAGATGGCGAAAAAACAAAGTATACTTTCACCAATTATTCGTATTACTTTTACATTTCTAGTTTTGTGCGGCCTCGTATACCCGCTTATTGTAACTGGTATTGCGCAAGCGGTAATGAAGGATAATGCGGATGGAAGTCTTATATATAATGATAAAGATGAAGTAGTTGGTTCAAAATTAATCGGTCAAAATTTCACAGATCCACGTTATTTTCATGGACGTGTCTCTAGTATAGAATATAAAGCAGAAGCATCTGGTTCAAATAACTATGCACCGTCTAATCCAGATTTAGCAAAACGAGTTGAGAAAAGTATTGCAGAGTGGAAGGAACAAAATCCAACCATTCCAGTTACAGAAGTACCGATAGATTTAGTGACGAATTCAGGTTCAGGGCTTGATCCTGACATTAGTCCGAAGGCGGCTTCTGTGCAGGTAGATCGCATCTCAAAATTAACGAATATTCCGAAAGAAAAGCTAGATCAATTGATTAAGGATCAAACAGAAGGAGCTGCACTCGGTTTATTTGGAGAGGATCGTGTAAACGCCTTAAAGCTAAATTTAGAATTGCAGAAATTAATGAAATAGTAACAGTGCTACCTCAATCTAACGGATTGAGGTAGCGTTGTTTCGAAAGAAAGGTTGTGAGTGTTTTGTATGCGAATGACTATAAACCGACGTTTCAAAGGCGAACGCCAGAAGAGTATTTAGAATATATTCGGCAGCAAAATCGCGGAAAGCTAAAGCTATACGTAGGGGCTGCACCTGGAGTTGGGAAAAGTTATAAAATGCTATTTGATGCAAGAGAGATGAAAAAAGACGGTATTGATATTGTAGTTGGTTTAATTGAAACACACGGTAGAAAAGAGACGGAAGAAGCAATTGCTGATTTAGAAAAAGTTCCTTTAAAAGAAATAGATTATAAAGGGAAAGTATTTTATGAACTTGATGTAGAAGGAATTATAAAGCGGGCACCACAAATTGTTGTTGTGGATGAACTTGCGCATAGTAATATTCCCGGGTCGAAAAATAAGAAACGTTACATGGATGTGCAGGAATTGTTAGATGCCGGTATATCTGTATTATCAGCGTTTAATATTCAACATTTAGAAAGCGTTCATGATATTGTAGCTCAAATTACGAATGTCAAAGTACGAGAGCGTATTCCAGACTTTATTTTACAAAAAGCAAATGAAATTCAGCTGGTTGATGCAACACCTGAGGTACTCCGAAAGAGATTAATAGATGGAAAGATATATAAGGAAGAAAAAATTCAACAAAGCTTACAAAACTTCTTTACGATAAATAATTTAGGGGCATTAAGAGAGTTATCACTTCGAGAAGTTGCAGATGATATGGATGAGAAAATTAGCCAAACAGTAATAGAACCGATAGGTGTGAAAGAAAAAATTCTCGTTTGTGTACAATACAGTTCAACAGCAGAGAAATTAATACGGAGAGGTTGGCGCATGGCTGATCGGCTAAATGCTGAATTGTATGTGTTAAACGTTGAAAGAGAAAATATAGATTCTATTTCAGCAGGCAAAAAGCAGACGATTGAAGAATGGAAATCGCTAACGAATCAATTTGATGCGAGCTTTGTATTAGAAGAAGCAAAGGGAAGAAAGCCCGCTGATGTTATTATTGAAGTTGCAAAAAGACTACAGGTGACACAAGTTTTACTTGGGCAATCGGCGAGAACACGGTGGGAAGAAATACGAAAAGGTTCTATTGTAAATGAAATTATGAGACAAACGAAGTATATTGATATTCATATCGTTGCTGATCAAAGAGCTTAAGAGACCATCTATAGGTCTCTTAAGCTCTTTGTGCAGCATGGGAATGTAGCATTTTCATTGCGTGTAAAACTATAAGTAGAAATATAATTGCCCCTAGGAAGAAAATCCAAAAGTAATTTTGATTAAATAAAAGAAACCCACCTACAATAGGCCCTGTACCCATACCAAGATAGCGAATGAAGTTGTACATACCGATGGCAGTTGCGCGTTCTTGTACGAATTCTTCCGTTAATAAAGTAGTGTGAGTCGGCATAGAAAGTCCCATACTAAAACCGTATAAAGAGGTAACGATAATTACGGATGGGATATTGATGCTATATGTGAAAGAGAATAAAGTGACACATATAATGTTGAAGAAACTAGTGATGAATAAAGCCTGCCTTGTTGTGAAATGTTTTTGCAAAAATTTGTAGCAATAGCTTCCTAACATAAGAGAAAGGGACATCGGTACAAACATAAGACCAATTTCGCTTGCGCTTAGATGAAATATATTTGTTAATATGCTAGGTAAAAAAACGAGGAAACAGAAATATATACAAAATTGAATAAAGCCAATAAGTGTAATGGAAAATCCAGTTTTATTTTTTAAGATAAGCCAGTAATTCTTTTTTGCTTTAGGTTTCTCAATTACATTTGGTTTTGTTTCTGGAAGTAGTGAAATGTTTATAATTAATAAGATGATGCCAATTGTAGATAAAAAAAGAAATACAGATAAGTGGCCATTTATACTGCCGAGATAGCCACCTATGAGAGGACCGATTGCAGGTGCGAGAGCAAGTAACATTTGATAAAGGCTCATCGCTTCTCCGCGTTCTTTTCCTTCAAATAAATCACCGATAATCGTTGCTGCAACTACAGGTATAGCCGCTATTCCTATAGCTTGAACAGCTCTAAAAAATAGAAATAAGTAAATGTTTGGTGAGAAAGCACAACCAATTGAGCCGATTGTACTAATGATTAAACTAGGGATAAGGACAGATTTTCTTCCCTTTGTATCAATTAAAGGTCCGTATATGAGCTGCATAACCGCAAGAACGAATGTGAAAAGTGAAACGGTTAAATTTACAAGATAAAGAGAAGTATGAAACGAATTTTGAATCATCGGCAAGATAGGTGTATAAATATTTTGAGCGAAGCAACCGAGTAAGGCACTCATACAGACAACATATAAAATGAAATTCAGTTTGGTTTTTTCCATAATGTTAACCTCCTTGTCATTTGGTTTCCTTGGAAACTAAATTAATTTTAACATGATTTTCTCACTTGTAAAGATGAAAAAATGATTTTAAAATGGTATATAGTTAATTTGTTTCTTTGGAAACTTAGGAGGCGAATGGATTGGAACGTACAGCGAAACAAATGGAAATACTTTCGGATATTCGTACACTTTTTCATAAAAAAGAAGAGCATTTGAAAGAAAATAATGAGAAGTTTCTTCGTGAGACAGGTGTAAGTGGCATGTCTTTATCTGAGTTACATGTTATCGAGTGTATCGGAAAAAATGGTCTGATGAATGTAACTGCTATTGCAACAGAAATGGGAATGACGAAAGGCGCAATCTCTAAAATTTGTACAAAGTTGTTTCAAAAGCAATTCGTTGAGAAAATGCAAATGTTAGATAATCAAAAAGAAATTTTCTTCCGCTTAACGGAAAGAGGAAATGAAATATATAAAGCTCATGAAAAATTGCATAAACAAGCTGAAGAAAAGTGGCTGTTACTTTTAGATGGATATACGAAAGAAGAGCAAGATTTTATTCAAAGGTTTATAAAGGATGTCTCTGGTCATTTGGAAATATAATTGGAAGAAAAAACCCCTCCATTTCAAGCCTTTTCAATATAATTTCTGAAAGAACTCATATATAATAGAAAAAGATACTTAACATAGTGAATAATTAAAGAGTCAATATATATAAAGAGGAGAGAATAACATGCTTGAAAATACGGGGTTAGTATTAGAAGGCGGCGGTATGCGTGGTGTATATACGGGCGGGATATTAGAATATTTTATGGAACAAGATTTATATTTTCCATATGTAATTGGTGTATCAGCTGGTGCTTGTCATGCAGCGTCGTATCTTTCCAGACAAAGAAATAGAAATAAAACAGTAAATATTGATTATGCATCACATCCGCAGTATTTATCGTATAAAAACTTGTGGAAAAAACGTCAGCTATTTGATATGGAATTCATTTTTCATGAAATTCCAGAAAAGCATGTACCGTTTGATTTTGAAACATACTTTAATAGTCCAGAGCGTTTCCTTGTAGGAACAACTGATTGTGAAACAGGACAGTCTGTTTATTTTGAAAAAGAGGGAACGAATGATGATGCACTAAATTTATTGCAAGCATCTAGTTCATTACCTTTCATTGCACCGGCAGTAAACTACCGAGGTAAGCAATTGTTAGATGGCGGGATTTCAGATCCGATTCCAGTTCGTAAAGCACAGGAAGATGGATTTAAAAAATCAGTCGTTATTTTGACGAGAAATCATGGTTACGCGAAGAAAAAATCAAAATTTGGTTGGATTGCAGCAAAGGCTTATAAGAAGTATCCAAACCTTGTAAATACGATGCTGAATCGTTATGAAGTGTATAATGAAACACTTCACTACATTGAAAAAGAAGAGCAAGCAGGTAATTTATTTGTTATTCGCCCAGAAGTGCCGCTTCAAGTAGATCGTATGGAAAAGGATACGGCTAAATTACAAAGTTTATATGAGCAAGGCTATGAAGATGCAAAGAGACAATTTGCAGATTTGCAGACGTTTTTGCAAAAATAATAATTAGGCTGTGGAGAAGGAGTTCTCTGCAGCCTTTTTTATTTATGAAAAAATCCCTCTTTACGAGGGATTTTAATGTGGTAAGAAAACTAATTGATAAGCGAACAAGATCCCGAATAAATACACAAGTGGGTGAACAGCACGGAATTGTCCTTTTGCCACTTTCATAAGTGGGTATGAAATAAATCCAAGTGCAATACCTGTTGAGATACTTGATGTAAGTGGCATACTTAAGATTACTAAAAATGCTGGGAATGCTTCATCGAATGTATCCCAATCGATGTGGCGAACTGAGCCCATCATAAGACTACCAACGATAATTAGTGATGGTGCTGTAATAGCTGAAACGCCAGAAACAGCGCTCACTAACGGTCCGAAGAATGCTGCTAATGCAAATAGAACAGCTACTGTAACAGTTGTTAAACCAGTACGACCACCAGCTGCAACACCAGCAGATGATTCAATGTAAGCTGTTGATGGTGTTGTTCCGAACATAGCTCCAATTGTTGCTGAGAATGAGTCAGATAGAAGAGCTCGTCCTGCTTTTGGAAGCTTTCCACCTTTCATAAATCCACCTTGTTGTGCAACGCCAAGTAGTGTACCTGTTGTATCAAATAGTGTAACAAGGAAGAATGAGAACACAACGCCGTATAATCCGTAGTTAATTACATCAGATACAGCAGTAATTGGATTTGAAACGATAATTCCTTCTGGTAATCCAGGCATTGATGTAACGCCGCTTGAGAATGTTAATTGACCTGTGAAGTAAGCGATAATACCAGTTAATAACATTCCGATAAATAGTGCCCCGTTTATATTTAAAGACATAAGGATAATTGTAATTCCAAGGCCAGCTAATGCTAGTAGAACTGGAGCAGAGTGAAGATCGCCAAGCCCAACTAGGTTTGCATCATTTTTTGTAACAATTCCCGTTAAGCGCAAACCGATAAAAGCAATAAAAAGACCGATACCAGCAGTAAGTGCATGTTTTAAGTTCTCAGGAATTACTTCCATTAATTTCGTACGGAAAGATGTGAATGATAACAAAATTAAAATCATACCTGCTACGAATACAGCAGAGAATGCAATTGCGAAAGTCATGCCTTCATGGGCTTTTACAACAGAATAAGAGAAGTAAGCATTTAATCCCATACCTGGTGCAATTGCGATTGGTAAATTAGTAAAGATCGCCATAAATAATGTTCCGACAACAGCAGCGATAATTGTAGCTGTAAATGCTTGTTCAAACGGAACACCTGCATCCCCAAGGATGACAGGGTTTACGACAATGATATATGCCATTGTTAAAAAGGTAATAATACCTGCCATAATTTCAGTTTTAATAGAAGTTTTATGTTTTGAAAGGTTAAACATATAAACATCCTTTCTTTTTACGAATAATTTTCACAACAGTTATATATAATATTCGTTTTTTAACTATTTTGCAATAGTTTTGCATAAAAACTTTAGAACAACTCATATTTTATGTCGTAAATTCGAATATTAATCGTAAAACTGTGTGTGAATTGCGGTTCTTTAATGTGTAAGTAGTTTTTTTTATTGTGCGCATTATAAGGGGAAAGGAGTTGAAGGAAGTTATGCCGCAGCAAAAAAACTTTTTAACAATGCCAGCACAACATCAAAATAAACAACCTGGTATTGAATCGTTAATGAATCCTCTTCCAAAGTTTGAAGATCTAAATTATAAAGGAAGTGAAAAGTTAAAAGGAAAGAATGTATTAATTACAGGAGGAGATAGCGGGATTGGAAGAGCTGTTTCTATCGCTTTTGCAAAAGAGGGAGCAAATATTGCGATTGCTTATTTAGATGAGGACGAAGATGCAACTGAGACGAAACAACTTGTGGAAAAAGAAGGCGTGAATTGTGTATTATTGCCGGGAGATTTGAGTAATGAACAACATTGTAAAGAGATTGTAGAAGAGACCGCCCAGCAGCTAGGGGGGCTAAATGTTCTTGTGAATAACGTCGCACAGCAATATCCGCAGCAAGGGCTAGAGTATATTACAGCGGAACAGTTAGAAAAAACGTTCCGTATTAATATTTTTTCTTATTTTCATGTTACAAAAGCAGCCCTCTCTCATTTAAAGCAAGGGGATGTAATTATAAACACGGCATCTATCGTTGCGTATGAAGGAAATGAAACGTTGATTGATTATTCTGCAACGAAAGGAGCGATTGTCGCTTTTACAAGATCGCTATCTCAGTCGTTAGTACAAAAGGGAATTCGTGTAAATGGTGTTGCACCAGGCCCAATTTGGACACCGCTTATTCCATCCAGTTTTGATGAGAAAAAAGTATCACAGTTTGGGAGTAATGTTCCTATGCAAAGGCCTGGTCAGCCGTATGAATTAGCGCCTGCATATGTATATTTAGCGTCTAGTGATTCGGCATATGTAACGGGACAGATGATGCATGTAAATGGTGGAGTAATTGTGAATGGATAGTTTTCATTTATAAGAGCAAAGTAAAGTTAATTGTATTTATCCCGCTATTTGCGGGCAGTAAGACTCCTACCTAACAATTCGGTGAATACAAGGAAGTTAGGTGGGAGATAAATGTCCGTAAATGCTCGATTGGTGAAGGCTAATCCTCAGTGGGGATGGACAAAATCCCCCAACGAGTAAAGTTTCACTTTATTATGATGTTAGTGCTAGGGAGGATTTAGATGAAGAAAGTATGGTTTATCGTAATCCTATTTTTCTGCCTGCCAGCTAGCGTTTTTGCTAATACAGATCATTTAATATTAGTTAACCTTACGACGAATCAGCTGTCTTTTTTTGAAGATGGAAACTATACTAAGACATTTCCGATAACGACAGGAAAAGACAGGACCCCGACGCCTGAGGGTAATTTTTGTATTATAACTAAATATAAAAATAAAGAATACCATCGTAAAAAAATAGCTGGGGGTGCTCCGAATAACCCTCTCGGTACGAGGTGGTTAGGTCTAGATAAAAAGGAATATGCAATTCATGGAACAAATCGGGAATGGACGATTGGAAGCAGGGAGTCGAATGGTTGTATTCGCATGCACGATCGGGACATACAATGGTTATACGACCGGGTACAATTACAGACGAAAGTAATTATTTCTCGTTTTCATACGAGTCCCGAATATGAAGCGTATAAGCTTGGTTATCGGGTTGTGAGTTGGAATGGGCGTAAAGTAGAAGAAGAACAAATTGGAATGCTTACGTTAGTAGATCGTGTAAATATATATTGGCAAGAACCAAATGGACAATTGACGAAAGTAAAAACGGTATTGCCAAATGAAAAATATACAGTGTATTCCAAACGAAAAGATGGAACCTATTATATAGGAAACAATTTGTATATTGTAGATGTAACGGGAGAAAAAATTCGTTATGAGCAATTACCTTATTCGATTTTAAGTAACATATATAAAAGGAAATATAATGTTCCATAATAGCTACCGTGTATAGGCGGTAGCTTATTTGTGATGAAGTTTAGTTGGTTTTAATGATTTCATACCAATCGCGCGCCTGTAAATAGTGAGATAAAAAAATTGAAACAGCAACTATTATGTTTTGCTGAATATAATACAGTACAGACTGGGGGGCGGTCACATTATGAAAAGTGAATTTGCATTTAAAATTTTCTTAATCACGACTTGTTTATTTATCGTGTATTTATATGCGTTACTCGTCTTCTCCTTTTATGTTCCATATATTGATTTAATATTGTTCGTTGGATTTATTTGGGCATTTGTTAAAGCGAGGGAAGGGGAGAAGAGTGTATATCGGCGCATTACTTTATGCGGGACGGTCCTTCTCGTTATTTTGTACTTTTTTATGATGCATGATGTTTGGAGAGGAATGTAAAAAAGCATACGACTAATCGTATGCTTTTACGTTTAATATTTCGGTTTAAATGTATGACAACACGTTTCTACACTCGTTGTTACAGAACTTTCAAGCGTCTCGTTTGTTAAAGTAGCGTTTGTATATGAACTGTTTTCAATTTGACCTGCTTCTTGTGCATCAGGTTGAACAACGATTGCACTTGCTTGACAAAGGTTACCTTGTCCCCAAAATGAGCAATTGGAAACAGAGCATTTCACTTCTGGCATAAAACCCCCTCCTCATACATTAGTGTGGGATTTTACGCCCATTTCATGTATAGAAGGAGTTTCCTTTTCTTATTATTTTTTCGTTTGCTCAAGCCACTCTTTTAATTTGTCTTCCGGTTGTTCGCCGCTAATACGGCTCACTTCTTTACCGTCTTTAAAATGAATGATTGTTGGAGTTCCTTTAATTTTATATTCATCCCAAGGAGCATCTAATTTTTCAATATCCATAACTTTCATATCAACATTCAAGTCTTTAGCCATTGGTACTACGATAGGAGATAATTTTTGGCAATGAACGCAAGATGTTTGATAAAAGTATACTGTTTCTTCTTTTTTCTCTTTTAAATTCTTTTGGAGATCTGAAAGAGAGATTTTATTTGTGTAGTAGTCAGAACCATCTGTTTGACTAGTAGCATTATCAATTTTTTGGCTTGTTGAAGCATTTTTTTCTTCCATTTGTGTTACAGCGAAAATTGCTGCAAACAAGGCGATAATAATACCGCCAAATATAAGCATTTTTTTCATTCTTTCATCTCCTTATTTGTTTTTAATTACAATGAAGCTACAAACAGCGATTGTGATAAAGCCGATAAGTGCTAAAAACGGGATTGTCACAAAGCCGAACCAGTTTATGTATTCTCCCGTACAAGGTACGCGGCCGCAAGCTGCCCCAGCAGCTGAAAATGCTGCGATTTTTTGAATTGCATAGTGATATAAAGAAATACAAGCACCAATACTTGCGATTGGTAAAGAATAACTTGCAATGCGATAGTCTTTCTTTACTACAGCGATACCGAGCCATAAAACAAATGGATACATAAAAATACGTTGATACCAACAAAGGACACAAGGCTCAAATTTCATAATTTCGGAAAAGTATAGACTTCCTAATGTAGCAATAAACGAAGCTCCCCATGCAGCAAATAAAGCATACTCTTGCTTTTTTTCTCGTCCCATATTTTATACCTCACTTATAATAGTTACATACTAAATTATAGTATGAAGTGGTAGGGAAAAGAAAGAAAAAATATGTTTATCAATAAAAGTTTTATAAGGAGAAACTTTTATTGATATAAACATTTTAAAAAAGCGCTATTCTCATAAAGAGAATAGCGCTATATTTTACATTTGAATTTGCTCTACTTCTTCTACATGTGACTTTTGGGATGCGTGGTCAATATATTGAAATAGGAGCTGCAATTGTTTATCAACTTCTGGTAGTTCTTTACTGTATTGATAAGCGTGTAAAAAATGCTCAATACGCTTAGAAAATAATTGATCGTTCGTTTGAACCATGAGAACGAGTAATTTATCCCAATTACAGCAATACGTGTAATAGAGAGCTTTATCATAGTCGTTATATGTTTGCACTGTGTACCCTCCTTACCGAGGAGTTATATATAGTGTGTGACAAGTAAGGAGAAATACACTTGAAAGAATTTGTTAAGAAAAAAGGTGAATGAAAAGAGAAAAACGAGGGATTTCCTCGTTTTTATGCTTTTGGCATTGGCGTAGGTGTTGGCTTGCCATACCCTTCTTTGTATTTATTGTCGATATAGTTACGAATTTCGAGCGTTGATTTTCCTTTTTGTTTCATGGAAGCCGATTCAACCGCGATTTCTAGGCAGTTGACACAAGTTGTTGCGTGGGAATCCCAAACAACTTCACCATTCTTTTTAATTTCACGAATAAAGCAGTTTTTATTGTTTTTATGTCCTACACTCTCACCGCAACCGCAGTAACATGGAATCCAATCTAATAGCTCTGCATTTTGTCCAGCGACAGTGTAGATATCTTTCATTTGCGGATCAAGCTTGTCTAGGAAGGTAGGGAGTGTGTCGACTCCTTTTGTCTTTTCTTGAATATCAGCTTGCTGAGTATGTGATGCGTGGTCATGCTCTTCTTTTGATTCAGAAGATTTTTTTTCATTTGTACTAGTACTCCCGCATCCAGCAAGAATTAAGCTTAGTACTACAAGTAAAGAAAATACATACTTTTTCATTCGCTTGTCCCCTTTACAAATGTATTAACCAAATTGTATCAAATATCATGGTGTGTCGGGTGAAGATTTTTTCGACTGATTTTTGAAGCGCCATCGTAGTGAATGGAATAGAAATAAAATTGGGATATAAGCGTATACAATATATAAACCAGCTTGAGACAGTACTGTATTTAATGTATTGATACTTTCACGGTTTGTGAAAAATAAGGATGAAATAAATATAGCTGCAATAAAAAATGGAAGTGTAATTTTAAATGGTACGTGAAAAGACCTTTTACTAATGCAACAAGAAGACCAAATTGTTAAACAAAGATTGGGTAAAATAATAAGATACCACATGAAAATAATGATGTACTCAAACCTTTGGATAAAAGGAATCTTTATGATTTTTAGCATTGTTAATGTTGGCCAAATTGTATGATGTAGTTGTCCTTGGCTATAGTACATAAGGGAAACAATGGCTAGTATTACGTATAGAATTGTTGTAAAAGCAATACCACCGTGCGCCCATTTATTTAATGATTTTTCTTTTTTTATAAATGGATAAAAAACAAGAATTGCTTCAAATCCAAGAAATTCTAATGCAGATGATTTCGCTGCAGTTAGAATTTCTAAAGGTGAATGAGTTAGAATTGGGAGAATGTTACGGACATGCGCGTATTTCATTGGGAAAACTAAGAAAAATAGGACGAAAATCGGTATTACGACGCCCCAAAAACATATTCCTGTTACAGAGCGAAAACCACCTTTAATTACGTAGTAAGTCACAAGTAAAAATAATAAAGTTAATTTCCACGGTTTAATTGTAGGGAAGACCCAAACTTGAATGACTTCAATATATGTACGAAGGACAGTAA
Source organism: Bacillus sp. SRB_8 (assembly GCF_003264205.1). Classification (NCBI taxonomy): domain Bacteria; kingdom Bacillati; phylum Bacillota; class Bacilli; order Caryophanales; family Bacillaceae; genus Bacillus; species Bacillus sp. SRB_8. The sequence continues at coordinate 28,232 of NZ_NADT01000038.1, read as the reverse complement.
GGCAAAATAATAGAAGGTATGCAGCAAAGCATACGGACAAAAATGTTCCAATCCACTTTCCGAAACATGTCGTATGAATATTCATTAAATCATTATCTTTTTCTAACATTTTAAGCATGCAAAATAGCACGATATGAGTTGCAATGCCCGCAACAATAAGAGAAATCCAAGAATCATAACCGGCATATTGCGCAATAATCCTTTGGTATCCTAACACACCTACTCCAATTTGAAGGGAGTGTAATAGAAGAAATGTGAAATAAGGGGAAACAGTATGTGTTTTATCTTGTCCAGCCATTACAGCACCTCACTATTCTCCGATACCAGATTGCACGACATTGATTTGCACATGAACAGCAACGTCTACATTAGGGTACATTTCTTGAATTTGTTTTATAGTCCATTTTCTTGAATGACTACGAATTTCTTCTTGTATACCTATCGGATCGATTTCTTTTTCTTGGAATTGTTTTATTAATTCGTTTAAATGCTTCTCAAGCGTTTTTTCTACATGTTTTTTTACGTAAGTTATATTTTCGTGCTTTGCTAAATCGAGCCAGTCGGGAGCATTTTTTATAAGTCCGTTTAACTTTAAGTGGATGTTAACTTTCGGAATGTCACCGTTTTGGGAAAGAGAACAAAAACTTTTCCCGGATAAGTTTTGAGTAGCGATCAATCCTTTATGCTTACCTTGACGTATCGGAACTTCGTAACGACCATTTTTAGTTGGATTAATGAGTAGTTTTAATAAAAAAGATCCTTTTTTATCTGTGTACATAACCACTTTATCCTTTTTTAAAAAAGCAATTCCTTTAATGGAAGCAGACTTGTCTTCATCAACTTTAATATAAGGAAGAAATGGATCGCATCCAGATGAATAAAAGTTATATAAAAAAATATTTAAAGCTGTCCGAGGGATTGTCTCGGTTTCTATATTTTGCTCCAGTAAATCAGATAGATATAGCGATCCATTCGTTTTGACATGTTTAAGTAATTCTTCTGTTGAACCATCTACAAGCGCTAGTTGCACATCTCGGCCAATATTAGGATCACGTTGTAAGTTGTTAATAACATCCCCAATTCCACGTTCACCAAATGATTTTCCAAATAGGACAACACGCATTTGACCTACAGCGATCGTATGTGGTGATTTGGCGTTTAGAAGTGAAGAAATTGTTTCAATTGTATCTGCGGTAGTTGACTGAGTTTCTGGTTTTGATTGAACGCCTTTTGTGTAATCGGGATATAAGATTGTCCCGCGAAATTTTTTATCTTTCGTTATATCAAATCCACCTATATGAATCATTCGCTGTGTGTCTACTATATTCGGTTGTGTACAGCCGGATTGGAAAATTAAAATGATAATGGAAAAGCATAATAAAGTATTTTTCATTTCTCTTCACCATCATGTTTTTCTTTCGCTTTGTTTGGATCATAGCGCCATTTCTTTTTTGGTCTTAGAAAAGAGGCACGTCCTGCAGTTTGACTAAATGGCAAGCGAAAGAGACCTTCTGCCGTTCCTAAACCGCGAAATGGATATAGAGGTAATAAATAAGGTGATCCAAGTGATTTTAAGCGAATTAAATGAGCTAATATGAGTACGAATCCTACAATGAGACCTAAGCCCCCAAATGCACCAGCTAAAAGAATAAGTGGAAATCGTAGTATCCGGATAGTAGAAGACATTTTTACAGTTGGTGTTGTAAAAGAAGCGAGTGCTGATAAAGCAACTGCAATTAATAAAATGGTACTCGTTAAAGCAGCCTGAACAGATGCTTGGCCAATTACAATCCCGCCAACGATGCCGATTGTTTGTCCAACTTTTGTAGGTAATCGTGCTCCAGCTTCACGGAGCAATTCGATTGTGATTTCTAAAAAAAGTGCTTCTAAAATGGGCGGAAAGGGTACATTAGCTCTTGAAAAAATAATCGGACCTAGTAAATCCGCAGGAATCATTTGATAGTGATACGTTAATACAGCTGTATAAATAGCTGATGAAAATAGCGAGAATGCTGCTCCGAAAAAGCGAACCATTCGAAGAAATGAGCCTGCTATCCATGGTAAATAATAATCTTCTGGAGAGACGAAGAAATCGAGTAATGTCGCTGGTCCAGCTAATGCGTAAGGTGAACCGTCTGTTAAAATGACGACTCCTCCATTCAATAATGCATAAACGGAGCGATCTAAACGCTCTGTAGGGAGTAAAACAGGGAAGGGAGAGTTGCTGTTATCACTAATAAACTGTTCAATCATAGTTGCATCGAAAGGAACATCAAAGTCAATGTCTTGTAGGCGCTGCATCGCAGTATTAACGTGCTGCTCATTCGTAATATCTTCGATGTAAGCAACTACGACTTTTGTTTTTGATATAGAACCAACTATAACTTCTTTGAAAACTAATTGTTCTGTGACGATATTTCGCCGAAGTAAGTGTATATTTGTATCGATATTCTCAACAAATCCGACTTTTGGACCGATGACACTATATTCATTTTCAGTATCGTTATATAGCCGTGTACCTAAAACGGAACTTTCAGCACGAATAAGTGCATATTCTGCGATTTGAGAATCATTTTTTAGTTGTATAAGTACATACCCACTTAATAATTTTTCACGAATGTCATCAATAGTAGGGCCAGTGATAATCTCCTCAAGTGTGACGATATTTGCTATATCACTTATATTTTCAATGTGATCTAATTCTCTTTTTATAGGTGTTAAAATGAATCGATTAATGAGGAGTGATTCAGCTGTAGATTTATAATAAAACAAACACAATGTTCCATCGTCTACTACGTTATAAGACACGAAATCACTGGATTCTTTCGTAGTGTGGATAAACTCTGGAATAGAACAGAGTGCTTTTTTCTTCTTTTTAGATGATACACGGAACATTTCCTCACCCCTTACACACATCATTTATTTGTGTTAGTTTTTGGGAAAGACGGGAATTTATACTTGAAAATTGAAAGTTCATAAAGTGAAGGCTAATAATCGGGATTTTACGGGCAGCACGACTCCCACCTAACTTCTTTGCTCCAGCCGAATTTTGAGGTGGGAGTTTTACTACCCAGAAATAGCGGGATAAAGAAAAGGAAGAGTATTGAATATCTCTTCCTTTTTGACAGGCTAATTTGTTTTCTTTTCTTTAATAGACTTCACTAATTTAATCATTTCTGCCCGTATATCTTCTTTTTTAACATTTAATTTTTCCGCAATTTGTTTAATATCCATCCCATCTTTTTTCATTTTTAGTACATCGTCAAGTGGGGTATTACTTTTTTGAGAGATGATTGTTAACACGGTAAGTTGGCGTAAGCCGATGTTATATTCTTTCATTTTTTGTTTCAGTCCATCTGGTGTGGACTTTTGCATATTTGCTAATTTTTGCAGTAGTGCTTTTTTCGTTTCTTTATTCATATGATGCTTTTTCAATTTACTTGGGTCTACACCGAAATGCTCGGCTGTTTTCTCCCAAGATTTATTTTGCTTATAGTAAGCTAAAACGTCCTTAATTTCTTTTTTACTTATTCTTGCAATGTGGGCAGCTTTCCAAATTTCATGTTTATTATAGCCGAGTTTTTCGAGCGACTGCATTTCTTCTTCTGAAATAGGCTTATGATGGTGCATTGTTACTTCTTTTGGCGTGGCAGCGGAAGTAGGAAAGACAGATATTCCGCACAATAATGCTGCCATAGTCATACTTACTGCGATTTTCTTGTACATATAAACTCCTCCTAGATGGGTAATGTGGAAAACTTACACATATCATTTCCATAAAATGTGAAAAACTTGTGAACAAGTTAAGTTTTTTTATTCACAGTATAAAAAGAAGTTTTTCATGGTTTTCCAACATAAAACATTGATTAATAGTGAAAAACTAGGTTATAATCGAAATTGAAAATCAATATCAATGACGGATTTATACATATAGATAAAAATAAGGGAGAGAAAAATATGACTACATATACTTCCATCGCAAACGTTATTAAAGAAAGACGTTCTGTTCGTACATTTACAAATAAAGCAGTAGAAAAAGAGCTATTAATTGAACTATTGAACGACGCAACATGGGCACCGAATCATAAACACCGTGAACCATGGAATTGTAAATTATACATTGGAGAAGGCCGTCAGAAATTAGTAGACGCAGTACTAAACTCTTTCACAGAAGAAGAAAGAGCAAAACGTGGCAAAACTTTATCTGATCGTTTCTTAAGCACACCTGCACAAATCGTTGTTTACATTAATGAAGATCCGCGTCAAATTCAACGTGACGAAGATTACGCTGCAACATGTGCATTTATGCAAAACTTCCAATTACTTGCTTGGGAACGCGGCTTAGGGTGCGTTTGGAAATCAGGTGGATTAAACTACAATCCACTATTTATAGAAGGAATTGGTTTAACAAGAGGTCAACGCATCATTGGAATTCTTCATATCGGCTATTTCGATAAAGCACCAGAAGGAAAAGCGCGTACGCCGATTACGGAGAAGATGGAGATTATTGAAGGTTAATTAGAAAGAGGCATTCTCGTTTTTTCGGGGGTGCCTTTTTATTATGCAATCAATCCTCATGAAAGCTTGTTCCTCATCATACACTTTCTTAAGGGAAAGTGTAAGGAGGGAAAATAATGAGAGCAAGTGATGATAAAGCACTACAATATGCGATTGCTGAAATTACGGAAATTGCGACTGGATTTGGTCTTGATTTTTATCCGATGCGCTATGAAGTATGTCCAGCGGAAATTATCTATACATTTGGTGCATATGGGATGCCGACGAGGTTTTCGCATTGGAGTTTTGGAAAGCAATTTTTCAGAATGAAATTACAATACGATTTAGGACTTAGTAAAATTTATGAACTCGTTATTAACTCTAATCCATGTTACGCCTTTTTATTAGATACGAATTCTTTAATTCAAAATAAATTAATCGTGGCGCACGTTTTAGCACATTGTGATTTCTTCAAAAATAATATTCGTTTTTCTAATACGAAGCGCGATATGGTGGAGAGTATGGCAGCGACAGCAGATCGTGTGAAGGCGTATGAACATAAGTATGGAAGAGAAGAGGTAGAAACATTTTTAGATGCCGTACTTGCCATTCAAGAACATATTGATCCATCGCTTATGCGTCCGAAACTTGCATGGAGTATTGAAGATTTAGAAGAGGATGTAGAAAAGAAAAAGATATCACAGTACGATGATTTATGGAATTTAGATGATCGAAACAAAAAGAGAGAACGACCTAATATGCATAAAAAGAAGAAAATCCCACCGCAGCCAGAAAAAGATTTACTCCTCTTTATTGAAGAATATAGCCGTGAGCTAGAAGAGTGGCAGCGCGACATATTAACGATGATGCGTGAAGAAATGTTATACTTCTGGCCACAGCTTGAAACGAAGATTATGAATGAAGGTTGGGCTTCCTTCTGGCATCAACGCATACTTCGTGAAATGGACTTAACATCTGGTGAAGCAATTGAATTTGCGAAATTAAATGCAGGTGTCGTACAGCCATCAAAAACAAGTATTAATCCATACTACCTCGGTATTAAAATGTTCGAAGATATTGAAGAGCGGTATAACAACCCGACAGAAGAAATGAAACGACGCGGTGTGAAACCTGGTTCTGGTCGTGACAAAATCTTTGAAGTACGGGAAATTGAATGGGATGTATCGTTCCTAAGAAACTACTTAAATAAAAAACTCGTAATGAGAGAAGATATGTACTTATTCCAGCGCCAAGGAAAAGAATATAAAGTAATTGATAAAGAATGGGAGCATGTACGCGATCAACTCGTAAATATGCGCACAAATGGAGGTTTCCCGTACTTAGTAGTAGAAGATGGAGACTACTTAAAGAATGGGGAATTGTACATTAAACATAGCTATGAAGGAATTGAGTTAGATTTAAAATACTTAGAAAAAGTATTACCGTATCTTCATCAGCTATGGGGAAGAACAGTGCATATGGAATCGATTGTGGAGAGTAAGGGCGTTGTGTTTTCTTATGATGGGAAGATGGTGCATCGGAAGTATGTGTGATGGAAAGAACGGACATAGAAATGCTATGTCCGTTCTTTTTTATTATATGGAGTTTTTGTTTACCAAACAGGTCGTATGCTCGATGATAATTTTCCTGTATTTTCTTTAGTAACGAATGTTGTTAAATCCTCTTTAAGCATTTGCATTCGTTCTGCACCTATGTTTGCAATCCATCGTTGTTCTATTTCAGCTACTATTTCTTCTTTTGCTTTCATTACTGCTAAACCACGCTCGGTTAAAACAATAATTTTACCTCTTTTATCAGTAGGATGCGTTTGGCGCGTGACATAACCACTGTTCTCAAGAGAATCTACCATTTTACTTATGGCTTGTTTTGAAACCCCTAAATATTCAGCTAGTTCTATACCGGTTGCTCCATTAGGAAGGATACGTTTGAACATAAAACCGTGTGCGGGCCTAATATCTTCAAATCCCAATTCACTTAATTTGTCGTGTAGTTCAGTAATTAATGTACTGAAGGATAGTGATAAAAGTGAAGTAAGATCTAGTTCGTTAAGTGTTTGATGAGTCATGTATATAACCTCCTTACTTATAGTCAATTAAATTGACTATAAGTAGAATCTATTGTACTATACAGGATATAGTCAATCAAATTGACTATATAATGGTAATAGAACAAATAATGATTTATCTAAATAAAATCAATGAATTATGGAGGTTTCACATGGTTAATATCGTTAAAATTAGAGGGAGTGTATTTGCACCGTATGCTTTGCTGAAACCTATTCAGGATCCTGCGACGGGAAGAGTGTTTGAATATGCCGGAGATGCACGTGAATTTACACCATACGCTGTGAACACAAAGCGTTCAAGATTAGAACAAGAAGTGGTTGTTGATTTTTATAAAAGAGAAATTTTCACATATGCAGATGCTTGTATCGTTACTGTGAAAATTACAAATCCAGATGGCTCAATTGAGTATCAAAAAGGAGAAACAAGTACAGAAAACATTGCATGTACAAATATTGTATGGAGTGAAGATGAGGTTTCATTTGAAATGAGAGCAAGTGCAAGTAATCCGTTAAACGCGGCAGCACCTGCAGCTGATTATTTTTTGACTATACGAGTTAATGAAAGTGGTACTGTGCATGTTGAAGGTTTACATGATGGTTTTCCTTGCTATGAATTTTATAAACAAATCGACTTTGGTTCATTTGAATTAGTATATACGCATGATTTCAGGAAAACGGATGATACCCCAGCAGCACTAGCTGGAGAAATGGAATATAGCTTTAAAACGAAAATCTAGATATAAATATAGCGCTATTTTTTAGAAGGAAGTAGCAAACGTAAAAGAGAAAGCTATTGGTTCTAGGATTGAAATTGTGGTCTATTTTATTCAATAGTTATGCAGTATATAAAATTAGAATTATAGGGGTGTTTCTTATGACGAATATAGTTAAAATTAGAGCCAGTGTATTTATTCCAATGTCTTGGACAGAACCGCGGAAGGATGTACAAACAGGGAAAGTAATCCAATTCGAAGGTGATTCACGTGAGTTTACACCACATGCGGTAAATACTATGCGCTCTAGAGTTGAGCAAGAGGTAGTAGTGGACTTTTATAAAGAAGAAGTGTTTTCATATGCAAACACGGGTATTACGACAGAGAAGGTCACAAATCCAGATGGTTCTGTGAATAAAAGAACAGGAAAAGCGAGTACTGAAAATATTGTGTGTACGGATATTTCATGGAATTCTGATGGTGTGCAATTCAAAATGAGTGCAAGCGCTAGTAATCCGTTAAATGTGTATGCCCCTCCTGTAGACTATTTATTAACTGTATGTGTGAACAAGGATGGTAGTATCGATATTCAAGGAGAACATGATGGATTCCCTTGTTTCGAATTTTATAAGCAAGTAGATTTCGGTTCATTTGAACAAATTTATACACATGATTTTAGAGAAACTGGTGATACACCTGAAGCGTTAGGTGGAGAAATGGATTATAGTTTTACAAAGAGATTATAAGAAGTAGGATAATAAAACGGTTGATTCCTTGATTCGTAAATGAAATGAATTAGTTGGACTACCAAGCAGTGTAGTTGAGAAATGCAAAAGCCAATGAAATCAGTGGCTTTTGCATTTTTACTATACTCTAGGAGATTTCAAAAAAATAAACCACTTTACAATATACCCTTAAGGGTATATGATGTTATACAAAGTTACAAAGTAATGTATAATATAGGTATAATTACGGAGGTGGTCTACAGTGGAATATAATCAAGATATGAAAAATAGATTGAAACGTATTGAAGGTCAAGTTCGTGGTGTGCTTCGCATGATGGAAGAGGGAAAAGATTGCCGAGATGTTATTACACAGTTAACTGCATCCCGTTCTGCACTTGATCGTACAATTGGACTCGTTGTTGGAACAAATTTAGAGCAATGTTTGCGCGAGCAGTTTGAAACAGGTAATGGTTCAAATGAAGAGTTAATTAAAGAAGCTGTTCAATTACTTGTAAAAAGCCGATAATCTGTCAAACATATGTGTTGACAGATTTTCAAAAACATTTTAATATACCCCTACAGGTATAAGTATGCTGATTAGGGAGGAAATGATTATGAGTATAAAAGTTGATATGAATTTAGACTGTAAAGGCTTGGCTTGTCCGATGCCAATTGTGAAGACAAAAAAGGCGATGGAAGGATTGGCATCAGGACAAGTTATTGAAATAGAGGCGACGGATAAAGGATCGACGTTAGATATACAAAGTTGGTCAAATAAAGTAGGGCATCAATATATTGGAACGAAACAAGAGGGAGATATATTAAAGCATTATGTACGAAAATCCCATGAACATGAAGTAAATGAAGTTGTGAAGTATACTCATACAATTACGAATGGGGAATTGCAAAATATATTATTAAGTGGTGAAGAGTGCACTGTATTAGATGTTCGTGAAGAAGCGGAATTCGTCTTTGGTCATATTCCATCTGCCATTTCGGTTCCATTAGGTGAAATAGATAGTGCTATGTTAGACAGTGCGAAACCAATTTATGTTGTTTGCCGAACTGGTAACCGTAGTGATGTAGCTTGCCAAGTGTTGAAAGAGAGAGGTTTTTCAAATGTGAAAAATGTCATTCCAGGTATGTTAGAGTGGCAAGGAAATATAGAAAAATAAAATTTTTTAAATATAAATATACCTCAGGGGGTAATTGAATGAGTGTTAAACTGTTACAAGCAAAAGATGTCGTAGAGAAAGTTTTATTCGGAGAATTGTTTATTTTAGATGTTCGTAATGAAACGGACTATGAAGATTGGAAAATTGAAGGGAAACAAGTTTCTTCTATAAATAAACCGTATTTTGACTTATTAGATGGTGTAGATCATATTGTAGATGAATTGCCGAGGGAGAAAGAAATTTTAGTCGTATGTGCGAAAGAAGGTTCTTCGCAGTTTGTCGCAGAGCAATTGTTACATGCCGGATTCAATGATGTTTATTATTTAGCTGGTGGTATGAAAGCTTGGAGTGAATATGTAAAGCCGTTAAAAGTAGGAGATGTACAGGGCGGAGGAAGTGTATATCAATTTAACCGTCTTGGAAAAGGCTGTTTATCTTATATGATCGTCTCAAACGGTGAAGCAGCAGTTATTGATGCAGTCAGAACGGTTGAAGCATATGAAGATTTTGCGGAAGAGCATGGTGTTACTATTACGAATGTCATGGATACACATTTACATGCAGACCATATTTCTGGAGGACGTAGGTTAGCTGAAAAAGTAGGTGGTACGTATTGGTTACCTCCAAAAGATGCGGAGGAAGTCGTTTTCTCATATAAACCGCTTGTTGAAGGATCTGTTATTACGGTGGGGGGTACCAAAATTGAAATTGACGCATTATACTCACCGGGGCATACGATTGGAAGTACATCATTTATTGTAGATGATTCCTATTTATTATCAGGTGATATTTTATTTGTAGATTCAATTGGCCGTCCAGATCTTGCTGGGAAGGCTGAAGATTGGGTGAGTGATTTACGAAATACGTTATATAAACTTTATAAGGAACTGTCTCAAGATTTAATTGTTTTACCGGCTCATTATTCAAAAATAAGTGAAATGGACGACAGAGGCATTGTGAGTGCGCATTTACAAGATTTATTTAAGGAGAATGTAGGGTTAAATATTGTTGATGAGGGAGAGTTTCGTAAAAATGTGACAGAGAACTTACCGTCTCAGCCGAATGCTTATGAAGAAATTCGTCAAACGAATATGGGTAAGATTTATCCGAGTGTGGAAGAAGAGCGTGAAATGGAGATTGGCCCAAATCGTTGTGCAGTTCATGATTCATTATAAAATAACAAACTGGAGGAATAGATGATGAATGTAAAACAAGTATTAGATGCGAAAGGTTTAGCATGTCCAATGCCGATTGTAAGAACGAAGAGAGCGATGGATGCTTTACAAACTGGAGAAGTGTTAGAAGTACATGTAACAGATAAAGGATCAGTAAAAGATATTCCAGCATGGTCAAAAACAGGCGGTCATGAAATAGTAAAGCATAATATAGAGGACGATGTACTGAAGTTTTGGATTAAGAAGGCGTAGTGAAGAACTAGTTTTGTAAAGGCGGAGAGGTTGGTTATATGAATACAATATTAAGTACGCTTTTCATTGTACTTGCTGCATGGTTTGTTATTTCGCGTTTTTTACCGGTGAAAGGTGTTCAAAATATAAATGGAAAAGAATTAAAGAGTATAGTGGGAAAACAGGGAAAACAATTTGTCGATGTTCGTACAGTAGGTGAATATAGAGGAAATCATATGAAGGGATTTCAGAATATCCCACTAAATGAGTTAGCTAGTAGAGCAAATCAATTAGATAAAAATAAGGAAGTGATTGTTATTTGTCAGAGCGGGATGAGAAGTAAGCAAGCAGCAAAAGGGTTAAAAAAATTAGGGTTTCAGCGCATTATAAATGTTTCAGGCGGTATGAACGCTTTGTAAGGGGAAATTAGTATCGGGTGTAGCTAGATAATTTGAGCCATTTCACAATTTTTTAAATACCCCCATAGGTAATTAGGAGGAGAACAACATGGAACAACAGAAGAAAACAACAATTGTTTTATTTAGCGGAGATTATGATAAAGCGATGGCTGCTTATATTATTGCAAATGGTGCAGCGGCGTACGATCATGAGGTGACTATTTTTCATACTTTCTGGGGTTTAAATGCCCTTAGGAAAGAGGAGCATGTGAAAGTAAAGAAAACGTTCATAGAAAAAGTATTTGGAAAAATGATGCCGCGTGGTGCGGATAAGATGGGATTATCAAAAATGAATTTTGCCGGTATGGGACCAAAGATGATTAAAGGTATTATGAAAAAACATAATGCGATGCCTTTACCAGATTTAATTGATTTGGCGAAAGAACAGGGAGTTAAACTTGTAGCTTGTCAAATGACAGTAGATTTATTAGGGTTAAAAGAGGAAGAGATTATGGAAGGGGTAGAGTTTGCAGGAGTAGGTGCATATTTAGCAGATGCTTCGGATGGGAATGTGAATTTATTTATTTAAATCACCTTCTTTTTAGAAGGCAGGGGATACAATATGAGTTTAACAGTACTACTTTTTATTATTGGTTTTATAGGGTCATTTATTTCAGGAATGGTTGGGATTGGCGGTGCAATTATTAATTATCCGATGATCTTATACATTCCAGTATTGCTAGGATTTGCTGGATATACATCACATGAAGTGAGTGGTATTACAGCGATTCAAGTATTCTTTGCAACTTTTGCAGGCGCGTGGGCGTATAGGAAAAGTAACGATATGGATAAAACTTTAGTTGTGTATATGGGAGCTAGTATATTAATAGGAAGCTTTGTAGGTAGCTTTAGTGCGAATCTATTAAATGAGCATGCTGTAAACGTTGTTTACACATTACTAGCTACTATTGCGTCTATTATGATGTTTATACCGAAGCGAAGCAATCGTAAGGGGACAGAAGGAATTACGTACAATAAGTGGCTCGCTAGTTTGCTAGCGTTTATTGTAGGAAGTGTTTCCGGCATTATTGGGGCTGGTGGTGCATTTCTTTTAGTACCGATTATGCTAGTTGTTTTAAAACTACCGATACGTACAACAATAGCAACATCTATCGCTATTACTTTTATTTCCTCGATAGGAATTACTACTGGGAAAGTGATTACTGGACAAATAGTTGTTATTCCGGCTCTTATCGTTGCGATAGCAAGTTTATTTGCCGCTCCTCTTGGAGTGAGAGTAGGGAAGAGAGTGAATCAAAAAGTTTTGCAATACGTATTGTCTACTTTAATTGTAGGAACCGCGATAAAGATGTGGGTTGATATGATATCGAAATAAAAAGATGGTGCTCTTGTAGCACCATCTTTTTATTTACGCCCAAATAACTTTCATTAAGTTCTTATATTCATCGTTTGCCAGTTTATATAGCATTCTCGTATGTTCAAAGACAAGTGCGGGATTAAAGTTTGGTTCTGAGAATGCAAGAGATGTTGAAATATCAATTGCATTTTGTTTGTTTAGCGTGAATTTTGCAAATCGATAAGATGTGTTTAATTCATTGATGACATGTAAAATATCATTTGTTGATGTTGAATCAGGTACAAGAGCAACATTGAAGCAGTATATATCCACAGCAGGATGTTCGCTTTGGAAAGCAGCGATAAGTTGAATTTTTGCGCCAGCTTCTGTTTCTAATCCTACTGAAAAATGTACCGAACCATCATTTTCATCTATATTTTCTTCCATGTATATATCGTTTGATTTTAAGTACTCTTTAAAATCTGAAATGTTATGTTTTACTGCAGCTTTCATATGCGTGGGCCCCCTGATAATTGGAATAGATTACTATTATTTATTATAATTTAAAAATATTAAAAAAGATAGTTGGAAAGTTCTGATTTTTTGTTTTGAAAGCATTAAAAAGAAGCAATGCTCTACCTCCATAGAGCACTGCTTCACTTTATTCATTGTCATTAGACGATGTTTCTGTATCTTCACTGTTATTCTTATTTTGAGTTTCATCGTTACTTGATTGGCGTTCACTCGTATTTTCAGACGTAGATTCTTTTGTTTTCTCTGAGCTTGTTTTTTTCGAATCAGAATCAGATTTTGTATAGGCAGGTAGTCCAAGGTGACTACGAAGTTCGTTTGTAACATTAGCTAATTCTTTTTTATCTGGATTGTAGTAGTAAGTTCGACCACCACCAGCTGACTTACTACATGTATCATCACCTTTTGCCATGTAACAATCTTCACCTTCAATTTGTAATTTCTCAATTGAAGAATCTGCTCCATATTTATAGAATGAAAGCATATCATCGAATGTTAAGTTTGTAACGAATTGTCCGTTAATATCATCAATGATGTTACCAACTTTTGTTACGGATCCAACGCTTGTTAGTTTCTTTAAAATTGCTTCAATAACGAGTTGCTGACGTTGTCCACGCATCGCATCACTATCAACGTGTCGTGTTCTAGCAAGAGCAAGAGCTTCTTCACTATTTAACTTTTGAACACCTTTTTTCAGGTGAATTGCATCGGCGTTATCATTACTATCTTGTTCAGTAAATTCAACTGGTACGTCAACTTCAATGCCGCCTAAATCATCAACGATTTTCATGAATGATTTAAAGTTGAATTTTACAAAGTAATCGACGGGAACATTCATTAATTTTTCAACTGCATCAATACTAGCTTGTGGTCCACCATCTTTTCCGTTTTTAGTAGAACCAAATGCATGAGCGTGTGTAATTTTATCTTTTTTCTTTTCTACTGGAATATAAGTATATGTGTCTCGTGGAATACTTAATAGTTTTACAGTTTTGCTATCTTTATTAAACGTTGCAAGTAATAGTGCATCCGTTCTTATAGCTTCACCATATTCTTTCCCACGGACATCGCTTTCATCAACACCCATTATTAAGACAGAGACGTTATTTGTAATAGGTTTTACAGCTTTATCACGTAAATCAGATTTATCACCGCGCGCTAAATCGTGAGCGGCATTTCGAACAGCAGAAGATGCTTTATTTACTAAAAACCATGTATAACCGCCACCTACTATTAAAAAGAATAGAATGACGCTTATAATAATTTTTGTTTTTTTCTTACTTTTTTTCGGTTTATTGCGTGTATTTTCTTGCAAAGATGGGTTTTGCTCCATTTCTTGTACTCCTTCATTTGAATTGAAATACGACACTCATATCCACTTATTATAATGAAATTTAGCGAAAAAAAACATTACAAATCATTTACATTTCGTAAAAATTCAATTTATTTATAAAAAGTCAGATTTTCTATATTTTATTTTTGAGATGTAGAATAAGTATAAGTTGTTTTAGTAGAAATGAAAATATGTAATGTGAGAAAGTGATAGAGAAGTAAGATTTGTTGAAATATAGCCAAGAAGATGTGATTAGCTGTATATATACTTCTTATATAATAAAGAAAGATTTTACGGATGAAGGAGAGAGCATAATGAATCATACATCATTCCGAGCAATTGTCGTGAACGAAAAAGAAAATAATCAATTTGAAAGAAATCTTGTTGAGAGAGAAATTAATAGTTTACCTGAAGGAGACGTATTAATACGTGTTTATTATTCTTCATTAAATTATAAAGATGCCCTTTCAGCTACTGGTAATAAAGGTGTAACGAGAACATATCCTCATACACCAGGTATCGATGCAGCAGGAGAGGTAGTTAATAGTGAAAATAACGCCTTTCAGGAAGGCGATCAAGTTATTGTAACTGGATATGATTTAGGTATGAATACTTCTGGTGGTTTCGGGGAATATATTCGCGTGCCATCATCTTGGGTTGTTCCTTTACCAAAAGAAATGACTTTGAAGGAAAGTATGATGTACGGGACAGCAGGTTTTACAGCTGCCCTATCGGTATATAAGCTTATTAGAGCGGGAATTACGCCTAGTATGGGAGATGTTTTAGTAACGGGTGCTACGGGCGGAGTAGGCAGTGTAGCAGTTAGTATTTTAGGAAAGCTAGGATATAGCGTAGTAGGGGCAACAGGGAAAATGGAAGAGGAACAGATGCTGCTACGTTTAGGTGCAAAAAAGATGATTCATCGCGCGGAGTTGAGTGATGAATCAGGAAGACCGATGCTTAAAGGAATATACGCTGGGGTTGTCGATACCGTAGGCGGAAGCATGTTAGAAAGTTCTTTAAAGGTAGTTAAGTATGGAGGCTGTGTAACAACGTGTGGTAACGTAGCAGGGCATGAATTAAATACAACTGTATACCCATTCATATTACGAGGGATTAGCCTTTTAGGAATAGATTCAGTTCAATGTCCAGTAGATGTGAGAAGAGACGTGTGGGCATTGCTAGCAGGTGAGTGGAAAAATTCAGAGCTATTATCTTATACAGAAGAATGTACATTAAAAGAATTAGATGAGAAGTTTACACTTATACTGCAAGGAAAGTTAAAAGGAAGAACGGTTGTAAAGATGAAATGAAAAAAGAGACGCTTAAATTAGCGTCTCTTTCCTATTATAATGATTGTTTTAAATTTACTTTTCCTTGTTCACCTAAAACACCATCAGCGATATTTACAGCGTGATCACCGATACGCTCTAAGTTACTTACCATATCAACGTAGATGATGCTTGCATCACCTGAACAGCTACGTTCGTTCAGACGTAACACATGGCGTTTACGTAAAACACGTTCCATTTGGTCAATTTTACGTTCTTTTGCAATAACAGTTTGAGCTAGTTCAGTGTCAAAGTTTGTTAAAGCATTGATTGCATCTTGTAATGTTGAAATTGTTAATTCAAGCATTTCATTTAATTCAGCTAGTGCGTCGTCTGATAGTGAAACGCGGTTTGAAATTTGGAAATCTACAAGTTCTACAAGGTTTTCTACATGATCACCGACACGTTCAATATCACCAACAACACCTGCTAGAACAGAATGTTTCTCAGAGTCTGTTGGTGAAAGTGGTTTTTCTGATAGTAAAACTAAATACTCAATAATTTTTTTATCTAAATTGTTAATAGCTCCTTCTAATTGAGTAGCCATGTCAGCATGTTTTTTATCTTGTGTATTTAAAAATTGGTTTGCTTCTTTTAATCCATGTAATGAAAACTCAGCCATACGAATGATTTCTTTTTGAGCTTCTGTTAAAGCGATAGCTGGAGATTGCTCAATAAAGATTGGATTTAAATGTTGCGGTTTGAAGTTAATAGATGCATCTTCACCACGAATAATTTTTGTTACAATCCAGGCTAATACTGCAATGAATGGGAACTGAATGATTGTATTCGTTACGTTAAACGTCCCGTGTGCAAATGCAATTGTCATTTCTGGATTTAAGTTTAATGACGTTTGGAAATATTGAATTAAACTTGTAAATGGTATTAATATAATCGTAAAGATAATGGTACCGATAATATTAAAGATAACGTGAACTAATGCTGCACGTCTTGCTGCAATTGAAGTACCGATTGCTGCTAATACGGCTGTAATTGTCGTACCGATGTTATCACCGAACAATACAGGAAGAGCAGCTTGTAAATCGATTGCACCTTGACCGAATAGTTCTTGCAAAATACCGATTGTCGCACTTGAACTTTGTACAATTAAAGTGAAGACTGTACCAACAACAATTCCTAAAATTGGATTATCACTCATGCTAACCATTAACTCTTGGAATGACTCTAAAGAACGAAGAGGTTTCATACCTGCGCTCATTAATTCTAAACCGAAGAATAACATACCAAAACCGAATACAACTTGACCTACAGAATGTACTTTTTTATTTTTAAAGAAGAATAGTAAGATTGCTCCAACTGCCATAATTGGGAGAGCGTATTCTCCGATTTTAATCCCGATAATAAATGCAGTAACTGTCGTACCGATGTTCGCACCCATAATAACACCAATTGCTTGTCTTAATGTCATAAATCCGGCACTTACAAGTCCGACTGTTAAAGCGGTTGTTCCTGAACTTGATTGAATTAATACTGTAACTAACATACCTGCTAGTACACCCATAAGAGGGTTTGTTGTAAAACGATCTAGAATATCGCGAAGACGATCTCCAGCTGCTTGTTGCAGTCCATCGCCCATGTATTTAATCCCGAATAAGAAAATACCTAATCCACCAATGAACTGGAAGATCATATCTTGAATATTGTATTCCACGCATTCCACTCCTTAAATTTCATGTACGATGTAATTATTAACTAAACCTTGAGGCACTGTAAACGGTTTATCAGTAAAATTTACACTAAATTTACAAAGTGATAAAAAGTTTACAAACCTTTAAAGAAACACCTGGATTTAATTGGTTTTTTAGATGATATATCTAATCGGTTTGTAAAGAAGTCACATTTGTCACACTATTTATTGATAGTAAAAATAGGTGAAGGGAAACTACCCAACTGGGTATGCGGATTGGAATTTTATTTTGTTATGATGATGGTTCTTTGCATATTTTTTGATTAAAGTTAGAAAAATATGTAGGGAAACGGGGGAGGTTTGAAACGGATTTATTTAATGAAAGTAAAAAACGATTAAATTATTTTAAACTGTTTTCTTTTGAGATGCTCGCAACAATAAAAAAAGAGCAATTCGCATATGAATTTGCTCTGCTTTTTTATGTTAAAAACTTTCGGTGCTTTGCATTTTAACAATTATGCAAAGTGTTTTTTCTTTATTTAGAATCGTCATTATGCTCCATAGTTATGACGACATTGCCCTTCTTATGTCCTTTTTCAACATATATGTGAGCTTCAATAATTTCCTCAAAAGTGTATTGCCTATCAATGACCACTTTTATTTTACCGTTCTCAACAAGTTCTTTAAGGAAATTTAATGCTTCGGAAGTTTCAGGTGCGTTTTGACTTAATATGAGTTTCACGCGACTTGTCAATTTAGTCCAGAGCATTTGAGCACTTGGTAACGGTTCAACGATATTTATATAGGTACCATCTTCCTTTAACATTTTAATACACTCTGAAAAGGAGCTCCTGTTTACCGCTTCAAAGATAACATCATAAGTTTTGTCTGTAGTAGAAAAATTTTTTGTGGTGTAATCAATTACTTCGTCAGCTCCTAGAGATTTGACCAATTCTAAATTGGAGCTACTGCACACACCTGTAACTGTTGCGCCGAAATACTTGGAAATTTGTACTGCATAACTTCCGACACTTCCAGAAGCTCCGTAAATAAGAATGTTTTGACCGCTTTGAACGTTAGCTTTCCTAAGGAAAAACAAAGCTGTACGTGCTCCAATTGGGATGGCTGCGGCTTCTTCATAGGATATATTGGAGGGCTTCATGCACACTGCTCCACCTTCAGGTAGACAAATATACTCAGCATAAGAACCAAATTTTACTTGGGTAGCTGCAAAAACTTGGTCTCCTTTTTTAAATCGTGTGACGTCTTTTCCTACCGATTCAACTTCACCAGCCAATTCCATTCCGAGTATTTGTTTTTTCGGTTGCTTAAAGCCAAGTGCGATTCGAGCGGGTAGCCAAACAGAAGAGGGAACCGTAAAACTTCGTGAGCGAATATCTCCTGCTGTTACGGTTGTCGCTTTTATTTTTACTAGTATTTCATTGTCCTTAGGAGCAGGTTTTTCTATCTCTTTCAGTTGAAGAACGTCGGGGAGACCGTATTTTGTGTACACTATTGCTTTCATTAATATTTCCTCCAATTCGTTCTATATTAATATCATACGAACAACATGAATAAATAGAACAGCGGTTCACTCTTCAATACAATGCAAAAAGCAGTGTGATTTTTTTAGGAATCCACTGCTTTTTACAAATGTGTATACATGATTTTTTGGTCCAAGTACTTCGAAAAAGAACCAATTAGCATTACCCAACGGCTTTTTCTTTTGTTTTATCCCCCTGTTTTTGCTTCCGTAAGCTTGTGATGTAAATGAAAAGAAAAGCGATAAGTAATAGAGAGGAATATCGATATACAGTTGCATAGTTGGTAAAGTGTGCAATGAATCCAAAAATAATCGCTCCAGCACCAATTCCAAGATCAAATGCTGAGAAGAATGTTGCTGTTGCTACTCCTCTCCGGTGCGGTGCTACTCGGTCAATCATCCATGCTTGTAGTGCCGGTTGAATTGCTCCGAAACCACTGCCGTAGCACGCTGCGGCAATAATTAAACTCGGAATTGTAGTTGTATACGACAGCAAGATAATACCTGTAAACGTAATAATAACTCCTGGAATGATGACGAATGTATGGCCTTTCGTATCATATAATCTTCCAGAAAACGGGCGAGTTACAGCGATTGCAAGTGCGTTAAATAAAAAGAAGAGACTGATATCAGCAATCCCGACTTCCGTAGCAAATAATGTGATAAAGCTCCCAATTCCCCCGTACATTAATGTAATACATAATATTAATAATGAAGGAAGTAAAGCTTTACGCTCAATAAATCCATCGAGAAAGGTACCAGATGTTTGCTGTGGTGGTTGCGGCGATTTTTTGATTTGAAGTAGTTTCGTTAATATTAATGAAACTATTGTGCATGAAAGTGCACATAAAAAAAGAATCGTGAAGTCATATGCTTGCATAAGCCAAAGTCCGATAAGCGGACCGAGCGCCATGGCGATAGTTCCAGAAAGACCGAAATATCCCATGCCTTCACCGCGGCGAGCTTGCGGAATTAAATCTGAAACGACAGTTCCGTATGTAGTCGTTGTAATACCAAAACCAGCTCCGTGTAAAATTCGAACGGCAAGCAATAGGAAAACGGTTGAAGCGAAAAGATAACTGCCCATAGCGAGTAAACAAATAGCGGTACCGATCATTAAAATGATTTTTTTGTTGAATTTCTGCAAGGCATTTCCAGTTAGCGGCCTAATAAAAAGTGCTGCAACGGTAAACATGCCGACAACGAATCCGATATTTGAACTTGTGCCCCCAATTTCTTTCACATAAACAGGTAAAGTTGGAATTAACATTTGAAATCCTAAAAACATACATAAGTTTGCTAGAATTAGCGCAATAAACTCTTTTGTCCATAACGGTTCTCGTTTTACGAGTACTGCCTCTCCCATATATTCATCCCCTATATAAAAGTTTTCCCGCGTTAACGGGCAGTAAGACTCTCACCTCAAACTTTGGTTGGAGCAAAGAAGTTAGGTGGGAGCCCTGCTGTCCGTAAACGCCCGATTGGTTCAACTAATAATCAGTGGGGGATGAACAATACCCCCACTGATAAAAGTTTCACTTTATCTCTGTTCTTTCGAGTATATGTAGTGGTCAACGTAACAGTCAAGGAAGGTGCCTTGAAAACGTATAACAATTTTCAAGGCAAAAAAACTGACAAATTTGTGGAAAGACTACACAACTATGAAAAAAAGATGTAAAGTATAGATGTATAGACTAGTAGTTGTTATGAATGATAGAAATTGTTTTTTCTTTAAAGAAAGCGGATTCAAATTGTAGTGGAAGAGAAGGGGATACATACTTTTTCGCTACATATATTTGAAAGGGTTTACAATATGATGAAGAAAGAGGCGTGTACATATGAGACGATTAGGTATTTCTATTTATCCAGAACATTCGACAGTAGAGAAAGATAAAGAGTATGTAACATTAGCAAGTAAATACGGATTTACACGTGTATTCACATGTTTATTATCTGTAGATGGCGAAAAAGAGAAGATTGTAGAAGAGTTTAAAGAAATAATTTCTCATGCGAATGCATTAGGGTTCCAAGTATTGGTTGATATTAGTCCGTCTGTTTTTGAGCAACTAGGTATTTCTTATAATGATTTATCATTTTTCCATGAACTAGGTGCTTACGGTATTCGTTTAGATGTTGGTTTCTCAGGATTAGAAGAATCGATTATGACGTACAATCCATACGGTTTAAAAATTGAGATTAATATGAGTAACGGTACGAAGTATGTAGATAACATTATGAGTCATAGACCAAATCGTGAAAATTTAATTGGCTGTCATAATTTCTATCCGCATCGTTATTCAGGATTATCATACGATCATTTTATTAAATGCTCGAAACAATTTAAAGATTACGGTATGAGAACAGCTGCTTTTATTTCATCATTCGATGCAACATATGGACCTTGGCCAGTAACAGAAGGGTTATGTACGTTAGAGCAGCATCGCGAATTACCGATGACAACACAGGCGAAGCATTTGTTTGCAACAGAATTAATTGATGATGTTATTATTGCGAATGCTTATGCTTCAGAAGAAGAATTACAAGCACTAGGTGCGTTAAATAAAGAGAAACAAACATTTGATATAGAACTATACGATACAACAACAGATTTAGAAAGAATTATCGTATTAGAAGAACCTCATTTTTATCGCGGGGATGTATCTGAATATATGATTCGTTCTACACAAAGTCGTGTGAAATATAAAAAAGAAGAGTTTAAACCGCATAATACGCGTGAAATTAAGCGTGGCGATCTTTTAATTGATAATGAGCAATATGGCCAATATAAAGGTGAATTGCAAATTGCTTTAAAAGATATGGTGAATACAGGAAAAACAAATGTAGTTGGCCGAATTATAGAGGAAGAAATCTTCTTATTAGATTATTTACAAGCTTGGGATAAGTTTGGATTTACGCTAAAGAAATAATGAACGCGGGATAAAAGGGAAAAAACTACTAATTTCAGTGGCTTTTTCCCTTTTATATAAAGAGCGAGAGGAAGAGCTATGACAAAAGTGCATCAGCGATTAATTTCCATTTTAGAGGAGTTTTTAGAAGAGAAATCGATGTTAAATCGAGCTTTTTTAGCGAGCCGTTTACACGTATCAACGAAGACGATTCAAAAGGATATAAAATTATTAAATGATATATTGGAAGAACACGGAGCGAAAATTGAATCACAAAGAGGGAATGGGTACGAACTAGAAATTATACAAACTAAGAAGTTTGAAGATTTTTGCGTAAATGTATTTCAAAAACAGACAGAAAAGATTCCAACTTCTTATGAAGAAAGAGTAGCTTATATTTTACACCGTATTTTAACGACAGATGGGTATGTGAAGCTTTCACAGCTAGCGGAAGAGATTTATGTGAGTAAATCTACTGTAAACTTAATTATGAAAGATGTTACGGATATTTGTAGTCGCTATGAGTTACAAATTGAAAAAAGACCATATTATGGTATACGTATTGTAGGAGAAGAATTTAATATTCGTTCTTGTTTATCACAATATGGTTTGCCACGTTATGACCATACTCCGTTTCATGAGAACTATGAGCAGACGGACACATATTTATCGTTACCCCATATTTCTCTCATCCGCTCAGTTATACTAAAGTATATCGAGGGAGGAACGATATATTTATCAGATATAGAAATTGATAATTTATCAATTCATATTGCGATTGCTTTAAAGAGATGCAGGAATGATCATTACATTCAAGCACTACATGTAGAGGAATCTGAACTTATAATAAAGAAAGAATATAAAATTGCGAAACAGATTTTAGGGAATTTAGGGGAAGAGCTAAAACTTCAATTTCCAGAAGAAGAAATTTTATATGTGACGATGCATTTATTAAGTACTGCTGTTACAGCGAGAGATCGCTATGAAAATGTGGAAGAGCTATTAGGGAAAGACGTATATGCATTCATGCAGCATATTCTTTTCAAAGTAGCGGAAGAACGGAATCTTACTTTTTATTACGATGAAGAATTATTATTTGGTTTTGGTGTTCATTTAAAAACGTTATTAAATCGTTTGAAATATAAGTTAAATACGAGAAATCCTCTTTTGGCAGAAGTGAAAAAGAATTATCCATATGCCTTTGAAATTGCAGTTCTCGTTGGAGATATAATTGGTGAATATACGGGTGAATCCATTCCAGAGAGTGAGATTGGTTATATTGCCATTCACTTTGGTGGGGCGATGAGCCGCTTGCAGGAAAATAATCAAAAGAAAAGATGTTTATTAGTTTGTGCAACTGGTCAAGGGAGTGCACAACTACTGAAATATAAAATTCTATCACATTTCCGAGATAAACTAGAGATTGTAGGTATTACAGGGTACTATCAATTGAAAGTGGAAGATCTTTATAAAGATAAAATAGATTGTATTATTAGTACGATTCATATACCGAGTGGTTTGCCTGTTCCGGTTATAAAGGTAAACTCAATATTTGATGATAAAGAGATTAAATCAATTGGTAAGCAGTTATTTACACATGTGAATGATAGTATGCAGCAATATATTAAGGAAGATTTGATCTTCTTAAATCGTAGTGCTTCTACGAAAGAGGAGGTTATTCAGTTTTTATGTGAGAAAGCTGCTGAGAAAAACTATGTACCCGCAAACTTTTATGCTTCTGTTATGGAGAGAGAGAACACATCTCCTACAGCGGTTGGAAACTTAGTGGCAATTCCACATCCGATGCAATTATTAAGCGATACGACATTTTTGATGTTTTGTACACTCGATAAGGCGATTGACTGGGGAGATAAAAAAGTACAAGTTATTATTATATTTAGTGTGAAGCGCAATAATAATGAAGATTTACAAAAGCTTTATGATTTTTTATATGATATTATGTCTAGTCAAACTATAATAGAAAAATTGCATCAGGCTCAAGCTGTTGATGATTTTCAAGAAATCTTACTATCATTATGAAAAAGTATATTAAAACTTCCGTTACACAACGGAAGTTTTTTATGTTTAATTGTATGCGTTTTCATAATAAGATAAAAATATAGAAAAAACATAACTTGGGGGAATTTTAAATGACTGATATGCAAACTCCATTTGCGTTAATTTTACATGGTGGCAACGCGAGAAGCGCGGCACTTGAAGCAATCGCTTTTGCAAGACAAGGAGATTTTGAGAATGCGAGTGAAAAGATGACACTTGCTAGTGAGGAAATATCATCCGCTCATCGTATTCAAACGAATTTAATTCAAGAAGAAGCAAGAGGCAATCATGCAGAAATAAGTTTATTATTAGTGCATGCACAAGATCATTTAATGAATGCCATTACAGTGAAAGAACTTGCTGAAGAATTTATTACTCTTCATAAACGAGTGGAAGAGAAAGTGACAGTGTAATATGTACATTTTATTATGTTGCGCGGCAGGTATGTCAACGAGTATGGTTGTAAGAAAAATGCAAGAAGAGGCAAAGAAACAAGGGAAGGATTATAAAATTAAAGCAGTCGATTCAGAACTTGTGAAACTGGAAATGAAAAATGCTGATGTTGTTTTAATTGGACCACAGGTGAAGTATTTGTTTCCAGCGGTAGAGTTTCTTGCGAAATCATACGATATACCAGTTGCAATTATAGAACAACGAGATTATGGCATGTGTGATGGTTTGAAAGTACTTAAGCAAGCAGAACAATTAATTTTAGCGTAATTATATTTTTTTAAATATAAACATTATAATGTTATAACTTTTAAGTTTTGCCACATTGAACATAGGGAGGGTTATCGATGAATGGTTTTATGAGCTTTATGGAACAGAAGATTATGCCGACAACGCAAAAGATTGCGGGGCAACGACATTTATTAGCAATTCGAAACGGAGTTATTTCTACGTTACCGTTAACGATTGTCGGATCATTTTTCGTTATCTTTTTAAATTTACCAATTGATGCATATATGGAGTGGATTGCACCGTTTCGCCATATTTTAGATATTCCATTCCGATTTACAGTAGGATTAATGGCATTATATGCAGCGTTTGGGGTAGGGGCTTCACTCGCGAACTTTTATCAGCTCAATCAATTAAGTGCAGGATTATTATCTGTACTCGCCTTTTTACTAGCATCAGTTGAACCAATTCAAATAACAAAAGCTGTACCAGGTGTTATTGATGCAGGAAGATATATTTCAGTAGGGACATTAAGTGCTACGTCTTTATTTGGAGCTATTGTGACAGCATTAATTGCAGTAGAAATTTATCACTTTATGATTAAGCATAATATTTCGATTAAATTACCAGATAGTGTACCACCAGCAGTTGCAAACTCGTTTGCAGCATTAATTCCAACTTTAGTAGTTATTCTTTTATTCTGGGGTATTCGTTACGGTTTGAAATTTGATGTAAACACAACAATCACATATTTAATCGCACCATTAAAATCAGTATTAGTAGGAAATAATTTATTCGGCGGTTTATTAACAGTATTCTTAATCGTGTTCTTCTGGTCGTTCGGTATACATGGCCCAGCGATTTTAGGACCAATCATCCGTCCGATGTGGGATTCAGCAATTCTTGAAAATATGGAAGTATTCACGGCTACAGGAAATGCACATCAGTTACCAAACTTATTTACAGAGCAATTTATTCAATGGTTCGTATGGATTGGTGGATCAGGCTCAACGTTAGCTTTAGTAATTATGTTTATGTTCTCTAAATCTAAGTTCTTAAAAGAGTTAGGTAGATTATCATTCGTACCAGGTTTATTCAATATTAACGAGCCAATTATTTTCGGGGCACCAATTGTAATGAATCCAATCTTAATTATTCCGTTCGTTATTACACCGTTAGTTACAACGACGGTATCATATTTCGCAGTTGTTTCAGGTATGATTCCGCTCATGATGGCGAAGCTGCCATTTACGATGTTAGCGCCAATTGCAGCGATTATTAGTACGGACTGGACAATTATGGCTGGTGTACTTGTACTTGTTAACTTTGTTATCTCATTCGTTATTTACTATCCATTCTTCAAAATGTATGAGAAGCAACAATTAGCAGGAGAGGAGAAAACAGAATGCTCGGAGCAATTATCATCTTAATTACATTCGTGGCGGGGCAGTGTATTGCACATTATTCAAAGTGGGTACAAAGTAAATCGCTATTAGTTTTACTACTTGTGTCGATATTATTTATTGGATGTTCAATGGGGGCTTATGTGGCATTTAGTTTAGAATCACCGTACTTTATCATCGTACCAACGATTTTATGTGCAACATGTTTATCTGCAAAATATAGATTTACGAGCATGGCATTAATACAACGTGTGAAGGAGATGCAAAAGCATGGAGCGTAAATTAGGAATTTCACTTTATCCAGAGCATTCAACGAAAGAACAAGATATGGCATACATTTCGACAGCGGCACGCCACGGTTTTTCAAGAATATTCACTTGTTTACTGTCTGTTAATCGTCCAAAAGAGGAAATTGTAGCTGAATTTAAAGAAATTATTGGGCATGCAAAAGAGTATAATATGGAAGTTATTTTAGATGTAGCTCCGGCTGTATTCGATCAACTTGGTATTAGTTATAGTGATCTATCATTCTTTGCAGAGTTAGGTGCAGATGGAATTCGTTTAGATGTAGGGTTTGACGGGTTAACAGAAGCGAAAATGACGAATAATCCATATGGCTTAAAAATTGAGCTGAATGTAAGTAATGATATTGCCTATTTAGAAAATATCCTTTCGCATCAAGCGAATAAATCAGCTTTAATTGGTTGTCACAATTTTTATCCGCAAAAATTCACTGGTCTTCCGTATGATTATTTCATTCGCTGTAGTGAACGCTTCAAAAAGCATGGTATTCGCAGTGCAGCCTTTATTACATCGCATGCAGCTGACATCGGTCCATGGGATATTAATGATGGATTATGTACGTTAGAACAACATCGTAACTTACCAATTGAAGTACAAGCGAAACATTTATGGGCAACAGGGCTTATTGATGATGTTATTATCGGAAATGCTTATGCGAATGAAGAAGAGTTAGAGAAACTAGGAAACTTAAATCGTTACATGTTACAGCTAAAGGTACAATTTGTAGACGAAGCGACTGAAGTAGAGAAGAGAGCGACACTGCAAGAATTACACGTAAGACGAGGTGACATAACAGAGTATATGGTACGTTCTACAGAAGTACGTAAAAAGTACAAAGACTATGACTTCCCAGTGCGCGAAAGTGTACGACAGGAAAGAGGGCAAGTTGTAATTGGTAATAACCTATTTGGAAAGTATAAAGGTGAACTACAAATCATTCTGAAAGAAATGCCAATAGATGAACGGAAAAATATTGTCGGTACAATTGCAGAAGAAGAGTTATTCTTACTAGATTATGTAGGAGCTTGGACACAGTTTACTTGTGTGGAATAGGGAAGGTAAGAGAGGATGCTATAGCATCCTCTTTTTTCTGTTGAAATAGTAGTCTATCGTATATAGAATTCAAAGGGATAGATTTAACTTGGACGGGGGAGAAGGAGATGGAAGAGTATATAGATGATTTATTAAGGCGGATGGCGGATGAAGAAGCAGGTATTCGGCAATGTGCGTATGAAGAAGCGAGGCAGTTAAATGATGTATCGCTTTTTTCTTGTTTCCAAGAGAAAGTAATGGAAGCACGAAAAGTATATATAAAAACAAATCTTTATTTTTTAATTACACGACTTGCAATAAATACTAAAGAGATGTATATTGCAGATTATTTGATAGATCGGTTAGAAAGTGAAGAAAGCAGGATGGTGTTAGATAGCATGCTCATAGATTTAAGTAAATTATCTGAAGCAAGCAATGCACATAAAATTATTCCTTACATATATCATATAAATAGTGGAGTTCGTTATTCTGCTGTCATCGCTTTAAAGTTGTGTAAATCGTTGGAAGCAGAAGATGCTTTATTGAAGTTACTTACAGTGGAAGAGAATCGAGATGATATTGTAAATATATGTGCCACTTTATATGAGATTGGAACAAAGCGATCAATCTTACCTTTAACAAAGCTTTTACATTGCGATAGTGCTTATGTTCGTTCAACCGTTATTGAAGTGTTAGCAAAAATAGGGGGAGCGGACTTACAAATAGTTTATATTGAAGCTTTAAAGGATAGAAATATTATGGTGAAATACGAGGCTGTTCGAGCTCTTTATGCATATGGAGACGAAAGGGCGATTAAGCCAATTTGTGAACGTGTGAATAAGATTGTTTCTAGAAGACGTAAAAATGAAGTAGTACCTACCGATGAATCAGAGATTGTTATTGCTCTTCGTTTCTTACATAAGTTTGCTGATCAAGAAGAGGTTTTAAAGACGTTTGATAAAGTATATAAAAAACGAGGGAACTTATTTATGTCAGAGAGAAAATGGCTTCGGGATCATATTAGTTACTTTCAAGAGAAAGAAAGAATGTAAGAATCATAAAAAAAGAGTCAGTCTCAACGTTGAGACTGGTATTATCCCCTTTAGGTA
>NZ_NADT01000037.1:11555-13759 GCF_003264205.1 Bacillus sp. SRB_8 | reverse complement strand
GTTGCTAAGAGTGAAACTAAGGAGCAAGCGCAAAATGCGAACCGATTATCTGGGGAGAAACTTCCTGCAGAGGGGTCAGGTAAAGCTAGTTGGAAATTAGGAAAACCAATGAGTGAAATTACACATACAATTTCACCTAATGCAAAAACACACCTAATTGCTGAAAATAAACCAATTAGTGGTAAAAAGGGAGTTTTAGGAACACATAATTCTGATGAATTTTATAACAAACTAAAGTCTACGGGTAAAGATATCAACAATATGATAGATCCTAAGAATATTGTATATGATAAAGATTTTCCAGGATTACAAACTATAGAATACAAAATACCAAAAGGTGATGGAAAAGAAGGGTTCTTAGATGAATATAAGATCATAAAATCTCCTAAAACAGTTTATGATCCTTCAAAATATAGTAATGAGGAAATGTATCAGTGGGGCTTGGAAGCAATGACAAATGGATATTTAGAAGGGTACTTGATTTGTGGTGAAGCATCAAATGGAATAAAGTTTATGGGGTATTTTAGGAATGGAGAAATTACAAACTTCCACCCAGTAACAAGTTTTGATTAAGATATATCGTTAGGAGAATGTTTATGAACGAGAAAAAGATTATGGATGATGAATGGAATAAGAATTTTATTAGAGGGATTTTTATTAATAAATCAAGAATAATAAAATGTATAAATGTAATTTTAACAAAAGAAGAAGTTATTTTTGATGATGTTTGTATGATAGCTACTTACAGTACCTATGATGATGGTGATTCTGAAAGATGTGAGGTGGATGAGGTTGTATTAAGCATGGAATTTCCCGGTTACCCAGAAGAGATATCATGTTTAAAATATAAAGAGTTTTTTAAAGTAATAGAGTATGGCTTAGAAGAGAAGATTTCTAGATTTGAGGAGTCAGAAAAAGAAGAAATCTTAAGGGAACTCGAAAAAGCAAGGAGTTTAATTGGATAGTTTTTAGTTTAGATTAAAAATATTAAAGTTAGAAATCTCAATGCAAAATTTTAATTAAGCTAACTACAATATACTAAAAATTGAGTCCAAATGCATAAATACTTTGAATTGAATATTTCTAAATAAACTGGAAAGATTCAATACTTACTGCATAATTAAGCAGTGAGTAGGGGGAAAGGGGGCAGAATGGTAGATAAAATTAAAAAGTGATTTAAAGTTGATGAAACTAAAAAATAGTTTTAAAATACTCTGCCACTTAATCACCTTTTGCTCTAAATTAAAGATGTAATGAAAAAAAGAAATAGATTTATATTATAACTAAGAATAGAACCAATGTCTCTAATGAAAGGAGCGTTGGTTCTATTTTTATGTGAAAAAGCTGGGAGGATTAATAATAATGTATCTGAATATAGTAAGAAAAACAGATATGATCATATACAAACGTAAAACTAGTTAGAGAAAATCTGGATTCAAGGCTGCGGCTGATTTAATTTCACCGAGTATGCCGAAAAGCCACTTCGATGAAAAACTGGTTGCCACCAGCAAAGAACTAAAGGATACAATTCAAAAGCAAAAAAGAAAAAAACAATGCGGAAGACATTCTCAATACCCTAAACAAACAAGTTCAAATGGCAAAGGAAATGAGTAGTTTATCTTATACTGATCTGCAACTTCAAGCTTTCTTTGCGCAAGATACGTTGGCAAAAGGCATTTATGAAATGGATACAAAAATCACGAATGCGGAAAAAGAGATTGCGACCCCTGTATGGAAAAGAGTAGGAGGGGCAACAATTGACCTTTGGGAAAGGTGGTATAATAAGTAATGAACTATGGTGTATTTAATAATTTAGTTGAAGAGGTAATTCAGTTCTCGAAAAATTTCCAGAGCGAACCTACTAATAATATTTCCAATAAGATTGTTATTATTAATGATATAAAAAAAGCAGAGCATTTAGCTTATGATGAGATTTTTGGCGAGGATGAGTATAATTGGAAAGATATCAGAGAATTAGAAATGAGTGAAGTTTGGGGTATTTATTACGCAATGTCAGAAAATGAAAAGCCTAAAGGATTGGAAGAATTATTAGAAATTATGGTTCTGGTGCAAACATTTTTTGAAGATATAAAGAAGTGAAGAGATTCCTAACGGAATCCACTTTTATACTGGAATACCGAATAGTTGATGAATGAGGTTCACTTGATTTTGGACAGACTTCCCCCCTTGAGAGGTTTGTCCTT
>NZ_NADT01000037.1:11295-11463 GCF_003264205.1 Bacillus sp. SRB_8 | reverse complement strand
ATCTAACTTGCCTTAGTTGTATCCCTTCAGGCATATGTTTCTCTTCTTTTAACTCTTGAATCGCTACAGGGTAGGAAGGGTTCTTATCTACTGTTATCACACGTGGTTTAGACACGTACGAAAAAGCCAAGGCTTTCTTGAAAAAGCGCTTGGCTGCTTGTTTATCTC
>NZ_NADT01000037.1:0-11105 GCF_003264205.1 Bacillus sp. SRB_8 | reverse complement strand
GTAATATTATCAGTATGTCCAAATTTAAGAGATTACTTGCAAGAGTTTTGGAGTTTTTGCACCAGAACCAGAGTTCGCATTGTATAACGAAAATTTAGATTAAATTGCATCGGATTTAGTAACAGAAGGCTTAGACTATATCTATATGGAAGATATACCTGAAAAGCAATCTCCTGCTTTTCAGCATTTTGTAGAAATTGAATTATCACCATTTCAACAAAAACTTTTACAACAATTAGCGCTCAAACGAGGATGTTCAACAAGAAAAATGGCATATACAGTATTACATTTCATGTTGCAGAAAAAGTAAAAGAATCCAACGTTTAACGAAGGATTCTCATACCAGGTGTTCGTTGGCAAATAGCTTCACCAAAGGAATTGAGTCTAGCCACTCAATTCCTTTTTTATGTTATAAAAAAGAATGTAATTTGTCAAAAAGCATTTGTTATAGAATAACAAATGCTTTTTGTAGAACTTGAATTGAACACTTTCAGAAAGTATTTATATTGTTTGCCTTTTTCTCTTGAAAAATTGTACCCTCAATCACTAATTTTAACATAGAATATAGAAAATGTAGCGTTTTAATATCAAAAAAACCATTGGTTTTATATGGATTCTTTCTTTATAATAATGAAGGGTAGTTCCCGAATGTAGATAGGCTCTCATGCAAGAAAAGCAAGAGAGCCTATCTACATAAAAAAAGATTGGATATTTGCCAACCTTTTGGTGTAAGGGGTTTAATGACAGCTTGTTATTACAACTCTTTTTTTATTTCAATAAATTTAATCAGAAAATTCATTCTTGCATTTTTTCTCAATATATCATTTCATATTTTTGGATTATAATATAGTTAATTCTTTTTATTTCTATATCTTTCTCTTATCTTTTTGTTATGAATCCTTATTGAAAGAATTCTTTTTTTATCCTAATTTTTTTGTCTAATCGATATTTCCCCATTGCTTCATAGATTAAAAGGTCTAATTTTTGACTAAAATCAATTACTTTTTGATGACTAAATCCATATTTTTTTACAAGATAGCTCAATTCTTCTTTTTGATCTTCTATCATGTCATGTAGTAATTTCATATCCACTTTTTCTTTTAAACTCCTTTATACATAGAATCTCGAAAAAATTGTACCCAAAAAATTGCAAACAAAAAACAAGGCTGAAACCAGCCTTGCTCTAAAGGAAAAAAACTAACTCTTATATCTAAGAGTACATTATGTATGGAAATTTTTGAAGTGAGATACATTCATAAAAGGATAAAAACGTTATCATTGTGAGACTTTTGTGTCGGTTTTGTTTTATAAAGAAATAGTCGAAATTGCTTGTTTATAAAGGAACTGTTGCTTTCCATCACTTAGAACTAGTACCGTAAATTTATCAACAGCGACAATTTTTCCAGGGACTCTAACACCATTTTTTAGAAAAATCGTTACTTTTTTCTTCTCTTCTATTAACTTCTCATAAAATTTTTCTTGTGTATGCATCATTTAGATGGTTGCAACTCCTCTCCTTTTTTGGAACGGTTCATAGCTTCTAAGAATAAATATTCTTTTACTGTTAGCTCAACCGTTGGGCAATATTCAACCTTTGATAATTTGTGAAATAAAGAAATGTTTTCTTGTAATTTTTGAATCATTTCATCTAAAGTGATTTCTCCTACACCGTACTCGATTACTGGATTTAAAAATACGTCTACATCTATTAGACTTGGTTCAATTAGGGAAACAATTTCCTGTATCTTTGGTAAAATAACTGTTTCATAACGTTCTTTGAATAGTTCTAAGTCCTCTGGTGCGGGTTCATTATCACATAGCTTTCTAAAAGATAGCACACGAATATCATTTTGTAATGAATCAATACGCTCTTCATAAAAAGCCTTGTCGAACCCTTCTTTGTCAGCAACATCGTAATGAAGTTCTGTTTGTGATCTAGTTTTTTTCTTATAAGAATCCATGAGAATTTTCTCTTTTGCATTAAACATTATGATAAAAACGGTACGTTCTAGATTCATGATTTGGTTTGCTACGCTTAATGTTTCATCTAACACTTTTGTGCGTTCTTCTTCACTTAACTTTTTTATAGAGGATGGAACAAGGTTTTTGACATTCTCAAACGACTCTGAATTTGTAATGTGTTGAAGAGAAAATTGAGCGACCTCTGGTAAACAAGGATCAGTTGTTTTGTCTAAGAGTAACAAATCTTTAATCGTTCGCACTGTATTTTTGATCTCTTTTTGAGCTTGTTGAACTTTTTCTATGCTTCTTTCCATGTATTCTGGTTGTTTAAGACGATTGAAAATGTATTCTCTTCTTTCTTCAAAATGTTGCTGTAAAAGTGACATAGTAATTTCCCCTCTCTAAACCCCTAAACTCAATTAATTTTCCAACTATATTTCATATACCATAAATCCTGTCACTTTACCTATAAGTTTGCCGCAATTGGAAGCATAAACTTGCCGAAATTCACTTGTTTTAGAAGATATTTATCTAATTGTTCAAAGAAAATGGAAGCATAACTTTGCCGTGGATTAATTATTAACCCATAAACTTGCCGTGAATGCTGTTTGTTTGTAATAAAGTTTGATCAAAAACATGCTACAAACGTTGATTTTATAATAGATTCTTTTCCAGTAGATTTAAGATTGGTTTTTATAAAAATGGTTGATTAAAATTACACATATTAACCTTACTATGTGATTCTCTGATTAATAAAACGCAAAAAAATTTGGGAATAGTAACATCTATACATTACCATTATCCTTTTTTTTATAGAAATGGTTCGAATTCTCGACAATAATCCATCCTATAGTTATTAATGTTATAGAAAATAATCTAAGACCCAATCTATACATATAATCTAAATCTTTAAGATAAAAGAAAGATAATATCCCTATAACAGCACCAATTATCCCAATAATCAAACCTTTATATTTTTGTAAAAACATATAGTTACCCCTTTCATGTAAACAAAATATTCCATATTTAAACAATACCGAATTATGGAATATTTTTAAAGGATTAAAACGTTTTTATATTCAGTTTATATATCATGTTTCTTTTATTAATAAAAATATCCCTATAGATAAGTAAACCCAAAGGGATAAAACGATCAACTTTTTTATAATCGGTACGAATTTATTTCAAAGCTACAGGAAGCATAAGTTTGCCGCAAACAAAAAGAACCATAAGCTTGCCGTTTCGGAAAACTTATGGTTCATATTACAAATACTGTGATTTGAATCATAAGTCCGCCACAATTTGAACCATAATATTGCCAGAAAGCATTATTTTTAGAGAAAATTCTTGTAATATTTGAAGCATAACATTGCCATAAATCTTTTTTAAACTCATAAACTTGCTGTTCAGTTTAAAAAATGTTTTAGACTGAACATCCTAGATCTAATGGGATATTGCTATTCGTATTTGTCTAATTAACTAAAATAAAGATTTAGACTGACAAATCGTTTATATTTCATGATAAGAGTTTTATTAAAATAAAGTATTAGACTGAATAGTGAATATAAATTTTATGTAATGGAAATAAGGAGAATTCTGAGAAATTGTATTTGATAAAACTAAAGTTTAGGAATTTTTATATTTCACAACCGAAATTTGAGCCAATTCGCAATTAAATTTGAGTCAATTGAAACGAGTGAAATTCACATACTTTGAGAACATATTTTCATATCGTATAGGCTTGACATGGATCCCATACGGGCATGATTACTTTGCGAATGTTGCGGTGGACAGGGATTTCACACCCTCACAATGGTATCATGCCCGCCTCTCCATATAGAGATGGTGTGGTCGATCTCTGAATTAATCTAAATTTTCAATTAAGAGATCTCTGAATTTTTGATCATTCAAAGTTTTTAACACGAAATCATTGTAATGTTCACTCAGGTTCATATAATCAGTTTCATTTAAGTCATTAAACATAAACACTAGTTCCGTCATATTTCCCTCTTTATCCTTTGCATAAAGGGAGTTTGTTAATAGAAATGCTGTTGAACCACCTTTTTGCCCTACATGTATTAACCATTCCTTGTTATTTGGATTCTCCATAGGCCATTCGACAATCTTGTCTAACTCTTTCTGCACATTCTGTGGGAAATAGTCTTTACGATTCAGTCGTTCCATCAATAGAAGATAGTCTTTTGCGGATGCGGCTGGTAAATTATCTGACCATATTCTTTGAAATTCAATATCGCCTAGGCATGGGATATTACGTTGTTTAAATTCAGTAGAATTTTTCATCCATTGGTGAATCTTAATAGATTCCCTAGCAAATTCTTGTTGTGACATAGCTTTCATTTTTATTAAGGTTTCGTTTTTGGTTAAATTCTCTTCTTTTTTTAAATTGCCAGCAACATATAAACTAGATACAAGTGGATATAATTCTTGATGATGAGGTAATTGTAAATTTTTCATCGTTTGATTAATATTTTCCAAACCTAATTTGTCTATTAAATAATCAGCATTTGCATTGGAACTAAACTGCAACATTCCTTTTGCAATTTGTTCTAATGTTACTTGATTATTTCGAATAATGTTTTTTTCATTTAAATAACGAATCCAATTAGGGTGGTTAGAGGCATCTGTATCTTTTATATAATATGCTTCTAAATCACTTAAGGGAATTTGTTGATCAACTTTAATCGTTCCTTCAGCAGATTGTTTAGCAAATTCTACAGCAATAATTAGTTTCATCATGCTTGCTAAAGGAATTACCTCATCAGAATTTATACTTACTAGATTTTTTCCATTTCTTTGTAGAATAAAAGATACATTTTTATCTGTCTTATGTGTCTTTAAATATTCCATAACAAATTCATAACCTTCTTTTTGTTTTGAAATATTTTTATATGCAATAAAGAAAATTGAAACAATTAGTAATATAATGGCTAGTTTTTTAATAGATTTCAACACAATTTCTCCCTCTGTATGTCTAATAATTTTGTAAACTTTCCTAATATAATTTTAACATCAATTCCCATTATGTTACACACTTTACCAAGTGACATTTCTCTAAAATAAAATTCACAAAGTTAAGGTGGCTCAATACAGAACCCTATATACTTAGTTTTAGGTTACGCAAAAATGTTCGGTAATGAAAACCACGACTTTATTAACCTTAAAAGAATGAAAGACTCAACTACTTTAACGCTTAGTGCCGATTTGTTTTTGCTCTATATACAAGCTGAAAAATTCGTAAAAGATAATGTACTAGTAACTAGTTAAATAAAATCACATTTAAACAAATCTTTCCCACCATATTTTCCTTTTCCAATAGTATGGTGGGAAAAACGTAAAGGGTGAGAGAAATGAAAGGGAAAGAGGGAACGAAAGGCTTTTTTGTGTTTAGTAAGAAACATGGGAGGACTTATGTTTACTTAGTACGTGCTACTTATAAAAATCAAAAGAAGAAAAATATTCCCTTGTTTTCATTCGGTCGATTAGAGGATGCTCTCAATAATATGTATGATTGGCGTGATAATTTTGATCTATTTCCTATACTTTTATCTGAGTTAGGATACTCCTGGGAAGATTTACACGAATGGATCTTAACTTTAGAGACTGGTTATAGCAAATACGGAAGAAAACTTTGCATAGCTAACGATTAGGAGGGGGTATGTATTATGGAGAACTTTTTGAAAGAAAAACATCGAAGAGAAAAGTTAGAACAAATTTTCAACCATACAATAAAAGGACAAAGTTATTTCCAATGCGATTCTTTCAAGTGGAAAAATATCGCATTTAGACATTACAATAAAATTAAACGAAAAGAAATGAGTGTAAAACAGCTCGTTTTAGCAATACAAAAAGAAGGAATACATTTTACACAACATCCATCTTTAATGAAATATCCCCTCATTGATTTTTTAATTCATATTGCGAAAACCTGTAAGGAAACCATAGAAATTTAATATGACTAAGAAGTCTTTTTAAAATTAAATATACAGCAATTCTGATTGCATAAAAAAGAAGTCTACAATGCTGTGTAGATTTCTTTTTTATGCAACTATGTCATTTTATTACTCAATTTTTAATTGCTTTTTAATTTCTTTCCACTCTTGGCTAAGAGAGGGATTTAATTTGTAAAAAGTATTACTTGGGTCTTTCAGTAAAAGTATAGTTGTAAGTGCTTTAAGTTTTTACTATACAGTTGGATTATATATAACCAGCAACAAAACCGTTATTATTACCGCTATTACTATTGTTGATATTTCTTTTCTTCCCGTTCTTTCTGCACGTGAAACATTAATTGAGCCAGCTATCATAAATAATAATATTGATAGCATAAAAGTAAACTCTAAAAATTCAAGAAATTCTGTTAAGGGGTTTTTACTTAATGTGCTAAGAGGGGTCACCATACATGCCCATCAACTTAAGAAATTTTATTACCCCCCAAGTACAAAAAAACGTTATTCTTTCTAAACAAGCTAGATTAGAAGGAATAACGTTTTCTGTGAGTTATGGATATAAATTTATCTTAGGTTGATAGAGATGTGTTTGCACAACCTACTCCTGACAATAACATGACTGGAACAACTAAAGCTAACAGTTTACGTTTCATACTCACCTACCCCTTTGTTTGATTATCTGTTACTTAATCTTTTTCATTTCTTTATGACCTTTATCTATTAGCTTAGAAGCGGTTATTAATTCATCACTCGCTATTTCTACACTTACTTTATCTCCCATAGATAACCCAGTTTGCATATGCTCTACTCCTGCCTTAACATATGTCATTGCTTCATCTACTTCCTTCTGTACAAGATAATACTTTTGGTCATACGTTTCTTTTTTGTACATTTGTTTATTTCTTTAGGTTTTTAGATGTGTTACGTTTATATTGTAGTAATAACTAACTTTGCAGCGCATCTTAATAATTACGTAACATGCTAAATCTCTTGTGATTCATGGGATTAACATAATTTATGAAAATATTTTATGAAACAAGACTGGCGGTCCACTGCAAAATTTGCAAACTAGTATCAATTAGATTCCTTGCTGTACAAAGATTCTATCACACTTTTTATGAGGGGTTTTATCTAAACGTAGTGGGATATAAACTATGTTTTAACTCCTTATAATATTGGCAGCTATAAGTTTTATCTAAACGTAGTGGGATATAAACGTAAACAAATGGGGTATATTCCGCCTCTAGGTCACAAGTTTTATCTAAACGTAGTGGGATATAAACGTACCTAAAACAGATTGTGGAAGGCTACCTTTGATGGTTTTATCTAAACGTAGTGGGATATAAACAGCATTAACATCTTTTGTTTCTTATCAAACTTCAGGGTTTTATTCGAACTATGTGGGATATAAAATTTTGTAATGAAACCATAGAAATAGAGTCCTAATTAAAAAGGGCTCTATTTCTATGGTTGATACCTTCAAATTTTTTATCTTTCATTAGATCAATTTCACATTCAAGTTCTTTGGTTTCTATATTTAAAAAGTCCATTGTTATTGCAAGAACCTTTCCATCTTTCTCTCTCTTAGATCCCCATAAACGAACAACCCTATTGATTTTACTATCTTCATATATAATTTGAACTGTTCTTAATTCTTCTCCCTCCACAAATTCACGATGTATCCAACACTCTTTAAATTCCAAATTCTCATCAGATTTATGCATGTTATATTTCAACATTACTTCTTCTAATTCTGGAAACACCAAGCCTTTTTTCTCCAAACAAATATACTCAAAATCCCAAAACTCTCTAAAATGATAGATAAGCTCTTTTTGACTTTTCATCATAATTCCCCCACCCCATAAATTTTGAAGCGTTATGTATATTTGATATCTGTTACATGATTAATTTTAATATATAGTACATTATCCTGTTGGTTCCTAAATCTTAATTCATTACAGACCATATCGTAGTAATGAATATAACCCACTTCCAAATATGCTTTGTTTTGTTTTTGATATGAGATGCTTACTTGCTTGTGTTCAGCAATTGCACAACACACAATATCATTTATAAGATCTAATTTTTGTTCATCTAAAATAGGCATCGGTACTTCATTTTGCTTATCATATAATTCATTTAGTCCTTCAAATTGTTCTTTTATTGCTGAAAATGGAACCCATCGCATCATACCTCTATCAATCATGTTCCGTATTCCTCCTTATGCTTTATGTCCACCTATTTTTCCGTTTCTTTCCCTTTGTGTAGCCCCCTTAATGTAGCTAATACCCCTCATGATTGAATTCTTACCATGTTTGTGCCGTATACTATCCATTGTTTTTGCTAATTTCCTTTTAGTACCTTTTTGGGAAGTATCTTCGAACAATGACATTTGAATTGCATCATCCCTGGTCAAATTTTTTAATGTAATGTGTATTTGGCGTACCGGATGACCAGAATGAAATCTTCTTAATAGTTGTAAAGAAGCCTCATATATCTCTTCTGTTAAGCAAGTAGGTTGATCCAAGGTAATCGCTCGTTTAAACCCTCCACCGATGTATTTGCTATAACCTATAGAAAGCTCAACCGTACGACAGCATTTATCTAAAGATCGTAAGCGAAAACAGGTTTCTTCTATTTGTTCTAGAAGAAGCATTTTTAATTTTTTGGGGCTAAAACAATCCTCTAACAAGATTTGTCCTTTTGTTATAGAGGTACTTTTAGGAATGTATTTATTTGCAATCCGGCTCTCATCAATACCATATGAGAAGCGATATAACTCTTCACCTTTTACTTTGCCAAATCGCTTTATTAGATGCTCTTTAGGTGTTTTTGCAACATCCTTTAAGGAATATAGTCCCATACTGTGTAAGGCTTCCTGAGTCGCCGTACCAATTCCCCATACTTTTTGAAGAGGTTTGATTTCCCATAATTTCTTTGAAACATCTTCGTATGTCCACATGGCAATCCTAGAGTTTGAATGTTTACTTTCCACATCTAGAGCAACCTTTGAGAGAAATAGGTTAGGTGCAATTCCAATGGATGCAGTTACACCAGTTGTATCAAATATCTCTTTTTGAATTCTTTTAGCAATTACAATCGGATCACGCCCGAAAAGGTGAGCTGTTTGTTGCATGTCTAGAAAGCACTCATCAATTGAGTAAACGTGTAGATCTTCAAGCGCTACATATTTTGTATAAATTTCCGTAATTTGATTTGAAATTTCAACGAATCTTCTCATTGTTGCATTCACAATAATTATGTTTGGATCTTTTGGAATTTCGTATAACCTTGTTGCTGTAGAAATGCCCATTTTTTTCAATTCAGGAGTGGCAGCCAGCACAATAGATCCTTTTCTATTTACGTCACCAACAACAGCTAATTTTACTTTTAATGGATCTAATCCCCTCATGACACACGCACAACTGGCAAAAAAAGAACAAAGGTCTATGCAAAGAATCATTCGATTCATGCACTTTGAATAATCAAACATCGTTTTAGCCTCCAAGAACAGAACGTTTGTTCTTATTATAAACCTTTTGTTTCGTGTCATACAACCATTTAGAATATATTTTTTTATTATCATTATGGTACGTGAAATTATTAATTTAATTCTTCAATATTCGACGACTCAACAATATGATATCTCTTAATTTATTAAACTTGTTTTCATTGCTCCATAAATTTAAAAAAGCCTAAACCCTTGTGTATCAATAGGTTCAAGCTTTTAATTTTATAGGAATACCCTTTGCAACAAGTTGCCATTAGAATAGTGTATCAGCAACTTGTAGCTACTTATATGAATGCTAGATTCCTCAAAATTATTACATATTTTTTTATCCCGTTCTCTTTTAAACTATATGCCGTATCCAACAAAATTATTCACTTATCTAAAGTTTAGAAAACTAAAGATTTGGACATGCTTTTAATAAAATCAAATAATTGAGGTGAAACGCATGTCTTGGTTTAAAAAGCCTAGATCTAATTTAGGTAAATTTTTAGACAATCATGATATTAAACAAGTAGATTTAGCTCAAAACTCCGGTGTGAGTGAAGGAACGATTAGTAAATTGTGTCGAGCAAATACTTTTTATCCTTCATTTAAGAATGGACAAAAGATTATTAAAGCGCTGAAGAGAATGACTCATAAAGAAATCCACCAAGATGACTTTTGGATGTAGTTTAAAATATATCGTGCATTATAAAAGTTCTCATAAACACATTTTGTTTTACAGCATATTGTTCTAATTTGGATTGCCGATAGTCTGATAATGTGAAAAAGATAATTACTGGAACAATAGCATTCTGTCTTTTGTAGATATCTGTTATATGGCCATATAACTGTATTTTATGTTCGTTTGCCTTCATATGTTGCATACGATCTATTTCAACGAAATGGGGGACATTACCTTCAAAATACGTTGCATCAGGAATAATCTGATACCGTTGACCATTAATTGAAAACTCTATAGGTCTTTCTGTTTTCCATTCTGGAAACCCAAGCCACATCCAGCTTTCATTTCGCATTAATATGTGCTGTAATTGACTACTTTTCTTCACTTCTTTTGTAACGCCTAATAAATCCCGTCCCTTTTTGTTTAAATAATATACGTGTTCACGAGCCACTATTGTAATGTGACAATATGAATGTAGATCCTTTAGTACACGATTTGCATTTCGAATACTACCTAGAGCATGAATAGCTTGTAATTGCCTCCTAGTTGCAAAATCTAACTTACTCAAAGTGGATAAAATCTCGATTTGTCTCGCTTTCTGTTTGAGTGTTTGATGCCTCATGCTGTTTCACCACCTTGTATTGCTTCAGTAACTTCCACATGTCTGTATCCTTTAAATAAGGTACCTGGATTTCTTCTGTGCGATCAGTCTTGAATAATGCTCTTCCTGGCAGGGATGGCAGATCCTCCAGTCCTGGTTCATCCAAAGCGACTTGGGAAGCAACCGCTGTTGGTAATCGAAAACCTAGCTTTGCATCAGCATTTTGTTTAATTTGTCTTGGCAATGTATCAGAGGTTGGATATTGTGTACAAAATATGAGCCGGAATCCTAAACCACCTCCGATTCTTGCGATTTCAGATAACATCTCCTGACACATGAATAATACATCACGTTGTTTTTTAGGTAATCCTTGTGTCGGACAAAGATTTGCTCCTTCAT